>JADZGE010000061.1 GCA_020854035.1 Burkholderiales bacterium | reverse complement strand
TCGCACAACCCGTTTCCCGCTGACGGCCCACAGGGGGCCCGGAATGTAGTGGTAAAGAACCCCGCACGCTCCGCAACTACTTGAATTCGTAACTTTTTAAAAACCGGCGTGTCAAACTTGAGTCAGAGTTACCCTGACCCCATTTTCCCTGGAAGAAGCACCGATTGAAAGCATCCAGGTGCGTCTGGATCGCAGTTGCTTCGGTGAAGGGGCGATAGCCTCGCTTCGACTCACGCCATGTCACAACGGCCCTGGCTTCCGGGAATTTCGCCGATGTCGAGCAGTTCGGAGACCAGCCTAGCCAGGGTGCCTACCGTCGTGGCGGGTCGTCGGTGCTCCATACCCGCACCCGCGCAAAATGCGCGAAAGCGTCGAGCAGCCATTGCGGTGGTGCATTCTTGAACACCCAGTCAGGAACGTTGCCGCTGTCCAGCCAATCCGGCTTGGTGCCTCCGACAGTATACATCGTGCCGGAGGGCAGGCTTTCGTAGCCCTCCACCGGAGTCCGGTCGAATGTGCCGTCCGCAAGCGCAACCAGCACGCCAAGCACGGCGGCCGGGAATATTCGGACGAGTTCGTCGTCACCGGTATTGCGTACCCGCTCCGGCGCCTTGAACTCGCCGTTCTTGCGTACCTCGAAATAGACCGCGCCACGCACCCTGTGCACTTTGCCATCGCCGACTGGCAGTCCGCGCAGCATGAAGCCGAGATTGTTCAGCCGGCGCGGCTTGGCATCGTGGTGCTTGCGATGGTTCCAGAACTTGCCCGGATGCACGCCGATAGACCTGACTGCGGCGGCGGCGAGCGCGCCGATCCTCCGGTTGGTATTCCACTGGTCTTCGGTCATCTCCTCGGGCCGCAACATATTCGCGAAGATCTGGAAAGCACAGATGTCGGCCGTTCCCTCCACGAAGGGCCAATTGGCCATCTGGTGCAGATTGATCGCGTATTCCGGCTTGAAGTCAGCCCACAGATCGAACCACAGCTTCGCTTCAGGGGCGCGGAATTCCTCCCAGTCGCGCTCCAGGTCGACTCCGTCCTCGGTGTAGTCGAGCCACTTCTCGGTGCAGTCCGTGAGGAACATGGGAATCACGAGCACCGTGAGCTGCTCGCGCACGAGCGCATAGGCATCATGCGTGAGCGCCTTGATCAACTCCAGCGCGCCAGGCGTGGTAAGAGCCTGCACGGCGCGTCCGCGCGCCTGCACCCATACCTTCTTCGGACCCGAACCTATCCTTGCATAGACGAGTTCGCGGCCCATGCGCGACCTGCCGGCGCTGGCAAGCTCTACGGTTTGCGGCGCATCGGCGGCGATTGAATTCAGCGCCGCAATCGCTTCATCGTAGGCCAGAAATGCGTGCATCGTTGGTTGCGGCAAATGCGGAAGCATCAGCTTGCTCCTCGACAGATCCTCTGGAACGGGCGGGCGTCAGTTGAACTTCAAGCCGGCCTTCTTCACGATATCGAGGCTGATGGCAATCTCGCTTGCCACCCGCGCGTCGAACTCCTGTGGCGTCATCGGCATCGGGTCGATGCTCATGGCGGCGTACTTCTCCACGACCGCCGGATCCCTGAGCACCTCCGTCATCTCCCGGTACAGACGGTCGATGATCTCGCGCGGGGTTTTCGCGGGCGCGAACATCCCGTTCCAGAACGTGTAGTCGGAGTTCGGGAAACCCGCTTCCAGCGTGGTCGGAATGTCGGGGGCAGCGCGCGACCGTTGCGCCGTGCTTACCGCGAGCCCAACCAGGCTGCCTTCGCGCATCCGCACCAGTGCCCCCTGCATGCTTGGCGCCATGAAATCCACGCTCCCGGTGATCGTCGCCAGAACAGCCTCGGGACCTGCCTTGAAAGGCACATGGAGCGCCCTGAACCCTGCGCTCAACTGGAGCCGCTCGATCGACCAATGGGTGGCGCTGCCGATGCCGGCGGAGGCAAATGAGAGTTGCCTCTTCCTGCCGGCCTCGACGAGATCTTTCAGCGTCTTGAATCCCTTCGAGGGCGCCGCCGCTATCACGTTGGGAAGGCTACCGAAACAGATCACCGCGCGGAAGTCGCGCGCGGGGTCATAGGTAATGCTCGGGAAGGCCGCCGGTGCATTGGTGTGGGCAGAGGAATTGACGAGGAAATCGTATCCATCAGGTTTCGCCCTGGCGACGATCGCCGAGCCTATCGTGCCGCCGGCGCCTCCACGATTGTCAACGATGATAGGCTGGCCGAGTCGCTTCGACAGTTGTTCAAACGCGATGCGAGCAATCACATCGACGGTGCCGCCCGCAACGAACGGTATAATGACCCGGATCGGTTTCGACGGCCAGCTCTGAGCGAATCCGGAGCGCGCCACTGCGGGAGCCGCGAGTATCGCTCCTGCACGACCAAGAAACCGCCGGCGGGTGGACAAGTCCATAAACGATCGCCTTTCCGGGTAACACCGAAACTCACGCAAATAGCATGCCAGTAGCGAATATCGAGGAATATCCGTGTCTTAAGCCGGGATGCGCCGCGCGATTGCAAAAAATACCGCCGGAATGCCGGCGTCTGGCAGGCCGCGGCATTCAACGTCCCAGGTATTGATTCGAAAAACGCTATTCGTATCAATGTTCCGTCCCGAGTTTGCCAAGACAACATCATGGCGAAATCAGGGCGAGTTTCGGAAAATAGGTCCTGTAGCGTCCGGCATCCCGCGTGAGCAGCGAGACGCCGGCAACCGCCGCGTGTGCGCCAATGAAGAAATCCGGTAGCACACCCGTTTTCCCACCCCGGCTGCGCCGGTAGCGCATGAACGCTTTCCCGGCCAGAAACAGCGCCTCGCGCGGAATGGGCTCCATTTCGAAGCGGGCCTGCGCGAGCATCGCCTCCAGTTGCTCGATTGTGGCATACGCAATGGACAGCTCGGCATAGATCACGGCGTTGATGCAAAGCCTATCGTTCAGTGCCGCGCGATCGAGTTGCTCCTGTGACCATTTCGCCCACTGCGGATCATCCTCGATCACGTCGAGAATGACGTTGGTGTCGACCAGAATCAAGCTCAGCTATCCCCGCGTGAGGGCCATGATCTCGCGCGTGCTCATCTTCACCGTGGCGGTTCCACGCAATTTGGCGAACCTGCTTTTCGCCGGCTTCGCGCCGCGCACTGGAACGAGAACCGCTTCGCCCTCCGGACGCAACTCGAATTCGACAGCGCTACCGGCCTTGATGCCTAGCGCGTCGCGCACCCGTTTGGGAATCGTGACCTGACCTTTACTCGTGACGAGATTGCTCATTGCACCTCCAATAAGTAATACTCCGTCAATATATG
This sequence comes from Burkholderiales bacterium, assembly GCA_020854035.1. Taxonomy (GTDB): domain Bacteria; phylum Pseudomonadota; class Gammaproteobacteria; order Burkholderiales; family SG8-41; genus SG8-41. The sequence goes on along the minus strand of JADZGE010000061.1, from coordinate 55,857 downwards.
GTATTACTTCTGCCTGCGGCAGGCAACCCGTACGCGTGATGTCGTGCTGTGCAGAATGTCGGCGGCTCGCAGGCCCGCACACATTCGGGCGATGGCTCAGAGCCCCAGGTGGTTTCCTTCGAGGATCACCAGGTGCTGCCCGGGCACAGGAACGAGAGCGTCACGACGCACTATTCGGCGCCCAGAGTTGCGAACCTCGTTGCTGCGGCGAATCGCATCGCGGCCACAGAGGGACACAAAATGGACACAATGACGATTTTGCGGAGGAAGGCGGGGTAATAAGAAACCTGTCCAAGGTTTTGAAGTAAGACAGGTTTTGACTGGTCGGGGCGGTGAGATTTGAACTCACGACCACCGGCACCCCATGCCGGTACGCTACCAGGCTGCGCTACGCCCCGAGGAGGCGGATTATATCCGAGCTTTGAGCTACAGGCTTCGAGCCACGGGCCACGGGCTGCGGGCCACAGGCCGCGAGTGGCGAGTCACAGGCAACGACTGATGGAGGCTCCCGTTCCGCAGCCCGCCGCTCACAGCTCACAGCCCGCGGCCCGCGGCCCGTGGCTCGTAGCTCGCAGCTCGTGGCCCGTGGCTCGCGGCCCGCAGATCGAAGGCCGTGGCTCGCAGCCCGTCGCTCGCGCCTCGTGGCCCGCGCCCGTCGCTCAAGCCCGCGCGGGCGTGCGCACCGCCGCAAGCGCCGCGTCGACCGCCGCGCCGAGCTTCTCCACGATCTCCGAGACGTGGCTCCCGGTGATGTTGAACGGCGGCGCGAGGAGGATATGATCGCCGCGCTGCCCGTCGATGGTGCCGCCCATGGGATAGACGAGGAGCCCGCGCGCCATCGCTTCGCGCTTGACGGCCTGATGAACCCTGAGTTCGTGCGAAAAGGGCTCCTTGGTCCCGCGGTCGGCGACGAACTCGACACCGAGCAGCAGTCCGCGGCCCCTCACGTCGCCGACGTGCGGGTGCGCGGCGAAGCGCTCCGCCAGCCCCGCGCGAAGCGCAGCGCCCCGCCGGCGCACGTTCTCGAGGAGGTTCTCCTCCTCGATCACCCGTTGCACGGCGAGCGCCGCGGCGCACGCGATGGGATGACCGAGATAGGTGTGCCCGTGCTGGAAGAAGCCGGAGCCGGCGCGTATCGCGTCGAACATCCTGCCCGGCACGAGCGCCGCGCCGATCGGCTGGTAGCCCCCGCCAAGTCCCTTCGCGACGACGACGATGTCGGGGACGACGCCCTCCTGCTCGTAGGCGAAGAGCGTCCCGGTGCGGCCCATGCCGCACATCACCTCATCGAGGATGAGGAGCACGCCGTAGCGATCGCAGATTCGCCGGATCCGCTCGAAGTAACCGGATACGGCCGGCACCGCGCCGAGCGTCGCTCCCGACACCGTCTCCGCCACGAACGCGATGACGCGGCCGGGCCCGGCTTTCAGGACCGTCTGCTCCAGTTCGTCGGCGACCCGCGTGCCGTACTGCGCCTCGGTCTCGCCTTCCTTGCGGTCGCGGTAGGCGTAGCACGGCGAAATATGCCCCGCCCCGATCAGCAGCGGCCGGAACTGCGCGCGCCGCCAGGTGTTTCCTCCGACCGCGAGCGCCCCCAGGGTGTTGCCGTGGTAGCTCTGGCGGCGCCCCACGAAGTGCGAACGGTGCGGCTGGCCGATCTCCAGAAAATACTGGCGCGCGAGCTTGAGCGCAGCCTCGATCCCCTCCGACCCGCCCGACACGAAGTACGCCCGCTCGTAGGCGCCGCCGGAGGCCGCGATCAGCCAGTCGGCCAGCGCTTCGGCCGGCTCGCTGGAGAAGAAGGAGGTGTGCGCATAGGCAAGCTTCCCCGCCTGCTCCCGGATCGCCGCTATGACCGCGGGATGCCCGTGCCCGACGCACGAGACCGCCGCGCCGCCGGACGCATCGAGGTAGCGCCGGCCCGCGCTGTCGACGAGATAGGGGCCCTCGCCTCCCACCGCCACCGGATACCCGGCGCGGGCATTGCGGTGAAAGACGCGGCTCATCCGGAGAGCCCGGTCCTGGCTGCGCGTGCGCTGCGCACGGTCGGGATTTCCGTGGGAGTGCTTCTACGGGAATTTGTCGGACGAAGTTCCGGCAAATTCCTAGTTGCGGAGGAACTCGATGACGCTCTTCAGCTCCCGGCGCAGCGTGGCGAGGCTGCCGCCGCGCGGGGCGCGCGCCGGCTTGGCCGGCTCGGAGACGAGCTCGTCCAGGCGGTTTCGCGCGCCGCTGATCGTGAATCCCTGGTCATAGAGGAGCTCCCGGATGCGGCGGATCAGGAGCACCTCGTGGTGCTGGTAATAGCGCCGGTTGCCGCGGCGCTTGACCGGCTTCAACTGCGTGAATTCCTGCTCCCAGTACCGCAGCACGTGCGGCTTCACGCCGCAGAGCTCGCTCACCTCCCCGATGGTGAAGTAGCGCTTCGCCGGTATCTGCGGCAGCGGCGTCTTAGGCGTTTGGCTTGTTTCCATGGAAGTTCTGTTCCACCATCGCCTTCAGCTTCTGCGACGCGTGAAACGTCACGACGCGACGCGCCGTGATGGGAATCTCCTCGCCCGTCTTGGGGTTTCTGCCGGGACGCTGGGGTTTGTCGCGCAACTGGAAATTGCCGAATCCGGAGAGCTTGACGCCCTGGCCGTTCTCGAGCGCGAGGCGGACTTCCTCGAAAAAAGATTCCACCATGTCCTTGGCTTCGCGCTTGTTGAAACCGACCTTCTCGAAGAGAAGGTCGGCCAACTCGGCCTTCGTCAACGTCATGTGGTCCCCTTTCAACGTCATCGGAGCTTTGCGCTGAATTCTTGTCTGAGAACATCGCGCAGTTGCGAGACGGCGGAATCGACTTCCGCGTCCGTCAGGGTCCTGTGAGTATCCTGTAATAAGACCCTGAATGCAAGACTCTTTTTTCCATTTTCTACACCGGTACCGCGGTAGATGTCAAACACGCCGATCTCGGTCACGATGGGCGGTCTGCGGTTGAGCAGGCCATCGAGGACCGCCTGGCAGTCGAGCGCCTCGTCGACTTCCGCGGCGATGTCGCGCCGCACCACGGGAAGCCGGGAGATGTCGGTGTAGGCGGGCAGGGCGGTCCCGGACACCACCTCGAATTCGAGTTCGAACAGCACCGGCGCGCCGGGAAGGTCGTAGCGCTGCTGCCACGTGGGATGGAGTTCCCCGATCCACCCGGCGTATTCCCCGCCGCACTCGATCACGGCGCTCTTGCCGGGGTGCAGCGCAGGGTGCGGGTGCCTGCGGAACCGGGCCGCCCGGGGCGCGAGCAGGGCTTCGACATCGGCTTTCACGTCGAAAAAATCGACCGGCCGGCGCGGGGCACCCCACTGCTCGGGCAACGCGTCCCCGTAGGCGATGCCGCCCACCCGCACCGGCTGGGGATAAGCGCCCTCGGCGGCGGGCAGAAAACAGCGCCCGATCTCGAAGAGCCGCACGCGCGGCTGGCGGCGGCTCACGTTGTGCGCCAGCGCGTTGACGAGGCTTCCGGCGAGGGTGGAGCGCATCACGCTCATCTGGCTCGCGATGGGATTCGCAAGCGCCACGGGCGCGGTGTTGCCTGCGAAATCCCGCTCCCACGCGGCATCCACGAAGCTGTAGCTCACGATCTCCTGGTAGTCGCGGTGCACCAGCACCGTGCGCAACGCCGCCGCGTCGCGTCTCGTTTCGGGCACCGGCAGGAGAGTCGCCGGCGTCGGCGGAGTCGCCGCGGGGATGCGGTCGTAGCCATGGATGCGGGCGAGTTCCTCGATCAGGTCTTCCTCGAGGGCGAGATCGAACCGGTGGGTCGGCGGGGTCACCCGGAATTCGCCCTCGGCCGACGAGAACTCGAAGCGCAGGCGCCGCAGGATGTCGCTCACCTGGCCGCGTTCCATCCGGATGCCGAGCACGCGCTCCACGCGCTTCAGCCGCAAGCGCACCGGTTCGCGCGGCGGCAGGTGCACCCGGGCCTCGGTGATCGGCCCGGCCGAGCCGCCGCAGATCTCCATGATGAGCTGGGTCGCGCGTTCGAGCGCCGCCGGGGTCGCGCCGAAATCGACGCCGCGCTCGAAGCGGTAGGCGGAATCCGAGCCGAACCCCAGCGTGCGCGTCCTGCCCGCGATCGCGTCCGGCGCGAAGAACGCGCTCTCGAGAAAGAGGTCCCTGGTCGCGTCGGCGACGGCCGTGTCGAGGCCGCCCATGATCCCCGCCAGCGCGACTGCCTTCTTCTCGTCCGCGATCACGAGCCAGCCCGGGCCGATGCCGGGGATGGTGCCGTTCAGAAGCGTGAGCTTCTCCTCGGGCCGCGCCACGCGCACCCGGATGCCACCTTCCAGCTTCGCGGCATCGAAGGCATGCAGCGGCTGCCCGAGCTCCAGCATGACGTAGTTGGTGATGTCGACCACCGCGCTGATCGAACGGATGCCGCTACGCTCCAGCCGGCGCACCATCCATTCCGGCGTCGCCGCGCGGGCGTTCACGCCGCGCACGACTCGGCCGCAGTAGCGCGGGCACGCCTGCGGTGCGTCGAGGGTGACCGCCAGGCGGTCCGTGACGCTCACCCTGGCGGCGCGGATCTCCGGCGTGCGTAACGGCGCGCCGGTTACCGCGGCCACCTCGCGCGCGACCCCCAGCAGGCTCAGGCAGTCTCCCCGGTTGGGCGTGGGCTTCAGGATAAGGAGCTGGTCGTCGAGATCGAGGAGTTCCCGCACGTCGCGCCCGGGCTCGGCGCCGTTCGGCAGAGCGAGCAGGCCGTCCGCGTCCCCGGCGATGCCGAGATCCTGCGCCGAGCACAGCATTCCGTGGGATTCCACGCCGCGTACCCTGGCGACGCGTATCGCCTTGCCCGGAAGTCTCGCTCCCGGCATCGCCACCGGCACCCGCATGCCGGCCCGCGCGTTCGGCGCGCCACACACGATGGTAAGGGGCTGCGCGCCGGCGCCGACCTGGCACACGCTCAGGCGATCGGCGTCCGGGTGGCGCTCGACGTTCAGGATCTCGCCCGCCACGACCTGGTCGAAAGGCGGCGCGGCGGCCTCGATCGTCTCCACCTCCACGCCCGCCATCGTGATCGCGCGCGCGAGGTCCTCCGTGGAGAGCGCGGGATTGACGAACGTGCGAAGCCAGTTCTCGGAAAACTTCATGAATGCGTTCGCGCCGCGGGCTGTGGGCCGCGAGCTATGAGTTCAAGCCAGCCCCGAACGGCAGCACCGGCGGCAGCGACCGGCGGCTCATGACCCATAGCTCGCAGCTCATGGCTCACCGCTCCCGGCTGCGTCAGTTGAACTGCTTCAGGAACCGCAGGTCGTTCTCGAAGAACAGCCGCAGGTCGTTCACGCCGTAGCGCAGCATCGTCAGCCGGTCGAGCCCGAGCCCGAAGGCGAATCCCTGGAATTTCTCGCTGTCGATCCCGACGTTGCGCAACACGTGCGGGTGTACCATCCCCGCCCCGCCCATCTCGAGCCAGCTGCCGCCGAAGCTCATGTCGATTTCGGCGGACGGCTCGGTGAAAGGGAAGAACGAGGGCCGAAAGCGCACCTGCAGCTCGTCGCTCTCGAAGAAGCGCTTCATGAAGTCGATCAGCACGCCCTTCAGGTCGGCGAAGTTGACCGACTCGTCCACCCACAGCCCTTCGATCTGGTGGAACATCGGCGAGTGCGTGGCGTCGGAGTCGACCCGGTAGACCCGGCCCGGTGCGATGGTCTTGATCGGCGGCCGGTGCGCTTCCATGTAGCGGATCTGGATCGGTGAAGTGTGCGTGCGGAGAAGATGCGCGCCGCCGGCGAGATAGAACGTGTCGTGCATCGAGCGCGCCGGGTGGTTCTCCGGCTGGTTGAGCGCGGTGAAGGTGTAGTAGTCGGTTTCGATCTCCGGGCCGTCGGCCACCGCGAAGCCCATCGAGCGGAAAAGCCGCTCGATGCGCTCGCACGTGCGCGTGACCGGGTGAAGCCCACCCGTGCCGCTGCCCCTGCCCGGGAGCGTGACGTCGAGCGATTCCTCCCGCAGCCGCGCCTCCAGACGGCGCGACTGGATGCGATCACGCTGCTCGCGAAGCGCCGTCTCGAGTCGTTGCTTCGCGGCGTTGAGACGGCTGCCGAAGACGGGACGCTCGGCTGGCGCGAGCCGCGCGAGGCTCTTCTCCGCGTCGCGCAGCGCGCCCGATCGCCCCAGATAACGCGCCTTGGCCTGCTCGAGGAGGTCGGCGTCCTCGATGCCCGCGAAGAGCGCAATCGCCTCCTGAACGATGGCTTCGAGGTCCTGCATGCCTGGCGACCAGGGGACGGGGAACCGTGGACTGGGGACTTGGGACCGGTGACCGGGAAACGGTGCGGGAGCGGTTGCGCGGCGGACCGGGAATCAGGGTCGGATCGCGGCGCGCCGGGCCTCGACCGCGCGCCCGAGGGTGGCCCTGCGTCCGATCCCGGAGCTCCGGTCGCTTGCCTCCGTCCGTCAGGCGGAGAGGCCGGCGCGCGCCTTCTCCACGAAGCGCGAGAACGCCGGCTTGTCGAGCACCGCGAGATCCGCGAGCACCTTGCGATCGACCATCACGGCGGCCTTCTTCAGGCCGTTCATGAACCCGCTGTAGGTCATCCCGTGCTCGCGCGCGGCGGCGTTGATGCGCGTGATCCACAGCGCGCGGAAATCGCGCTTGCGGTTGCGGCGATCACGATAGGCGTACTGGCCGGCCCGCATCACCGCTTCGTTGGCGACGCGGAACACGTTCTTGCGGCGGCCGCGAAACCCCTTGGCCCGCTTCAGCACCTTCTTGTGGGCGGCGCGGGCAACGACTCCGCGTTTGACTCTCGGCATGGCACTCTCCTTGCGGGCCGGCGCGGAGCGACCGCGACGTCCCCTGCTGGAAACGGGTGCGGGGAGGCGCCCCGCAGGCAATCGCTAGTACGGAAGCATCGTGCGCACGGCCGCCTTGTCCGCCGCCGCAACGCCGGTCGTGCCGCGCAGGTGGCGCTTGCGCTTCGTGTTCTTCTTCGTGAGGATGTGGCGCAGGAAGGCCTGGCCGCGCTTGATTGCGCCACCCGCGCGCTTCTTGAAGCGCTTGGCGGCGCCGCGCTTGGTCTTCAACTTCGGCATGACGTACCCCTTCTCTTTTCCATGGCGGCCCACGGGGCCCATCACCCCGCCGGACACGCCTAGCGCCGGGTGCCTCCAGGTGGAGGACTTCGGGAACCCGGACTGCTACTTCTTCTCGGTGCCGGTTCCGGCTTCGGCGACTGCCCTCACGGGCGCACGCCTCGCGGGCGCGTCTCCCGCGGCACTCGCTGGCCTTGCCTGCTTTTGCGCCGGCTTGGCGCTCTTCCTCGGCGCGAGCACCATGATGAGCTGGCGTCCTTCCATCTTCGGATACTGCTCGACCGTGCTGTAGGGCTCGAGATCGCTTCGCACCCGCTCGATCAGGCGCACCCCGAGTTCCTGGTGCGCCATCTCCCTGCCGCGATAACGCAGGGTGATTTTCGCCTTGTCGCCCTCTTCCAGGAAGCGGACGAGGTTCCGCAGCTTGATCCGGTAATCGCCCTCGTCGGTACCCGGGCGAAACTTGATCTCCTTGACGACGATCTGCTTCTGCTTGAGCTTCGCTTCGTGCCGCTTCTTGGCTTCACGGTACTTGAATTTCCCGTAATCCATGATGCGACAGACCGGCGGCACCGCCTGAGGCGCGATCTCGACGAGATCGAGCTCGGCCTCTTCGGCGAGCCGGTTCGCCGATGCAATGCTGATGACGCCAAGCGGTTCGCCGTTGGCCCCTATGACCCGGACCTCCGGCGCGCTGATTTCGCCGTTTATCCGCGGTTCCTTTTCCTGAGCGATGTAGGAATCTCCTTCAATCCCGTTCGTCTTACGCCGCCCGCCCGAGCCGTTCGGCTTCGGCACGCAGCCGCGAGACAAAATCGGCCAGACTCATCTGGCCGAGATCCTCACCCCTGCGAGTGCGCACGGCAACCAGTCGCGCCGCCTTTTCCTTGTCGCCCACGATGACCTGGTAAGGCAGCTTTTGCAGACTATGTTCGCGAATCTTATAGGAAATTTTTTCGTTCCTCAAGTCCGACTGGACCCGGAATCCGGCCCGAACGAGCGCGCCCGTGACCTCGGCCGCGTAATCGGCCTGGTTGCCGGTGATGTTCATGACCGTCGCCTGCACCGGGGCGAGCCATACCGGGAGCGCGCCGGCGTAGTGCTCGAGCAGGATGCCGATGAACCGCTCGAAGGAGCCGAGTATCGCCCGGTGCAGCATGACCGGCACGCGCCGCGAGTTGTCTTCGGCCACGTATTCGGCTCCCAGCCGCCCGGGCATCGAAAAATCGAGTTGCATCGTCCCACACTGCCAGACCCGCGCCAGGCTGTCCTTGAGGGAGAACTCGATCTTGGGCCCGTAGAACGCGCCTTCGCCGGGCTGCACCTCGCAGGCGATCCCCTTGTTCTGCAGCGCAGCGCGCAGCGCGGCCTCCGCGCGGTCCCACTGCTCGTCGGTTCCGACGCGCCGCGCGGGACGCGTCGAGAGCTTGACCGGGATCTCCTCGAAACCGAAATCGGCGTACACCCGCGCGAGGAGATCGATAAAGCGCATCACCTCCGGCTCGACCTGTTCCTCGGTGCAGAAGATGTGCGCGTCGTCCTGGGTGAACGCGCGCACGCGCATCAGCCCGTGCAGCGCGCCCGAGGGCTCGTTGCGGTGACAGGCACCGAACTCGGCGAGCCGCAGCGGGAGATCGCGGTAGCTCTTCAGTCCCTGGTTGTAGATCTGCACGTGCCCCGGGCAGCTCATGGGCTTCACGGCGTACTCGCGCGACTCCGACTCCGTGAAGAACATGTTCTCCCGGAAATTGTCCCAGTGCCCGGAGCGCTTCCAGAGCGACACATCGAGCACGCTCGGCCCGCGCACCTCGTGGTAGCCGTTCTCGCGCAGGATGCCGCGCAGGTGGCTTTCGATGACCTGCCAGATGGTCCAACCCTTCGGGTGCCAGAACACCATTCCGGGCGCCTCGTCCTGGGTGTGGAAGAGGTCGAGGCTGCGCCCGAGCCGGCGATGGTCGCGCTTTTCCGCCTCCTCGAGCCGGTGAAGGTAGGCGTCCTGATCCTCCTTCTTCGCCCACGCCGTGCCGTAGATGCGCTGGAGCATCTCGTTGCGGTGATCGCCGCGCCAGTAGGCGCCCGCCACCTTCATGAGCTTGAATACCTTCAAACGCCCGGTGGAAGGCACGTGCGGGCCGCGGCAGAGGTCGATGAACTCGCCCTGCCGATAGAGCGACAACTCCTCGCCGTCCGGGATGGCGGCGATGATCTCGGCCTTGTATTTCTCGCCCATCCCGCGAAAGAGCGCGACCGCCGCGTCCCTCGGCATGACCTGCCGCTCCACCCTTAGATCCCGGCGCGCGATCTCCTGCATGCGTTTTTCGATCGCCGCCAGATCCTCGGGAGTGAACGGACGCCCGTACGAGAAATCGTAGTAGAACCCGTCCTCCACCACCGGGCCGATCGTCACCTGCGCCTGTGGGTGCAACTCCTTCACGGCATGCGCAAGCAGGTGCGCGGTGGAGTGGCGCAGCAGCTCGAGCGCCTCGGCGTCGCGGTCGGTGACGATCGCGAGATCGGCGTCGCGCTCGACGCGGTGCGACGTATCGACGAGTTTGCCGTTCACCCGCCCCGCGAGCGCCGCCTTGGCAAGCCCCGGGCCGATCGCCCGGGCCACTTCGGCAACGGTCACGGGGCCGTCGAAGGAACGAACCGAGCCGTCCGGAAGTCTGATGTTCACCATCTGTTCGAATCCGTTCGCGCCGGGGTTTCCCGGCGCGTGCAACAAAAAAAGTGCGGTGATGCCGCACTTTTCGATCGAACCCGCGCCCGATCCGCAATTCGACCGTCTTCCCGCGATCATAGCACGAGTCTGCTAAACTTCGTCAAATCAACAATTTGCGAAGCCGCATCCGGCCCTCCCCGCGCGTGTCGACCCACTCCAGCACGGAACCAGCCATCCTCGCGGGGCCGCTCGAGTCCCGCCACCGAATGAGCGGATTCGACGCGTTCCTGTTCCGCCAGGGCACGCATACACGCCTCTACGCGAAGTTCGGCGGCCACCTCGCGGGCGAGCCCGGCGCGCGGGGCGCGCACTTCAGCGTGTGGGCTCCCAACGCGCGCGGGGTCGCCGTGGTGGGAGACTTCAACGGCTGGCGCGCGGGCGCGAACGCGCTCAATCCCCGCGCGGATTCCTCGGGCATCTGGGAAGGCTTCGTGCCGGAGGCCGCGCACGGCGATTGCTACAAGTACCGCATCGTCCCGGGCCCGCACGGCCATGCGATCGAGAAATCCGATCCGTTCGCCTTCTGCTGCGAGTGCCCGCCGCGAACGGCCTCGCGCCTGTGGCGTCTCGACTACGAGTGGCGCGACGCGGCGTGGATGCGCTCACGCGCCCGCGCCAACGCGCTCGACGCGCCGGTTTCGATATATGAAGTGCACCTGGGTTCGTGGCGGCGCGACCCCGCGCGCCCGCACGAGCCGCTCGGTTACCGCGAGATCGCGCACGCGCTCGCGGACTACGTCGAGGAGACCGGTTTCACGCACGTCGAACTGCTGCCCGTCACCGAGCATCCCTTCTACGGGTCGTGGGGATACCAGACGACCGGCTATTTCGCGCCGACGGCCCGCTACGGAACGCCGCAGGACTTCATGTACCTGGTCGATCACCTGCACCAGCGCGGTATCGGCGTGCTCCTCGACTGGGTGCCGTCCCACTTTCCATCCGACGCACACGGGCTCGCGCGGTTCGACGGCACGCACCTCTACGAGCACGCGGACGCGCGGCAAGGGTTCCACCCGGAGTGGGGCAGTTGCATCTTCAACTACGGCCGCCACGAAGTGCGCGCCTTCCTCTGGAGCAGCGCGATGTTCTGGCTCGACCGCTACCACCTCGACGGGCTGCGCGTCGACGCGGTGGCGTCCATGCTCTACCTCGATTACGCGCGCCGCGAAGGCGAGTGGATCCCGAACGTCCACGGCGGCAGGGAGAACCTCGAGGCCGTGGAGTTCCTGCGGGGCCTGAACGAGGCGGCGTACCGCGACCATCCGGACATCCAGATGATCGCGGAGGAATCCACCGCGTGGCCCGCGGTCTCGCGGCCGGTATACCTCGGCGGGCTCGGCTTCGGCATGAAGTGGAACATGGGGTGGATGCACGATGCGCTCGACTACTGGTCGCGCGACCCGGTCTACCGCAAGCATCACCACGACCGGCTCACCTTCAGCGCCTGGTACGCCTTCTCGGAGAATTTCGTGCTGCCCCTCTCGCCCGACGAGGTCGTGCACGGCAAGGGGGCCCTCATCGGCAAGATGCCGGGCGAGGAGTGGCAGCGCTTCGCCAACCTGCGCTGCCTGTACGGCTACATGTGGACGCATCCCGGCAAGAAGCTCCTGTTCATGGGCGGGGAATTCGCCCAGTGCCGCGAGTGGCGGCACGACGAGAGCCTCGAGTGGCACGTGCTCGCGCACGCCGGGCACCGCGGCGTGCGCGACTGGGTGCGCGATCTCAACCGCTGCTACCGGCGCCTGCCCGCGCTGCACGAGCAGGACTTCGCGCCGGAGGGCTTCGAATGGGTGGACTGCCACGATGCCGATCAGAGCGTCGTGAGCTTCCTGCGCAGGTCGCGCTCCGGGGGTGCCACGGCGCTCGTCGCCCTCAACCTCACGCCGGTGCCGCGCCACGGCTACCGCATCGGCGTGCCGCGCCGCGGCGACTGGCGGGAGGTCCTGAACAGCGACGCCCGCGAGTACGGCGGCAGCGGAATGGGCAACCTCGGGCGCGTCGGGGCGGGCGACGTGCCCGCGCACGGACACCCCTGCTCGGTGTCGCTCACCCTGCCGCCGCTCTCGATGCTGCTCCTGGAGAGCGCGGAAAGCGATTGATGCCCCCGCGCGCGATGATGACGCGCGGCACGCGCCGCGCGGCCGGCATACCGGGCAGTCGCGGCCGGGCGCACGCGTGCGTTTGATCGGCACGAACGGCGCCCTCTGGCGCGGGCGCCCCTACCCCCTGGGCGCGACCTGGGACGGGCAGGGTGTCAATTTCGCGCTCTACTCCGAGCACGCCGAGCGGGTCGAGCTGTGCCTGTTCGATCCCCACGGGCGGCGCCAGATCGAAAGCGTGGACCTCGCCGAGCGCACGGATTTCGTCTGGCACTGCTACCTGCCCGAGGCGCGCCCGGGGCTCCTCTACGGCTACCGCGTTCACGGCCCCTACGCGCCCGGGGAGGGCCACCGTTTCAATCCCCACAAGCTCCTCGTCGATCCCTGCGCGCGCATGCTGCGGGGGCAGCTGCGCTGGTCGGATGCGCACTTCGGCTACCGCGTCGGGGCCCGCCGGGAAGATCTGTCGTTCGACACGCGGGACAACGCGTCGGGCATGCCGAAGTGCGAGGTCGTCGACCCCGCGTTCACCTGGGGCGATGACCGCCGGCCGAACGTGCCGTGGCAGGACAGCGTCATTTACGAGCTCCACGTGCGCGGCCACACCATGCTCAACCCGCTGGTGCCGCCGGAGCTGCGCGGCACGTACGCGGGCCTCGCGGCACCGCCCGTGATCGAGCACCTCAAGCGGCTCGGCGTTACTGCGGTCGACCTGCTCCCGGTGCACGCTTTCGTCGACGACAAGCGGCTCGCCGAGCTTGGCCTGCGCAACTACTGGGGCTACAACAGCATCGGCTACTTCGCCCCCGACATGCGCTACTGCGCCGGCGCTTCACTCGGTGAATTCAAGACCATGGTGAAGACGCTACACGCCGCCGGCATCGAGGTCCTGCTCGACGTCGTCTACAACCATACCGGCGAGGGCAACGAGCTCGGGCCGACGCTCGCCTTTCGCGGCATCGACAACCGCACCTACTACCGCCTGCGCGCGGACGACCCGCGCCGCTACGAGGACTACACCGGCACCGGCAACACCCTCGACACCTCGCATCCGGCGGTGCTGCACCTCGTCATGGACAGCCTGCGCTACTGGGTGACGGAGATGCACGTGGACGGCTTCCGCTTCGATCTCGCCGTGACGCTCGCGCGCGGGGAGCACGAGTTCGAGCGGCGCGGCGCCTTTTTCGGCGCAGTGCGCCAGGACCCCGTGCTCAGGCAGGTGAAGCTCATCGCCGAGCCGTGGGACCTCGGCGAAGGCGGCTACCAGGCCGGCAACTTCCCGCCCGGCTGGGCCGAATGGAACGGCAGGTACCGCGACGCGGTGCGCTCCTACTGGCGGGGCGACGGCGGCCTCGTGGGTGAGCTTGCGTCGCGCCTGTCGGGCTCGAGCGATCTATTCCAGGCGAGCGGCCGGGGTCCCGCGGCGAGCATCAACTTCGTCACCGCCCACGACGGCTTCACGCTACAAGACCTCGTCTCCTACAACGACAAGCACAATGAAGCGAACGGCGAGGGCAACCGCGACGGGGAGAACCACAACCGCAGCTGGAACTGCGGCGTGGAGGGTCCCACCGACGACCCGCAGGTCGCCGCGCTGCGCGAGCGGCAGAAGCGGAACTTTCTCGCCACCCTCATCCTCTCGCAGGGCGTGCCGATGCTGCTCGGCGGCGATGAACTCGGGCGCACCCAGCACGGGAACAACAATGCCTACTGCCAGGACAACGAGGTAAGCTGGGTGCACTGGGATCCCGGCGCGGCGGCGCAGGGCCTGCTCGCCTTCGTGCAGCGGTTGATCGCGCTGCGCAACGCGCATCCCCTCCTTCGCCGGCGCGCGTTCTTCCGCGGGCGTGCCCGCGCCGAGCACGCGGCGAAGGATCTCACCTGGCTCGCGCCCGCGGGCACGGAGATGACCGGCGAGGACTGGAGCGAGCCGCACGGGCGCTCAATCGGGATGCTCATCTCGGGCGAGGGGCTTGGCGAGCGCGACGAGCACGGGCGCCCGATCGAAGACGACGATCTGCTGCTCCTGCTGAACGCGCACCACGAACGAGTCGACTTCACGCTGCCGCGCGCACCCGCGCTCACCTTCACGGCGCTGCTCGACACGCATTTCCCGGACGGGCGTCCGGCGCCCGGCACCCGTGGTCCCGGCGAGCGCTATCCGCTCGAAGCACGCTCGCTGGCGCTGCTCGCCCGCGAGCGCAGCCGATGAGCGATGCGCTCGACCGGCTGTGCGAGTACTGTGGCATCGAGATCGCCTACCACGACCTCTGGGGCAAATACCGCCCCGCCCCGGAGCGCACCAAGCTCATGCTGCTCGACGCGATGGGCGTGACGCTCGGATCGGCGGACGATGCCCCTGCCGCGCTCGCCGGAGCGGAGGCTCGGGCCTGGCGCCCGGTGCTGCCGCCGGCGAAAGTCGTGCGCGCCGGGGCCGCGCCCGTGGCGATCGAGATCACGGTGCCGCAGGCGCGCGCGGGGACCCGGTTCGACTGGGTGCTGGCGCTCGAATCCGGGGCGAGCACCGCCGGCACCCTGACGCCCGACACGCTGCCGCGACTTGCCACGGCCGAAATCGCGGGGGCCACCCGTATCCGCGTGCGCTTCGAGCTGCCGCTCGCCCCGCCGGCCGGCTACCACCGCCTCACCCTCCTTGAAGCGGGGACCGAAGCGGCCACGATGCCGCTCATCGCCGCTCCGGCGCGCTGTTACCAGTCGCCGCTGCTCGAGGGTACCGCGCGGACCTTTGGCCCCGCCATCCAGCTCTACGCGCTGCGCTCCGCCCGAAATTGGGGCATCGGCGACTTCGGCGACCTCGATGCGGTGCTGCGGCTCGCCCGGGCCGCCGGCGCCGGAACCGTCGGACTGAGTCCGCTCCACGCCCTGCATCCGAGCCGGCCGGAAGAGGCAAGCCCCTACCGGCCCTCCAGCCGGCTGTGGGTAAACGTGATGTTCCTCGATGTCGAGGCCATGGCGGATTTCGCGGAATCCGCCGCCGCACGCGGCCGGGTGGCGGAACCCGCGTTTCGGCAACGCGTGCAGGCGCTCCGTGCGACGGACCTCGTCGACTACGCCGCGGCGGCCGGCGCGAAGCTCGAGATCCTCGAATTGCTCTTCCGCGATTTCAAGGCGGTGCACCTCGAACACGATACCGCCCGGGCACGGGAGTTCCGTGCTTTCCGGGTGGAAGGCGGCGAGCGGTTGAGACTGCACGCGCTCTTCGAAGCGCTGCAGGAGCATTTCTCGGGCGGCAACTCCGGCGACCTCGGCTGGCGCGCATGGCCGCGGGAGTACCACGATCCCGCCGGTCCGGCGGTCGCGGCGTTCGCGAAGCGCGCGGCGCAACGCGTCGAGTACTACGAATACCTCCAGTGGCAGGCCGACGCCCAACTCGCGATGATCGCGGAGCGCGCCCGCGACGGCGGCGCCGCGCTCGGTCTTTACCAGGACCTCGCGGTGGGGGTGCATCCCGGGGGCGCGGAAACCTGGATGCAGCCGGGACTGCACGCGCTCTCCGCCCGCGTGGGTTGTCCGCCCGATGAGTTCAACCTCAAGGGCCAGGAGTGGGGCCTGCCGCCGTGGATCCCGCAGCGGCTCGCGGAAGCCGGCTACGAACCGTTCATCGCCACGCTGCGGTGCCTGATGCGGCACGCGGGCGCCCTGCGCCTCGATCACGTGATGGGGCTCATGCGCCTTTACTGGATACCGGAGGATGCGGGTCCCACGGAGGGCACCTACGTGCGCTACCCGTTCTTCGATCTCCTCGGCATCCTCGCGCTCGAGAGCGAGCGCAACCGCTGCCTCGTCGTGGGCGAGGATCTCGGCACGGTGCCGGACGCCGTGCGCGAGGCGATGGCCGAGTACGGGCTGCTTTCCTACCACCCGATGTACTTCGAGCGCGACTGGCAGGGCGAGTTCAAGTCCGCGTCGGCCTACCCGCGCGAAGCCGTCGCCACGATCACGACGCACGACCTGCCGACGCTGCGCGGCTACTGGCGCGGCGCGGACCTCGAGACGCGCACCGAGCTCGATCTCTTCCCGAGCCCGGAAGTGCGGGCGCGGCAGTACGACGGCCGCGCGCGCGATCGCCACCGGCTCCTCGCGGTGCTCGCGCGCGAGGGCCTGCTGCCCGAGGGGCGCTCGACCGAGGACGTACGCCCGGAGGCCATGGACGACGCGCTCGCCCGGGCGGTCCACGCGTACGTGGCCCGTGCGCCCTCGAAGATCCTCATGTTCCAGGCCGAGGACCTGTTCGGACAGATCGATCAGGTGAACGTGCCCGGTACGACCGACGAGCGCTATCCCAACTGGCGCAGGAAAGTCCCCGTCGCGCTGGAGGACTGGCCGGCGGACGCGCGCGTGACGGAGATGCTGCGGATGCTGCGCGCCGAGCGCGGCTGACGCCGCGCCCGCCCGGCGATCAGATCCAGAGCATCAACCCGAGTTCGAAGGGGTGCGTGAGCAGTTCGTGCCGCGGGTAGACGCGGATACGGTAGTCGAGCCGCCCGCAGAGCTCGGGCTTGAGCGCGAGCGCGTAACGTTGCTCGCCACCGCCGTCGAGCGTCCCGGTCGCGACGAGTTCGTGGCGGCCCCGGCGCTCGAGCGGCTCGTGCAGCCCGCGCGTGAGCAGCAGTTCGACCGCCACGTCCCCGGGCGCGAGCCCGTTCAGGCGCACGGCGATTTCCACCGGCACGTTCTCGCCGAACTGGATGCGGCGCGGCGGCGCGTCGAGTCGGCGGGCCGCGACCCCGGCCCACGCGCCGCGCACGCGCGCTTTCCACGCCGCGAGCGCTTTCGCTCCCTCGTGACCGTGCTCGTCCACGCGCCTGCCCTGCCTGAGCGCGGGCACGTAGAACTTCGTCACGTACTCGTTCACCATGCGCGTGGCGTTGAAGCGGGGAAGGAGCGACGCCATCGAGCGCTTCGCCATGGCGATCCACTCCTGCGGGTAGCCCGCGTCGCCGCGCCGGTAGTAGAGCGGCACGAGCTGGTCCTCGAGAATTTCGTAGAGGGTGCGCGCCTCCTCGCGGTCGCGGCGATCGGGATCGAGCATCGCCGAGGCGGGCTTGACGGCCCACCCGTTGTCGCCCTGGTAGCCCTCGCCCCACCAGCCGTCGAGCACCGAGAGATTGATGACGCCGTTCATGCCGGCTTTCATGCCGGAGGTGCCGGAGGCCTCCATCGGGTAGACCGGGTTGTTGAGCCACACGTCCACGCCCGACACGAGGCGGCGCGCGAGGTGCAGGTCGTAGCCCTCGATCAGCAGGATCCTGCCCTCGAACTCCGGCATGCGACTCATCCGCGCGATGGTCCGGATGATCTCCTGCCCCGGCCCATCGGCCGGATGCGCTTTGCCCGAGTAGATGAAGAGCACCGGGCGCCGGGCGTCGCCCAGCAGCCGCCGCAGGAACTCGAGGTCGCTGAAGATGAGCCCCGCGCGCTTGTAGGTGGCGAACCGGCGCCCGAAGCCGATGGTAAGAACGTTGGGATTGAGCGGATCGGCGCAGCGCAGCAGGCGGTCGAGGTGCGCTTCGCTTCCCTGATTGCGGAAGTGCTGGTTGCGGATCCTCGCCCGGATCATGTGCAGCATCTGCGACTTGAGATCCTGGCGCACGCTCCAGAACATCTGGTCGGGAATCTCGTGGATGCACTTCCACACGCCCGGGTCGTCGCGCCGCCGCAGCCACCCGATCCCGAGGAAGCGGTCGAACACGTCGCACCACTCCGGGGCGAGGAAGGTCGGTATGTGCACGCCGTTCGTCACGTAGTCGACCGGATTCTCCTCGGTCGGAATCTGCGGCCAGAGCTCGCGCAGCATGCGCGAGGTGACCCCGCCGTGGATGCGCGAGACGCCGTTGTGATGGCGCGAGCAGCGCACGGCAAGCGTCGTCATGTTGAACTCATCGCTGCCCGGCGGGCGCGCCAGCGCGGCGACCTTCTCCACCGCGACTCCCAGCTCGGCGCAATAGCTCTCGAGATAGGGCGCGATCGCCTGCGGCGCGAACTGATCGTGCCCCGCCGGCACCGGGGTGTGGCTCGTGAACACCGTGCGCGCGGCGACCGCCTCGAGGGCGGCGTCGAAACCGCCCACTTCGGGAATGAGGTTGCGGATTCGCTCCAGCACCAGGAACGCGGCGTGCCCCTCGTTGATGTGCCACACCGTGGGCTTGATGCCCATCGCCGCCAGCGCGCGCACACCGCCCACGCCGAGCAGCAGTTCCTGCTCGATGCGGGTGTTGTGGTCGCCGCCGTAGAGTTGGTGCGCGATGTTGCAATCACGCTCGCCGTTCTCCGCCAGGTCCGTGTCGAGAAGAAACAGACCCACGTGTCCCACCCGCGCCTGCCAGACCTTCGCGCGCACCTCCCGCCCCGGCAGCGCCACCCGGACCACGAGTTCCGACCCGTCCTCGCGCCTGACCGGAGCAATCGGCAGGTCGTCGAAGTCCGAATCGAAATACTCGGCGTGCTGGTTACCCTCGCCGTCTATCGTCTGGACGAAGTAACCCTGGCGGTAGAGCAGTCCCACGGCAACGAACGGGAGCTGCGCGTCGCTTGCGGCCTTGCAATGGTCTCCGGCGAGGATGCCGAGGCCGCCCGAATAGATGGGCATGCTCTCGTGAAAGCCGAACTCCGCGCAGAAATAGGCGATGAGGTCCCCTTGCGCGAACAGCGCGGAATTCTGCTTCGGCACCGGCTCGGAGTGATACGAGTCGAACGCCGAGAGCACGCGGTTGAAGCCGTTGAGAAAGACCGGGTCGCTCGCCGCCGCGGTCAACCGCTCCTCGTCGATGCGCTTCAGCATCGCCTTGGGGCTGTGCCCGACCGCCTCCCACAGCGCGGGGTGCATCCGGGCGAAGAGCGCGCGCGTCGCGCGATCCCAGCTGTAGTACAGATTGCCCGCGAGCTGCTCGAGGCGCAGCAGGCGCCGCGGTATGCGCGGGTTCACTTCGAGATGGAACAGGGTCGGCTCGGACATGCCTCGCTTACCGTGCGCCGGCCCTCCGGCGATTCCCGTTCTCGCTCATCGTGCGATGCGATCGCTTCCCTGTCGTGCGGCCCGGACTTCGCGCGGGGTTCCGCTGCGTGCTCCGCCGGCAGGGTTCACGCCTGCCGCCCGCGCCGCCCCAAAAAAACACTGCGCGTCGAACGGCGCGAGAGCGACCGCTCCGACACGCAGGGCTAAACCGGCGCGCGGCCTCCGGATTCAACAATTGGTAGGCGCGATTGGAGTCGAACCAACGACCTCATCCATGTCAAGGATGCGCTCTAGCCAGCTGAGCTACGCGCCTGCCCCGGGAATTGTAGCGGAACCCACAGGCCCGCACAAACCAGTGGCATCGCACGCGGGATCGGCACGCCCGGCCGGTGCATAATGGCGCGGGTGGATGCAACCCGGGCCGGCGCCCGCGTTTGCCGCGCGTGGCGCGGCGAGCGGCTGCCGTCGGACGCGCAGCCGGAATCCGCTCTCGGCGCGCAAGATCACCGCGCGTTTTCCCGGGTTCAGCGCCGCGCGGCGCGTGCCACGCCGCGCACCTCCCGCACGCGCGCGAGCGCGACTCGCAGCTGCTCGAGGTCGGCCACCTCCACCGTGTATCGCAACCGCAGCGCGCCATCGCTCGCCGTCGAGCTCGACGCGACGATGCGCCCGCCATCGCGCGAGAGCGCCTCCGCGATGTCCCGCCGTATCCCGGCGCGTTCCCCGGCGTGCACGTCGACCTCGACCGGATAGGTGGCTTCCCCACGCTCGCCCCACGCCGCCGCGAACACTCTTTCCGGGTCGAGCCGCTTCACGTTCGGGCAGCCCGCCCGATGTATCGTTACCCCGCGCCCGCGAGTGACGAATCCGACGATCTCGTCGGGAGGCGCGGGCTTGCAGCAGCGGGCCGTGGCGGTAAGCAGGCGGTCGATACCGACGACGAGGATGCTGCCGCTGCCGGCCGGCCACGCCGGGCGCGCGGGCCCCGGGGGGGCTCCCTCCCGCGGCGCCGGCAACGCGACCCGCGTGTCGAGCCCGGTCATGGCGGCCTGCAGCTGGCGGCTTCCGATCTCCCCGCGACCCACATCGGCCAGGAACTCGCTCACCTTCCCGAAACCGAGCTGCGTCGCGAGCTTCTCGTGACTCAAGCTCGTCAGGCCCAGTCGCTGCAGTTCCTTTTCGACGACGGCGCGCCCCTGCGCCACCGCGGTCTCGAGGTTCTGGCGGTTGAACCATTGCCGCACCTTGGCGCGCGCGCCGTGGCTCGCGACGTAGCCCAGGGCCGGGTTCAACCAGTCGCGGCTCGGCCCGCCCTGTTTCGCGGCGATCACCTCGACCTGCTGCCCGTTCGCGAGCGGCGTGGAGAGCGGCACCATCACTCCGTCCACCCGCGCGCCGCGGCAGCAGTGCCCGAGTTCCGTGTGCACGTGGTAGGCGAAGTCGATCGGCGTCGCGCCCCGCGGCAGGTCGATCACGCGGCCCTGCGGCGTCAGCACGTAGATCGTGTCGGCGAAGAGCCCCGTGCGCAGGCGCTCGGCGAGCTCTCCGGCGTCGCCGATCTCGTCCTTCCATTCGAGTATCTGGCGCAGCCACGCGATCTTCTCGTCGTAGCCGCGCTCGCCGCGCGAGCCTTCCTTGTAGCGCCAGTGCGCCGCGACCCCGAGCTCCGCGTGCTGGTGCATCCCGTGCGTGCGAATCTGCACCTCGACGCTCTTGCCCTCCGGCCCGATCACCGCGGTGTGGAGCGACCGGTACTGGTTGCTCTTCGGCTTGGCGATGTAGTCGTCGAACTCCTTCGGAATCGGCGAGAAGAGGTTGTGCACGTGGCCGAGGACGGCGTAGCAATCCTTGACGTCATCGACCAGCACCCGCACCGCGCGCAGATCGTAGAGGGCCTCGAAATCGAAGCCCTTGCGCCTCATCTTCTGGTAGATGCTGTAGATATGCTTGGGCCGGGCGCGCACCTCGGCCGGGATGCCCGCCCGCGTGAGCTCCGCCTTGAGCAGCGCGGCGAGGTTCTCCAGGTAGCGCTCGCGATCCGCGCGTTTTTCGTCGAGCAGGCGCGCGATGCGCTGGTAGGTCTCCGGCTCGAGGATGCGCAAGGCGAGGTCCTCGATCTCCCACTTGAGCTGCCACACGCCCAGCCGGTTCGCGAGCGGCGCGAAAATGTCCTGCGCGAGTCGCGCCGCCTCGTGTCGCGCCGCGCCCTCGGGCGCCCGCACGAGGTGACGCAGCGCCTGCGCGTGGTCGGCGAGCTTGACGAGCACGACACGCACGTCCTGCACCATGGCGAGGAGCATCTTGCGCAGTGCCTCGAGCTGGGCGGCCTGCGCCTCGGGCCTTGCGCCTTCCGGCGGGCGGACGATCGCGCCTAGGCCGTCCATGCGCAGTATCCCTTCCGCGAGATCGGCGATCGAACGGCCGAACCGCTCCCGCAGCATATCGGAGCGCTCCGGGGCAAGGGCAAGGCACGGGAAGAGCACGGCCGCCGCGATCGTCTCGGCGTCGAGACGCAGCGCGGCAAGCGCGGCCGCCGTGTCGAGCACGTGCGCCGCGAGGGGCCGACCCGACGCATGCTGCCGGCCGGCGTAGCCGGGCAGGGCGAAATCCAGCGCGCTGCGCAACGCCTCGCGGTCGCTTTCCGCGAGGTGCGTGGCGTTCGCGCCGAGCCACTCCGATACGTGGTCCTCCGCCGATGCGCCCGCGAGTCGCAGTTGGGGGCTGCCGGGTCTCACTGGTCTATGGGAAGTTCGACTCTCTCGGACTCCGCGCCGTCGCCGCGCCTGTCGCCCCGCGCGGCACCCGGCGTCACGGGTTGGTCCGTGACACGGGCGGAAAATTCCCCGCTTGACGTAGAACCGCGCGATGCCGGCATCGCCCGCCATCGACTCGGATTTCGTACGCGACCGGCCGCGCGAGGGCGTTTGCACTCTTGACGCGATCGGAGAGCGAGATGATGATACGCGTCTTCCTCGATCCTGAAACCGTCGGGGAATGACGTTCTCCGGTCCGCAGAGCTCCCTGCGGCCTTTTCGGAATCGCAACCAGGGACAGCGCAATGACGACCATCAACATGAACGCCGACATGGGCGAGAGTTTCGGACACTACACCCTCGGCAATGACGAGGCTATCATGCGGATCATCAAGTCCGCGAGCATCGCGTGCGGGTTTCACGCGGGCGACCCGACGGTCATGGCGACCGCGGTCCGCCTCGCCAAGGCGAACGGCGTCTCGATCGGCGCCCATCCCGGTTTCAACGACCTGTGGGGCTTCGGGCGGCGACCGATCGTCACGAATCCGCGCGATCTCGAATACATGATCGCCTACCAGATCGGCGCCCTGCAGGGCATCGCGAGCGGTGTGGGCGAACGCGTGACGCACGTCAAGCCGCACGGCGCGCTCAACAACATGGCGCACGTGGACGAAGAGGTCGCGGCCGCCATTGCCCGCGGCATCAAGTCGGTCGACCGGGACATCATCTTCGTCGCCAACGCGTGCTCGAAGATGGTGGACGCGGGCCGCAAGCTCGGCCTGCGGGTGGCCGAAGAGGCCTACGTGGATCGCACCTACGACGACTCCGGCCAGATGACCTCCCGCCGGCAGGGCGACGCGATGATCAAGGACCCCGGGACCGCCGCGCGACAGGTCCTCTCGTTCATCGAGGAAGGAGCGCTCATCTCGAAGTCCGGCAAGCGCATCAAGACACGCCTGCACACCTTCTGCACCCACGGCGACGAGCCGACCGGCGTCGCCGTCGCGACGGCGGTGCGCAAGGCGCTCGAGGAGCACGGCGTGCGCGTTGCGCCCCTCACAGAGATGGAATTCTGACCCGGTTGCGCGCCACGGGAATCGCGGCGCATGCATTGCACCATCGCCCCCGGAGTCCCCTCATGAAACGACATGCATCCCGCCGTGCCATCGCCGCCGGTCTCGCGGCGGCGGCCCTGCTCCCCGCGGCCCCGCTCGCCGCGCAGACCTATCCCGCGAAACCCATCCGCATGGTGGTGCCGTTTCCGCCGGGCGGGTTCTCGGACCTCTTCGGCCGTATCCTCGCCGGCAAGATGAGCGAGAGCTGGGGCCAGAACGTCGTCGTCGAGAACCGCACCGGCGCCGGCGGCACCATCGGCTCGGACATCGTCGCGAAGAGCCCGCCCGACGGCTACACGCTCGTCATGGGCACGATCGGCACGCACGCGATCAACGCGACCCTCTTCAGCAAGCTGCCCTACGACCCCATCCGCGATTTCGCCGCCGTCGCGTTCGTCGTGGAAGCCGACGGCCTGCTGGTCGTGCACCCATCGCTGCCGGTGAAGACCGTGAAGGAACTGGTCGCCCTCGCGACCGCGCGTCCCGGTGAGCTCACGGTCTCCTCCGCGGGCAGCGGCACCACGAGTCACCTCGCCGCCGAACTCTTCAAGTCCCTCACCCGGACCGACATGGTCCACGTGCCCTACAAGGGCAACGTCCCCGCGATCACGGGACTCCTCTCGGGCGAGACCTCGCTGCTGTTCGCGACGCTGCCCACCGTGCTGCCGCAGGTGCAGGCGGGGAGACTCCGCGGCATCGCCGTGCTGGGTGGCAAGCGCTCCGCCGCGCTGCCGCAGATGCCCACGCTCTCCGAGGCGGGACTGAAGGGATTCGCGGTGAACAACTGGACGGGGCTCTTCGCCGCGGGCGGCACGCCCGCCGCGGTCGTCTCCAGGCTGAACGGCGAGGTGAATCGCGTCATGCAGTTGCCCGAGGTGCAGGCGCGGCTGCCGAAGGAAGGCCTGAGCTACGTCGCCATGACGCCAGAACAGTTTGCTGCGTTCGTGCGGGCGGAGAAGGACAAGTGGGCGCCGCTTGTCAGGGCCTCCGGGGCCCGGGCGGACTGACCGGGGCGTGCGGCCTTTCCGCGCCGAGCCGGCTGGGGGAGGCAAGGAGCGCTTCCGGGCCGCGCGCGGGACTCCCGGGAAGGCCGGTCTGCCAATAGCGGCGATACGCCGCGCGGTGCGACCACACCTCGATGCCACCCTCCGGGCCGATCGCAAGTGTCAGCGCGCCGTCGCGATCGGTACGACGGATCCGGCTGCCCGCCGCATCGTAGCGCTGCACGACGTCGCGGTGCGGATGACCGTAGCGATTGCGATAGCCCACGGGAAACACGACGAGCCGGGGCCCGACGGCCCGCACGAAATCCGGCGTCGACGAGCTTCTGCTGCCCTGGTGCGGTGCCAGCAGCACGTCCGCCCGCAGTCGATCGCCGTGCCTCGCGGCAAACGCGGCCTCCGCCTCGCGCTCGATGTCGCCGGGGAGGAGCAGGCGTGCGCCAGGCGCTGAGACCATGAGCACGCAGCTCCGGTCATTATCCCGCACCGGCCGCTCGGCGTAGCTCTCCGGGAGAGGGTGCAGGATCTCGAAACGCACTCCGTCCCATTCCCAGCTCTGCCCGGCGCGGCAGCGCGCGGAACGCTCCGCCTGCAGCCACAACGGGTCCGATTCGGGGAGGGAGGAAAGCAGCCACTCGACCGGCAGTGCCTGCATTACCGAGGCGGCGCCACCCCAGTGATCGGCGTCGTCGTGGCTCACGATCAACGCGTCGAGCCTCGGCACGCCGGTGGCGCGCAGGTAGGGCACGATCACCCGGCTGCCGCTGTCGGCCCGCGGGCCGAACGGCGGCCCGGTGTCGTAGAGGAGCGCATGGCCGGCGGTGCGCACGAGGACCGCGACGCCGTGGCCCACGTCGAGCACGGTGACCCGCAGTGCCTCCGGCGCGATTGCGGCCGGCGCCACGACGAGCAGCGGCGCGAGGCCGGCCGCGCCGAGCGCGCGCCCGGGAAACCCGCGCGGCGCCAGAAGCAGGAGGACCGCGATCGTTCCCGCCACGACCGCCCAGCCCGGCGGCGCGCGCTGCTCCCACACCGCCGCACCGAGGCCGCTCAGCCACTCGAGCACCCACATGCACCACGCGAGCACGAGGTGCGCGAGCGCGAGCAGCCAGTCGACCGGCAGCACCATGCCCGCCAGCGTGAGCGGAACGACCACGAGGCCCACCACCGGAATCGCGATCGCGTTCGCGACCGGCGACACGACGGAGACCTGCTGGAACACCGCGAGCAGCACCGGGATCATGGCGAGCGTCACCGCGCACTGGACCCGCAACCACGTCGCGAGCCAGTGGGGCCTGCCGAGACGGCCGTTGCACACGTACATGATGGCGCCAACGGCGCCGAACGAGAGCCAGAACCCCGGTGCGAGGACCGCCCACGGGTCGAGCAGCAACACCGCGAGGAGCGCCGCCGCGAGCACCGCCGTCGCCGACTCCGCGAGGCCCAGCCACACGGCCGCGGCGACGACGCACAGCATGTAGACGGTGCGCTGCGCCGGAACGGCGAACCCGGCGAGCAACGCGTATCCGAATGCCGTCACGACGCCGGCGAGCGCACCCGCCCGCACCGCCGGCAGACGGAGGGTCAGCCGCTCGGAGCGCCGCCACAGGCCGGACACGAGCGCGAACACGAGCCCGGACACCATCGTTACGTGGAGCCCCGAGATGCTCATGAGGTGATTGACGCCGGTGCGGGTGAACGTCTGCCATTCGCCCGGGGTGATCGCGCGCTGGTCCCCGATCGCGAGCGCCACGAGAACCCCGGCGTGGGGTGCGTCCGGCAGTGCCGCCTGTATGCGTTCGCGCAATGCCGCGCGCGCCCGCTCGACGTGGTAGCCCGGCCGGTGCACCATGGCCGCACCGCGCGAGGGCGCGGGCCGCTGCCGCACGTAACCCGTCGCGCGGATGTTGTGCTCGAGCAGCCACGCCTCGTAGTCGAAGCCGTGCGGGTTCGAAAGACCGCGCGGGCGGCGCAATCGCGCCGTGAACTGCCAGCGCTCTCCGGGCAGGAGCTCCGGCCGCGCGGCAGGCCCGCCGTCGCGCGCTCCCGCACCCCACCACGAAAGCACGATGCGCCCCGGCACGGCGGCACCCGCGCTCAGCACGCGCTCGACATCGAACTCGAATCGCACGCTCTGTGCGGAGGAATCCGGCAGCGCCGCGACGACACCTTCGATGCGCACGTCCCGCCCTTCCCACTCAGGGGGGAGCGCGTCGGCGAGCCGGATGCCCGCAAGTGTGGCAGCCCACGCGTATCCCGCGGCGCAGCAGGCGCCTGCAACCACGACCCGGCGTGCCGCGCGGCCCGCCCGGCCCCGCGATTCGGGCAGGAACGCCGTCAGGCCAAGCGCGGCGAGCGCCCACGCTGTCCCTGCCCCCGGCAGCTCCGCCTGTTGCTGCAGCAGCCAGACTCCGGCGGCAAACAGGAGAACATTGGCTCGCATACGGGTGCAACGCGCGGGCGGGCCCCGCGTGCACCGATTGGCATCGCGCTAGGACCTTCGGCCGAGGCGGGCGCGCCGCGGGCGCGCGCGTACCCGGTGCGCCCGCTTCCGCGGCGCGTGCCCTCGCTCTTGACAGCTACAGGGGCGGGTCCGATGATGGCCCGATGGATTCTCCGTCGAGAGCGGGGTTCGCCGAACGTGCGCGGGGCGAGGCGCGCGACGACATGTGGCGTACGACCCTCTGGCCCGCCCGGTACCACTGAGCCACGCGGCAGCGCGAGCGCCCCGCGAGGCGCGTGCACCGCTCGCGATGGCCACCGCAGCGTAATGCGACTGCCGCGCCCATGCCACGCAAGTTCTTCCGGCGCTTCCTGCCGAGCCACGAGTCGATCCGGGAGAACCAGTACGTCGCCCGCCTGGGAACGCGGCTCCAGCACCACAACCTCTGGCACCTGCACCGCCGCTCGGTGGCGGGAGGCGTCGCGGCGGGCCTCTTCGCCGGTCTGATTCCCGGCAGCAACCCCGTGCAGTTCATGGCCGGCGCGATACTCGCGGTTGCGTTCCGGGTCAATCTGCCGATCGCGGTACTGGTGACCCTTTATTCCAACCCGTTCACGATCGTGCCGCTCTACCTGCTCGCGTTCGGCCTCGGGCAGCTCGTGATGCTCGAAAGCGGCGGCATTCCCACCCCTCCTCTCGACCTTGCCGGCCGGCCCTACGCGGAGTGGCTGCCGGCGGCACTCGCCTGGATCGCGAACGTCGGCAAACCGCTGCTCGTCGGCATCCCGCTACTGGCGCTGCTCCTCGCGGCGATCGGATATCTCGCGGTGGACTGGACCTGGCGCCTTTCCGTGCGCTGGTCCTGGTCGCGCCGCCGCCGCGCCCGCGCGCGCCGCGCAGGCCGTCCCTGAGGGAACGAGGAGGTTCGACGAATCATGGAGGGCGCGCCGGACTACTGGGACGAGGCCGCACGCGCGCTCGCCGCGCGCGATCCCGTTCTCGGCGGGGTCATCGCGCGCCATCCCGGCATCCATCTCGTGACCCGGGGTGATGCGTTCACCACGCTCGCGCGCTCGATCGTCGGCCAGCAGATCTCCGTGAAGGCGGCGCAGTCCGTCTGGGACCGCCTCTGCGGCCGGCTCGTGACGCTCACGCCCGCCGCCCTCGCGCGGACCCGCAAACCCGCGCTGCGCCACTGTGGCCTGTCGGAGCGCAAGGCGGACTACCTCAAGGATCTCGCGCGAAAGTTCCTCGACGGCGACCTCGACCCGGCACGATGGCCCGCGCTCGACGACGAGACGCTGATCTCGGAGCTCGTCGCGGTAAAGGGAATCGGTCGCTGGACCGCCGAGATGTTCCTGATCTTCCATCTGCTGCGTCCGGACATCCTGCCGCTCGCCGACCTCGGACTGCAGCGCGCGATGCGCATCCACTATAACGGCGGCCGCGCCCTGAGTGCGCCGCGGATGCGCCGCATCGCGGCGCCGTGGGCGCCGTGGCGCTCGGTTGCAACCTGGTACCTGTGGCGGAGCCTCGATCCGCTGCCGGTCGACTACTGAGGCCGCGAAGCCGCGCGCCGGCCGGATGACTCGTCCACGGGCTGAGGCACGCCCGGACCCCGGCGCGCCTCACGGCCGGCGGCCGCCTCAGGCCCCGGGTCCGAGTACGCCGTCCTCCAGGCGCAGCACCCGGTCCGCGCGGGCGGCAATCTCGCCGTCGTGGGTTACCACGACGAGGCTTGCGCCGCCATGGCGGTTCAGCTCGAGCATCAACCCGAACACCGCCTGCGCGTTCTGGCGATCGAGATTGCCGGTCGGCTCGTCCGCGAGCAGGCAAACGGGTCGCGTCACGAGCGCGCGCGCGAGCGCCGCGCGCTGGCGCTCGCCGCCCGACAGCTCGCCCGGGCGGTGCGCGAGACGGTGCCCGAGCCCGACCTGCCTCAGCATGTCCGCCGCCGCCGCCAGCGCTTCGCCCCGCGGCGAGCGCCGGATGAGGAGCGGCATCGCGACATTCTCCTCGGCGGTGAATTCCGGCAGCAGGTGGTGGAACTGGTAGACGAAACCGAGCGCCCGGTTGCGCATGCGCCCGCGCTCCGCCTCGGTCTGGGCGGCGAGCGGCACGCCTTCCACCCTCACCTCGCCCGCGCTCGGCTCGTCGAGCCCGCCCATGAGGTGCAGCAGCGTGCTCTTGCCAGACCCGGATGCGCCCACGATCGCGACCCGCTCGCCGGCCGCGACATCGAGATCCACGCCGAGCAGGACCGGCACCTCCAGCGCGCCCTGCCGGAAGATCTTCCGCAGCCCGCGGCACGCCATCACCGGCTCCCCGCCGCGCTGCGTCGCGCCGTTCACCATTTTCCGTTCACTCGTAGCGCAGCGCGTCGGCCGGGTTGACCTTCGCGGCCCGCCAGCTCGGGTAGATCGTCGCGGCGAGCGTCATGAGGAAGGACACCGTTGCCGTCGCCACGACATCCGGCAACCGCAGCTCGGAGGGCAACTCGGCGATCTGGTAGACGTCCTTCGACAGGAACTTGAAGCCGAGCACCGACTCCAGGAACGGCACGACCGTCTCGACGTTCAGCGCGAGGGATACGCCGCCCGCCAGCCCGAGCGCGGTGCCGAAGAGCCCGATCATCGTGCCCTGGATGAGGAAGACGCGCGTGATCGCGCCGGGGCTCGCCCCCAGCGTGCGCAGGATCGCGATGTCGGCATTCTTGTCCTTCACCGCCATCATCAGGCTCGAGACGATGTTGAAGGCGGCCACCACGATGATGAGCAGCACGATCAGGAACATCATGCGCTTCTCGATCTCGACGGCGCGGAAGAACGTGGCGTTCAGCCGGCTCCAGTCGGTCGCGAAGTACCCGGGCCCGAGCGCACGCGTGATCTCCGCCCCGACCGCGCGCGCCTCGAAGAGGTCCTTCAGCCGCAGGCGCACCCCCGACACCGCGGAGTCGAAGCGGAACAGGCGCTGCGCGTCCTCGATGTGCATCAGCGCCAGCCCGGAATCGTACTCGTAGTGATCGACCTGGAAGATGCCGACCACGGTGAGCTGGCGCAGGCGCGGCAGCACGCCGGCCGGCGTCACCTGCCCCTGCGGCGCCACCATCACGACGCGGTCCCCCGGCGACACCCCGAGCGCGAACGCGAGTTCGCGCCCGAGGATCACGCCGTAGTCGCCCGGCTTGAGATCGGAGAGGTTGCCGTGGCGCATGTGCGCCCCCAACTCCGCGACGCGCTCCTCTTCCTGCGGCAGCACGCCCCGCACGAATACGCCCCGCACCGACGGGCCGTTGGTGAGCAGCCCCTGGCCGGTGACGTAAGGCGCCGCCGCCACCACCTGCGGGTTGCGCCGCGCCACCTCCTCCACGCGCCGCCAGTCGGCGAGTTTTCCGCCCGCGGCGCTGACCTGCACGTGGGAGGCGACCGAGAGTATGCGGCTGCGGATCTCGCGCTGGAATCCGTTCATCACGGAGAGCACGGTGATAAGCGCCGTCATGCCGAGCGCGATGCACACCACCGACACCGCGGAGATGAACGAGATGACGCGGGTGCGCTGCCGCGAGCGCGTATAGCGCAGGCCGATGAAAAGTTCGTACGACACGATGGGAATTCGCCGCAGGCGGCTATTCTGACACACGAGGCCGCGCTGCCCCCGCCATGTCGCCCGCGGGTATCATGTCGCCCTCGACGATGCCAGTTCGCGCCGCGCCGGTGAATCTCGACGTAGTCGTCCCCGACCTTTTCCTTGCCGCCGGCGCGGGCGCGCAGCCCTACCGCGCGCTCGCGCTGCCCGCGCTGGAAACGATACTCGCGCGCGGCGGCGCCCGGTCGCTCGCCGGCTGCTCGATCGAGGACTGGCTCGCGGGGCGGTTCGGGCTGCGCGGCGAGCCGGAACCGCCGCTCGCGGCCCTGAGCCTGATCGGCGAGGGAATCGACCCGGGCGAGGCGAGCTGGATGCATGCCGATCCCGTCCACATCGAGGCGCGCGGCGACCGGCTGCTCCTCTCGACTCCCGCGACGCTCGCGATCGGCGCCGGGGAGGCGGCGAGCCTCGCCGCGTCGCTCAACACGCACTTCGCTGGCGACGGGCTCGAGTTCCTCGCACCCGCTCCCTGCCGGTGGTACGTGCGCGCGCCTGCCACGCCGCGACTGCGCACGACGCCGACGGCCGAGGCAGCGCGCCGCGGCTTCCGGGACGCGCTGCCGCGGGGCGAGGACGCGCCGCGCTGGGTGAGCATTCTCAACGAGGCGCAGATGCTGCTGCACGAACACCCCTGCAATGCGGCGCGCGAGGCACGCGGGGCACCGACGGTGAACGGCATCTGGTTCTGGGGCGCCGGTCGCGCGCCCCGCCTGCGCCCGGGTGCGCCCTACGGGATCGTGTGGACCGCGCATCCCCTCGCCGCGGGGATCGCCACCGCGGCGGGTCTTGCCGCGCGCCGGCCGCCCGAGGACGGGGCCGCGGGCATCGCGGGGGCGGGCACACCGCAACTCCTGGTTCTCGAGAGCCTCACCGCCGCGCTGGGTGCGGGAATCGAGCGCTGGCGCGCGGAGCTCGAGGCGATCGACGCGCGCTGGTTCGCCCCCCTGTTCGCGGCGCTCGGGACCGGTGCGATCGACAGGCTCGCGCTCCACTGCCTGGGCCCGGATTCCGGCCGCGAGGTCCTCCTCTCGCGCTGGACGCGAATGCGCCTGTGGCGCGCACAGCGCAGCCTCGCCCGCTACGCAGCGTGAACGCGAGCCCGGAAATTGCCGTGCGCGCGGCTCCCCCGCAGGCCGTCGAGCGCCTGCGCCGCGACGGCGTCGCGCCGCTCCTCGCGCGCATCTACGCCGCGCGCGGAGTGAGCTCCGGGAGCGAACTCACCGTCGCGCTCGACGCGCTCGCCCCGCTCGATTCGATGCGCAACCTGCGCGAGATGGCCCGCATACTCGCCGACTGCATCGCCGCGGGCAGGCATCTCGTCATCGTCGCCGACTACGACGCCGACGGCGCCACCGCGTGCGCGGTGGGCCTGCGGGCGCTGCGCGCGTTCGGGGCGCGAGTCGATTACCTCGTACCGAACCGGTTCGAATACGGCTACGGCCTCACGCCGGAAATCGTGCGGCTCGCGCACGCCCGCTTCCGGCCCGACGTCCTCGTAACGGTGGACAATGGCATCGCGAGCTTCGAGGGGGTGGCGGAGGCGAACCGGCTCGGCATCGCGGTGCTGATCACCGACCATCATCTGCCGGCGGGGAGGCTGCCCGCCGCGACGTGCATCGTCAATCCCAACCAGCCCGGCTGCGCGTTCCCGAGCAAGAATCTCGCCGGCGTTGGCGTGATGTTCTACCTCGTGGCGGCGTTGCGCGCGGAACTGCGCGCAAGACGCTGGTTCGCGGGACCCGCCCCCGAGCCGAACCTCGCGGACCTGCTGCCACTCGTCGCGCTCGGCACCGTCGCCGACGTCGTCGGGCTCGACGCCAACAACCGGATACTGGTGCATCAGGGTCTCGCGCGGATCCGCGCCGGCGCCATGGCGCCGGGCATGGCCGCGCTCTTCGAGGCCGCCGGCCGACACCACGCCCGCGCCGCGGCCCACGACCTCGGTTTCGTGGTGGGACCGCGCGTGAACGCCGCGGGCCGGCTGACCGACATGTCTCTCGGCATCGAGTGCCTCGTCACCGGCGACCCCGGGCGCGCCCGCGCGATCGCCGGGGAACTCGACGCCCTCAACCGGCAGCGCCGGGAAGTGGAACTCGCGATGCAGAACGAAGCGCTGGCGGCGCTCGAGTCGATGGCCCCCGGCGAGGCGTGGAGCCTGAGCCTCTTCGACCCCGGGTGGCACCAGGGCGTCGTCGGCCTCGTCGCCGGCCGCATCAAGGAGCGTTTCCATCGCCCGACCATCGCTTTTGCCCGAGCGGGCGGCGGGGAGCTGCGGGGCTCGGGTCGCTCGATTCCGGGTTTCCACCTGCGCGATGCGCTCGACCGCGTTGCCGTGCGGCAACCCGGCCTGATCGTGCGCTTCGGCGGCCACGCCGCGGCGGCGGGGCTCACGCTCCAGGAGCCGGATTTCGCGCGCTTTCGCGACGCGTTCGAGGACGCCGCGCGCGAACGGCTCACACCCGCGGACCTGCTGCGGGTGATCGAAACCGACGGCGGCCTCGCCGACGCGGAATTGACCCTGGACACCGCCGCCCTGTTCGAGAACGGGGTCTGGGGACAGGGCTTTCCGCCCCCCCGCTTCTGCGACGAATTCGAGGTCGTGGCGCAGCGCCTCGTGGGCGGCAATCACCGCAGGCTCAGCCTGCGGCGCGGCGCGCTCGGCGTGGAGGCGATCCGCTTCCGCCATCCCGACCCGGCGCCCGCCCGCCTGCGCGCGGTCTACGCGCCCGTCGCGAACGAGCACGGCGGCACGCGCTCGCTCCAGTTGAACATCGAGCACTGGGTATAATCGGGTTTTCTCCGGGATCGACATGGAAGCCGAACGCATCAACGCCACGGCGCAGCGCCTCGCGGACGTGGCGTCACGCTCGACCGAGCTGCGGAGGTATCTTTGACTTCGAGCAGAAGCGCCGGCGCCTGGACGAAATCGCCGCGAAGCTCGAGGACCCCGCGCTCTGGAGCGACCCCGGGCTCGCGCAGGAGCTCGGGCGCGAGCGCAAGACACTCGAGGGCGTGGTCGCTACCCTGAGCGGGCTCGACACCGGCGTGCGCGACGCGCGCGAGCTCTTCGAGCTTGCGCGCGCCGAGAACGACGAGGAAACGCTCGCCGCGATCGAGGCGGACGCCCGCAAGCTCGAGAAGACGGTCGCGGAACTGGAGTTCCGCCGCATGTTCTCCCGGCCCGCCGACCCCAACGACTGCTTCCTGGACATACAGGCGGGCGCCGGCGGGACCGAGGCACAGGACTGGGCCGGCACGCTCGAGCGCATGTACACGCGCTACTGCGAGCGCAAGGGCTACCGGGTCGAGGTGCTGGAGGAATCGCCCGGCGAAGTCGCCGGCATCAAGAGCGCCACGCTGAAGATCGAGGGCGAGTACGCCTACGGGCGCCTGCGCACGGAAACGGGCGTGCACCGGCTCGTGCGCAAGTCCCCGTTCGACGCCAACAGCCGCCGCCACACTTCCTTCGCCAGCGTTTTCGTCTACCCCCAGGTCGACGACACGATCGAGGTCGAGGTGAACCCCGCGGAGCTGCGCGTGGACACCTTCCGCTCCTCGGGCGCCGGCGGCCAGCACGTCAACAAGACCGAATCGGCGATCCGCATCACGCACCTTCCGACGGGAATCGTCGTCCAGTGCCAGAACGACCGCTCGCAGCACCGCAACCGCGCGGAGGCGATGGCGATGCTGAGATCCCGGCTCTACGAGCTCGAGCTGCGCAAGCGCCGGGAGGAAAAGCAGGCGATGGAGGACCAGAAGACCGACATCGGCTGGGGGCACCAGATCCGCTCGTACGTGCTCGACCAGTCGCGGATCAAGGACCTGCGCACCGGGGTCGAGATCGGCAACACGCAGTCGGTGCTCGACGGCGAGCTCGACGATTTCGTCGAGGCGAGCCTCAAGCAGGGACTCTGATTCCGGCGAGAGCGATCGCCGGTTACCCGGGGACGGACCGATGGCAGAAGAAGAGAACCGCCTGATCGCGGAGCGCCGCGCGAAGCTCGCCGCGATGCGCGAGCGGGGCACGGCGTTTCCGAACGATTTCTTCCGCAAGGATCTCGCGGCGGAGCTCGTGGAGAAGTACGAGGCGGTCGACCGCGACACCATGGACCTCAACCCCGTGGTGGTGCAGGTGGCCGGGCGGCTCATGCTGAAGCGCCCGATGGGCAAGATCACCTTCGCCCAGATCCAGGACATGAGCGGGCAGATCCAGATCTTCGTCGCCGACAACGCGCCGGACAAGGCGACCCACAACGCCTTCAGGCACTGCGACATCGGCGACATCGTGGGGGTGGACGGCGTGCTCTTCAAGACGCGCACCAACGAAGTCACCGTGCGCGTGAAGGTGCTGCGCCTGCTCGCGAAGTCGCTGCGGCCGCTCCCGGAGAAGTTTCACGGGCTCGCCGACCCGGAGCTGCGCTACCGCCAGCGCTACGTCGACCTCATCATGAACGAGGAGACGCGCCTGGCGTTCGTGCAGCGCTTCCGCATCGTCCAGTCGCTCAGGAACTTCCTCCTCGCGCGTCGCTACCTCGAGGTCGACACGCCGATGATGCAGCCGATCCCCGGGGGCGCGGCGGCGCGGCCGTTCGTGACCCACCACAACGCGCTCGACATGAAGCTCTACCTGCGCATCGCGCCGGAGCTCTACCTCAAGCGGCTCGTGGTCGGCGGATTCGAGAAGGTGTTCGAGATCAACCGCAACTTCAGGAACGAGGGCATCTCGACGCGGCACAACCCCGAGTTCACGATGCTCGAGTTCTACGCTGCCTACCTCACCTACGAGAACCTGATGGCGCTGATCGAGCAGATGCTGCGCGAGATCGCGCAGGCGGTGCTCGGGACGACGACGATCAGCTACCAGGGCCGGTCGATCGATCTCGCGCAGCCCTACCGGCGCCTCACCATCGCCGGGGCGATCCGCGAGCACCACCCGGACGTGACGGAGGCGGAGCTCGGGGAACGCGGCGCGCTCATCGAGCGGCTGAAGCGGCTCGGGATCCCGCACCGGCCCGAGGACGGCATCGGCGGGCTGCAACTCACCTTGTTCGAGAACACGGTGGAACAGCAACTGGTGCAGCCGACCTACATCGTCGACTACCCGACCGAGGTCTCGCCGCTCGCGCGGCGCAGCGACCGCGACCCGGCGGTGACCGAGCGCTTCGAGCTCTACATCGCGGGGCGCGAAATAGCCAACGGCTTCTCGGAGCTGAACGACCCGGAGGATCAGGCCGAGCGCTTCAGGGAGCAGGCGCGGCAGAAGGAGTCCGGCGACGCGGAGGCGATGCACTACGACGCGGACTACATCCGGGCGCTCGAGTACGGCATGCCGCCCACCGCGGGGGCGGGGATCGGCGTCGACCGGCTCGTGATGCTCTTCACCGACAGCCCCTCGATCCGCGACGTGATCCTGTTTCCGCTGCTGCGGCCCGAGGTGTAACGAGAAGGTGAAGCGGTGAATGAGTGAAGGGGTGAAACAGGCGGCACGGTGCCACCAGGAAGCGGCCTGGCGCTCCGGCGACGAGCTTATCCGGCACTGAAGCAGCGCTTCACCATTCACTCCTTCACCCCTTCACTCCTTCATCACCCCACGGCATGTCCCTCCCCCTCTGGCAACCCTCCCCCGAGCGCGTCGCGGCGACCAATCTGGCGGCGTTCATGCGCGAAGTCGAGCGCCGGTGGGGAACGCGCGTCGCCGATTACCGCGAGCTCCACGAGTGGTCGATCACGCACCCCGCGCGTTTCTGGCGATCGGTGTGGTCGTTCTGCGGCGTGATCGGCGAGGGACCCGGCGAAACGGTCCTCGAAAACGGCGAGGCGATGCCCGGCGCCCGCTGGTTCCCGCAGGCGCGTCTCAATTTCGCCGAGAACCTGCTGCGCCGGCGCGACCGGGGAACCGCCATCGTCTTTCGCGGCGAGGACCGGGTCGAGGGGCGCGTCTCGTGGGCCGGACTCCATGCCGAGGTATCGCGGTTCTCCCAGGCGCTGCGCGCGGCGGGAGTGAAGCCCGGGGAGCGCGTGGCCGGCTACGTGCCGAACGCCCCCGGCGCGGTGATCGCGGCGCTCGCCACCACCAGCATCGGCGCGATCTGGTCGTCCTGCTCGCCCGATTTCGGCGTCCAGGGAGTGCTCGACCGCTTCGGCCAGATCGAGCCGCGCGTGCTCGTCGGCGCCGACGGCTACTTCTACAACGGGAAGACGATCGACTGCGTCGCGCGCCTCGAGGAAATCGCGCGGAACCTTCCTTCTCTGGAGCGCACGGTCGTCATTCCCTACACGCGAGGAGACCCTGACATACGGGGCGTTCCGCGGGCGGTCAACGTCCACGATTTCATGACGCCGTACCGCCCGGGGAATATCGCCTTCGCGCGCCTGCCCTTCGACCACCCGCTCTACATCATGTATTCCTCGGGCACGACCGGCGCGCCGAAGTGCATCGTGCACGGCGCCGGCGGGACGCTCCTGCAGCACCTGAAGGAGCACCAGCTCCACGCGGACATCAAGCCCTCGGAGCGGGTGTTCTATTTCACGACCTGCGGCTGGATGATGTGGAACTGGCTCGTGTCGGCCCTCGCCTCCCGCGCGACGCTGCTCCTCTACGACGGGTCTCCCTTCATCGCGGGCGGCAACGTGCTCTTCGACTACGCCGACGCCGAGTCGATGAACGTGTTCGGAACCTCCGCGAAATTCCTCGACCACGCGGCCAAGACGGGCCTCAGGCCGCGCTCCACACACCGCCTCGCGGAGGTGCGCGCCATCCTCTCGACGGGCTCGCCGCTCGTCGCCGAGTCCTTCGATTACGTTTACCGCGACATCAAGACCGACGTGCACCTTGCTTCGATCTCCGGGGGCACCGACATCATCTCGTGCTTCGTGCTCGGCAAC
Source organism: Burkholderiales bacterium (assembly GCA_020854035.1). GTDB lineage: Bacteria > Pseudomonadota > Gammaproteobacteria > Burkholderiales > SG8-41 > SG8-41. The sequence goes on along the minus strand of JADZGE010000061.1, from coordinate 19,141 downwards.
CCGGCCGCCCCGGTATGGCGCGGCGAGATCCAGTGCCGGGGCCTCGGCATGAAGGTGGAGGTCTACGACGCGGAAGGCCGTTCCGTGCGCGGGGAGAAGGGCGAACTCGTCTGCACCGCGCCCTTCCCGGCCATGCCCGTCGGGTTCTGGAACGATCCCGGCGGTTCGCGCTACCGGGCGGCGTACTTCGAGAAGTTCCCCGGCGTATGGAGCCACGGCGACTACGCGGAGCTCACCGCGCACGACGGGATCGTCATCTACGGCCGCTCCGACACCGTGCTCAATCCCGGCGGCGTGAGAATCGGCACCGCCGAGATCTACCGGCAGGTCGAGAGCATCGAGGAGGTCGTCGAAGCGCTCGTCGTGAGCCAGGACTGGCCGCCGCGGGCGCCGACGGACGTGCGCATCGTGCTCTTCGTGCGGCTGCGCGACGGGCTTCGACTCGACGGCGCGCTCGAGGCGTTCATCCGGCGGCGGGTCCGGGAGAACACCACCCCGCGCCACGTCCCCGCGCGCATCGTTCAGGTCACCGACATCCCGCGCACGAGAAGCGGGAAGCTCGTCGAGCTTGCGGTGCGCAACGTCGTGCACGGCCTGCCGGTGAAGAATATCGAGGCGCTGGCGAATCCCGAGGCGCTGGAACAGTTCAGGAACCGCCCGGAACTCTCCGCCTGACCGCGGGGATTTCCGTAACGAATGAAGAAAGCGCACGCTCCTCCTGGGTGGCTTGACGAGCCCCGTCCGTCGGTGGTGGAGGCGTAGCCGTACGCTTCTTCGCCGAGAGCGCGGCTTCTCGCCTCGAGGAAACCATGACCGCGCTCGCTCTCGCACTGATACTCGCCGCCGCGTTCATCCACGCGAGCTGGAACTTCCTGCTGAAGCGCTCCGGCGGCGGCAACGTCTTCGTGTGGCTCTTCGCGCTACTCTCGGCCGCCATCTACGCGCCGCTCGTCGCCGCCGTCGTGTGGTGGCGCGAGCCGCAGTTCGGTCCGATTCACTACGCTCTGATGCTCGCCAGCGCGGTGGTTCATACGGGCTACTACATGCTGCTTGACCGCGGGTACCGGAGCGGCGAGTTCTCGGTGGTGTACCCGATCGCGCGGGGCACCGGGCCGCTCATCACGATGCTCGCCGCCGTTCTGCTGCTCCACGAGGAACCCGGCCCGGTGGCGGTGGGCGGGGCGCTGCTCATCGGCGCCGGCGCGTTCCTGCTGACCGGCGACCCCCGCAGGCTCCGGGAGTCGGGCAACCTCCACGCCGTGGGATTCGCCCTGCTGACCGGGTGCACGATCGCCACCTACACGATGGTGGACAAGGTCGCCGTCGCGGCCTTCCTCGTTCCACCGCTCGTGCAGGACTGGGCGTCGAACCTCGGTCGCGTCGTTCTCATGACCCCGCTCGCGATCCGGGCGCGCTCGGAACTCGCCCCCACGTGGCGCCGCTCGTGGAAGGAGATCGTCGGCGTGGCGGTGCTCTCCCCCCTCTCCTACATCCTGGTGCTGACCGCGATGGTCTTCACGCCCGTCTCCTACGTCGCGCCCGCGCGCGAAATCAGCATCCTGATCGGCGCCCTGATGGGCGCGCATCTGCTGCGGGAGGGCGATGCGCTGCGCAAGGGCGCCGCCGCCTCGGCGATGGTGGCGGGTATCGTGTGCCTTGCCCTCGGCTAGCGTGCCCCGGTCGGTCGCCGGCGTAACCCGCCCAAAACCCGGCCGCCATGCCGGATAATAGCCGCTCATGGACGCCGACGAGCCGCCCGGCTCGACGAACTTCACGCAACAGGAGCAACGAGATGAAGATGACGACCGAGGAAGCGTTCATCAAGGTTCTGCAGCGTCACGGCATCGAGCATGCCTTCGGGATCATCGGCTCCGCGATGATGCCGGTCTCGGATCTCTTTCCCGCGGCGGGCATCCGGTTCTGGGACTGCGCGCACGAGGGCAACGCCGGCATGGCCGCGGACGGCTTCACGCGCGCGACCGGCATGATGTCCATGCTGATCGCCCAGAACGGCCCCGGCATCACCAACATGGTGACGCCGGTCATGACCGCATACTGGAATCACACGCCGCTGCTCCTCGTCACGCCGCAGGCGGCCAACCGGACCATCGGGCAGGGCGGGTTCCAGGAAATGAAGCAGATGGCGCTCTTCCAGGATTGCGTGTGCTACCAGGAAGAAGTGCGCGACCCGACCCGCGTCGCCGAAGTGCTGAACCGGGTGATCCTCAAGGCGCGCCGCGGCTGCGCGCCGGCCCAGATCAACGTGCCCCGCGATCTCTGGACGCAGGTGATCGACATTGAACTCCCGCAGATCGTGCGGATCGAACCGCCCCGCGGTGGCGAGGCGGCCATCATCGCGGCTGCGAAACTGCTCTCGGAGGCGAGATTCCCGGTCGTGCTGAACGGCGCGGGCGTGGTCCTTTCCGGCGCCATCGGCGCCGCCGCCGCCCTCGCCGACCGCCTCGCGGCCCCGGTGTGCTGCAACTACCAGCACAACGACGCCTTCCCGGGCTCGCACCCGCTCGCCTGCGGGCCGCTCGGCTACAACGGCTCGAAGGCGGCCATGGAGTTGATCGCGAAGGCCGACGTCGTGCTCGCGCTCGGCACCCGGCTGAATCCGTTTTCGTCGCTCCCGGCCTACGGAATCGATTACTGGCCGAAGGACGCGAAGATCATCCAGGTCGATCTCAACGCCGACCGGATCGGGCTTACGAAGAAGGTGACGGTCGGCATACAGGGCGATGCGCGCCTCGTCGCGGAGCAGTTGCTCGCGCAGCTCGCGGGCTCGGCGGGCGCGGCCGGCAGGCAGGAGCGCCTCGCCATGATCGCGCGGGCGAAATCCCGCTGGGCGCAGGAGCTCGCCACCATGGATCACGAGGAAGACGATCCGGGCACCACGTGGAACGAGCGGGCGCGCAGCCGCGAGCCGAACCGCATGAGCGCGCGCCAGGCGTGGCGCGCGATCATGGCGGTGCTGCCGAAGGAGGCGATTATTTCGAGCGACATCGGCAACAACTGCGCCATCGGCAACGCCTACCCGACGTTCGAGGCGGGCCGCAAGTACCTCGCGCCGGGGCTCTTCGGTCCCTGCGGCTACGGCTTCCCCGCGATCCTCGGCGCGAAGATCGGCTGCCCCGACGTGCCCGTGGTGGGCTTCGCCGGCGACGGCGCCTTCGGCATCTCGATGAACGAGATGACCGCCTGCGGGCGCAAGGAGTGGGAGCCCATCACGATGGTGATCTTCCGCAACTACCAGTGGGGCGCCGAGAAGCGCAACACGACCCTCTGGTTCGACGACAACTTCGTCGGCACGGAACTCAATACCGGGGTCGATTACGCGAAGCTCGCCGAGGCCTGCGCACTCCGGGGCGTCAGGGTGGACAAGCCGGAAGAGCTCACGCAGGCGCTTCGGGCGGCGATCAGGGCGCAGATGGAGGACCGCGTCACCACCTTCATCGAGGTCGTGTTGAACCAGGAACTCGGCGAGCCCTTCCGCCGCGACGCGATGAAGAAACCCGTGCGGATCGCCGGCATCAGCGAGCGGGACTTCGCGCCGCAGCGGAAAATCGGGTCGGAGTGACTTTCCCCTACCAGTTCCAGAGCTGCCACCACGGCGTTGCCGCCCGCCGCGGATCGCCCTTCAGGTACTTGCTGTCGGGGAAGTTCTTCTTCAGCACCCGCTCCGCGTCGTCGCGCAGGTCGGTGAGCTTCATCGCGTCGTAGGCCTTCACGAGGATCACCAGCCCCTCCTCGTTGGCGGGCGCCTGCGGGTAGGTCTTGATCGAGTACTGCGCGCGGTTCGCCGCCGCGACGTACGCCCCGCGCTTCATGTAGTAGCGCGCGACATGCACTTCGTGGGAGGCGAGCGCGTTGACGAGGTAGTTCATGCGCGCGATCGCGTCGGGCGTGTACTTGCTCTCCGGGAACCGCGTCACGAGGTCCTTGAACGCGTCGAACGCTTCCCGTGCCGCCTTGGGGTCGCGCTCCGAGAGATCCTGCCCGCTGATGTAGCCGAGCCAGCCCAAGTCGCCGTTGAAGTTGGCGAGCCCCCGGAGGTAGTAGGCGTAATCCACATTGGGGTGGTTTGGATGGAGCTTGATGAAGCGCTCGGCCGCGGTCACGGCCTGCGCAGGCTCGTTGTCGCGGTAGTAGGCGTAGGCGATTTCGAGCTGCGCCTGCTGCGCGTAGCGCCCGTAGGGGTAGCGCGCCTCGAGCTTCTCGTAATACTTGATCGCCTGGGGGTAATCCCGGCCGGCGAGCGAGTCCTTCGCCTCGTTGTAGAGCTTCTGCGCGGACCAGCCCTTGGTCTCGTCCTCGACCGCGGGCAGCAGGTTGCACGCCGCGAGGGCGAGGCCCAGCAATATCGCTACACTATAGCGGACGAATGTCATGACCGAAGCCCTGAAAAATTATAGCCTGAACGGAGGCGGGCGGGATGCGGCGCGCGTCACCGTGCCCGCGGACTGCGCGGGCCTCCGATTGGATCAGGCGCTGGCGCGCATGTTCCCCGGGCTCTCGCGGACCCGCCTCGCGCGCCGGGTCCTCGCGGGCGAGGTGACGGTCGACGGCCGCGCGGCGCTGCCGCGGCAGCGGCTTTTCGGCGGCGAGCGCGTCGTCCTTGCGCCGGGGCGCGACCCGGACGGGGAGCCGGCGGCGGCGGAATCGATGGCGCTCGCGATCGTGTACGAGGACGAGGCGCTGCTCGTCCTCGACAAGCCCGCGGGCCTCGTCGTGCACCCGGGAGCGGGCAATCGGCGCGGCACCCTCCTGAACGCGCTGCTCGCCCACGCCCCCGACTCGAGGGAGGTGCCGCGGGCGGGCATCGTGCACCGGCTCGACAAGGATACGAGCGGTCTGCTCGTCGTCGCGAAGACGCTCGCCGCGCACACCGAACTCGTGCGCCAGCTTGCCGGGCGGACCGTGCGCCGTGAATACCTTGCGGTGGTGCACGGTCGCGTCGCGCGCCCCGGCACGATCAGCGCCCCCATCGGACGCCATCCGCGCAGCCGCATCCGCATGGCGGTGGTGGCACGCGGCCGGCACGCAGTGACTCACTTCGAGGTGATCGAGCGCTTTCCCGCCGCAACCCTGTTGCGCTGCCGGCTCGAGACAGGACGCACGCACCAGATCCGGGTGCACCTGCAGTCCGCCGGGCATCCGCTGGTCGGCGACCCCACCTACGGCTCGCGCGCCGCCGCGCCGCCTTTCCCGCGCCAGGCGTTGCACGCGGAGCGCCTCGCCCTGCGGCACCCGGCGACGGGCACGACCGCGTCCTGGCACGCGCCGCTGCCGGAGGACATGCGGCGCCTCATCGAGGCACTCAAGGAGCCTCCGATGCCCGCACCCGCAGCGCGCGTGGCGCGGCCGCGAAAGGAGCATTGAAAGTGGATCGCCCTCACCCGGACTGGATCGTTCCCGAGTGGCCCGCGCACGAAAGCGTGCGCGCCTTCGTCACGACGCGCGCGGGCGGCGCGAGCCGGGGCGCGTACGAGACTTTCAATCTCGGCCGGCGAACCGACGACGATCCCGCCGCGGTCGATTCGAACCGCGCGGCGCTGCGCGGGCTCCTCCCCGCCGAGCCGCTGTGGCTGAAGCAGGTCCATGGTGCGCGCGTGGTCGATGCCGACCGGCCGCCGGATACGCTGGAAGCCGACGCCGCGGTGAGCCGCAACCCCGGCACCGTGTGCGCGGTGCTCGTCGCCGACTGCGTGCCGGTGCTCTTCTCCGACCGGGCCGGCACGGCCGTCGCCGCGGCCCACGCGGGATGGCGCGGGATGGCCGCGGGAGTGCTGGAGAACACGGTTCGCGCCATGCCGGTGCGGCCAGTCGAGTTGCTCGCTTTCCTCGGGCCGGGCATCGGGCCGCGGGCCTTCGAAGTCGGCGCCGACGTGCGCGACGCTTTCCTCGCCGCCGATGCCGGCGCGTCCGATGCCTTCGCCGCGCGCAAACCGGGCAAGTGGCTCGCGGACCTCTACGCGCTCGCGCGCCGCCGGCTCGCCCGTGCCGGGGTGGAGCGGGTGTTCGGGGGAGGCCTCTGCACCTGGTCCGATACCGCGCGTTTCTACTCCCATCGCCGGGACGGACCGACCGGACGCATGGCGGCGGTGATCTGGCGGGTACCATGAGTGCGGCAGCCCGTTGCGGGCCGGACGGCGAGCGGCCCGCGGGGCAGGCGCAGCATCGGCCAGCGGCCGACAAAGCGGTGCTGGCGCAGTTCGAGGAGCACGCGCGGCGCCTGCTCGGGGCCGCCACCGCGCCGCTCGGGATCGACGGCGGCCCGGGCGTGAACGAGATCATGAGGTCGCTCACCGCCGGGCTCGCCGAGGACGTGGAGAAGTGGCGCAGCGTCCAGGAACGGCACTACGCGCGGCAACTGGCGCTCTGGCGCAGGCTCGCCGGCGCGGCGGCAGGCGATTCCCCTTCCGGCGCGCCGGCCCCGGATCGGCGCTTCGCCGCGCCCGAATGGCGCGAGCACGCCTACTTCGACTGCCTCGCGCAATCCTATCTCGACGCGGGCGTAGCCCTCGGGGAACTCGCTCGCCTCGCGCGCCTCGAGCCGCACGCGCGGCGCAAGCTCGAGTTCATGGTGCGGCAGTTCGTGGACGCCATGTCGCCCGCCAACTACCCGTGGAGCAACCCGGAAGCGATCAAGCTCGCCGCGCAGACGGGCGGTGAGAGCCTGGCGCGGGGACTGCGCCGGCTCGCGGCCGACGCGGCGAAAGGCATGCTCTCGATGACCGACGAGACGGCGTTCGCGGTCGGGGAGAATCTCGCGATCACACCCGGCGCGGTCGTCTTCGAGAACGAGCTGATGCAATTGCTCCAGTACCGCGCGGCGAGCACGACGGTGTTCGAGCGGCCGCTCGTCATGGTCCCGCCCTGCATCAACAAGTTCTACATCCTCGATCTCCAGCCGGAGAACTCCTTCGTCCGCTACGCCGTCGCCGAAGGACGCACGGTGTTCATGCTCTCCTGGCGCAACGTCACCCCGGAGCTCGGCACGCTCACGTGGGACGACTACGTGGAGCGCGGCGTCATCCGCGCGATCGAGGCCGCCGCGGTGATCTGCGGTACCGATGAAGTCGATACGCTCGGCTTCTGCGTGGGCGGCACGCTGCTCGGCTCGGCCGCGGCCGTGCTCGCCGGCAGGGGCGAGAAGCGCATCTCGACGGTGACGCTCATCACGAGCATGCTCGACTTCAGCGACACCGGGGAACTCGGCGTGTTCGTCGACGAGGCGTTCGTGCGCCGGCGCGAGCGGGATTTCGCGGCGGGCGGCGTCCTCCCCGGCCGGGAACTCGCGGTGACCTTCGCGAGCCTGCGCGCCAACGAGCTTCTCTGGCGCTGCGTCGTCGAGAACTATCTCAAGGGCAAGGACCCCGAACCCTTCGACCTCCTCTACTGGAACGCGGACGGCACCAACCTGCCCGGGGCGATGTACGCCTACTACCTGCGGAACATGTACCTGGAGAACAACCTGCGGGTGCCCGGCAGGCTGACGATGTGCGGGGTGCCGGTCGACCTCGGCCGCCTCGATCAGCCGGCCTACGTACTCGCGGCACGGGAAGACCATATCGTGCCCTGGCGCACCGCCTACGCCAGCATGCGGCTGCTCGCGGGTAGAATTGAGTTCGTGCTGGCGGCGAGCGGCCATATCGCCGGTGTCATCAACCCGGCGGGGAAAAACCGGCGCAGCTACCGGGTCGGGCCCGTGGCCGGGGATGATCCCGAAGAGTGGCTCGTGGCCGCGCAATCGCGTCCCGGCAGCTGGTGGGGCCACTGGAGCGGCTGGCTCGCCGCGCACTCGCGCGGGACGATGCGTGCGCCGCGCGCGATCGCGGCCACGGGGCAGTACCGGGAGATCGAACCGGCTCCCGGCCGTTACGTGCGGGTACGAAGTGACTGAACGCGGTCCCGTGCCGGGGCCGCCGGGGTGTCGAGAACCATCCTTGAGGAGAGACGAGCATGGCGAAGCGAGTGGCGGTGGTAACCGGCGGTATGGGTGGACTGGGCGAGGCGATCTGCATGAAGCTCGCCGCGATGGGCAACCACGTGGTGGCGACCCATTCGCCGGGTAACACCAAGGCCGCCGACTGGGTGAAGGACATGAAGTCGAAGGGACACGAGGTAACGGCCGTTCAGGTAGACGTCGCGGACTTCGATTCCTGCCAGAGAGCCGTGGCGCAGATCCAATCCGGGACGGGCGCGATCGATATCCTGGTGAATAACGCCGGGATCACCCGCGACATGACCTTCAGGAAGATGGGCAAGGTCGACTGGGACGGCGTGCTCCGCGCCAATCTCGACAGCGTGTTCAACATGACGAAACCCGTGTGCGACGGGATGGTGGACCGGGGCTGGGGCCGCATCATCAACATCTCCTCGGTGAACGGGCAGAAGGGCGCGTTCGGCCAGACCAATTACTCAGCCGCCAAGGCCGGCATGCACGGGTTCACCAAGGCGCTCGCCCTGGAGGTCGCGCGAAAGGGCGTGACCGTCAACACCATCTCGCCGGGCTACATCGGAACGAAAATGGTGCTCGCCATCCCGAAGGACATCCTCGACAGCAAGATCGTGCCGCAGATTCCGGTCGGGCGGCTCGGCAGGCCGGACGAAGTCGCCGGTCTCGTCGCCTATCTCTGCTCGGAAGAGGCCGCCTTCGTGACCGGCGCCAACATCGCCATCAACGGCGGTCAGCACATGTTCTAGGGTTGCGCCGGCCATCGCGGGCCGGCGCAAATTTACCGATATTTTTCAATCTGTTAAATTGCATTTGCGCTGCTGCTTTGCAATAATGCCGCCTTTACCCGTGCGTGGGGCGCCATGAGCCAACAGCCGAGGATCATCAAGAAGTATCCGAACCGGCGTCTCTACGACACCGAGACGAGCAGCTACATCACGCTCTCGGACGTGAAGAAGCTCGTCCTCGAACAGGTCGAGTTCAAGGTGGAAGACGCCAAGACGCGCGAGGACCTGACGCGCGCCATCCTGCTGCAGATCATCCTCGACGAGGAGACCGCGGGGGCGCCGATGTTCTCGAGCGACATGCTCTCGCAGATCATCCGCTTCTACGGCAACGCCATGCAGGGCATGATGGGAAGCTACCTCGAGAAGAACATCCAGACCTTCATCGATATCCAGAAGCGCCTGCAGGAGCAGTCGCGCCAGGTCTACGGCGAGAACCCGATGTTGAACGCGCAAGCCTGGACGGAGTTTCTGAGGATGCAGGGGCCGGCGATGCAGGGACTCATGGGCCGCTACCTGGAACAGAGCGCGAACGCCTTCCTCGAGATGCAGCAGCAGTTGCAGCAGCAAACGCGAAACATTTTCGGCAGCTTCCCGTTCCCCGACTTCGCCGCCGGCGCCTACCGCCCGGGCGGCGGGGAGCGCCCGGCGGGCGAGGCGAAAAGCGATGACGGCAAGAACGAGCCGGGCGGCAAGAGCTGAGCGACGGCGCGTTCGCGGCGGCCCGCGCCTTGCCTAGCGTGGCGCGCAGGCCCGTTCCCCGCGCGCGCGAGCCGGCAAGCGCGACGCCCGCGCAACCCGCGGTCGGCTTCGTCTCCCTCGGTTGTCCCAAGGCGCTCGTCGATTCGGAGCGCATCCTGACGCGACTCCGCGCCGAGGGCTACCGCATCGCGCCGCGCTACGAGGACGCCGACCTCGTCGTCGTCAACACCTGCGGCTTCATCGACGCTGCCGTGACGGAATCGCTCGAGGCGATCGGCGAGGCGCTCGCCGAAAACGGGAAGGTGATCGTCACTGGCTGCCTCGGCGCCCGGCAGGCGCTCGTGAAGCAGGCGCACCCGCGCGTGCTCGCGGTGACGGGGCCGCGGGCCACCGCGGAGGTCATGCGGGAAGTCCACCGGCACCTGCCACGACCGCACGACCCGTTCACGAGCCTCGTGCCGCCGCAGGGCGTGAAGCTGACGCCCCGCCACTACGCGTATCTCAAGATCGCCGAGGGCTGCAACCATCGCTGCACGTTCTGCATCATTCCCTCCCTGCGCGGCGAGCTCGTGAGCCGTCCGGTGGGCGATGTGCTCGAGGAGGCCGCGGCGCTCGTCGCGGCCGGCGTGAAGGAGCTTCTCGTCATCTCCCAGGACACGAGCGCCTACGGGGTGGACGTGCGCTACCGAACGGGCTTCTGGGGCGGGCGCCCGGTGCGCACCCGCATGACGGAACTCGCGCGCGCGCTCGGCGGACTCGGCGCATGGGTGCGGCTGCACTACGTCTATCCCTACCCGCACGTCGACGAGGTGGTCGCGTACATGAGCGAAGGGGGGCTCCTGCCCTATCTCGATGTCCCGTTCCAGCACGCCAGCCCGCGCATCCTCCGGCTCATGAAGCGCCCGGCGCGAGGCGAGGACAATCTCGCGCGCATCCGGCGCTGGCGCGCCGCGCGGCCGGACATCACGCTGCGCAGCACCTTCATCGCCGGGTTTCCCGGAGAGACGGAAGCGGAATTCGAGGAACTCCTCGCCTTCCTGGAGGCGGCGGAACTCGACCGCGTGGGCTGCTTCGCCTACTCGCCGGTCGCGGGCGCGGCGGCGAACGCGCTGCCCGGCGCCATCCCCGACGCCGTGAAGGAAGAGCGCCGGCGGCGGCTCATGCAACTGCAGGAGGAAATCAGCGCTCGCCGGCTGCGGCGGCGCGTCGGCACCATGATACCGGTGCTGGTCGACTCGGTCTCCACGGCGGGCGCGGTCGCACGTGGTCACGCGGATGCGCCCGGGATAGACGGCGTCGTTCACGTGGCCCCCTCGCCCCGCCTGAAAGCCGGCGAATTCGCCACCGTGCGGGTGACCGGCTCCGATGTGCATGATTTGCGGGCGGAGGCGGTTTGAGCTTCGCGCTGTGAGCGTCGCGCTATGAGCTTCGCGCTGCGAGCCATGAGCTATGGGCCATGCGCTACGGGCTGCGCAGTCCACGGCCCGGAGCTCGGAGCCCACAGCTCATAGCCCATAGCCCACAGCTCATAGCGCGAAGCTCCCAGCCGACCCCTCATGGGCGTGTGGCGAAGAACGCGACAGCGTCGGCCTCCTTGCGCGTGAACCGCATCGGCGGCAGGCTTTCGATCATGCGCCTGCCGTAGCCGCGCGACACGATGCGCGGGTCGCAGATCATCAGCACGCCGCGGTCGGTCTCGTCCCGTATCAGGCGGCCCGCGCCCTGCTTGAGGGTGATCACGGCCTCGGGCACCTGATACTCCAGAAAGGCATTGCGGCCCTCGCGGTTCATCCTGTCGATGCGCGCCGCGAGCACCGGGTCCTCCGGCGGCGCGAAGGGGAGCTTGTCGATCACCACGACCGAGAGCGCGCGCCCGCGCACGTCCACGCCCTCCCAGAACGACTGGCTGCCGACGAGGACGGCATCGCCGAGGCCACGGAATCGCACCAGCATCTCCGAGCGCGAACCCTCCCCCTGCACGAGCAGCGGAAACGCGAGGCCCCGCGCCTCCAGCGCCGCCCGCATGAGCTCGTATCCTTCGCGCATGGCGCGCAGGCTCGTGAAGAGCATGAATGCGCCGCCGCCCGCGGCCGCGATGACCGGCGCCGCGGCGGCCACCACGGCGGCCGTGTGCTCGCGCGTGTTGGGCTGCGGCAGCCTCTCCGGCACGTAGAGCAGTGACTGCCGGGCGAAATCGAACGGGCTCTCCCAACTCGCGGTACGCGCGCTGGAGAGCCCCATCGCCCCGCAGTAATGGCTGAAATCGCGGTTGACCGAGAGCGTGGCGGACGTGAATATCCATGCGCGCGCCTGGCTCTCGATCTGCCGCGCGAAGATGCCGGCGATCGAAAGCGGCGTCGCGTTGAGCTGCAACGAGCGGCCGAAGAGCTCCACCCAGCGCACGCGCTCTTCGTCGACGCCGCTTCTCCAGCGCTCCGCGAGTTCCGCCGCCGCGAGCGCGCGCTGCCAGAGCCGCGCCATCCCCTCGCTTCTCTCGGCCTGGCCCTTGAGCTCGGCGGCGAGCCGATCGAGGGCGGCGAGCGACGCGTCGAGCGCGCCCGCGAACGCCGCGCGTGCTGCAAGCGCGGCAAGCGGCAGGCGCCCGCCCTCCTCCGGGAACACGAGGCGCAGATCCCGCGCCGCCTTCTCCAGCGCCTCGCACGCCTGCGGCAGCGCCGCGTAATCGGGCGCCGAGGCAACACCCTCCAGCCGCGCGTCACGGGCAAGCTGGGCGAGCTGGCTCGTGGAGACGCTCTCGCCGAAGAAGAGGCCGGCGGTCTCGGGCAGCTGGTGCGCCTCGTCGAAGACGACCGTATTGCAGGCGGGCAGGAGCTCGGATGCGCCTTCGTCGCGCAACACCACGTCGGCGAAAAAGAGGTGATGGTTGATCACGACGACATCCGCGGCGAGCGCCTGGCGGCGCGCCGCCATGACGAAGCAGGCGTCGTAATGCGCGCACTGCGAGCCGAGGCAGTTCTCCCGTGTCGAAGTGACGAACGACCAGATGCCGGCGTGTTCCGGCACGGAAGCGCAATCGGCCTTGTCGCCGGTCTGCGTGGTGCGCGCGAAACGCTCGATCTCCCGCAATCGCCCGGCCTCCTCCCGGGACACGAGCCGCCCATCGCGCAACGTGCGCTCGAGATGATGGTGGCAGACGTAGTTCGCGCGCCCCTTGAGGAGCGCCACCGTGACCGGGGCCCTCAGCGCGTCGCGCACCGTCGGGATGTCGCGATCGTAGAGCTGGTCCTGGAGCGTCTTGGTACCGGTCGAGACGATCACCTTCCCGCCCGAAAGGAGCGCTGGAACAAGGTAGGCGAAGGTCTTGCCGGTGCCCGTTCCGGCCTCGGCGACGAGCACCGCGTTCCCGGCGATTGCCGCGGCCACGGCTTCGGCCATTTCGAGCTGCATGGGACGCGGCCGGAAGCCTGCCACGCTCGCCGCGAGCGGCCCTGCCGGGTCGAAGAAGGATCGAAGGGCGCGGGCTTGCCGCGGGCGCGCAGGCGGCATGCCGCTACCTGAGTTCCTCCACCTTCACCAGCACGCGGCGCGTGTCGGCGCCGGTGGCGCTGGTCGCGCCGAGGATGACGGTACGGCTCCCCATGGCCGCGTTCGAGCTGCCCGCAACCTCGATCCAGTCGCCGAGCCGGCCCTCGACAGTCGTCGCCGCGTACTGCACGTTGACGCCGCCACGCACCTGTCCCGAGAGCGCCTCGCGGTGCGGGCTGATCTCGAGCACGACCCGGTCTCCGGTAACCCGGGGCAGCGCGTAGAAGCCGGAGCTCACCTCGCGATACTCGATGCCGGCATACGCGTCGTCCACGAGCGGGCCGCCCGGGTACGCGGGCATGAAGCGGCGCGGCGGAACGGGCACGTCCTGTCCGACACGGATATAGGCAGGGCTCCCCTCCATCACCTGCACCGTGTGAACGTTGCGGTCGGAATCGGCCGCACTCGAATCGAGGACGCGCGCGGTGACGCGCACGTCGGGTTCCCGCATGTCCGCGCCCGGCGTCCCGGCCGTCCGGGAGCCACCGGATCCCGCCCGCGCAGTCACGATGGCAGAGCGCTCGTGGCTGTAGGCATGGCCATCCTGCCGCACCGTGATCAGCAGGCGCCTCGGGCGGGTATCGAGCTTCGCGAGAATGCGGCGCACCTCGTCCATGTTCGCGGGCGTGGTGCGCACGACGAGTTGCCCCTTGAGGCCACTCACCGTCCCCCCGGGCACCAGTATCGGCTGGATTACCGGCACCATCTCCTGTACGGTGCGGTAGCGCAGGGTGAACACTTCCAGCGCCTGTGCGTCGGCCCGCCCCGGGAACACTCCGAGGAGCCCCGCTGCCAGTACCACGGCACCGAGGAACGCCGGCAACCTGTTGGATCGAATTCTCACGGCGGCAGTTTACGTCAGGGCCTGGACACGGAATCGGGGCAGGTGGCTAAGTTGTAAATGATAATGATTTGTGTTACCGTTACTACCTCAAACGTCCCCGACCTCCAGCCCCAATGGAAGGAGCATCGCAGATCATGATCGTCAGGCACTTCTTCGGTAGCATTGCCCGGACCTTGAGTCTCGGGCTCGCCGTTTTCGCGCTCTCCGGCGGCGCGGGCGCGCAGGATCAGGTGTTGAACCTCTATTCCTCGCGCCATTACCAGACGGACGAAACGCTCTACGAGAACTTCACCCGGCAGACCGGCATCCGGATCAATCGCGTCGAGGGGGGCGAGGACGCCTTGATCGAGCGCATCCGCAACGAAGGCGACAAGAGCCCCGCCGATGTGCTTATCACCGTCGACGCGGGTCGCCTCTGGCGTGCCGAGCAGTACGGACTCTTTCAGCCCGTGAAGTCCGCGAGCCTCGAGACACGTATCCCGGCCGCGTTCCGCAATCCCGACGGTCTGTGGTTCGGGTTCTCCAGCCGGGCGCGCATCATCGCCTACAGCAAGGAGCGCGTGAAACCCGGGGAGATCGCGAATTACGAGGATCTCGCCGATCCCCGGTGGAAGGGTCGCATCTGCACGCGATCGAGCGGTCACGTCTACAACCTGTCGCTCATTGGCTCGCTCGTCGCCCACCTGGGCGAGCAGAAGGCGGAAGCGTGGGTGAAGGCGGTCGCGGCGAACCTCGCGCGCCCCCCACAGGGTGGAGACACGGATCAACTGAAGGCCGTCGCGGCCGGCCAGTGCGATCTCGCCATCAGCAACAGCTACTACTACGTGCGCCTCATGAAATCGGCGAAACCGGACGACCGCAGGGTCGCCGAGGCGGTCGGCGTGGTGCTGCCGAACCAGGGCGGGCGCGGCACCCACGTCAACGTCTCCGGCGCGGGCGTGCTGAAGCACGCGCCGCACCGCTCGGCCGCCGTGCGCTTCCTCGAGTATCTCGCGAGCGACGAAGCGCAGATCTACTTCGCGAACGGCAACAACGAGTGGCCCGTGGTCGCGACGGTCAAGCCCGACAACCGCGAGCTCGCTTCGCTCGGCAAGTTCAAGACCGACAGCCTGAATCTCGCGACGGTGGGCCGGAACCAGCCGCTCGCGCAGAAAATCGCGGACCGCTCCGGCTTCAAGTGATCCGGCGCGTCGCTACCGGCGCTCGGCCGCCCGGCGCGCTCGCACCACCGCGCGCGAGAGCACGATCAGGGGCACGAGACCGACGGCGACGATGGTGAGGGCGGGCACGGAGAGTTCCGTGAGCCGCTCGTCCGCCGCGAGGTTGTACGCCCGCACGGCGAGCGTGTCGAAGTTGAACGGCCGCATCATGAAGGTCGCCGGGAGTTCCTTCATCACGTCCACGAAGACCATCAACGCGGCGGTGATCAGGCTCGGCGCGAGCAGCGGGAGGTGCACCCGCCGCAACGCGCCGAGCGCGCTCGTGCCGAGAGAGCGTGCCGCGGCGTCCATGCTGGGCGTGATTTTCGCGAGGCCCGCCTCGACGCTCTGCAGGCCGACCGCGAGGAAGCGCACGAGATAGGCGTAGATCAGCGCGGCGACGCTGCCGGTCAGGATGAGCCCCGTGGAGATCCCCAACGCCCCTTCCAGCCAGCGGGACACGAGGTGGTCGAGGCGCGTAACCGGGATGAGGACGCCCACCGCGATGACGGCGCCGGGGACGGCGTAACCGAGGGCGGCGAGACGGTGTGCCGCCAGTGCGAGGGGGTTGGCGCTCGCGCGCGCCGCGTAGGCGATCAGCACGGCGACGGCGACGGCGAGAACCGCGGCAATGGCGGCCACGGAAACGCTGTTCCACACCAGCCGCAGGTAGCGGGTGTCACCGTGAAAATCCCCGCCCGAGATCGACAGCGATACCAGCACGCCCGCCGGCAGCAGGAAACCCGCCACGAACGGGACGGTACACGCGCTGGCGGCGCCGAATGCGCGCCATCCCCGCAGCGGGACAGGGGCGAGCCGCCGTTCCGTCGTGGCCGCGCTGAAGCGGGCCCGCCCGCGCGAGAGACGCTCCATGAGGAGCACCACCGCCACGAAGGCAAGGAGCCCGGCGGCAAGCTGGGCCGCGGCGTCGCGATCGCCGAGCGACAGCCACGCGCGGTAGATGCCGGTCGTGAAGGTGGGCAGCGAAAAATAGGATACGGTGCCGAAGTCGGCCAGCGTTTCCATGAGGGCGAGCGCCACCCCCGCGGCCACGCCCGGGCGCGCGAGCGGCAGCGCAAGACGGAAGAAACCCCGCCACGGGCCGTAGCCGAGGCTCCTCCCGGCTTCGATCACGCCGGGTCCCTGCGCGATGAAAGCGGCCCGGGCAAGGAGATAGACGTAGGGGTAGAACACGAACGAGAAGATGAGCCCCGCCCCTGCCAGCGAGCGTATCTCGGGAAACCAGTAATCGCGGGCGCCCCACCCGAACGTGGCGCGTAGCGCGCTCTGCACCGGGCCGGAGAACTGGAGGAAATCGGTGTAGGCGTACGCCATGACGTACGCCGGCACCGCCAGAGGCAGGATGAGCGCCCACTCGAAGAAGCCGCGCCCCGGAAAGCGGCACATCGTCGTGAGCCAGGCGGTGGCGACGCCGAGCACGATCACGCCGGCGCCAACCGACAGCACCAGGAGCAGCGTGTTCGCGACGTAGTCCGCGAGAACGGTGTCCGCGAGATGGCGCCAGGTGCCGCCCGCGGGCTGCGCGAGGTGCGCGAGCACGACCACTACCGGGACGGCGACGAGCGCCGCGACGGCGCAGGCGCAGGCGGTCAGCGCGTTCCATTCGAGTCGCCGCCACGACGCGCGGACTGCGTATTGCATCACCGACGGAAAAGCGTCCTCACCGCCGATATAATACGCGAATGCTTCTCGAGGTCAGCGGCGTTCGGCACGGTTACGACGACCGTCTCGTGCTGAACGATTTCTCGCTCACGCTCGATCGCGGCGTGATCGGCTGCATACTGGGTCCGAGCGGCTGCGGCAAGACGACGGTGTTGCGCTGCATCGCCGGCTTCGAGCCGATCGGGGCGGGCAGCATCGCTCTCAACGGCGTCGAGGTGAGCCGCCCGGGGCGCACCGTGCCGCCCGAACACCGTCGCATCGGCATGGTGTTCCAGGACTACGCTCTTTTCCCGCACCTCACCGTGGCGGAAAACGTCGCCTTCGGGCTGTCGCTCCTGGAATCCCCGGGGCGCTCGCGGCGCGTGGGAGAGATGCTGGGGTTAGTCGGCATGGAGCTCGTCGCGGAGCGCTATCCCCACGAACTGTCGGGCGGCCAGCAGCAGCGGGTCGCGCTCGCGCGGGCGCTCGCCCCGCGCCCCGATCTCCTGCTCATGGACGAACCCTTCTCCAATCTCGATGTCGATCTGCGCGAGCGCCTCGGCACGGAGGTGCGCGAGATCCTCAGGCGGCAGAGTACCACCGCCATCCTCGTGACGCACGACCAGCACGATGCGTTCGCGATCGCCGATGATATCGCGATCATGCGCGAGGAGCGCATCGAGCAGCGCGGCACGGCCTACGAACTCTACCACCGGCCCGCGACCCGCTTCGTCGCGGACTTCATCGGGCAGGGCACGTTTCTCGGCGGCACCGTGCTGGCGGACGGCCGCATCGAACTCGAGCTCGGGGTATTCGACGTGGGCGCGCCCCACCCCTGGCCGCGGGGGACGCCGGTCGACGTGCTGCTACGCCCCGACGACATCCTGCACGACGACGCGAGCGCGCTGCATGCCGAAGTGCTGCACAAGGCGTTTCGCGGCGCCGCGTTCCTCTACACGCTGCGCCTGCCGCTCGGCGGGCGCGTCATGTCGCTCGTGCCGAGCCATCATAACCACGCCATCGGCGAGCGGATCGGCATCCGGCTGGAGCTCGACCACCTCGTCGCCTTTGCGCGGCAATAGGAGCCGCGCGGGGGACCCGGCGCGGGGCCGGGCGCCGCGCTGCCCTCGCCCGGCGTCTCCCCGCTGCGGCGGGCGCCTTCAGGCGTCCGGGGCCGCGGCGCCGGACCGGGACGGCGCATCGCCGCGTGCAACTCGTCGGCGAGTTCGAGCACCGCCATCGCGTAGTTGATGCTGCGGTTATAGCGGGTGACCACGTAGAAGTTGTTCAGGCCGATCCAGTACTCCGGCCCGCTCTCGCCCTCGACGGTGAAGAAAGCGGCAAGCGCATCGTCCGGCAACGGCGCGAGCGGCGTGATGCCGCGCCGCCGCAGTTCGCCGACGGGCGTGTCCGGCCGGATAGTGCCCGCTCCCGCCGTGTCGAGATCACCACCGACGCTCGCCGGCACCGTCGCCGCCTCGCCCTCTTTCCAGCCGAAGCGGTGGTAGTAATGCGCCACACTCCCGATCGCATCGGCCGCCGAGGCGACGAGGTCGCGCTTGCCGTCGCGGTCGAAATCGACCGCGTAGGCGCGATAGCTGCTCGGCAGGAACTGCGGGATGCCGATCGCGCCGGCATAGGAACCCCTGACGCCCAGCGGGTCGAAACCGGATTCCCGCGCAAGGAGCAGGTACTCCTCCAGCTCGCGGCGGAAGAACTCCGCGCGGGGAGGATGCTGGAACGCGAGCGTTGCGAGCGCGTCGAGCACCCGGAACGATCCGGTATGCCGGCCATAGCGCGTCTCGATGCCGATCGTGGCAACGACGATCTCCTCGGGCACCCCGTATTCGCGCCGCGCGCGCGCCAGCGCCGCCGCGTGGCGCCGCCAGAACGACACCCCACCCTCGATGAGCGAGCGGTTGACGTGGGCGGCGCGAAATTCGTACCACGGCCGCGCCGTTGCCGGGGCGGTCATCGCGCGGATGATGCCGGGGCGCGGTTTCACCTGCGCGAAAACCCACCGCAGGGCGGCCGCGCTGAACTGGTGCTTTCCCGCCATCTCCTCGATGAAGGAATCGATGGCCTGCTGCCAGCCGGCGGTGTCCGGATCGGGCTCCGCCGCGGAGGACGGCACCGCCGCAAGGCCGAAGCAGAGGCCGAGTGCGATTGCCGGAAGGCCGATGAGGCGCTGCATGACGATACGCGGTCAAGCTTAGCCCGGATTATTCATGAAATGAATGTACAAAGGCCTCACGGACTGGTACAAAACGTCTTGCCACAGAGCGTAATGCACCAGTGAGGAGGCCTTTGATGCGAGAAGGTCAGAGCTCCTGACATAGGGTAGCGCGAATTTGTCCGGTTTTGGCGCGGATCAAGGGGCCGAGGTGGCCGCCGCCGCGGCGCTGTGCCCGGTTGGGGAAGCGGGGAAGGCGAGACCGATGCG
>JADZGE010000060.1 GCA_020854035.1 Burkholderiales bacterium | reverse complement strand
GGAAC
The DNA here is from genome assembly GCA_020854035.1 of Burkholderiales bacterium. Taxonomy (GTDB): domain Bacteria; phylum Pseudomonadota; class Gammaproteobacteria; order Burkholderiales; family SG8-41; genus SG8-41. Next base: position 4,344 of record JADZGE010000060.1, on the reverse strand, counting down.
CCACCCGAGAGGGTCGAAAGGCCTGCCCTGGTGCCTCAGCTCGAAATAGAGACCGGCGGTCGCGTTGCCTCCGCTCGACCCGACGGTGGCGACCGCATCGCCACCTCGAACCCGCTCGCCGACGCGGCGCAGCAGGCTCTCGTTGTTGCCGTAGAGGCTCATGTAGCCGTCGCCGTGATCGAGGATGAGGAGGTTGCCGAAGCCGCGCAACCAGTCTGCGTAGACCACCTGTCCTGCTGCGACCGCCCGGACTTCCTGCCCCGCCGTACTCTGGATGAACAGCCCGCGCCAGGTGAGCCCGCCATCCGCGCGTGGACTGCCGAAGCGACCACTGAGTTCCCCCCGCACGGGCAACTGTAGCCGACCTTTGAGTTGCTGAAAAGGCGTGCCGTCGAAGCTCGCATCCGGGACTCGATCGATCGTCGTCGTGGGCGGCGGTGGCGGCTTGCGCGCCACCAGCATGCGGGCGAGGCTTTCCGCAAGCCGCGTCAGCCGCCGCTCGTCGCTCTGCAGCGTGCCGATCTCGCGCTGCTGGCGCTCGATCTGCCGCGCGATGCCGGCGAGCACGGCGCGGCGCTTTTCCTTCTCGGTCTCCAGCCGCCGGCGGCCCGCCAGCTCCTCACCCTGGATGGCGGCGATCTCCTGCGTGCGCTGGAGGGCCTCCGCGGCGAGCTGCTCCAGCCGGCGCTGATCGGCGGCCAGCCGCTCGACCACGAGCGCACGGGCCCGCGCGAGGTAGCCGTGGTAGGCCATGCGGCGCGCGATCTCGTTCGGGTCGGAGCCCTCGAACAGCAGCCGCACCGGGCCGGCCCGGCCCGCGGTGTACTCGCCGCGCAGCATTGCGGCGGCGAGCGCGCGCTGCTTGCCGATGCCCTGTTCGATCGTACGGGTCTCGCTGCGCAGCTCCGCGCGCCGCACATCGGCGCGGCGCTTGTCCTGCCCCAGCTCGAACAGCCGCCGGTTCGCGTCGGAGATCGCCTGCTCCGACTCGCGCAGCGCGTCGGCGGCCTCGCTGCGGCTGCCCTCGGTGCGGGCGAGCTCCTGCTTCAGCGCGTCGATCCGGCCACGAAGCTGTCGCAGTTCCTCCTGCGACGGCGCCTTCTCCGCCGCCCAGACCGCCGGGGCGAGCATCGCCGCGACGATCCAGGTACGGACGCTCCTTCTCACCGGAAGTCGATCAGGGCGCGCCCCGTCATCTCGGGCGGCTGCGGCAGCCCCATCATCCGCAGCAGCGTCGGTGCGATGTCCGCGAGCGCGCCGCTCGCCTCGATGCGCGCGGGACGGCCGATGTACAGGAACGGAACGAGATTCGTCGTGTGCGCCGTGTGCGCCTGGCCGGTGGCCGGGTCGAGCATCATCTCCGCGTTGCCGTGATCGGCCGTGATCAGCACTTCACCGCCGATGGACTGCATGGCCTCGACGGCCCGGCCGATGCAGGCGTCCACGGCCTCGATCGCGCGGATCGCGGCCTGCAGGTTGCCGGTGTGGCCCACCATGTCGGGATTGGCGAAGTTGCAGACGATCGCCTCGAAGCGGCGCGATCGGATCGCCTCCACCAGGCGGTCCGTGACCTCGGCGGCGCTCATCTCGGGCTGCAGGTCGTAGGTCGCCACCTTCGGCGACGGGATCAGGATGCGCTCCTCGTTGGCGTAGGGCGTCTCCACGCCGCCGTTGAAGAAGTAGGTCACGTGCGCATACTTCTCCGTCTCGGCGATGCGCAACTGGTGCAGCCCCAGCCCCGCGATGTAGCCGCCGAAGCCGTTCTCGACGCGCTCCGGGGCGAACGCGACCGGCAGATCGAACTCCTCGCCGTAGCTCGTGAGGGTGCAGAAGCCGCCCAGCTTCGGGATGCGCGGGCGGGGGAAGCCGTCGAAGGCGGCGTCCGTGAGCGCCCGTGTGATCTGGCGGGCGCGGTCGGCACGGAAGTTCATGAAGACGAGGACGTCGCCGTCCTCGATGCGGGTGCCCGGCGCGCCGGACGGGGCGATGGTCGTCGGCTTGACGAATTCGTCGCTCTCCCCGCGCGCGTACGCCGCCTCCAGACCCGAGAGCGCGTCGGCGGCCTGGAACTCCCCGCGGCCTTCCACCAGCAGCTCGTACGCCCTGGCGGTGCGATCCCAGCGCTGGTCGCGGTCCATGGCGAAGTACCGGCCGCACAGGGTGGCGATCCGGGCGGTGCCGAGCCGCTCGCAGGTGCGCGCGAGGGCTGCGAGCGATGCGGCAGCGCTCTTCGGCGGGGTGTCGCGCCCGTCGAGGAAGGCGTGGACGCAGACCTCGCGCACGCCCGCGCCTGCCGCCATCTCGACCATGGCACGGATGTGCTCCTCGTGGCTGTGCACCCCGCCGGGGGAGAGCAGGCCGAGCACGTGCAGGCGGCGGCCGCCGTCGCGGGCGGTGCGAACGGCGTGGGACAGCGCAGGATTGGCAGCGAGCTCGCCGTTGCGGATGGCGAGCTCGATGCGGGTGAACTCCTGGAAGACCACCCGCCCTGCGCCGATGTTCAGGTGCCCGACCTCGGAATTGCCCATCTGCTCGGGGGGCAGGCCGACGTGCAGCTCCGACGCGTTGATCGTCGTGTGCGGAAAGCCGGACCAGTAACGGTCCCAGTGGGGCTTGCGCGCGAGGCGGATGGCGTTGTCGGCGCCGTCCTCGCGATGGCCGAAGCCGTCGAGGATGATGAGCAGAACCGGGGTCACGTTCATGTCGGAGTCGCGTTCGGACTGGGTCCACGGTGAACGCAGGCGTGCGCGCCTTTCGCCTCGGACGCAGCCTGCCCCTCGTGTCGAATCACTTTCTTCCATGCTATTTTAGCGCCGAACAGCCGCCGGCCCGGCCGGCGGTGGCGGCCAGCGCGAGCGCTCCCTCATGGACATGCACGGCGGTCTCATCGAGCAGGAAGAGCATATCGAACAGGCGGCGCGCGCCCTGAAGGCCATGGCGCATCCGCTGCGGCTGAAGATCCTGTGCGTGCTCGCCGACGGCGAGGTGGCGGTGCAGGAGATCGTCGATCGCGTCGGTACCTCCCAGAGCAACATCTCCCAGCACCTCGCCATCCTGCGCGACAAGGGGGTGCTCAAGGCCCGCAAGGAGGCCAATCGCGTCTTCTACCGGGTCGGCGACCGGCGGCTGCTGGCCCTGCTCGGGATGATGCGCGAGCTCTTCTGCGGTCGCTTGCGCTGACCCCTGCCGTCGCGTCGCGGCGCGCTGCCCGGCGCTGCGGCCCATCGAGGCAGCGCTCGACGCCCGGTCCGACCCGGCAAGCGGCGCTGCACGGCCGGTACCGCGTGCGTCCGATGTGGCCTACAATCGCGCGTTTTCGTCGGAGACGGTCGTGGATCTCTGGACGTTCGTGCAGAAGAACCTCCTGCTCGTGGGGGTGTGCGTGGCGAGCGGCGTGCTGCTGCTGTGGCCCTCGCTCGCTCGCGTGCGCGGGAGCAGCAAGGAAGTCACCGCCCTGGAAGCCGTGCAGCTCATCAATCGCCGCGACGCGGTGGTCGTGGACGTCCGCGAGCCCGCCGAGTTCGCCGAGGGCCACATCGCCAATTCGCGGCACATCCCGGCAGCTCAGATGGCGGAGCGGGTGAAGGAGCTCGACAAGCTCAAGCGTCAGCCCATCCTGGTCGTATGCCGTACCGGGTCGCGCGCGGCGTCCGCATGCGCGACGCTGAGGAAGAGCGGTTTCGAAGAGGTCTTCACGCTCAAGGGTGGCGTGGCGGCCTGGCAGCAGGCGAGCCTGCCCCTGAAGAAGAAGTGAGCCGTCGCCTCGCGGCTGCGGGGCGCGTGCCGGCCGCGGTGCGTGCCCGCGCGCAGCCCCTACCCAGGAACCTGCCCGCATCAGCGGGCACACGAAGCTCCCCTCTCCCGCCGGGAGAGGGGCTGGGGGTGAGGGAAGAGGCGCCACGACAGGGTTCCGGGGCGCAAGCCCCGACATCCGTGTCGTGGCGTCTCTTCCCCGACCGGAGTTCGAGATGCCGAAGATCCTGATGTATTCCACCGCGGTTTGTCCCTACTGCGCTCGCGCCGAGCAGTTGCTCCGCGCCAAGGGCGCCGGCGAGATCGAGAAGATCCGCATCGACCTCGACCCGGCGCGCAAGGACGAGATGATGCAGCGCACCGGGCGCCGCACCGTGCCCCAGATCTACATCGGCGACACGCACGTCGGCGGCTTCGACGATCTCGCCGCCCTCGACCGCGCCGGCAAGCTCGACCCGCTGCTCGCGGCCTCGTGAGCCTGCACGACGGTAGCTCAGTGCGCGGGTGACGCCGGCCGGGGCTGCGCGGACCGCGCCGTCGCCCCCACCCAAAACCCTGCCCGCATCAGCGGGCACACGAATCTCCCCTCTC
>JADZGE010000059.1 GCA_020854035.1 Burkholderiales bacterium | reverse complement strand
TGTTCGGAAAGATCCGTGAAGCCGGCGAGGTCGCAGAAAAACACCGTGGCCTCGCGCTTCTCGCCGGCGAGCCGGATCGAGGTGGGATCGCGCACGAGGCGTTCGACTACCTCCGGGGCCACGTAGCAGCCGAACATCGCCTGCACCTCGTGCCGGCGGCGGCGCTCGATCCAAAATTTTTCGCTCACCGCGCCGATCAGGCCGAGTCCCACGGCGACGATCGGGGTCGCCGGCTCGAGAAACCAGCCGTACGCCAAGCCCGCATAGGCGACGCCGATGATGCCGGCGACCAGACCGACCGCGACCAGGACTGGAACGAGAACCCCGGAGCGGCGCAGGGCGAGCAGTGCCAGTGCGCCGACGCCGGTGAGCGCGAGCAACGGTGCCATAAACACGGGCAGCCGGCGGATGAAGCCTTCACCCGCGAGATTGGCCCACGCGGTCCAATGGACGAGCACGCCGGGTTCGAGCTTGCCGATAGGGAACGGTTTCTGGTCGAAGGTGCCCGCGGCGGATGCGCCCACGAAGACCGTCCGGCCCCGCACGGCGTCGAACGTCTCACCCCGCAACGGCTCCTCCCGGGCGAGCGCGGCCGCGAGCGAAGCGGGCGTGTAGTTGCCATCTGGAGACGTTTCCGCGAGCCGGCCGGCGGTGGGCAGTCCGTTGACGACGAAACTTGCCGCTGAAATCACGGGCACGCGCGGACCGAGCGTCCGCACCGTCTCGAGTCCGCCGTACCAGCGCAGCAGGCCTTCCTCGGGACCGGCCGGCTGGGGGGCCGCGGTCGCCGCAAGGGAGCCGGGGGCGCGATAGCGACGCAGAACGCCGTCCGGATCTTCCGGGACGGCGTCGGCGTGGCCGGTGCGCGGTTGAGCGAAGAGTGCCGCATGCGCCGCCACAAATTTCTCGTCCCAGAATGCAGGCATCTGCCGGCGGGTGCGGGCGAGGACGACGGTGGGTACGCCGGCCGCGAGCGCGCCGAGCAGCCGGTCCTGCTCGACGGCGGTCGAGTGATCGAGAAACACGAAATCGACGACGATCTTGGCCGCCCCGGCGCGGTGGAGCCCGGCGATCAGCGCGGCGAACATGCCGCGGGGCGGCGGCCACGTGCCCCCGAAGCCGTTTTCACTCAGCGCCGCGAGCGTGGCGTCGTCCATCAACACGAGTGCCGAGCCCTCGGGCGGCAGCGTGGTGCGCAGCGGGTGACGGCTCGCCGCGTCGAAAAACGCGCGATCAACCGCGTCCCGAATCGGCAGCAGATGAAACAACCCCGCGCCGAGCGCGACCGGCAGAAGCCAGCGCCAGCGAAGGGAGGTTGCGAGGCCGGACGGCATGGGGGCGCGGAACCCCGAGCAAGGTCGTGTCGGCGGACGGCGGCAAGCCTGCCGGGATGGGCCGATCGGTCAGGCGCGCGGGAAGCGCGCCGCCGGACCAAAGTGGTGCGAGCATCCTGCTCGCGAGAACCGGAAACGGGGACGGGTCCGATCCGAGAGCAAGATGCACTCGCCACCTGGGAAGTCTGAAACGCCGGCCGATCGAAGTGGTGCGAGCATCCTGCTCGCAAGAATCCGATAGGTGGACCGGTCCGACCTGCGAGCAGGATGCTCGCGCTACACTGGGGCACTGAAATCGTCGCGACGCTTACTTTCGCGCCGCGGCGCGGGTGCGGGCGACGAGGTCGTGCGTGGCAGTGACGATCTTCTCTTCGATGCCCGTCGCCCACTTGCTCGGACGGCCGTAGGGAATTTTCGACGTGTCGCCCTCGTAGCGTCCCTCGGCGAGCACGCGTTCGCTGGGAATGTACGCCATCACGTCGGTCGAGTACCCGAACACCCAAAGATTCGCCCCGAGTTCCTTGCGCAGGCGCAGCGAGTAATCGACGACGACCTCACCGCCGAGCGCGGTCCAGGTGAGATTGCCGAGGGTCCAGGCCTGGACCGGATACGAGTAGTCGAGGATCTTGTCGCCCTTGGTGCGCAGGTCCGACGCGACGGCCTCCGCCCAGGCATTCTGGCCGGGCTGCTTCGACGCGCGGGCCTCGCGGATTTCCTGCTCGGTCGGCAGTCGCTCGAAGCGCAGCGCCACATCGGTGAACGCAGAGCCGAGCTTCCCTTCGACGCGCGTCAGTTTTTTGGCGAGGGCGCGGTCGGCGGCGTCGGCGAGATCGCGCCCGTACTGATCGACGTGGGCGATTTCGCGGCGCGGCGCCGGGTTGATGTCCGCGCCGCACCCGATGGCGAACAACACGGTCGCGCCGGGGTGGCGTTTCTCCAGCTCGAGCTGCGCGGCCCCGGCATAGTCACCGTGCCACTGGAAGATGCCGAGCGTGGTGTTGTGACACGCATACGAGACCAACAGGGCGCGCAATTCTCCGGTGGCGGATTTGACGGCCAGCACCGGCACCCGCGGATCGAACGGGCCCTTGAGTTGGCCCGCGGCGCGCAGGGCGGGCACGTCCTTTTCGGGATTTTCACGGCGGTTGAAACCGAAGGTCGCCTGGTCTTCACCCCAACTGATCGTGGCGGGCGCGAGGGCGGCGAGGGCGGCCTGGGCGGCGCGCACCATCCGCACCTTGAGTTCGGTCGCGTAGGCGGCGGCCTTGGCCGCGCCGTCCTCGGGCAGGATCCGCAGCCCGCGGGCGTAGCCGATGATGAACGGCGAGCAGTGGGTGTGCGACACGTTCACCATGACCGCGCTGCGCGGGAGCTGATGACTGCGGCCGAGTTCTGCCGCGACGTGGTCGGAGATTTCGCGCGGGATGCCGCACAGGTCGAGCGTGAGCAGCACGGCGCGCTGGCCGCTCGGGTCGGCGAACGCGAGCGCCTTGACCCATAGCTCCATGAGAGTGCCGTCCGCGGGCCGGTCGCGATTGCCGTAGCCGGTCATCCAGTGACCGGCGGCTGGCGTGATCTTCTCTCGCGCGGAGCCAGCCTGCCAGGTGGCGGCGGCGGACGCAGGCAATGCGAACGTCACCAGTGCGAGGGCGAACAGGAGACCGACGGAGGCAAGTTTCATGGGGAGCGTGCGATGGGAGTACTTTGATAGGAAGCCGAAGCGGGACGGGCGAGCGCTCTTTCGATCCCTTGCCTGCCTCAGGCATGGAGTGTCTCTCTCTGCGCCGTTGCGCCTCGAGCGCAGCGGGCGCGAGAAAGGGATCGATCCAAACAGGTCTCGCGCGGAGGCGCCGAGCCGCGGAGAAAACGATCCGGGAACAGGTCATCCTGTACCTCCTGTCATCCTGTCCAGGTTTTGACCGGATGAAAGGATAACCTGGATATCCGGAGCGGGTGAGAGTCAGGCCGCCGGCTTGTGTAGGAGTTCGATCTGCGCGATGTGCAGGGGATTGATCAGCACAAAAGAACCATCGTCATGGTCGACGGTGACTCGCCGCGACAGCCGCGCAACGGTGCAATGATCAGGCGAGG
>JADZGE010000058.1 GCA_020854035.1 Burkholderiales bacterium | reverse complement strand
GGCGTTGCCGCGCCAGATGAACCACACGCGCGGCCAGTTCTCCTCGGCGTCGGGGTCCTCCACCGCGAAGAGGATCTCCTTGCGACCGATCTGCCCGACGACGCGCGCGACGATCTCGGCTTCGCCCTTCGCGCCGGCGCTCTCGGCCTCGCGCACGATGTCGAGCGGGTTGCGGTTGAAGTGCGGCGCGTAAGGCATCCAGCCCAGGCGCACGGCCTTCGCTTCGAGGTCAAGCGCATGGCCCCTCGCCCAGCGCGCGTTCTGCGGCGCCATGCCGTACTCCGTGAACTCCGCCTCGTAGCGCCACTGGTCGCTGTTGGCGTAGTGCCAGATCGGCGATTGCACGCGCCGCGGCGGCTTCAGCCAGTCGAGCGCGAAGGCGAGCGTGGTCCAGGGAGCGATCGGGGCGAGCTTCTCCTGGCCGACGTAGTGGTTCATGCCGCCGCCGTTGCGGCCGCAGCAGCCGCACAGGATGAGCGCGGTGATCGGGGCGCGGTAGGAGAGGTTGTTGTAGTACCAGTGGTTGACGCTCGCGCCGACGATGATCATCGAGCGGCCTCGCGTCGCCTCGGCGTTCGCCGCGAACTCGCGCGCGAGGCGGATCACCGTATCGCGGCCGATGCCGGTGTGCTTCTCCTGCCAGGCGGGCGTGTAGGGCGCGTCCTCGTCGTAGTTCGACGGGTAGTCGCCGGCGAGCCCGCGGCCGACGCCGAACTGGGCCATCAGCAGGTCGAAGCCGGTGGTCACGAGCGCTTCTCCGTCCGGGGTGGCGATACGCCGCGCCGGCACGTTGCGGGTGACGGTGCCGTTGCCGGCGAAATCGTCGAACGCGACCGGGATCATGGCGTCCGGGCGCTCGAGGAAGCTCAACAGCGGATCGATCGGGCTGTTGTCGAGACCGTCTTCCAGCGACAGGTTCCACTTGCCCTTTTCCGGGCCCCAGCGAAATCCCACCTGCCCCTTGGGCATGCGCGGCTCGCCGCTCCTCGCATCGAGCATCAGCATCTTCCAGTCGCCGTTCTCGACGTCCCGGTAACGCGCGAGGCGCCTGGCGCGCAGGAGCCGCCCGGTGCGGCAGGCCTTGCCGTCGGGCAGCAGCTCGACCAGGAACGGGCAGTCGGTGTAGCGCTTGAGGTAGTCCTCGAAGTATGGCACCCGGCGCTCGGCGTAGAACTCCTTCAGGATCACGTGGTCGACCGCCATCCAGAGCGCCGTGTCCTGCCCGGCCTGGATCGGGATCCACCAGTCGGCATACTTGGCCACCTGGCTGAAGTCCGGCGCGATCACCACGAACTTCGCCCCCTCGTGGCGCGCCTCCGAAATGAAGTGTACGTCCGGGGTGCGCGTCATGTTCAGGTTCGAGCCCATCGAGACGATGAACTTCGCGTTGTACCAGTCGGCGCTCTCGCACACGTCGGTCTGGTCGCCCCAGATCTCGGGAAACGCGTTGGGCAGATCGGCGTACCAGTCGTAGAAGCTCATGTTCACGCCGCCGAAGAGCTGCAGGAAACGCGAACCGCCGGCGTAGGAGAGGAACGACATCGCCGGGATCGGCGAGAAGCCGAACACCCGATCCGGCCCCCACTTGCGCGCCGTGTACAAACACGCGGCGGCGATCAGTTCGGCCACCTCGTCCCACCCGGCGCGGCGAAAACCGCCCTTGCCGCGCGCCTGCTGGAAGCGCACGCGCTTCCCCGGATCTTCGACCAGCGCGCCCCAGGCGAGCAGCGGATCGGCGTGCGCGGCTCTTGCTTCGCGCCACAGGTCGAGCAGCGTGCCGCGGATGTAGGGGTACTTCACCCGGATCGGGCTGTAGACGTACCACGAGGCCGAGATGCCGCGCTGGCAGCCGCGCGGCTCGTAGGGCGGCAGGCCGGCCTCGAGCATCGGGTAGTCGGTCTGCTGCATCTCCCAGGTGATGATGCCGTCCTTCACGTATACCGCCCAGGAGCAGCCGCCGGTGCAGTTCACGCCGTGCGTGCTGCGCACGATGTTGTCGTGCTGCCAGCGGTTGCGGTAGAACTCCTCCCACCTGCGCGCCTCGGGTTTGACGAGGTCGAGTATCCAGCCCATCAGCTTCTCCTCGCTGCGCCCGCCGCGCCGCGCGCGGCGCCGGCGTGCCGTGATCTCGCGAGCATCGGGCGCCGCACGCCATCGCGCAGCCGCCCGCGCCCGAACCAGCCGGCAAGCGCGAGCAGGATCGCAAGCCCCAGTAGAGCGAGCCCCGCGAGCTGCCAGATTGCCTGCGCCGGGCGCTCGGTCACCGCCGCATCGCGCAGGAACGCGATCACGTCGGCGCGCTCCTCGCCCGTCATCGGCCGGCGCGACCAGATTGCCCGCATGGTCCAGGTCGGCGAGCCGGTGAGATAGGCATCGACTGCGCCCGGCCCGCCGAGGCGCGTCACCACCGTGGTCAGGTCGGGGCCGAGCTGGCCGCCGCCGAACGCGCCGATGCCGGAGACGCTGTGGCAGGCCATGCACGGCGGTCCGGCGTTGGCAAAGCGCCGGGTGCCGGTGAAAAGCTCCTTGCCGATCGGCGCGTCGCCAGCGACCTCGCTCGTGCTCGAGGCCGGCGCGGCCTGAGCCGCAGGACCTGGCGCGGCGCTCTCGAGGTAGGCGAGGACCGCGCTCACCTCGGCAGCGCCGAGCTGCAGGTTCGGCATCGGCACGTCGTGGAAGCGGCGCAGCAGCTCGGTCGCAACCGGGTCCTTCGCGGCGAGCATGCGGTCGGGCGCGGCGATCCAGCGCTCGAGCCACTCGCGCGGACGCGTCGCGGTGACGCCCTTCAGGTCGGGGCCGACCAGGTCACCTCCGCCGATGGTGTGGCAGGCGGAGCAGCTCTGCTGGAAGATCCGCTGGCCCGACGCCGTCCCGGCGCCGGCGGTGTTCGCCGGACCCGCCAGCGCGGCGGCCACACCCGCGATCGCCGCGAGCGTGGCGACGGACAGCCTTTGCCGCGGTGTGCTCGCCCTGCTCGCCATCCTCCACCCCCGGACCGCGATGTTCCGACGCCGTGGGGATCATAGGGGCACGCGCTTCCATTGCACTTCCAGTCGGGCGGGAAAGTCGCCGGGCGGGGCCGTGAACCCGAAGCGGCGAGTTCGTGAGCGTTGTGTCAAAGACCGAGACGCAAGGGGGTGTGGATGCGGCGATGCGGCGAGCCTGGCCGTGCCCGCGGTGGCGGCGGCGAACCACTTGAGCTGGTTGTCGGAAAGTGCGTCCCGGTCGTCGTGGACTTGCGCCGAAACGTAGAGCGCGCCGATGCCCATGGTTCACCCGACGCTTGCCGTGATTCGGGATGATGGTGACGTGCGTGTCCACATCGTGCCGCGCCTTCGATAACCGTACAAGCCCGCCGTACATGGCCAGCCGTGTCGCGCCGGAATCGCCGACTTCGATCGGCTGATGATGCCAGCGACCCGGTCCTCGTGCGTGACCGGGACCCGTTTGATGCTCCGGGATTCGGGCAGTGTGGGGATCTCCATGACCGGCGTATCGGGCGGTACGGTCGCGACTGCGCGCGTCATGATGGTGAGGTCATGATTTCTCGGGCTTTCCGATGCGCTCCTGAGCGTTCAAGACGGATGAAACGAAATTGCGCCGGCGCGGTCTCAACATCGAGAGCGATACGTTGGGAAAGGACCGCAATGGCTACACGCGAAGCGCATGCACGCTGGGAAGGGAGCATCAAGGAAGGCAGGGGCCAGGTCTGCTTCGGGAAGGGGGCGTTCAAGGCGCCGTACTCGTTCAGCTCCCGCTTCGAAAGCGGCGGTGGAACGAATCCCGAGGAACTCCTCGGTGCGGCGCACGCCGGCTGCTTCGCGATGGCGCTGTCGCTGATGCTGGGAAATGCCGGCTTCAAGCCCGATTACATCGACGCCACCGCGCAGGTCACCATTTCCCCGCAGGACGGTGGCTTCAGAATCAAGGGGAGCCATCTCGTCTGCGAGGCGAAAGTACCGGGCATCGATCGCGCCGCCTTCATGCAATGGGCCGAGGCCGCGAAAGCGGGATGCCCGGTGTCACAGGCTCTCGCCGGCACGGAGATCACGCTCGCGGCGACCCTCAAGTAACCGGCGCGATCCATTACCCGTGCCGGTCGGGAACGGCGTCGATGCTGGCTTCGTGGAGAAGGATTCCGGGCGACGCCGCCGTGAACGAAGGCCGCATCCGGACGGAAGAGTTTTCCGGTTATTGATCGGGAGATCCTCGTGGAACAAACCCTTTATCCCGCCTCGACCCGCGAAATCGCCGGGAAGCGCAAGCAGCTCGCGCCCAGGCAACTCGAGGCGTTCCAGGCTTTCGGCAAGGCCGTATTCGCGGAAGGTGCGCTTTCAGAGAAGACCAAGCAGCTGATCGCAGTAGCCGTCGCACATGTCACGCAATGCCCGTACTGTATCCGCGGGCACACCGCGGGGGCGCTGAAGCGCGGTGCGACCGAGGAGGAAATCATGGAGGCGATCTGGGTCGCGGCAGAAATGCGCGCGGGAGGCGCTTACGCCCACTCCGCGCTGGCGATCGATGTCATGAGCCATGCAACCCACGCATGAGGAGTGTATCCATGCCCGATGACCAGAGCCGCATACCGCCCGGAATGCAACCCCGCATCAGGTATGATCCTCGCAACGGGACACCTCCACACCGCCCTCGCCACGATCACCAGCGACAGTACCCACAGCCGCACCGGGATCGGTGCGGGTGACTTCGCGCGCCGCGGCTCGAACGGCTCCTCGGCGCCGAGGGCGTTCATCGCGAAGCCCGGAATCCGCGCACGAGGGAATCCTCATCGATCGTCGCGCGGCACGTGATGCTTCGGGTTCCGCGCATCCCACCCGGCGCGCCGGAACAGCATCACGAACATGGCCACGAAGCATGCGATGGTGATCGCGCCGGAGATTGCGATCGGACCGCCGATCAGCAACCCACCCAGCAGGAAGTGTTCCATGCGCCTCTCCCGATCACTGCGTCGCCCGCGCCACCACCACGTCCGTCGCGCTCACCGTCCCCCGGTTGATGTCACAACGTCGCGCGCGGGCGTATTGAATGTGAAATCTCCCGGCGCCGATGGCTGTCCGAAGATGGCGCCCACCGGCAGCGGGCGCCGCTGCCGCGTAGGGCACTCAACGAGCCGCAGCAGCGGCAGCGAGGCAGAAGGCGCACGAGTTCGCGGGCAATTCGATATCGCAGCGCCGGGATCGAGTCGGGCACGTGGCGCCGTGCTCGTCCGGCTCGCACGTGGGTGGTGATCTCGGGACAGGGAGAGCGTTCGCGGTAGAGGACAAGGCTTTCTCGATGCCTGCTTTGAACCGCTGCACCGCGAGAAAGCCAGAGGCAGCGATCCACAACGTCGCGTGGTCATGGAAGCCACGCCAGCTGCTCGGCGTGTGGGAACCTTGCCCTTCGCCGGCATGTCCTACGTGCGGCAGGCACTGAGATGCATACGGTCTTGATCCCGGTTGACGACTTCGATCCGACCGCAGAATCATCAAGAGACATCCGCCACGCCCCCCGGCGAGATCCGCACGAAGGACTGGCTGCCTGGGTTCGACGGGATGCTGGAGCAGGTCATCGCGGCTGATCGCATGACCTGCGCCGCCGGCTGGTGGCCCTCGAACGATGCGAGCCATGGACATCGAGAACATGAATCCCGATACGGATCCGCTGGAAACAAGAGAGTGGCTCGAGGCGCTCGATTCGGTGCTGGAGCGCGAGGGCGCGGCACGCGCGAGTTTCCTGCTCGAGAAACTGATGGAGAAAGCGCGGCGCAACGGCGCTGACATCCGCTACAGCGCCAACACGCCGTACATCAACACCATTCCGCCCTCACGGGGACAGCGCTCGCCGGGCGACGCGGCGCTCGAGCACAAGATCCGCTCGCTGGTGCGTTGGAACGCAATGGCGATGGTGGTACGCGCGAACAAGGAATCCCACGGTATCGGCGGACACATCGCCACATTCTCTTCGGCTGCAACTTTGTACGATGTCGGCTTCAACCATTTCTTTCATGCCCCTTCGGATAAGCATGGCGGCGACCTGGTCTACCTGCAAGGGCACTCCTCCCCGGGCATCTACGCCCGCGCGTTTCTCGAAGGGCGCCTCACCGAGGAGCAGTTGAAGCATTTTCGCCGGGAGGTTGGCGGCAAGGGATTGTCCTCGTACCCGCACCCGTGGCTGATGCCCGATTTCTGGCAGTTCCCGATCGTATCCATGGGACTCGGGCCCCTGATGGCCATCTACCAGGGGCGCTTCATGAAATATCTTCAAGCTCGGGGCATTGTCGATACGGAGGGCCGCAAGGTATGGGCATTCCTGGGCGATGGCGAGATGGACGAGCCGGAATCCCTTGGCGCAATCTCCGTCGCGGCACGCGAGCGGCTTGACAATCTGATCTTCGTCATCAACTGCAACCTGCAGCGGCTCGATGGTCCCGTGCGCGGCAATGGCAAGATCATCCAGGAGCTGGAATCGGTTTTTCGCGGAGCGGGGTGGAACGTCATCAAGGTCATCTGGGGTTCGTACTGGGATCCGCTGCTGGCGCGGGATACCGAAGGCCTGCTGCTCAGGCGCATGGAGGAATGCGTCGACGGCGAATACCAAGCCTTCAAGGCGAACGACGGTGCGTACGTGCGCAAGCATTTCTTCGGGAAATACCCCGAGCTCCTGGACATGGTGGCGCACATGTCGGACGACGATATCTGGCGCTTGAACCGCGGTGGTCACGACCCGCACAAGGTCTACGCCGCCTATGCGGCGGCGATCCGGCACGAGGGTCAACCCACCGTTATTCTGGCGAAGACGGTCAAAGGCTACGGCATGGGCGAGTCGGGCGAGGGCCAGAACATCACGCACCTTCGGCATGGAAGGGATGTTCCGTCAGCTCGGTATCTACTCCCCGGTGGGCCAGCTCTATCGTCCCCAGGATTCGGAACAGTTGATGTACTACAGGGAAGACAAAAAGGGCCAGATTCTCGAGGAAGGCATCACCGAGGCAGGCGCGATGTGTTCGTGGATCGCGGCCGCGACGTCCTACAGCACGCACGGCCAGCCGATGATCCCGTTCTACATCTTCTACTCGATGTTCGGCTTCCAGCGAATGGGCGATTTCGCCTGGGCCGCAGGCGATATGCGTGCGCGGGGATTTCTCCTCGGCGGCACGGCGGGACGCACGACGCTAAACGGTGAAGGCCTGCAGCACGAATATGGCCACAGCCACATCCTTGCGTCGACGATACCGGGCTGTATTTCGTACGATCCGGCGTTTTGCTACGAGCTCGCCGTGATCATCCAGGACGGCCTGCGCAGGATGTATCGGGAGCAGGAGGATATCTATTACTACATCACCGTGATGAACGAGAATTACGCGCACCCGCCGATGCCCGGGGGCGTGGAGAAAGCGATCCTGAAAGGCATGTATTTGCTGCGCGAAGGCGAGACGCGCAAGGGTGCCCCAAAGGTCCAGCTGCTCGGCAGCGGAACGATCCTGCGCGAAGTCATCGCCGCCGCCGAACTGCTCGAACGCGATTTCGGCGTTTCGGCGGACACCTGGAGCGCCACGAGTTTCAACGAGCTGAGGCGCGATGCCCTGGCGGTGGAGCGCTGGAACATGCTGCACCCCGGGCACGCGCCGCGCGTATCGCACCTGCAGGCCTGCCTCAAGGACCGCGACGGGCCGATTATCGCAGCGACAGACTACATCAAGCTTTTTTCTCACCAGATCTCCCCGTTTCTTCCCGGCCGCCACGTCTCCGCCCTCGGTACCGATGGATTCGGCCGCTCGGATACGCGCGAGAAGTTGCGCAGGTTCTTCGAGATCGACCGCCACTACGTGGCCGTCGCCGCGATGAAAGCCCTCTCCGACATCAAAGCGGTGTCGCCGGCAAGAGTGAGTGAAGCGATCCGCAACTACGGGATCGATCCCGAAAGCCCGAACCCTGTAACGGTTTGACCGGGACGACCGGAGCGGGAGCCCCGAAGCCTGTCTCATTGAAGGGGAAGAACCATGATCGAGGTGCGCCGGCGTCTGGAGCTCCCGTCCGGGAAGACCGTGGCCTATTACTCGCTCCCGCTGCTCGAAAAAAAAGCCGGTGTGCGGCTCTCCCGGCTGCCCGTCAGCCTGCGCATCGTGCTCGAGTCGGTGCTGCGCAACGCCGATGGCCGGCGCATCGGCGAGGGAGATATCGAGGCGCTCGCCCGATGGCAGCCGGCCGCAACGCGCACCGCGGAAGTACCGTTCGTCGTGGCGCGCGTGCTCCTGCAGGACTTCACCGGAGTGCCGCTGCTCGTCGATCTCGCCGCGATGCGTGGGGCGATGGTCCGGCGCGGGCGCGACGTGCGGCGCGTGCAGCCGGCGGTGCCGGTCGATCTCGTCATCGACCACTCCGTCCAGGTCGATTACTTCGGCCAGCAGCAAGCGCTGCGGCTCAACATGGAGATGGAGTTCCGGCGCAACGACGAGCGCTACCGCTTCCTCAAATGGGGCGCGCAGGCCTTCGATGGGTTGCGCATCGTGCCGCCGGGATTCGGCATCTGCCACCAGGTGAATCTCGAGTTCCTGGCGCACGGCGTGCTGGAGAAGGACGGCGTGCTGTATCCGGACACGCTGGTCGGCACCGACTCGCACACCACGATGGTGAATGGGCTCGCCGTGCTCGGCTGGGGCGTGGGCGGGATCGAGGCCGAGGCGGCGATGCTGGGCCAGCCGGTGTACCTCCTCCTGCCCGATGTTGTCGGCGTGCACCTGCACGGCGAGCTGCGACCGGGGGCGACCGCCACCGATCTCGTGCTGCGCATCACCGAGGTCCTGCGTCAGGCGCGCGTGGTCGGCAAGTTCGTCGAGTTTCACGGCGAGGGCGCCGCGCGCCTTTCCGTCTCCGAGCGCGCGACGCTCGGCAACATGGCGCCGGAATACGGCGCCACGATCGGCTTTTTCCCGGTGGACGGCGAGACCTGCCGCTACCTGAAGGCGACCGGGCGCAGCGACGAGCAGGTCGAGACCGTGCGGCGCTACTTCAGCGCGCAGGGGCTGTTCGGCATGCCGGGGAAGGGCCAGTGCGACTACTCGCAGGTGATCGACGTCGATCTCGCGGCGATCGAGCCCTCGGTCGCCGGCCCCAGGCGCCCCCAGGACCGGATCGGCCTGGGCGAGCTCAAGGAGCGGTTTCTCTCCCTGCTACACGGCGCGGACGGCTACGGCAAGCCGCAGGCGACGCGGCGCGCAGCCGTGCGGCTCGGGGACGGCCCGCCGCCGCGGCCGGGGGGCGGCGAGCAATCCGGGGACGTGCTTCCCGCGGGACACACGCAGGACACCAACCCGCAGACCGAGGCCGAGATGATGAACAACCGGCCGACGCCGAACCGGCCCGGGGAGCAGGCGCCACGGCACGCGCGTCCCGCGGCCTGCGAGCTGCAGCACGGCGATGTGGTCATCGCGGCGATCACTTCGTGCACCAACACTTCGAACCCGGTGGTCATGCTCGCGGCGGGCCTGCTTGCGCGCAAGGCGGTCGAACGCGGGCTCACCGTCAAGCCCTGGGTGAAGACCTCGCTCGCCCCGGGCTCGCGCGTGGTGAGCGAGTACCTGGCGAAAACCGGGCTGCAGCCCTACCTGGACCAGCTGGGCTTTCAGCTCGTCGGCTTCGGCTGCACGACCTGCATCGGGAACTCCGGCCCGCTCGACCGGGAGCTCGAGGAAACGGTGGTGAACGAGGACCTCATCGTCGCCAGCGTACTGTCGGGCAACCGCAACTTCGAGGCGCGCATTCACCAGAGCGTGAAGGCGAACTTCCTCATGAACCCGCCGCTGGTGGTCGCGTTCGCCCTCGCCGGGCGCATCGACATCGACCTTACGCGCGAGCCGCTGGCGAGCGCGGGCGGGCGCGATGTCTTCCTGCGCGAGCTCTGGCCGTCGGCGCGGGAAATCGATGCTCTCCTCGCTAGTGCCTTCGATCCGCGGGAGTACCGCCGCGTGTACGGCGGCTTCGCACGCCAGAACCCGATGTGGAACGACATCCCCGTCGGCAACGGGCTCCTCTACGAGTGGGAGCCGGGCTCGCTCTATATCCGCGAACCGCCGTATTTCAGCGCGGCGATGGCGCAACCGCCGTCGGCCGCGGTATCCGGTGCGCGTGCCCTCGCCATCCTCGACGATTCGATCACCACCGACCACATCAGCCCGGCGGGTGCCATCCGGCCGGCCTCGCCCGCCGGCCACTACCTGCTCGAACACGGGGTGGCGGAAGCCGACTTCAACAGCTACGGCGCGCGCCGCGGCAACCACGAGGTGATGGTGCGCGGCACGTTCGCCAACGTGCGCGTTCACAACCTCATGGTGCCCGGTGTCGAGGGCGGCGTCACCGTGCACCAGCCGGAAGGCGAGCGCATGGGCATCTACGACGCCGCCGAGCGCTACCGCGCCGAGGGCGTGCCGCTGGTCGTGATCGCGGGACAGGACTACGGCTCGGGCAGCTCGCGCGACTGGGCCGCCAAGGGCACGCGTCTCCTCGGCGTACGCGCCGTGATCGCCCGCGGGTTCGAGCGCATCCACCGCGTCAACCTCATCGGCATGGGCGTGCTGCCCTGCCAGCTCGGGGAAGGCGTGAGCGCGAGAACGCTCGCCCTGGATGGCAGCGAGCGCTTCGATGTCGAGCTCGACGGCGCGTTGCGGCCGCGTGGAAGCGCGAAGCTCCGCATCGAACGCCGCGACGGGCGGCGCGAAGCGGTGCCGCTGCAGCTTCGGATCGACACGCCGATCGAGGTGGCTTACTTCTCCGCCGGTGGAATCATGCCGTATGTTCTGGAGCAACTGGCAGACGGCACTCGCCCTGCGTGAGGGGGTTCTCGGAGCACGCCTGCTCCGGCCGAGCGCCGACGGTCTCGGTCTTCGGCCGCGATTCTGGCGTACTGAACCAGCTCTTCGAATGGACACGGCGGCGCCACTGTGATCCGACTGCCGATCGGCATGTTCGTGCCCGGGGCAGGAGTGTTCGCCGACGGGCAGGCCCGTGTCGTCGCCGAGAACATTGCCGCGGAGATCGCCGGCAAGCCGGGCGCCGGCTCGAGGGTCATGGCCTCTGCTGCATCGAGGTGGGCGATGGCACGGGTGCTTACGGCGCCGGATATTTCCACGGAATTCCCGCACCTGCGGTGAGCCTGGAGCCCTCGTCCCCACGCTTCTGCCGGGAGAAGCACGAAATCGAGCGAGCCGCGCAAGCGCCGTGGCCGTAGGGGGCTGAAGGGGGGAGTCTTCGTGCGGCGCTCAGTGGCCGGCATCGGGCCGGGGGGCGGCGCGGATGCGCGCGAAGAGCTGCTCGGTTTCGGGGAGCGGAGCGAGGTCGAGCTGCTCGCGCAGCAGGTGTGCGCATGCCTCGTACTGCCGTGCGGCCTCGTCGCGCCGCCCCGCCGCCCACAGTGCGTACATCAGCGCACGATGCATCTCCTCGCGCAACGGGTCGAGCAGCAGCGCGCGCCGCGACCATGCCGCGCTCTTCTCCCAGTGTCCAAGCCTTCCCGACAGCGCCGTCAGCCGGTTGAGCATGCCGAGGCAGGCCTCGCGCAACTGCTCGCGCGTCTGCCAGCACCACTGAGCGAACGGTTCGTCCTGCAGGTAGTCGCCCCGATAGAGATCGGCGGCCGACTCGTAGGCCCCGATCGCGGCTTGCAGCTCGTTCGCGGCTTCCGCCTTGCGCCCGAGCTCGAGCAGCGTGCGGAATTCCAGCGTGTCGATCCAGCACGGCGATTGCGTATCGAATGCGTAACGGTCGGCCCGATTGCGCACGTACGGGTGCTCGTTCGCACGGCCTGCGGGATCGAGCAGCCTGCGCAGCTCGTGGACCAGCACGTGGAACTGCCCGCTGCGCACTTGCGGATCCGCGCCTGGCCACAGCATCTCGATCAGCGCGTCCCGGGATTGCGGCTGATCGTGATGGGTGAGCAGGATGCCGAGCAGCGTCAGGACCCGCTTGCGCCGGATTGCTGCCGGGGCGACCCGGGCGCCCTCCACCATGAGTTCCAGGCGAGCAAAGCAGCGGATCTCGAGGCGCGCCCCGTCGCAGCGCGCGCCGCCGGGGACGGGCAAAGCGCGCCGCGGGGCTCGCGCCGGCGTGCCCGTTCCCGGTACCTCCACCGCGCGTTGCAGCCACTCGTGCAGCGCCGTGTCCGCGCGGGGAGTCCGGGCGATCCGGCCGCGCAGCTCGCGCAGTTTCTCCGCGGCGAGCGAAGCGATCCCCTCGAGCGGGGCGATGTTCTCGTGCGGCGGCGACGGACGCAGGCGGCGATAGCGCAGGCGGATCATGCCCAGCGACTCGCCTTCGCAGGACATCGGGATGCAGCACCAGGCGCCACCCGGGCGCGGAGCGCCGCGGCACGCGGCCGGCCAGCTCACGCGGCGGCCGTGCAGGAGGGTGCTCGTGCCGGTGTCGAAGCCCGGACAGCGCCGGATCGTGCCCGCGCTCATCGTCGGGCAGCGCGGCACGGCGGCGGCATCCGGCACGAGCGCGCGTACCTCCAGGTCCGGCCACGGCAGGTAGAGCTCGCCGCCATCGGCGCGACTCGTTCGCACCATCTGCTGCAGCACGGCCCGCAGTGCCTGCGGCAGCCGCCGCCATGGATCGTCTCCCGCACCCTGCAGCGGGGTTCCTGCCGCGTCGCGCAGCCGGGCGAGCGCCGTGTCGGCCGCGAGCCCCATCGGTGTGCCGGCCCAGCGCAGCAGATTGAGCACGCGCTCGAGATCGATGTCGGAGCGGCGGAAGGCGAGCGCGAGGCATCCGAGGGTATCGCTGCGGCTGGAGAGCGGGCTGCACACGTAGGTGCTGAACCCTTCCTGCTTTACGTGCGTGCGCAGGAACCGCGCGTCCTGCGGAAGGTGCTCGGTGTAGACCGGCCGGCCGTGCGAGAGCACAAGGCCGGGGAAGCCTTCGCCGGGATCGAAGCGCAGCAACTCGTCGAACACGCGCCCGAAGCAGCCGCGGTGGCAGGTGCGCACCATGCCGCGGCCATGCGGCTCCGCGAGAAACGCCTCGCCGGCGTCGGCGGCGGTCGCGTGCAGCAGGAAATCGAGCGTGAGGCGCAGGCCCTGCTGCAACGGCTCCTCCGACACACGCGTGGCGAGCGCCGCGATGCCGGCGAGGTCGTGAGCGAGATCGGGCCCCGCATCGTCGGCGGGATGCAGCCTCCCCAGCGCGCCGCCGGATGGAAGAGTCGTGAGGTCACAAGCCAGCCGAAGGCGCTGGCCGTCGATCCTGCGTACGAGCAACCGCGATGTGCCGGCGACGTTCCCCGCGGCCAGTCTCCGCAAGGCGGCACAGGCCGACCCGCACACGTCACGACCGAAATCGTTCTTGCCGCCGATCGCGCAGTTACAAGAGGTGCCCAGCGCCTCCTCTCGCGACATGCCGAGCAGGCGCGCCATCGCGTCGTCCCATTCGACGATGCGCCGGTCCGCGTCAATCGCGAAGTGCCCGTTCGCGGCCCATGCGGGTTCGACTGCGTCGGTTCGCCGTCTTGCGCCCAGGGTAGTACCCCACCCGTTCGCCATTTTTTCGCCCGGATCCGGCATGTTCGTGACCTTTCGGCCTTGCTACGCTACCTGGCGGGAAAAGGCAATCCTGCAGCGCACGGAATCAGCGAGTGGCACGGCGGTGGCACATGGGTGCGGCTCGACGAGCGTTCCATCCTTCCGGTTGATGCGGGCGGACGCGAAGTCTTCAATGCTGAAGATTGCACGTCCATCCGTCAAGGGTACTGCCCCGGTCAGGCAGTTGGCTATCTCGCGGCCCGCCTGTTCGAGGCCGCGCCGCGGCGCGCGGTCGTCACGATCCTCGACGAGGACAGGGCCGGCCAGGTTGACGCGGGCGCCCTGCTCGGCGAACCGGCCCTTGCCGCGGACTGGAATCACCCCGAAGAGGGCGCCGCGTGGCCCCACCTCCGGCGACCGGCAGTCCGTAACGAAGCCAGGGAAGGGTCTACTCGCGCGGCGGATCTCAGTCCTTGATGGCTTCGACCTGGATCGTCAACTTGATGTCGTCGCTCAACCCCGGGATGCCGAATTTCATGCCGTGAGCCGAGCGCCTGACGGTGCCCGTCACTTCCGCGCCGCAGGCCTCCTTCTTGACGATCGGATGCATGGCGCACTTCACCTGCGCGATGCGCAGCGTCACCGGCCGCGTCACGCCTAGCATGGTGAAATCTCCCGTCGCGGAGACCGGCTTGCCACCCTCGAACTTCATCATATTCGACTTGAACGTCATCGCGGGATGGTTCGCCGTGTCGAAAAAATCCGCGGACTTCAGATGCGCGTCGAACTTGGCGTCGCCGGTGCTGACCGAAGCCGTCTCCACCGTCACCTCGATGCTGCCGCTGCCGGCGTCCGGGTCGAGCACCAGCCTGCCGCTCGTCTTGTTGAACTGTCCGCGGTGGGTCGAGAAGCCGAAGTGGCTTGCTTCCCAGCGCGGGTAGGTGTGGCTGTTGTCCAGCGTGTAACGAGTATCCGCCGCGATGGCCGGCACGCCGAGGCCGAGTAGCGCGAGGAAAACGGGTCTGTGCATCATGTCGTGACTCCCTGCGTCGAGACGCAACCATTGGTGTCACCACGCACGGGGACGAGCAGTTACCGGCGTGCGATCATACGCGCGGGTGGCCACGGGCGATCCATGGCGTGCTCGCGGCACAATCGGCGCAAAGCGTGACATATCCCGGTTACGCTACGCAACCCCCGCCGCACGCCCCGCCAGGGGATGGTCCGCCCGGCGCCCGCCTCCCCCTGTCCGCAGGTTGCGTGTAGCCTCCCCGCGCCGCAGGGCGAATGCGAGCCGGCATCCAGTGCGGTTGTCGTCGCGGAAAAGGTCCCCGGCCGGCACGCGATCCACTGCCGGCGCGGCACGCCCCGGGCGGGGACGGCTGCATGGCGCCGCGCGCGGCTGCGGTATAGTTGCGGCGGGCAATCCACGGGAGCGCGCTTTGATCAATGCGGCGATCGTCGGTCTCGGCCGATGGGGAAGAAACATCGTCGATGCGGTACAGGGCAGGAGCGAGCGCCTGCGCTTCGTTCGCTGTGTCGCGCGGCGGCCGGAAGCCGCGCGGGAGTTCGCCGGCCGGCACGGTCTCGAGATCTCGACCGACCTGGAAGGCGCGCTCGCCGACGCGGCGGTTCAGGCGGTCGTTCTGACCACGCCGCACTCGCTGCACGCCGGACAGATCATCGCGGCGGCGGCCGCGCGCAAGGCGGTGTTCTGCGAGAAGCCGCTGGCGTTGAGGCGAGCCGATGCCGTGCGCGCGGTCGAAGCGTGCGGGGCGGCCGGCGTGCCGCTCGGGCTGGGACACGACAAGCGATTCTGGCCGTCGATGCGGGAGCTGAAGCGCGTGGTCGAGAGCGGCGAGCTGGGCGAAATCCTTCACGTCGAGGGGCATTTCAGCAACGAGACCACTCGCAACTTCTACGCGGGCTGGCGCGAGCTCGCCACCGAGTCGCCCGGCGGGGGCATGACCGCGACGGGCGTGCACGTGCTCGATGCGTTCGTCAATCTGGTCGGCCCGGTGCGCTCGGTCCACGCCCGGCTGATCGAGCGACCGCCGCGGCCGGAGCCGGTCGATACCGTTTCCGTGCTGCTCCAGTTCGAGAACGACGTGAGCGGGGTGCTGTGCGCGGTTCGCACCACGCCCCAGTACTGGCGGGTGCACGTGTTCGGAACGGAAGGCTCGGCCGAGGCGCTGGAGCAGAACGACCTGGTGCTCCGCGCCTGCGGCGCCCGGCCGCGGCATCTCAGCTTCGAGCCGGTCGATGCGCTGCGCTGCGAGCTCGAAGCGTTCGCGGATGCCGTGGCGGGCCGGCAACCCTACCCGATCCCCGTCGAACACATGCTTGCCGACGTCGCCACGCTCGAGGCGATATTGCGGTCGATCGAAACGAAGGGGCCGGTTTCCCTGTCGGTGCTTTGCTGAGCGTTCGGCGGACGGTTGACGATCGCTTGCCGCTCGCCATCTTGCGCCCGCCACGAATCATGGGTTGAATGCCATGCGGTTCGAGATCGACGAAATGAATCGTCGTGGCGCGACGCCCCGGCGAATCGCCGGCGCCGCGCCCCGGGTGGCCGGCGCCCGCGCTCAGCGGACAGTCTCGTGTAACTCGGACGCGAGTACGGCGCACGACTTACGCAAGAGTTCATGCGCTTCCCCGAGGGTGACCGCGCGGAAACGGAGCGATCGCCCGGGCCGCACCTGTGCGACGCGCCCGAGATCGAAGGAACAGACCGTCGCAAGCTTCGGGTAGCCCCCGGTGGATTGCCGGTCGGCGAGAAGGACGATGGGCTGGCAGTCGCCCGGGACCTGGATCGAGCCCGCCGCGATGCCGTCCGAGATGATGTCGTGACCCCGCGAGTGGGCGATCCGCGCTCCGCGCAAGCGCGCGCCCATGCGATCCGACTGGGGCAGCATCTCGTACGGGTTACCGAGCAGCGCGGCAACGCCATCCGGTGCGAAACGATCCGCCTGGGGTCCGAGGACCACGCGGACCGCCGGTTCGGCCTCGTAGTCGGGCAGCGCGTGCCGGACGATGCGCCGCGCCGGAGGCGGGCACGCCGCGAATATCCGCAGCCGATCCCCTTTCCGCAGCGCACGCCCCTCGAATCCGCCGAGCCTGCCCCGCACGTAGGTCGACCGCGAGCCCATCACGACGGGAACATCCACGCCGCCCGAAAAAGCGACGTAGCTCCGCACGCCGGAGCGGGCCGAGCCGAGCTTCACGACATCTCCCGGCTTGAGTGGCAGCGTGGTCCAGCCGGGGGCTTCGAAGCCGTTGACGGTCACGGGCATCGGCGCGCCGGTCACCGCCATCGCGCACGGCGCGTCCACCTCGAAGCGGGGACCGAGGAGGGTGCATTCCAGGGCGGCCGCGCCGTCGGCATTGCCGACCAGGCGATTGGCGAGGACGAAGGCGTAGCGGTCGACCGCTCCCGACGGCGGTATGCCGTAGCAGAGCTGGCCGGGCCGGCCAAGATCCTGAACGCTCGTGTGCGCGCCCGCGTCGAGGATACCGATCACGTGATTGCGGGACGGTAGGTGCGCGCGGCGACCGCGGCGCCGATGCGCTCGTACTCGGCGCGCTCGATTCTTCTGAACGTCACGATATCTCCCGGGCGCAGCAGGACCGGGTCGGGTGCGGCCGGATCGTAGATCGCCAGCGGCGTGCGGCCGAGCACCCAGAAGCCGCCGGGGCTCGCGACGGCGTAGATGCAGGACTGGATGCCGCCGATCCCGACGCTGCCCGCCGGAGTGGTCGTGCGCGGAGTCTCGAGGCGCGGAATCGCGATCTGCCGCGCCGTGCCGGTGAGGTACGGCTGTCCCGGCGCGAACCCGAGGAAGTACACGAGGTGGGCATCGCTGCTGTGCAGCTCGGCCAGCCCGGACGCGGACATGCCGAGGCTCCGGGCGGCCGCGGCGAGTTCGAATCCAAGCTCGGGGTCGTCGTAGCAGCACGGGATCTCGACGCGACGCGACGCCGGCGGCTTCGCGCTCCCGGTTTGCGGCAGCAGGCTCGAGATCGACGCGCGCAGCGTCTCCTCATCGACGCGCAGCGGATCGTAGTGCACGAGGAGCGAGCGAAACGCCGGCACCGTCTCGACGACTCCCGCGATCCGTGCCTCCCGGATGAGGGCTTCGAGCATGCGCACGCGCGAGTTCACGCGCACGCTGATTTCCTCCTCGAACTCGATGAGCAGCGCGAGATCACCCGCCGGGCGGAACGCGACGCTCACAGCGCGGCGAGGGCGGAGTTGGGGAGATCGGTGATGAACATGTGCCCCGGACTGTGCGTGATCATGAACGGCAGCTTCGAGGCGAGCGCGACGGCCTGCGGCGTGACCCCGCAGGCCCAGAAGACGGGCACGTCGCCCGGCGCGATCTCCTGCGGGTCGCCCCAGTCGGGCCGGGCGATGTCACGGATGCCGATCGCGGCCGGGTCGCCGATGTGTACGGGCGCGCCGTGGGCGCCGGGAAAGCGCGCGCTCGCCGTGACCGCCCTCGCGAGATCGCCGCCCCGGATCGGCCGCATCGAAACCACCATGGGACCATGGAAAATGCCCGCCGGCCGGCACGGGATCGAGGTCGACCACATCGCGACGCCCTTCCCGTGCTCGACGTGCCACAACCGCACGCCCGCCTCGATCATCGCCCACTCGAAAGTGAACGAGCAGCCGAGCAGGAAGGCGACGAGGTCATCGCGCCAGTACGGCCGCGCGTCGGTCACTTCCCCGGCAAGTTCCCCGTGACGGTAGATGCGAAAGCGCGATATGTCGGTCCGGACATCGGCCCCGGGCGCGACCGCCACGGGCTCCGGGGATCCCGCGTCGGTCACTTCGACGATGGGACAGGCACGCGGATTGCGCTGGCAGAAGAGCAGGAAATCGTAGGCGTGCTCCTTCGGCAGGACGGCGAGATTCGCCTGGACGTAGTTGCGGCCGAGTCCCGCCGTGACCCCGCGCAGGCGGCCGTTGCGGATGTCCTCCCGGATCTGCCGGGGATGGCGCGTATCGATGGGCATGGCGCGAATTCTACTTGCGCCCGGGCGGGAATTCTCCGGCGGCCTCCCGCGTCGGGGTGTCACCGGCGCGCACCCGCTCGACCCGTCGGACTACAGCGGGCCGCCCGCCGTATCACCGTTCCCGGTATGCCATGCTGCCTCGCACGAACAAGGCGTCGACGTCCGGTCTGCCCGATATCAGCTTCTGTTCGTGCAGGTACTCGACCAGCTTGGCAATCACCTTTCGATTGGCTTCCGTGAGCCCGTACGGCAACGGATCGCCACCGAAGAAATCGAACACGTCGGTCGACATGCGTTTGCCCCAGGGGATCATCGTTGCACCCACGCGCCTCCCGTAGGCGCTCGCCTTGGCGCCGGCATACGCATGAAAGACTCCGATCTTCCGGCCGCGAAGCTGGACAGGATCGACGAGGTCGCTCTCACGTCTTACGACAAGCGTGCCGTGGCGGAAACCGCGGTTGGGGAATACCGGTATTGCTTCCAGCCACTCGGCGCCGCGGTCCTTGAGAGGAATATGGCTGGAGAGAGAAAACTCGCACGCCTCGAAGCTGCGCCCGCCGATCATGCTGCCGAAAATCTCCGTGACCGGCCGCGCTGTGTACTTGATGACGACCCCGTCGACTACGCCATCGAGACTCGGGGTATGTTCGTAATCCGCCCCGGCAAGCTCGACGGTCTGCATGGCATGCGCGATGTCGTTCATCTCGACCGGCATGTCGCTCCCGGATACCCGCAGACTGCGCGCGTCCGGGGTCCGCAACTAATCCAGACGGGCTCCCGAGGCCTTGGCGACCTTGGACCACTTCGTCGTTTCCGACCGGATGAAGGCGCCAAGCTCGTCAGGGGTGCTCCCGACGGGGTTATAGCCCAACGCGACCATGCGCTGGTTGACTTCGGGCGTGCGCACGATCCTGACGATCGCGGCGTTAAGCCGTTGAACGATTCGTTTGGGCGTTGCCGCCGGCACCAGGACGCCCTGCCATGACGCGGCATCGAATCCGGGCAGACTCTCCGATATCGCCGGCACATCCGGCGCCGCCCGCGAACGCCCCGCGGTCGAGACCCCCAGCGCCCTGACCTTGCCGGATCTCACGTAGGGCATCGCCGGCGCCACGGTGGAGAACATCGTATGAATCCGCCCGGCCAGCAGATCCACGAGGGCCTGCGGTATTCCCTTGTACGGGACGTGCACGATATCGAGTCCGCCGATGGTCTTGAACAACTCCA
Source organism: Burkholderiales bacterium (assembly GCA_020854035.1). Taxonomy (GTDB): domain Bacteria; phylum Pseudomonadota; class Gammaproteobacteria; order Burkholderiales; family SG8-41; genus SG8-41. The sequence continues at coordinate 87,244 of JADZGE010000058.1, read as the reverse complement.
TGACCAGGTGAGGCGAAGCGCCGGTTCCGGACGAGCCGTAACTCAGCTCGCCCGGCTTCGCCCTGGCGAACGCGATGAAATCCGCCACGGATTTCACCGGCAGCGACGGATTGACTATCAGGATCGTGGGCGTGGTGGAGACCAGAGCCACGGGTTCGAAGTCCCTGACGGGGTCGAACGACAATTTCCGGTAAAGACTCGAAACAATGGTGTGGTTGGTCGCCACCAGCAGCATCGTGTAGCCGTCGGGCTGCGCCCTTGCCGTTATCTCCGCGGCAATGTTTCCCGCCGCTCCCGGCCGGTTATCGACAATCACCTGCTGTCCCCACAACTGGGTGAGCCCCTGTCCCAGGAGGCGCGCGACGGTATCGCTCTGGCTGCCGGGCGGGTATCCGGCGATGAAGCGTATCGGCCGGTCGGGAAACTCCTGCGCGAGTGTGCCGCTCGCCAAAAAGCAGAGGAGCGCGAGAAAAACCGCGCCGCGCGCTGCATTTCGTTCGACGATCATGACTTCCTCCGCAATGCCGCGGCACAGCGCGGGATTCGGCAGGAATTGCGTCTCCGATCGTCTCGTTCGCGCCGGTTCGGGCGTTGAATACTCATCACCACGAGGCGCCCGGGATGTATCCGATCGCCTCGACTTCCAGGTCGCAATCCATCGGCGTGCGGCCCGCCTGAATCCTCGTGCGGGCGGGCAGCGAATCGGGCCCGCTGAAGTACGTGCGATAGATCCGGTCGAATTCCTCCATTCGCGTCTGATCCTTCAGCCAGACGTTCACCTTCAGCAGGCAATCCATGTTCGAACCGGCAGCTTCGGCAACGCGTTTTACGTGATCGAGCACGATGGTCACCTGCTCATGAAAGGGCGCCGGTTCATAGGGAGGCGGTCTTTCGCCGCGTTCACGACTGGCCCGCAGCGTCGCGCAATAGTCTTCCGTGAACGGGGGCAGGCCCGAAATGAACAGCAACGGCCCGAATGTCACCCCGAGGTTGAAGGGGCCGCCGGTTTCGGGGACGTCGCTTCGAACGACAGCCTTTTCCAACACCGTTACCTCGAGCGTTTCCGGATCCAGCGTTCAACCGGGGCCGCATTCGTCGAACCCGGAGATCCCGTCGAATGCCGGCCGCAAGCTCCTCCCGCCGGACGATTATCATGAAGTCCCGGGTACGAGGCAAGGATGAAATCCGTATGAGATCATGCGCGAGGCGAATGACCGCCGCGCGCCGCGGCGCGCAACGCGACTGGAATCCGCCGCCCGGCTTCTACTCGCCTTCGAAGATGGCGCGCTCGACGTTCGCTCTGGTGAGCGCAGGCGAGTACAGCCTGATGAAGTCAAAGGCATAACTTCGCAAGTACCCGTTCCTCGCCACGCCGATGCTGATGCGGCTGGGGGCGAACAGATGCCGGGCATCGAGAGCGCGTAGCGTCGGATCTTCCTTTTCGTCATAGGCAAGTTCGACAACGATCGCGATACCGAGCCCCGACTTGACGTAGGTCTTCATGACGTCCACGTCCGTGGCGCTGAGCACAACCTTCGGCTGCAGGTGATGCGAGTCAAACGCAGCCAGGACAACCGAGTTGGTCAGGAACTGGGAGTCGTAGGTAATGAGGGGGTAATCCGCCAATGCCTGCAACGTGAGAGGTCTTACCGCAAGCAACGGATGTCCACGCGGAACCAGGACGATCTTGTGGTGATCGTGGCAGGGCAACAGCACGACATCTTCCGGATGGCGACCCGATTCCGACGACAGCGACAGGTCTGCTTCGCCGCTTTGTACCCACTCCATCGTCTGCAGCGGGGTGCCCTGACGAAGAATGACGCTGACCCCGGGATGCGCTCTGGTAAAGGACTGGACCACGCGAGGCAGCACATAACGGGCCTGGGTGTGCGAAGTGCTGATGGTGAGCGTCCCCGAATCCCGGTCAAGGTAGTCCCTGCCGAGGTTGCGAAGGCTGTCGGTTTCCCGGAGGATCCGCCGCGCGACCCGGAGGATTTCCGTTCCCGGCTTGGTGAGACCCCGAAAGCGCTTCTTCCGCCTCACGAAGATCTTCACCCCCAGCTCGTCTTCGAGCGCGTGAACCTGCCGGCTCACGCTCGGCTGCGAGGTGTGCAGCGCCGCGGCGGCCTCCGATACGCTGAACTGCCTGTCGACCACCTCGCGCAGAAACAGCAATTGTTTCAGATGCATAAACGCCATCATGCGAAAGATGTATCAACTCATGCGATTATAGTCTTTGATCGCCTATGCGCGCGGAAATAGCATTCACCCGGTCGAAGCTCGTGAGACTGCGGCGCGTCAACGGAAGAAGCTCGCTTGGGCGTATCGCGAGAGACGCATCGCACGGCTTCTCGATATCGTGATTGTTCGTGGGGGGCATTCATGACGACCAGAGTGATTCCGACCACCTGCAAGGAGTGCTCGGTTCGGTGCGGCGCGCTCGTCCACGTCGAGGACGGCCGCGTCGTACGCATAACCGGCAATCCGGGGCATCCGGGCTCGCGGGGGGCGTTCTGCGTCAAGGGAATGAACGCGCCCATTGTCGCTCGCGAGCACGCCGACCGGCCTCTGTATCCCTTGCGCCGTGCCGGCGAGCGCGGGGACGGCAAGTGGCGGAGAATCTCCTGGGACGAAGCGTTCGACGCGATCGCCGAACAAATGCGGCGCGTCAAGTCCGAATTCGGCGCCACGGCGATTGCCGGCGCAGTATCGAATCATTTCGTGAGCCGCGGGGTCGCGATGACGCAGCTCCTGCGCAGCATCGGCTCGCCCAACTACATGATCAACCAGGATCTGTGCCAGGGTTGCCGCTATACCGCGGCCATGCTGACCGGCGCGAGCGCGCAGCCGGGAAACGAGCTCGCCAGGGCGCGCTGCGTTCTCGTGATCGGGGAAAGCCCGTCCGATTCGAACGTGGTGCAATGGATGAATATCAAGCAGGCGAGGAGAGCGGGCGCGCGGATCATCGTCGTGGATCCGCGAGGCACGCAGGTCGCGAACATGTCGGACCAATGGCTGCGAATCAAGCCGGGTACCGATGCGGCGCTCGCGCTATCGATGATCCACGTGATCTTCGATGAAGACCTGCAGGACCGCGATTTTGTCGGGGAGTGGTGCACGGGTGAGGAGCGCCTGCGGGAACGCGCGGCGCGCTATCCGCCCGCGGTCGCATCCGGAATCACGGGTTTGCCGGTCGACACCATCGTGCACGCCGCGCGAACCTTCGCGACGACGAAGCCGGGATGCCTGATTCTTGGCCACGGAGTGGACGCGCAGGCGAACGGCGTAAGGACGACGATCGGTTATCACGCGCTTCTCGCCCTCACGGGAAATCTCGACCGCGAGGGTACCAACCGCCTGCCGAAACAGCAGGCGGGTTTTCGTGATTACTTCAATATCATCAACGATCGGACTTTCCGCCTGCCCGAAGAGATAGAGCGGACCATCATCGGTGGCGAGCGGTTTCCGCTCTGGTGCGGCCCGGACAGCTGGTCGAAGTCCTCGCACAACCCCTCGCTGATTCGCGCCGTGTTGACGGGAGAGCCCTATCCCGTCAAGGCCCTGTATGCAAGCGGGGTCAACATCGTCTGCACGTACCCGGATATCCGCGATACGATCGCGGCGCTCGGCAGGCTCGACCTGCTGGTCGTCGCGACCGATCACATCACGCCGACCGCGGAACTCGCGGACTTCGTGCTGCCGAAGACGACGCAGCTCGAGGAAGATGACGTTTCGGTGGATCAGAGCGGGCCCTGTCTTTCGGTGGTGCAGCGGGTGCTGCCGGCCATGGGAGAGGCAAGAAGCGATATCGAGAAGGGCTTTGCTGAAGGCGCTGATCACGGACGAGGTCCCGGACGGGGTGGTGGCGACCGGCATGGGATGGTGGTACCCGGAGATCGAGGGTGCCGATCACGGCGCGCTCACTTTCAATATCGACGTCGCCATTCCCTATGGTCCGCCGTGGGATCCGATCTCCGGCTCGGCCGAAGCGCGGAACACGGCCTGTCGAATCGCGCGCGCCGAACCGCACGAGATTCCGCGTCCCGCGGTCGGCGCGGCCGGGGGTGCGCCATGACGATCGCCGGCCATCTGTTTCTCGCCGCGGCCGCTGCAGGCGCCTGCCTGGGAGCGGCCTCGAGCGGGGCCGAAGCGTATCCCGACAGACCGATACGAATGATCGTGGGCTTTCCGCCGGGGGGAGGCGCCGATATCATGGCGCGCCTCATATCCGCGGAGCTCGGCGGCAAGCTCGCTTCACAGGTTGTTGTCGACAACCGGCCCGGAGCCGGTTCTTCGACCGCCACCGGAATGGCGGCCAAGGCCACGGCGGACGGCTACACGATACTTTTTGCGACATCGAGCTTCACGATCAATCCGAACCTCTATGCGAACGCGCCGTACGACCCCATCAGGGATTTTTCGCCCGTCGCGAGGGTGGTGTCGTCGCCTTTCGTCGTCGTCGTCCGCCCGTCCCTGCCCGTGCGCTCGATCAAGGAACTCCTCGCGCTCGCGAGAGCGAAACCGGGGCAGCTCAACTACTCGACCGGGGGCAATGGCAGCGTCGGCCATCTTGCGGGAGAGCTGCTGAAAAGCATGACCAAGGTGCGAATACAGCACGTGCCCTACAAGGGCCTTGCCCCGGCCCTGGCGGATCTGCTGGGCGGCAGGGTCGATTTCACGATGTCGAGTCTTCCCGCGTGCATCGCGTTTCTGAATAGCGGCAGGCTCCGGGCGCTCGCGGTGACCACGGAAAAGAGGATGCCGTTCGTGCCGGATATCCCCAGCGTTTCCGAGTCCGGAATCGAAGGTTACGACGTCGATCAGTGGTACGGCGTGCTTGCGCCCGGTGGCACGCCGGGCCCGGTGGTACGGAAACTGAACGGCGCTCTCGCGGCGTTTCTCGCCGAGCCACAACCCGCTCTGCTGGAGCGCTTCGCGGCGCTTGGCGCAAGTCCGCTGATATCGACTCCCGAGAACTTCCGTTCCTACATCAGGACGAACCTCGCGTTCTGGGAAAAGGTCGTGCGCCAGGCCAACGCGAAAGTGGAATAGCGAGGTGACAGTGGCGCGCGCGCGGTCCTGCTTCCGCATCCGGGAGATTCCATGGCGGTAATTGTTACCGACAATTGCGAGGGATGTCGTTTCACCGAATGCGTAAAGGTCTGCCCCGTTGCCTGTTTTCACGGCGACGAGAGGATGGTCTACATAGACAGCGACGCCTGTATCGATTGCTGTGCCTGTATTCCGGTATGCCCCGTGCAGGCGATCTACCTCGAGAACGATCTCCCGCCGGAAAAGGCGGAATGGATCGGCATTAATCGCGAGCGGGCCGCGGTACTGCCCCTTGTGACGGAGGGCGCCGACCCGTTGCCCACGGCGGCGGCGAAGCGGGCGGCGTTGGGTTTCTGACGGTTGTCCCGATGCCGGGATCGACCGAGTTGCCGCTGAAGGTCGCCATCATCGGCAGCGGCCCGAGCGGCTTTTACGCGGCGGAGGCGCTGCTGCGATCGGGGCGCATCGTCGAAGTGACGATGATCGAGCGCTTGCCGGTTCCCTATGGCCTGGTGCGCAGCGGGGTCGCCCCCGATCATCCGAAGCTGAAGCAACCGATCCTCGTGTACGATCGTATCGCGAGGTCGGCGGCCTTTTTCTTCCTCGGTAACGTCCACGTCGACCGCGACATAGGCATGGGCGAGTTGATGGACACCCATCACGCCGTCGTACTTGCCTGCGGCGCGGGGACCGATCGGAGGCTCGGTATCCCCGGGGAGAAGCTCCCGGGGAGTCACCCGGCCTCGGAGTTCGTGGGGTGGTATAACGGCCACCCCGATTACCACGCGTGCACCTTCGACCTTGCCCAGGAGGTCGCGGTGATCATCGGGCAGGGCAATGTCGCGCTCGATATCGCCCGGATACTCGTCAAACCAGTCGATCACCTCAGGCACACCGATATCGCGGCGCATGCGCTGGACGCGCTCGCGAAGAGCAGGATCAGGGAGGTGCACATCGTGGGCCGCAGGGGCCCGGCACAGGCGAAATTCACTTCGCAGGAATTAAGCGAAATCGGCGAGATCGCGCAATGCTCCGCGGTGGTGCATCCGGGTGACCTCGACCTGTCGGAAACGTGCCGCATCGAGGCAGCCGACAAGATGAGCCGCAACCTGGCAAAAAACCTGGAGACCTTCCGGCGCTTCGCCTCGGGCAGTTCCGACGCGCATCGCCGCTGCTATTTCCATTTCTTCAGGAACCCCAGGCAGATATCGGGTCACCGGCGCGTCGAAGGTGTCCGTTTTGCCAGAACGAGGCTCACCGGCGAGCCCTTCCGGCAGGCGGCGGTCGATACGGAAGAATTCATCGACATGCCGTGTGGCCTTGTCTTCCGCTCGATCGGATACCATGGCGTGCCCATCGCCGGCCTGCCCTTTGATGACGCGCGCGGAACCATCCCGCACCGTGACGGCAGGCTGATCGACCCAAGCGGAAACGCCATCCGTGGGCTGTATGCGACGGGATGGATCAAGCGCGGTGCAACGGGGATCATCGGCACCAACCGGGCAGACAGCGTCGCGACGGTCGCAAGCCTGCTTTCGGATCTGCCGGGCCTGGATACGATGCCGAAATCCGGATCCGCGGGCCTTGCGGCCATGCTTGCGGCGCGCGGCAAGCGGCACGTAACGTATGAAGAATGGCTGCGGATCGACGAGACCGAAGTCCGAACGGGCCGGGCCAAGGGCAAGCCGAGGGAAAAGATGACTCGGGTGCAGGAGATGCTCGCGGTGTGTGGCGCGGCGTGCGATTAGCGCGGATCGGCGGGTTGGCGACCCGGGAGACAACAAGCTCATGCGATGCGGCGTAGCCGGCGGGGCGACAGGGTTCGTGGGCGCGGGGCTGGTGACAGCGCCGCTTCATGCGATTTTCGCCTGTCTCCTGCTGATCGGCGCGCTGCCGGCCGGCACGGCGCACGCGCAGCAATATCCCGCCAGGCCGATACGGCTGGTCGTGGGCTATACCGCCGGTGGGGCCACCGACCTGCTGGCGCGGGCCGTGGGTGAAATGCTGCTGGAAGGGCTGGGCCAGCCCGTGATAGTGGACAACCGCCCGGGCGCGGGAAGTGTCGTCGGCAGCGCCGCGGTCGCACGTGCGGCACCCGACGGATACACATTGCTGATGGGGGCATTCGCACTCGCCGTGAACGCCACGCTTCAGAAGAACGTTCCTTATGACACGGTGAAGGGTTTTGCGCCAATAAGCCAGGTAGCGATGACGCCGTATCTTCTCGTGGTACACCCGTCGATGCCGGTGAAGAACGTGCAGCAACTCATCGCGCTGGCGAAGAAGCTGCCCGGCGAGCTCAATTACGCATCCGCGGGAACGGGGACCGGGGCGCACCTGAGCGGCGAGCTGCTGCGCGCAATCGCGCGCATCGAGATCGCGCATGTCCCCTACAAAGGCGCCAGTCCCGCAACCGTCGACGTACTCGGTGGGCGCGTGACCATGACGTTCGTCAATATCCTCCAGACCATGCCGCTCGTCCGCCAGGGCAGGCTGCGCGCGCTTGGGGTCACCACCGCGAAGCGATCCAGCATCGCTCCCGATATTCCCACCATCGCGGAGTCCGGAGTCCCGGGCTACGAACTCGACGGGTGGTTCGGCGTGTTCGCTCCGGCGAATACACCGCCAGCGGTACTCTCCCTGCTGCATGGGACGATCGTCAACGGGCTGAAATCGCAGGAAACGCGGGATCGGTTCCTGGCGCTGGGGGTGGAGCCTGTCGGCAATTCGCCGGAGGAATTCGGGCACTTTGTCCGGAACGAAGTCAAGAAATGGGGCGACATCGTGCGTCGTGCCGGAATTGGCGCGCCATGATGGTTGTCCCGGCACCCGGGTTCACGCGCCGGTTCGCCGTCATGGATGGTGCCTCGGAGTTCCTGTACGGGCTGTGGGGGCCCACCCGCGGCCGGCATGCCCGCGCGGTTGCCGGCGTTGCCGATTCATCGAATCGGTCGGTTCTCGAGATCATGCGAGAATTCGAACTCTTCACGAGGGAGGAATGACATGTCAGCCGCCGCCGCAACACCGTCTCCTGTCAGGGTCGAATACCTCCAGCCTACGGATTGGCAGAAGGCACGCAGTTTTTCGCCCGCGATCATCACGGAAGGCGGGCGGATCGTATGGCTCGCCGGGCAGACCACCCTTGTGGACCTCGACGGCAACGACATCAGCGGGAAATTCGAACCGCAGGCGCGCACGATATTCGAGTTGATCAGGCGAACGCTGGAGCGGGCCGGCGGCACGCTCGGGAACCTGGTCACGATGACCGTGTTCATCAACGATCCGCGCAATGGCGATCGCTTCGTGCAGATGCGCCGGGGGTATTTCGACGAGGGGCGCGACCCATGCAGCGCGCTGGTCACCGTGTCGAACTTCGCGCGGCCGGGGTGCGTCATCGAGATCCAGGGGATCGCCGTCATCTGAGCAGCGGGGCGCTCTCGCTGCCTCGGGACGATTCAGCCGCCAACGCCGGCTCCGGGGAGAGCCAGTCCTTCCCGGCTCGGGGAGCCAGCGCGGCTTTCACACCATCGCGCTTGTGCCGGAGGTGATCCGTGAGGATGCGGTTCAGGCGCCCCGAGTCGCGCGCTACGAGCGCGGCCAGAATCATTTCATGATCCTTCGCGCCTTGTGCCCAGGCCGCATCGGAAATTGCGGGGGTATATCTCGCATGCCGAATCCTGCCGCTCAGGCTCGCGTACACGCTGGACAGGACGGGGTTACCGGCGGCATCGATGATTCTCTCGTGGATGGACTGGTTGATCCGGAAGTACTCGACGCGCTTGCGGGCCGCGTGGCACTTGAACATCTTTTCATGGAGCACACGAATTTCCTCGAGCGCTCCTTCCGAGATGTTCGAACACGCCAGTTCCCCCGCCAGAGCTTCCAGCGCGCCGAGGACGGTGAACATGTGGTCGAGGTCCCGCAGGGTGAGCGTGGCGATGATGGCTCCCCTGTGGGGCACGATTTCGAGCAGGCCTTCTGTGGCCAGCACTTTGAACGCTTCTCGAAGAGGGGTACGCGACACGCCGAGCTGCTCGGAGAGCGGTTTCTCGTACATCCGTGTGCCCGGCCTGAGGTTCCCGTCCGAGATCAACTGACGCAAGCGGGCCGCCACCTCGTCCGGCAGCGGTTTACGGCGGATCCGGGCGATCTCGGCGCGAGTTCCCCGCGATTTCGGTTCGGCAGGGTCCATGGTTCTACTCAGGTTTTCAACCTGTTATCACAACCCGCTGGAGGTTGTCACGCGGGCGGAGGCGCGCCCTTCTTTCCCGTAATCCTGCGCGGGTACGAGATGCGGGTTCATTTTTCTTGACTTCGCCTCGAAAATCGGCTAGACAGGGCACGCGGTATATCGTATACAAGATGCCGCGCGCACGGCAACTTCCGAGTGGGGCGATCGAGCTGCACCCCGAGGCGCGGTTCCGCAGTTCGAGACGGGCAATAATCCGAAAGGCTGGCGATGACCAAGTTCAAGGCTGCGGCTATCCAGACGTTCTCGACGCTGGCTGACCCCAGGCGGAACCTCACCACCGTGGTGCGGGCAATCGAAGAGGCGGCCGGACGCGGGGCGAAGCTCATTGTGTTCCCCGAATGCATGAACTCCGGCTACGTGTGGAAGGACCAGGTCCACGCGGTCCAATGCGCAGATCCGATTCCCGGCGAATTCACCACCGAAATCGCCAGGCTCGCGGCCCGCCTCAAGGTATACGTGGCGATCGGATTGTCGGAAAAGGATGGCGAGAAGGTGTTCAACTCGGCCGCTCTGGTCGGGCCGGACGGTTTGATCGGACGCTACCAGAAGAACTTTCTTTTCGATTTCGATCCCGATTTCTTCACGTGGGGGACGACGGGATATCCGGTATTCGATACCGAAATCGGCAAGATCGGCATGTTCATCTGCGCCGATGCACGCATCCCGGAAGGGGCGCGGGCGCTGACGCTCAACGGTGCGGAGATTCTCCTGCATATCACGAATTCCACCACCCACGAGCAGCACGAGATGCACGTGCCGACGCGCGGCAACGAGAGCGAGGCATGGATCATCAGTGCCGACAAGTTCGGGAAGGAAGAGGGGCTGACGTATCCCGGGCATACGCTCATCATCGCCCCGGATGGGACGGAAGTCGCGCATGGCAGTGGCGAAAAAGAGGAGATCGTGTACGGCGACATCGATCTTGACGCCGTCAGGCGAGTGCGTGCGGGCGCCGGCGGTATTCTGCGGGGGCGCCGACCCGACACCTATGGAATTCTGACCTCGCCGTACGAGTCGCTGCCGATATCGCGAATCGTGAATACGCCCGTGGTGCCGGCCAGGCTCGCCGTGCTCGTCGCCGCGCTGCAGGTTACCAATACCGGCGGCGACGATCGCGCGACGCTGGATCTGGCGGTGCGCACCGGCTGGGAGGCCGCGCGCGAGAACGCGAGACTCATTGTCTTTCCCGAGCTTTTTCTGTGCCGACCGGATGCCGGCTCCGAGCAGCTCCGGCAATCGGCGGCGTTGACGCCGAGGGCACTCGATGAGTTCGGCAGGGCGGCGAAGCAATGGGGAGCCAATTACGTATTGAGCCTCGTCGAACAGGACGGCGGCCGGCTCTACCATACCGCGTTCGTCGTGGGAGCCGACGGCAACGTCGCCACCCGCTACCGCAAGGTGCACCTGACCGAAAGCGAGGCACGATGGGCCACCGCGGGCAACGACTACTGCGTGCTCGAGCTGCCGTTCGGCAATGCCGGGATCATGCTCGGGCACGAAGTGCGCTTCTGCGAAGTCGCGCGTATTCTCACCTGTCTCGGCGCGGACGTTATCCTGATGCCCTCGGCTTGGCGCCACCCTCGCGAATCCGCTCTGTTCTCGCGAGAGCGCGCCCTGGAGAACAAGATTTTCGTCGTCGCGGCAAACCGCCTGGATGCGCCCTGCGCCGGGGACAGCAAGGTAATTCTCCCCAACGGGGCGATCGCGTCGCGGGCGGGCCAGGGACAGACGGACTATGTTTTCCAGTATCTGAACCTGGCGTGGGCGCGCGACAAGCAGATTCGCCCCGGAACGGATCTCATCAGGAATCGACGCCCCCAGTTTTACGCGAAATTCAACGAGCCCGCCGGACCCGCGGCGTGAGAGATCGCCCAGCCGGCGAGAGGTCTCCGCGTCAGGCAATGGATGGAATACCGGGCATTGCGTCCCGGCCCGCGGTGAAGGCGCGACACGAAGGCGGAGAGTGACAATGCCACGAGCTGCCGTGCTGATCGTCATTGCATATGTAGCCGCCGGATTGTCGTTGCCCGCTTGCGCACAGACGGACTGGCCCGGCAGGCCGGTTATCCTGATCGTTCCGTTTCCCCCGGGCGGTGGTACCGACGCGTTTGCGCGCCCGCTGGCCGCGCAATTGCTGAAGCAGACCGGGAGATCGTTCGTCATCCAGAATAACGCCGGCGCCGGCGGCAACGTCGGCGCGACGGTGGCCTCGCGCGCGGCGCCCGACGGCTACACGTTCTTCATGGGGGCGGTGCACCACGCGATCGCGCCGAGCGTGTACACGAGGCTCGATTACGACCTCGAGCGCGATTTCTCCCCGGTCACCTCGATCGCGCACATGCCGCAGGTGATCGAGGTGAATCCCGACCGCCTGCGTGTCTTCAGTCTGAAGGAGCTGATCGCCACGTTACAGTCACAACCCGGCAGGTACTCCTTCGGCTCGGGTGGCAATGGCACTTCCCACCATGTCTCGGGCGAGATGTTCAAGATATTGACGAAGACCGACATACTGCACATACCGTACAAGGGAAACGGGCCCGCCATGGCAGCGCTCATTGGAGGGGAGATCCACATGATGGTCGACGCGCTCGGCGCCTCGGCGGGAGCGATCCGCGGCGGCAAGGTGAGGGCGCTTGCCGTCGCTTCGAAGCAGCGCGCGCCCGGCTTTGGCGAAATCCCGACAACGGCGGAAGCCGGCCTTCCGGAGTTCGTGATCGGCACGTGGTATGCCGTGTGGGCGCGCAAGGGCACGCCTCAGGCCATCATCGACCGAATGCACGGGGAGATCGTGCGCGCGCTCGACAGTCAGTCACTGAAGGATGTCTGGATCAGCCAAGGCGCGACACCGGGCGGCGAACCGCCGCAGCAGTTCGGTGCGTTCGTTCAAAACGAAATCGAACGTTGGGGCAAGGTAGCCAGGGCCGCGGGAGCCCGTGCAGACTGATGCACGCGCGGCCTCCTGACTCTTCATCCGGCCCGGGTTCCGCCCGCTCGCGCATGGGTTGAAGCCGTCATCCGGGCGTCCATCGCGGCGTAGCCGATGAAGGAGTCTTCCCCCGCGCGCAGGATCGCGGTCGTGTTGAGCCAGCGACCCGGCAAGGAGGCAGGTATTACGTGAGCATCTGCATTGACGCGCACAGTCATTTTCTGCCGGCGAGCATCCTCGATCTCCTGCGACGGGACGGCGCTCGCTATGGCACGCCGGTGCAGGTGCGGGACGACGGCCGGATTTTCGTGATCACTCCGGAGCGCCCGTGGGGACCGATCGGACCGGGTTTCTACGACCTCGACTTCAGGCGCCGGTATCTCGCCGGTCACGGCATTTCCACCCAGGTCCTGACGCCGCCTCCCTTTCTTTTCTATTACTGGGCCGACCCGCAGGCGAGCTACGGCATCATCCGGGCCGAGAATGACGCGATCGCGGAGATCGTCAACGGCAGCGCGGGCCGTTTCGCCGGGCTCGGCACGGTCCCGATGCATGACGCGAAACTCGCGCTTCGCGAATGCGACAGCATCAAGCGGAGCGGGCTCTGCGGCGTCGAGATAGGCTCGAACGTCAACGGCGTTGATCTGGACGACGAACGGTTCTGGCCGATTTTCGAGGCTCTCGAGTCGCTGGGGCTTGCCGTACTCATTCATCCTCACAACGTCGTCGGGAGCGACCGGATGCGGGAATTCCACCTGCAGAATCTCGTCGGATTTCCCGCGGACACCACGTTGGCGGCGGCGCGTCTGGTTTTTTCGGGTGTCCTTGACCGCTTTCCGAACCTGAAGCTCTGCCTGGGCCAGGCGGGGGGCTTCCTGCCGTACATCATGGGACGGCTGGACCGCGGCTTCGCGGTCCGCCCCGAGTGCCGGCGGGCACTGGGGAAACCAAGCGAGTACTTGCGCCGGTTCTACTACGATACGATCATTCATGGCCCCGGGCCGCTTGCTTTTCTGATCGAGACGGTGGGCGCCGACCGCGTAATGCTCGGCAGTGATTTTCCTTTCGACATGGAACTGTCCGACCCGCGGGCGGACTGGAGAGAGCAGCCGCGCATCACGGAGGAAAGCGGCGACTGGTTGCGCCACCGAACGGCATGCGCATTTTTCGGAATGGGGCAAGCGCAAGACCGGTTTCGGGCGGATGAATGAACGGATTGAAGTTGAGCCTCGCTGGAATGGGAACAGTCCGTGCGGCATATCGACATCACGGGACGGAGGAGAACATGAAAGAACGTTGCAAAGGGTTGTCGCGTGGAGCGCTCCCGCTCCTCGCGGCGTTCGTGATCGTGCCCGCGGGGGCGCAAGAGTACCCGGCGAAAGCCGTCCGCTTCGTGGTGTCCTACGCGGCGGGCGGTGGCACCGATCTCACGGCACGCCCGATCGCGCAGAAGCTCACGGAACGCTGGGGCAAGCCGATGGTGGTCGAGAACCGGAGCGGGGCGAGCGGGATGATCGGCGCGGATATCGTCGCCAAGAGCGCGCCCGACGGCTACACCGTGCTCGTGGGCGCCGCCATGGAGATGTCGACCAACCTGGTGGCGTACAAGAACATGAGTTACGACCCGGTAAAGGATTTCCAGCCGGTAACGCTGGCCTCGATCTCCCCGCTGGTCTTCATGACGCACCCGTCATTGCCCGTGAAGTCGGTGAAAGAGCTGGTGGCGCTTGCACGCGCCAAACCGGGTGCGCTGAGCTATGCGTCGATCGGCATCGGCACGGTGCATCATTTCGCCGGCGAGTACATGAAGTCGACGCTCAAGCTCGACATGATGCACGTGGCATACAAGGGCGGGGCGCCCGCGCTGATAGGCCTTGTCGGGGGCGAGGTGCCGGCCGGATTCGTGGCGCTGTTGTCGGCGATTCCCAACGTGAGGGCAGGCAAGCTCCGGGCGCTGGCGCTCACGTCCCTGCAGCGCGTCAGCGCGCTTCCCGAGGTGCCCACCATGAATGAATCAGGTCTGTCGGGATTCGACATCGTGGTGTGGTTTGCGGCGTGGGTCCCGGCGAAAACACCCAGGGACATTGTCGACAGGCTCAACACCGAGATGGTAAGGATCATCAAGTCGCCCGAATACAGGCAACGCATGATCGAGGCCGGCGCCGAGGCGGCCGGCAGCAGCGCCGAGCAGCTTGCCCAGTTGCAGAGAGCGGAAATCGAGAAGTACCGCAAGATCGCCGTCGCCGCGGGAATCCAGCCGCAATGATTGTCCGGCGGAAGGAGGCGCCCCCGCATCCTCGCTTCACGGCGAGCCGAAAAGGAAACCCTCGGGTCGGGACGCTACGTCCCGAGCAGGGACTTGACGCGTTGTCGCTTGTTCTTCAAGTGCGCACGCAAGGTTGCGCCCAACCGCCGCCTGTTCCTCGCCTTCAGTGCCTGCATGATGGCTTCATGTTCCTCGGCCGCGATGGCCCACTGCCTGTCGGTGCTTTTCCCGAGGTAGCGGATCCGCCGGATCTGGCCGCTCAAGCCTTCATACACGCGGGACAAGACCGGATTGGCCGCGGCCTTGACGATTCGTTCGTGGATTTCCTGATTGATCTCGAAGAAACGGCGCTGCCGGCGCCGGTGGTAGCACGACATCATCTTCCCGTGCAGTACTTCGATTGCCGAGAGTTCTTCGTCCGATATGCGCTCGCAGGCGAGTTCCCCGGCGACGCCCTCGAGTGCTTCGAGCGCCTCGAACATGTGGTCGATCTCGTCCGGCTGCAGGCGCTTGACGGTGGCCCCACGGCGCGGCTGGACCTCGATCAGCCCGGCGGTCGCGAGGGTGCGGAATGCCTCTCTTAACGGGGTACGCGATATTCCGAGCTGTGCGCAGAGCTGTCGTTCCGGGATGCGGCTCCCCGGCATCAGGACACCATCGTCGATCAATTGCCGGATGCGCGCCACGACTTCTTCCTGGAGCGCGGGGCGAACGACCGGCGCCCAGTCCCGAGGGTCCTGCGGCCGAAGGCCCCGTTTAGCCGTCGTTTCGATCATTGCTCATCCCTTTGAGAAAGCACTCGCTTTCTCAAGCTGGATCATAGACCATCGTGGCGGTGGCGCAACGCGGTCCGGCGGCGCGGCAGCGGCCCGCGGCCGAGGTGTCGCCCGTCACGATGTCCCGGGGCGGCCCTGCCGCCCGGTCGCGTTGCCAACTCCCGGTATTTGGTATATGGTATACCAAGCCCACCCGGGCGCGCGGCACCGCCGAACGCGGGACGTTGTCAAACCAAAGCAGAGGAGCACCCGATGTCATCCCAGTCACTTTTTACCGGTGTTTACCCTTTCATGGCCACGCCGTTCACCGCGGACGGCGAGGAGGTCGACGCGGCGCGGCTCCGGGCGCATGTCGATGAGCTCATCACGGCCGGAAAAGTACACGGAATCACGGCGCTCGGGAGCACCGGCGAGTTCGCCCTGATGTCCGAGAGCGAGCGGCAGCTGGTGGCGGAGGCCACCATCGACGCCGCCGGAAAGCGGGTTCCCGTCGTGATCGGGACGGCGGCGATTTCGACCCGGGTCGCCGTGGCGCTCAGCAAACACGCGGAGCGTGCGGGGGCCGACGCGATCATCGTCAATCCCCAGTCCTACTGGCTTCCGACCGAAGACGAGTTGTTCGATCACTATCGCGCCATCGCGCGTGCGGTCAGCATTCCGGTGATGGTTTACAACAATCCCGGTACCACGAAGGTCGACATGCAACCGAAGTTCATCGCCAGGCTGAACAAGGAGTTCAGTCACTTCGTATCCGTCAAGGAGAGTTCCGGCGACATCCGGCGCGTACAGGACATACTCCAGCTGACGGATGGCAGGATGAGCGTGTCGATCGGTCACCAGTCGCTGGGGCTCGCCGCGTTCGCGACAGGTGCGACGGGCTGGACTACGGGTATCGCGAATACCATTCCCAATCTTTGCGTCGAGGTTTTTCAGGAAGCCGTGATCCGCAAGAACTACGACAGTGCCCGGAAGAGTTTCAATCGCATCCTGCCCCTCTGCGATTTCTACGCCGAGAAGAGCCTCTGTCGTTCGGTAAAGGCGGCCGCCGAGCTCATGGACAAGCCTCTTGGTCCGCCGCGGCTGCCGCTGAAGCGGTTGCCCGAGAACGATTACAAGACGCTGGAGAGGCTTCTCGCCAAGTGCGGCGTGATCAAGGAAAAGGCGTACGCGTGAGAGTGGAGTCGCCCCGAATCGCTCGAGAGGGGACTGTGTGACCCGCTTGCCGCGGGCGCACGGGCCGGTCACGGTTGCCGCTCGCCCGGCCGGCTCGTCGGGACGGGATGGCGAAGCAGGCGGTATCGTCGAGGTGCCGCTTTTGGGGCTGGTTTTCGACCGCCTGCGCCCGGTGACGAAGGGCGGTGCGCGGGAGCGGGCTCGACCGGGAACCGGATGGTCTTGAGGGCATTGGAGGGCACATGAGGCACGCGGGGCGCCACTTCCTGCAGATTCCGGGACCGACGAACGTTCCGGAGCGCATTCTGCGCGCCATGGACAATCCCACCATCGATCATCGCGGACCCGAATTCCAGCGACTCGGCCAGGCCGTACTCGCCGGGCTCAAGCGGGTGTTCAAGACCAGTCAGGATGTGATCATCTTCCCGGCTTCGGGTACCGGCGCGTGGGAGGCGGCGCTCGTCAACACGCTTTCGCCGGGCGACCGGGTCCTCATGGTCGAGACCGGGCATTTTGCGACCCTCTGGTTCAACATGGCCAAACGCCTCGGGCTGGAGCCCGTCTTCGTCCCCGGGGACTGGCGCCACGGTGTCGATCCGGTTGAGGTGACGGCACGGTTGGTCGAGGACGGGGCTCACGAGATCAAGGCGGTGATGGTGGTGCACAACGAGACGTCGACCGGTGTGACCACCCGCGTCGCCGAAGTGCGCAAGGCGATCGACCGCGCGCGGCATCCGGCGCTATTCATGGTGGATACGATTTCCTCGCTCGCATCGATCGACTACTGCCACGACGAGTGGGGTGTCGACGTGACGGTCGCCGGGTCGCAGAAGGGGCTCATGCTGCCGCCCGGGTTGTCGTTCAACGCGGTGAGCGAGAAGGCGCTCGCGGCCTCGAAAAGCGCGCGACTGCCACGCTCCTACTGGTCATGGGACGACATGCTCGCCGGCAGCAAGAGCGGTTTCTTTCCGTATACGCCGGCAACGAATCTGCTCTACGGGCTGCGCGAGGCCCTCAGGATGCTGCTTGAAGAAGAAGGTCTCGAGAACGTCTTCCAGCGCCACCGCCGTCATGCCGAAGCGACGCGCTGCGCCGTTCGCGCGTGGAATCTCGAAATCGTGTGTCTGAACCCCGCCGAGTATTCGAGCTCGCTCACCGCGGTTCTGATGCCGGAAGGACACAGTGAAATTCATTTCCGCGATGTCGTGCTCGACCGCTTCAACATGTCGCTCGGGTCGGGGCTCACCAGGCTGCGGGACAAGGCCTTCCGCATAGGGCACCTTGGCGACTTCAACGACCTCATGCTGATGGGCACTCTCGCGGGTATCGAGATGGGCCTGGAGCTTGCCGGCGTCCCGCACCAGAAGGGCGGTGTCGACGCCGCGATGGCGTATCTCGGCTCCGCCAGCGAGACCGCTCGCGATCGCAGGTCGAAAGCGGCCTGAAGGAAGCCGCGCGCGTGAGAAACCACGGAAGGCCATGAAGTAAACTCGGCGAAGCTCGCCAGGATCACCCGCGAGTGACGGCCGGCATGGGAGGAGACCATGAAGCACGTTCCCCTGGTTTGCGTCGTCCTTGGCGCGCTGGCCACGGCCGTTTCCGGCGCTCATTCGCAGTCCTATCCGGCGAAGCCGGTACGGCTCGTCGTTCCCTATCCGCCCGGCGGCGGCACCGACATCATCGGGAGGACCGTCGCGGCAAAGTTGTCCGGTATCCTCGGCCAGCAGGTGATCGTCGATAACCGGGGCGGGGCCGGCGGAACGATCGGCACCGAGCTGGTCGCGAAGTCGGCCGCCGATGGATACACGATACTGATGGCGCCGACGAGCCACGTGATCAATCCCAGCATCTACAGCAGGCTCGCCTACGATACGGCGAAGGACTTCGTCCCCATCACGCTCGCCGCGTCGGCCACCATCGTGCTGGCATCGCATCCGTCGTTGCCGGTCAGGTCCGTCAAGGAGCTGATCGCATACGCCAGGAAGAGACCCGGAGAAATCAACTTCGGGTCCTCCGGCAACGGGAGCGTATTTCACCTGACCGGCGAGCTCTTCAAGCGCCAGGCGGGAATCGACATGGTGCACGTGCCGTTCAAGGGCGGGGGGCCTACCGTCGCCAATCTGGCGGGCGGACAGGTGACTCTTGCCTTCGAGACCATGCTCGCGCTGTCACCGCACATCAAGGCGGGCCGGGTGAGGGGGCTCGCGGTGACGAGCGCGCAACGCTCGACAGTCATGCCTGAACTGCCTACCATCGCGGAACTCGGCTTCCCGGATATCGTGGCGGAGAACTGGTACGGCTTTTATGCCCCAACCGGCACGCCGAAGGCGGCAATCGCGAAACTCCACTCGGAAATCGTCAGGATCCTGAAGCAGCGTGATGTCAGGGAAACGTTCCAAGGTCTGGGTACCGAGGTGGTCGGCAGCAGCCCCGAGGAACTGGGTGACTACGTCCGCAAGGAACTCGTCAAGTGGAGCAGGACGGCCAGGGAAGCCGGCGCACGCGTCGATTGACACGCAGTCCGATATTCACCTGTTTCCAGACGGAGGAGCAAGATGGCGATAGTGAGACCCAAGGCGGCCTATCACGAACGCACGGATCAGGAGATGAACAGGCATCTCCCCACTCCGGAATGGACTTTGCGGCAGAAAATGGCGCTGTCGTGCCGGATACTGGCCGACGAGGGGCACGAGTCGGCGCTCGCGGGCCAGATAACGGCTCGCGGGGAAACCCCCGGGACCTACTGGATGTTGAGCTTTGGCCTGGGATTCGACGAAGCGCAGGCGAGCAACATCGTCCTTTGCGACAACGACCTCAATCTGCTCGAGGGCGACGGCATGGTGAATCCGTCCAACCGGTTTCATCTGTGGATCTACCGCCACCGCCCGCAAGTGAATGCAATCATTCACACGCACCCACCCCACATCTCGGCACTGTCGTTGCTCGGTGAGGGGCTCGTGGCCGCGCACATGGACACGTCCATGTTTTACGACGACTGCGCCTTTCTGCCTGAATGGCCCGGTCCGCCGATCGGCGACGAGGAAGGAAAGCTCATTCACGACGCGCTGGGAAACAAGCGCTCGATACTCCTCGCCCATCATGGGCAGCTCTGCGCCTGCGCTACGATCGAAGAGGCAGCCGTTCTTTCGGTCTTCATCGAGCGCGCAGCCCGCATGCAATTGCTGGCGCGTGCCGTGGGGTCCATCAAGGAGCTCAAACCGGAGGCGGCGAAGGAAGCGCACGACTACCGTCTCAAGCCCAAGGCCGTCGGCGCGACGTTCCATTATTTCGCCCGCCGCGTTCTTCGGAAGAACAAGGAACTACTCGAATAGGCGGGCATCAGCGAGGGGTCTCCCCCCGGTTATTCGCCTTGCGGAACGGCGGCATGGGGCCCCGAGCTTCCACGCCCCGTGCGCACTCGTGATCCGACCTTGTTATCTCCTGCCAGTGCCGTGAGGTCATGCCCATCTCCTGGAAGGCGAAAAGCCAGCGGGACGCTCGCTGACGGCATCCCCCGCGATCGCGAAAGGAGCAACACACGGTGAAGCGAACCAAACGACTCTCGGGCCTGGTATTCACGGCATTGCTGCTGACGATAACCGGACACGCCGACGGCCAGGGTTATCCCACGAAGCGCATCCGCTTTCTCGTCGGGTATCCGCCCGGTGGCGCCACCGATCCGATCGCGCGCGCCGTCGGGCCGAAGCTTACCGAGGCCTGGGGCCAACCAGTGGTGATCGAGCACCGGCCGGGTGCCGCGACGAACATCGCTTCCGAGCTGCTGGCACGCTCCGCGCCGGATGGATACACGCTGTTCCTGCCGACCGTGGCGAATGCCATCAATCCGACTCTTTACGAGAAGCTCTCGTACGATCCGATGCGCGACTTCGCGTTCGTGACGAACATCGCCAAGGTACCTGGCATCGTCGTGGCGCATCCCTCGCTGCCGGTCAGGGACATCAGGGAATTGGTGGCGCTTGCCAAGGCTCGACCCGGCGAGTTGAGCTACGCTTCCCCCGGGGCCGGGAGCACGCACCATCTCGTGGGCGAGCTGTTCAAGACCGCGACGGGTGTGAGGATTGTCCACGTGCCGTACAAGGGAGCGGGCCCGGCGCTTATCGATACCGCGGCCGGGAACGTCGAGCTCTGTTTCGGTGCGCTGGTATCGACTCTCCCGCACGTCAGGGGCGGCCGGCTGCGCGCGCTCGGCGTGACGAGCCTGAAGCGGGTTGCCGCGGCGCCGGAGCTCGCATCGCTCGACGAGCAAGGGGTGAAGGGCTTCGAAACCGCGTCCTGGTACGGCGTCGTGGTGCCGGCGGGAACACCGGCGGAGATCGTCAGCAAGCTTCATGCGGAAATCGTGCGCGGATTGACCGACTCGAAGCTGCGGCGCTGGATGATCGATGGTGGAGCGGAGATCGTGGGTGACAGCCCCCGGGAGTTCACGGCATTCTTCAGATCGGAGCTCGTCAAGTGGGGCAATGCCGTCCGGGCATCGGGTGCCAGGGCCGAATAGATCCGGGCTTTTCAACCGGGCTCGTGCGGCTCAAGCGTTTCGGCCCCGGCCACGGGAGTTTCGATCCATGAACATCACTATACTCGACGACTACGCCAACGCGGTACGTGGCCTGCCGTGCTTCTCCAGCCTGGCCGGCCATGACGTAACCGTCTGGAACGACTACGTCAGGGACCAGGGCGTGCTGGCCGAGCGGTTGAGGGATACCGACATCCTGGTGTTGCTGCGCGAGCGCACGGCCATCCGGGCGCCGCTGATCGAGCGCCTGCCGCGCCTGAAGATGATCAGCCAGCGCAATGTCTACCCGCACATCGACGTCGAGGCCTGCACGCGGCGTGGCATCATCGTCGCCACGACGACCCCGCCCGAATCGGCTTTCCACGCCGCATCGGAGCTGACGTGGGGGTTGATCATCGCCGCCATGCGTCGCATTCCGCAGGAAATGGCGGCGCTGAAGGGTGGCCGCTGGCAGTCAAGCGCCGGCAGGGACCTGCGCGGCGGTACGCTTGGCATCTTCGGTTACGGGCGCATCGGTGCCATGCTGGCAGGTTATGGCAAGGCATTCGGGATGCACGTGCTGGCGTGGGGCCGGGAAGGTTCGGCGGAACGCGCGCGCGCGGACGGGCTCGCCTTCGCCGCCGGCCGCGAGGCGCTGTTCGAGCAATCCGACGTTCTCGCCGTCACCGTGCGTCTCGATCCCGGATCGGCCGGTATTGTCACCGGGAAGGACCTCTCTCGAATGAAACCCACCTCGCTGTTCGTGAACACGAGTCGCGCGGCCTTGATCGAGCGCGGGGCGCTGGCGGCGGCGCTGAAAGCGGGCCGTCCCGGCATGGCCGCGGTCGACGTTTTCGACGACGAGCCGGTACTCGATGCGCGCGATCCGCTGCTGGCGCTTGACAGCGTGGTATGCACTCCGCATCTCGGATACGTCACGCTGGCGAATCTGAACAGCTACTACACCTACGCTTTCGACCAGATCACGGCGTACCTTGCGGGCGCGCCGACGAACGTCGTCAATCCGGAAGCCCTGAAGAACGCGCGTCATTGAACCGCAGGCGCGGGCGCGCCGCGTGCCCCGGGCAATACCCGCTACCTGCCTTTCAGCCGGAACCACCGCTCCGGCGGGTTGCCGGCTTCATAGTGCACCGGGAGGAGAGCGGGCAGGGACACCTCGTCGCAGACCTTGCGGACGTGGATCAACTCGGTCGGCGTATGCCAGTCGCTCCTCGATTCGCACGAGACCTTCACGCACGCGGCGCGCTTCAGCCAGGAGCAGACCTTGACGTCGTTCCCCGCGGCGTCGGCTATTTTCGTGAGGTAGTACGTGGTGGGCGGGTCCGATCCGTCCTCGAGATGCACGCTCTGCACGAGCGTGTAGAAGCTGCCGTCGAGATCGAGCAGATCGAGAACCCGCTTCATGAACAGCGAAAGCTCCTCGGTGTAGGAGAAACCCCCGTAGACATCGGTGATCATCCGGAACCTGCCGAGCTCCCGTAGCGTGTATTCGCGCAGGCGCTTGCCGAAGAGGTAGCGGATCCGGTCCCGCTCGAGGGTGGCCGCCTGCCGGCGCCACGTTTCGGTGCGCCGGTCCTCGATCGAGATGGCGACCGCTCGCGCCTTGCGCGCGGGGTCCGCGCCCTTCCCGTGAGCCGGCGAATAGTAGTCGAGGATCGCCTGCCCGTTGCCGGCGCCGATGTCGAGCCACCGCTCGTGCGCGCCGAGGCTCGCGAGCTCGCGCTCGAACCCGGTGTGCAGGTGCTCGCCGTACCTGGCGAGCCCCCGGTCCGTGACGTAGCCGCCGGGCACGTCCTTTCCCCGGCTGCGGTAGATGCCTTCCTGCTTCGTCAGTTCGGCCTCGAATTGCTCCGCGACGGGGCGCTGCGCTCGCGCGGCGGACATCCAGGGTGCGGGCGGCGCCGCGAGGCAGGCGAACAGCATCACCGCGGCGGCCGGCCGCCACGGACGGGCATCGATCGAAATCATGGTGTTCACTTCCTCCTCGCGTTGAAGAACCGGCCGCTTTCGAGAGCGGCTCGAAAACTGCTCCACGCGTAGTCGAGACCGCCGGTCGCGGAGAGGCTCAACGCGGCGGCGGTCAAGGCGCTGACGAACGTGATCTGCGATTCCTCCGTCGCGATGGGGCCATCGCCGGGCGGCGAGGCGCGCTCGGTCGGGTATTGCGCATCCTCATGGATCGCATCCCTGATGGAGATTTCCGCGACGCCGCGCGGGATGAACCGGAAGAAGTAGTCACGGTTGCGGGTCGGCCAGATTTCCTCGTCGGCCCCGATCACCATCACGGGCACGCGCACCCTGGCGAGCAGGGATGGCAGCCGCCGGCCTATCCCGGCGGGGTCGAGCAGCACCGCCGCCATGGCGGGCGCGCCTTCGGCGAGCGCGGCGGCGACGGCCGTGGCGCCAAAGGAGTGTCCGACAAGGATGATGCGGTCCGGGTCGAACGTGCCGCCGGCGAGAGCGGGCGTGCGGTGCACGGACTCGATCACACGCGCGAGCGTCCTGCCGTTGCCGATCCACGGCCCGCGATTGGGGAGTTGCACGGTCATGGCGTGCATGCCCCAGGACGCGAGGTGCAGCGCCTGGAATACGTGATCGTCCTTCGAGTTCGCGTGCCCGTGGAGCAGGACGACGAGGGGCAGCCGCTCGCCGGCCGCGCAGAAAAAGAAATCCGCGCTTGCCGTCGTCCCCGGCGCCGCCTCGATCGGCACGTCGTCCTGCCCGGTCACGCGAAAGGGGCCGCGCAGCCTGAAGAGTTCGACATCCGGATCCCGGCCGAGGAGGTACTGCCACAACGCTCCGGGATTCGCCGCCTTGATGGGGGTCACGCCCGTGACGGGCGGCTGCCGCGTGCAGCCCGCGCCGAACGGCAGCAACGCGCCCAGGATCAGGACGGCCGGAAACAAGCGCGCTGCGGATAGTCCGGGCATGCGGATTGCGGTTCCCTTTCCGGCCAATTGTAGCGGGCGCGCGGCGCCGGCCAATCCGGAATCGGGGTAGGCGCCAGCCTGAGACGCGGCGGGGTGGCGTTGCCGCGAGGGGATTTCGCGAACGACGAAGATGACAGGGAGGGCGGCCGGTGCGCGGCAGCGCAACGCCGGGACGAGCACGGCGGGCGGTCCGGCACCGCCGTTGATCCACATCAAGACGCCGCGCGTGAATGAGCCTATGATTGAATCAGGGCCGGACGGCGGCAGCCGCGGCGAAGCGTTTCTTGACCGTGTGTCGAAGGAGGGCGGCCATGTTCAATTCTCCGCTGGCGTATTGCCCGCTTTGCCGTGAATACGTGGCTCTCGACTGCCCGCAGCGCGCCTGTGCCGCATTGCACCGGTGCACGGGCGCCACCTGCCCGCTCGCGCACTACTTCATCCATGCCGGGCGGCCAGGCAACGGCCAGGGTCGCGGCGCGCCGGCCCCCGCACCGCCCGCCGCTCCGCAGTGAACCCGCTGCGCGAGCTCGAAGCACACGGCCAGTCGCCGTGGCTCGATTTCATCGAGAGGAGCCTCGTCACGGGCGGCGGGCTCGCGCGCCTGATTGCGGAGGACGGCATCAAGGGCGTCACCTCCAACCCCTCGATCTTCGAGAAGGCGATCACGGGCGGGGGCGAGTACCGGGATGCCATCGTCGACCTTCGGGGCAGGGGCCTGTCGCCGCGGCAGATCTGCGAGACGCTGGCGATCGAGGACGTGCGCGCCACGGCCGACGTGCTGCGGCCGGTCTACGACGCGACCGCGCGGCGCGACGGTTACGTGAGCCTGGAGGTCTCGCCTCATCTCGCGCGCGACACCGGCGGCACGATCGAGGAGGCGCGGCGACTCTGGCGCGCGGTTGCCCGGCCCAACCTCATGATCAAGGTGCCCGGCACACCCGAGGGCATGCCGGCGATCGAGACGCTGATCGCCGAAGGCCTCAACGTCAACGTCACGCTGCTCTTTTCCCTCGACAGCTACCGCGCTGCGGCGCGGGCGCATCTCGCCGGTCTCGAGCGAGGGCGCGGGGCCGGGGCGGACATCGCGGGAGTAGCCGGCGTCGCGAGTTTCTTCGTGAGTCGCATCGATACCGCCGTCGACGGGTGGCTCGACCGGCTGGTCGCCGCCGCGCCGCCCGGGGACCGCGCCCGGCTCGCGGCGCTGCGCGGGCGCGCGGCGATCGCGAATGCGCGGCTTGCCTACGCGATCTACCGCGAGTGCGCGCGGACTCCGCGCTGGCAAGCCCTCGCCGGCGCCGGAGCGATGCCGCAGCGGCTCCTCTGGGCGAGCACGAGCACCAAGAACCCGGCCTACCGCGACGTAGTCTACGTGGAGGAGCTGATCGGTCCGGACACCGTCAACACCTTGCCGGCGGCCACCGTGGAGGCATTCCGGGACCACGGTGTTGCGCGGCCGACCCTGCCCGGGGACGTCCCGGCGGCGCAGGCGCTGATGCGTGATCTCGCCGCCGCGGGCATGGCGTTCGGGCACATTACGGACGGGCTGCTTGCCGACGGGGTGCGGCTTTTCGCGCACTCCTTCGATTCGCTGCTCGCGGCGGTGGAACGGGCGGACCCGGCGGGGTAGCGCGGCCACCGGCGCCGGGCGGTCATGTGCGCTCGCACCGCATCCCAGGAGAGATCATGACCCTGCAACGCAACCTCCTCGTCACCTCGGCACCGCTCCCCGACAAGAGCGAGGACGAGGAGGGGTTGCGCAAGTTCTTCAGGCAGTTCTCCTTCCCCGGGCACATCGGCAGCCACATGACGCCGGAGACGCCCGGCTCGATACACGAGGGCGGCGAACTCGGCTACTCGCTTTCGCACGCCTGCGGGGGCGCGTTCGACAAGCGCTGCGTTCGGCGGGCGCCCACGTCAAGGAACGGATGAAGAACGCGATCCTGGACATCCTGGGCTACGCTTTCGAGCACGGCACCGACCGCGCCGAAATCGCGGAGTGGAAATGGCCGTACTGAGGGTGCCAGACCGCCGCGCCGCGCCCGGCAGCGCCGAGCCGGTTCGCACCGGGCTCGGCGTCGAGGCGATCAAGCGCGACTTCATCGACAACCTCTTCTACATCCAGGCGCGCTTTCCGGAGGTCGCGAGCGACAACGACTACTACCAGGCGCTCGCGTACACCGTGCGCGACCGGCTCCTCGAGCGCTGGGTGCGCAGTTCGCAGACCTACAAGCGCACCGCCGCGCGCACGGTGTGCTATTTCTCCGCGGAGTACCTGCCGGGACCGCATCTCGGCGCGAATCTCCTGAACCTCGGCATCGACCGCGAGGTGCGCCAGGCGATGAGCGAACTCGGCCTCGATCTCGACCGGCTGCTCGACCAGGAGGAGGAGCCGGGGCTCGGCAACGGCGGCCTGGGCCGTCTCGCGGCCTGCTACATGGAGTCGCTCGCGACGCTGCAGATCCCGGCGATCGCCTACGGCATCCGCTACGAGTTCGGCATCTTCGACCAGGAGATCCGCGACGGCTGGCAGGTCGAGCGCTCGGACAAGTGGCTGCATTACGGCAACCCGTGGGAGATCCCGCGCCCGTCGATCACCTTTGACGTGAAACTGGGCGGGCGCACCGAATCCTGGCGCGACGGGCAGGGACGCTATCGCGTGCGCTGGATTCCGCAGCGCGAGGTGCGGGGCGTCGCCTACGACACGCCGATCCTCGGCCACCGAGTGGATACCGCGGGGTTTCTCCGCCTGTGGAGCGCGGCGGCGGTGGAGTCGTTCGACTTCGCGGCCTTCAACGTCGGTGACTACTACCGCGCGGTCGACGAGAAGATCCAGTCGGAGACGATCTCGAAGGTGCTCTACCCCAACGACGAGCCCGGCGCGGGCAAGGCGCTGCGGCTCGCGCAGCAGTATTTCTTCGTCTCCTGCTCGCTCCGCGACATGATCCGCATCCACCTCCAGCGCCCGGGTAACGACGTGCGCACCCTCCACGAGAAATACACGGTGCAGTTGAACGACACCCATCCCTCGCTCGCCGTGCCCGAGCTCATGCGGCTGCTGGTCGATGAGTACCTGCTCGGCTGGGACGAGGCGTGGGCGGTGGTCCGGCGCATGTTCGCCTACACCAACCACACGCTCCTGCCCGAGGCGCTGGAGGCGTGGCCGCTCTCGCTCTTCTCCGCGCTGCTGCCGCGCCACCTCGAGATCGTCTACGAGTTGAACCGGCGCTTTCTCGACGAGGTGCGGCTGCGCTACCCCGGCGACGAGGCGCGCGTCGCGCGCCTGTCGCTGATCGACGAGGGCGGCGGCGGGCGCGTGCGCATGGCGAACCTCGCCTGCGTGGGCTCGCACTCGGTGAACGGCGTGGCGGCGCTGCACACGGCGCTCCTCAAGGCGAGCGTGCTGCGCGATTTCGCGGAATTCGCCCCGGAGCGCTTCAACAACAAGACGAACGGGGTGACGCCGCGCCGCTTCGTGCTGCTCGCCAATCCCGGGCTGAGCGCGCTCGTGAGCGAGGCGATCGGCGATGAGTGGATCACCCGCGGCGAGGCGCTGCGGGAGCTCGAAGCGCTCGCGGCCGATGCCGCCTTCCGCGCGCGGTGGCGCGCCGTCAAGCGGGCGAACAAGGCGCGGCTCGCCGATCTCGCGCGCGCCGCCGCCGGCGTGGAGCTCGATCCCGACTGGCTGTTCGATATCCACGCAAAGCGCATCCACGAGTACAAGCGGCAACACCTGAACGTGCTGCACATCGTCACGCGCTACCTGCGCTTGAAGCGGGGCGTCGATCGCGATGCGCCGCCGCGGGCGTTCGTGTTCGCCGGCAAGGCGGCGCCGGGCTACTTCATGGCGAAGCGCATCATCAAGCTCATCAACTCGGTCGCCGAGGTGGTGAACGGCGACCCGGAAGTGAGCGACCTCATGCGCGTCGTGTTCCTGCCGAACTTCAACGTGAAGGAGTCGCAGGTGATCTACCCGGCCGCGGATCTCTCGGAGCAGATCTCGCTGGCGGGCAAGGAGGCTTCGGGCACCGGCAACATGAAGTTCGCGATGAACGGCGCGGCCACCATCGGCACCCTCGACGGGGCCAACGTCGAGATCCGCGAGGAAGTCGGCGCGACGAACTTCTTCCTGTTCGGCCTCACGGTGGAGGAGGTACGGGCGGCGCGGGACGCGGGCTACCGTCCCCGGGACCGCTACGAGCGCGACCCGGAACTCAGGGCCGCGGTCGATCTCGTCGCCGGCGGGCATTTCAGCCACGGCGATCGGGATCTGTTCCGCCCGCTCGTCGATGCGCTGCTCCACCACGACGAGTACCTGCTGTTCGCCGACTACCGCTCCTACATCGAGCGCCAGGACGAGGTGGCGTGCGCCTACCGCGATCCGGAGCGCTGGGTGGAACTGTCGATTCTCAACGTCGCGCGCTCCGGGAAGTTTTCCTCGGACCGGGCGATCCGGGAGTATTGCAGGGAGATCTGGCGGGTCTCGCCGGTCACGGTGTCCGCATTCCTGCCGGAGGAGCCCTCGCGCGCTCCCGGCGCGGCACTCTCCTGAAGGTGCCGGGGTGCGCGCTTCGCCTGGCAGCGCCGCTTCGCGCGGTTTCATCCGCGGCATCCGGGCCCGGGTTACCGCCCATTCGATGTCCGGCCCGCCGCGGCCTCGCCCGTGGAGCCGCAATTGCCCGTTGCGGAACACCCGCCGCATGACCTATACTTTCGCGCGCGGCGGAAAGCCGCGGTCCGTTCCGGTGGCCGTTCGCGGTGGCCGTGGCGGGCAGCAGGACCCTTACAAAGGGGAGTAGCTCCAGGGTCGTCTCGGCGACCAGCGGCGGGGTCGTCAATCCGGGCGCATGCCCCGGTCCCGCCGGCAGCCTCGACGGTTGCGAGCGAGACCTTTGCCGGCGCGGCAAAGGTCTACCCCGGCCCAGCCCTGTCCGGAAGGTGTCGTCGTCAACTCTGGACGGACGGGAGGCGGGCATGGAGTTCTTCTCTGCGGATTTCTTCGCGGCACTGGCCGCGATCATCGTCATCGACCTCGTGCTGGCGGGCGACAACGCGATCGTGATCGCGCTTGCCGCGCGCAATCTGCCGGCGCGCCTGCGTAACCGCGCGATCGTCTGGGGCACCCTCGGCGCCATCCTGGTCCGGACCGCGATGACGCTGGTGGTCGTGTGGCTCCTGCGTCTCCCGGGGCTGCTCGCTCTCGGGGGGCTCGCCCTCGTGTGGATAGCGGTGAGGCTCCTCGTGCAGGACGAAGGAGAGGGACACGAGAGCGCCGCCGCGCAGACGTTCTGGGGCGCGATGAAGACCATCGTCGTCGCCGACGCGGTAATGGGCCTCGACAACGTCCTCGCCGTCGCGGGCGCGGCGCACGGCAGCTTTCTCCTCGTCGTGCTGGGGCTCCTCATCAGCATCCCCATCGTGATCTGGGGCAGCAAGTTGATCCTCGCCTGGGTCGACCGCTTCCCCGCGATCATCTATCTCGGCGCGGGCGTGCTCGCGTGGACCGCGGCGACCATGCTGCTCTCCGAGCCGCTCCTCAGGGAACCCATCGCGGGCCACGGGTGGATTCGGGGGCTCGCCTACGCCACGATCCTCTCCGGCGTGCTCGGCGGCGGGTTCTTCCTCAACTACCGGCCGCTCCGCGCGCGCGTGGTCCGGCATGTCGTGGAGCCGGGGAGCCCGGCCATTGCCGAGGCGGCACGCCGCCGCGGCGAGGCGGTGAAGGTCCTGGTACCGGTGGACGGCTCGGTGAACGCGCTGCGCGCGGTGCGGCACGTGGCCGGACAGTTCAGGGCCGGCGCGCCGCTCGAGGTGCATCTCCTCACGGTGACGGTGCCGCTCTCGCGGCACGTCGCGCGCTTCTTCAGCCGCGGCGATCTCGCCGACTACCATCAGGAGCAGGCCGGACGGGCGCTCGGCGGCGCGCGGCTGGAGCTCGACCGCGCGGGCGTGCCCTACACCTGCCACGTGGAGCGCGGGCCGAAGGCGGAGGCGATCAACGCGGCGGCCGAGCGCCTCGACGTGGATCACATCGTCGTCGGGACCGCCCGGCGCAACTCGCTCACGCGCCTCGTGCAGGACTCGGTGACCGGCAACCTCTTGAGGCTCACGAAGGTGCCGGTCGAGGTGATCGTCGGGGACGATGTCGCGGGATTCGAGCGATACGGCGTGCCCGCCGGGGCCGTCGCGGTCGTGGCTGTCACGCTCGCGGCGATCCTCGCGGGGTGAGGCGGCGGGCTCCGCGGGCGCGGGCGGTGAAACGCCCGATGATGGCGAGTCGCGCGCCGTTCGCGCAAAAAGCGTTATGATCGCGCGGGGAATCGCAGACGGGGGAGTGCGCCATGCAGGTACTCGCCGGGAAACCCGCAACGGATACGATACGCGCCCGGTTCAACTACGTCGTCGATACCGGGGTGCCGCCGGTGCGCTACATCGACTGGCCGGAAATGGAGGCGCGGGCGGTGCCGCCGCAGTACCGGCGGCACGAGATGACGGTCCGGAACGGGAGACCGCTGCGCGACACCTTCGATCTCGATACGCACGGATTCGTGTTCGTCGATCACCCGACGAAGGTCGTGGACTTCACGAACGAGGGGGAGCGCAAGCGGCTCTACGACGCCGAGGTGCAGTCCCTCGTCCGGCAGCGCTCCGGCGCGTCCGAAGTCGTGGTCTTCGACCACACGCTGCGGGTGAGCGACGAGGAGGGGCAGAAGGCGGTGGGGGCGCGCCCGACGGTCAAGGGGGTGCACAACGACTACACCGAGGCGTCCGCCCCGCGGCGGCTGCGCGAGATCGTCGGCGACGCCGAGGCGGAACGGCGCTTGCGCAAGCGCTGGGCGATCATCCAGGTGTGGCGGCCGATCCGCGGCCCGGTGATGACGGACCCGCTCGGCATCTGCGACGGGCGCTCCATCCCGCGCAAGGGATTCATCCTGGTCGAGCGCCGCTATCGGTACCGCACCGGCGAGGTCTACCACATCGCGCACGACCCGGCGCACCTGTGGTACTGGTTTCCGCGCATGACGCGCGACGAGGCGCTGGTGTTCAAGGTATACGATTCGGACCCGGCGAAGCCCTCGCGCTTCACCGCGCACAGCGCCTTCGACGTCCCGGATACGCCGGCGGACGCGCCGCCGCGCGAGAGCATCGAGACGCGGACGTTCGCGTTCTTCGAATGAGGCCCGCCGTGCCGCGGCGCTTGCCATGAATAGCGGCGATACCGGGGCGGACGGCGCGCGGCGAGCGGTGGTGGTGCTCGGCGCGCTGGCGGCCCTGGGGTTTGCGCCCGCGCCACTCGCGCAGGCTCGCCCGGGCGCGCCCGGGAAGGGCGAGAGTTACACCCTGCCATCGTGGTTCAAGGCGAGCCTGCTCGAATTCCCCGACGAGGTCGCGGACGCGCGCAAGCGCGGCCGGCACGTGATGGTGTTTCTGCACCTCGACGACTGCCCGTACTGCGCGAAGATGCTGAGGGAGAGCTTCACCTCGGGCGAGATTCGCGCATACATGGAGCGGCATTTCGACGTCGTCGCCGTCAACGTCCGCGGGGCGCAGGAGACGAAATGGATCGACGGGGCCACCTACACCGAACAGACGCTGGCGCGCCATCTCAAGGTGCGCGGCACGCCGACCATCGTGTTCCTGGGAATGGAGGCCGGCGTCGCGCTGCGGCTCGACGGCTACAAGGACCCGAAAACGCTGCGGCGCGCGCTCGGCTACGTGCAGTCGCGGCGCTACCGCGACGGGCCGTTCAGCGCGTACCCGGCGGGCCGGGACGAACGCGCGCGCCACGGGGTGGACGCGAGGCGCGGGTGACGGTGCCAGGCGGCGTGCCGCGGATCACTCCGGCTGGATGCCGGCGCCGCGCGCGACTTTCACCCACTTCCGGATCTCGGATGCGGTGAACGCGGCGTATTCCTCCGGGGTGCTCCCGACGGGCTCGGCGCCCTGACCGGACAGGCGCTCGCGCACCCCCGCGCCGGAGAGCGATGCCTTCAGCGCGGCGAGCACGCGATCGATCGCCGGGCGCGGCGTGCCGGCCGGTGCGAAGAGACCAAACCCGGCGGTCACGACGAATCCGGGCACGCCCGACTCGATCATGGTCGGAACGTCCTTCGCGGCGGCGGAGCGTTTCTCGCCGCCCTGGGCGATCATGCGGAGTTTCCCCTCGCGCGAAAACCCGATCACGGCGGGCATGCTGCTCAGGAGGAGTTGCACGTGACCGGCCATGGTGTCCACGAGCGCCGGGCCAGCGCCCTTGTAGGGCACGTGGGTCATCCTGATTTTCGCGATCGAACCGAGCAGTTCGGCGGAAAGGTGGCCGATGCTGCCGCGGCCGGCGCTCGAGTAATTCAGTTCGCCGGGGCGCGCCCTCGCGAGCGCGATCAACTGCTTGACGGTCGTCACCGGCAGCGATGGGTGCACCACCAGCGCGCTCGGCACGTCGGCCACCATGGAGATCGCCGCGAAGCTTTTCACCGGGTCGAAAGGCAGGTTCTTCACCATCGCCGGGTTGATGACGTGCGCGGCCGAGACCATGAGCAGCGTGTAGCCGTCGGCGGGCGACTTCGCGGCCGCTTCCGTGCCGATCAAGCTGCCCGCGCCGCCGCGATTCTCGATCACGATCTGCTGCCCGAGGGACTTCGCCATCTCCGGCGCCACGATCCGCGCGATGATGTCGGTGTTCCCGCCCGGCGCGAACGGCACGATCATGCGCACCGGCTTGGCGGGATAGCCCTGGGCGTGAGCCGTGGCCGCCGCCGCGCCCGCGAGGGCGAGGAACAGCAGGCCGTGGGCGGTCCATGAAGTGAACGGATGCCGCATCGGGATCCTCCGTGACGCTCATGCTAACATCGATCGAACCATTCCCGTTCCGCTCGGGGACGGGTTCATCCACGCCGCTCGGGACATCGAGATGGATCTCGGCATCAGGGGGAAGAGCGCGCTCGTTTGCGCCGCGAGCAAGGGGCTCGGCAGGGGCTGCGCCATGTCGCTCGCGCGGGAAGGCGTGAGGCTCACCATCGTCGCGCGCGGGCTTGAAGCGCTCGAGCGCACGGCCGCGGAGATCCGCGCCGCCACGGGCGCCGGCGTGACGGCCGTCGCGGCGGATATCGCGACGCCCGAGGGGCGGGCGGCGTCGCTCGCGGCATGCCCGGAACCGGACATCCTCGTCAACAACGCGGGCGGGCCGCCGCCGGGGGATTTCCGCGACTGGACGCGCGAGGACTGGATCCGGGCCGTGGACGCAAACATGCTGGCGCCGATTGAGATGATCAAGGCGACGGTGGACGGCATGATCGCGCGCGGGTTCGGGCGCATCGTCAACATCACGTCGAACTCCGTGAAGGCGCCGATCGAGGAACTGGGCCTGTCGAACGCCGCCCGGTCGGGGCTGACCGGCTTCGTGGCCGGGATCGCGCGCAAGACGGTGCGCCACAACGTGACGATCAACAACATCCTGCCGGGGCAGTTCCTGACCGATCGCCTGAGGACCCGCATGGCGGTCAACGCGCAAGCCGCCGGCCAGAGCCTCGAAGCGCTGCTGGAGGCGCGGAGCCGCGCGATACCGGCGGGGCGTTTCGGCGATCCGGCCGAGTTCGGTGATCTGTGCGCCTATGTCTGCAGCGCGCAGGCGGCGTTCATGACGGGGCAGAATTTTCTCATCGACGGTGGAACCTATCCCGGGACCTACTGATCGCGGCACGCCGCCCGCCCGCCGGCGCACCGCCGGGACCGGGCGGCTGCCGGGCGAGCGGCCGGCCCCGTCATCTCACCGCAACGACCATGCCGATTCCATCCAGCATTCGTGACCGCCTGCGCATACCGGTGCTCGCCGCGCCCATGTTCCTCGTCTGCGGCCCCGAGCTCGTCATCGAGCAGTGCAAGGCGGGCGTCATCGGATCGTTTCCCGCGCTGAACGCGCGCCCGCAGGGCGAACTCGAACGCTGGCTCACTCGCATCGAGACCGAGCTCGCGGCGTTCGAACGGGAACGGCCGGGACGCAAGGCGGCGCCCTACGCGGTGAATCTGATCGTCAACAAGGCCAACACGCGCCTTGACGCCGACCTCGAGGTGGTCCTCGCGCACGAGGTGCCGATCGTGATCACTTCGCTCTCCGCGCCGGCGGCGATCGCGCCGCGCGTGCACGAGTACGGCGGCATGGTGCTGCACGACGTCATCAAGGTGCGTCACGCCGAGAAGGCGCTGGAAGCGGGCGTCGACGGCATCATTGCGGTGTGCGCTGGAGCGGGCGGACACGCCGGCACGATCAACCCGTTCGCGCTCGTGAACGAGCTGCGGCGCATGTTCGAGGGCCCGCTGGTGCTCTCGGGCGCCATCACGAACGGCTCCGGCGTGCTTGCGGCGGAAGCGATGGGCTGCGATCTCGCCTATCTCGGCACGCGCTTCATCGCGACGCGGGAGTCGCTCGCGAAAGAGGGCTACAAGCAGATGATCGTGGCATCGAACTCCGGCGACATCGTCTATACGCCCTTCTTCTCGGGCGTACACGGGAACTACCTCGCGGGGAGCATCCGCAACGCGGGCCTCGACCCGGCGCGACTTCCGGCCGGCGAGGGGCCCGGGCGCTACCTCACGAGGGAAGACCGGCCATCGACCTGGAAAGACATCTGGGGCGCGGGGCAGGGCGTCGGCAATATCGACGACATTCCCGCCGTCGCCGAGCTGGTCGATCGGCTCGAAGCGGAGTACCACGCGGCACGGCGCAGAATCGGGGCGTAACCCGAATGGCACTTGCTTCGCCTTCTTCGGATGCCGATGAAGGCGGATGAACCGGGCGGGCGTCCGGGCCTTGGCGATCACCATCGGAGCCGGCTCCGGCATCGCGGCCGCCCGGGCGGAGTCCGGCACGCAGGCGCGAATCAGAATCGCCGTTGCAGCACGTGCCGCGCGACGAGCATCCGGTGCACTTCGGTCGGCCCCTCGTAGATGCGCATGACTCGCAACTGCGCCGCCATCAGGTGGAACGGCATCTCGCGCGTCATGCCCATCGCGCCGAATGCCTGCTGCGCGTGGTCCACGATTTCGGTCGCCATCTCGGTGGCGAACACCTTCAGCATCGAGATCTCGGTGCGGGCCTCCTCGCCGCGGGTCACCTTTTCCGCGGCGTCGTAGGTCATGAGGCGGGTAGCGTGTATCTTCGTGGCGGCGTCCGCCATCCACCACTGTATCGCCTGGCGCTCGGACAACGGCACCCCGAAGGTTTTCCGCTGCGGCGCCCATTCGACCAGCATGTCGAGCGCGCGCTTCGCGCGGCCGACGCAGATCGCGCCGATCTGAACGCGCCGCGTGGAGAGCCGCAACTGCATCGGGCCGTAGCCATTGCCTTCCTGGCCGAGCAGCTTCGATTCCGGTACCCAGCAATCGTCGAACGCGAGCTCGAAGGTCGTGCGCCCGCCGATCATCGGGATACGGCGCAGGATCGTGAATCCCGGCGTGCCCTTGTCCACGAGGAAGGCCGAGATCCCGCCGCGCGCGCGCTTCTCGGGGTCGGTTACCGCCATGACGATGACGAAATCGGCGCGGTCGAGCCCGCTCACCCAGATCTTGCGGCCGTTGATCAGCCAGCCTCCCCGCGCGCGCTGCGCGCGCGCCCGCATCGAGGCCGGGTCGCCGCCACCGCCCGGCTCCGAGATCGCGATCGCCGAGCGCTTCTCGCCGCGGGCGTAGGGCGCGAGATACTCGGCCTTCTGCTCCTCGCTGCAGACCTTCATCAGCATGTGGAGATTCGGCGAGTCGGGCGGGAAGCGATAGATCAGGCTGCAGCGCCCGAGTTCCTCGTTCACCCCGATCATGGAGGTGACCGGGAGGTCGGAGCCGCCGAACTCCGCGGGCGCGTCGAGTCCCCACAGCCCGAGCTCCTTCGCGCGCGCGTCGAGGTGCTCCAGCTCCTCCCGCACGAAGCTGAGCGGGCCTTCGCCGGCCGCGTCGCGCGCGAGTATCTTCTGTTCCAGCGGCATCAACTCGTCGTTCACGAACCTCGCGACGAGATCCTTCAGCATCCGGTCTTCCTGCGTCAACTCGTACACTGTCGTCTCCCAGGGTCCTGTCCGGTATTCCGCGGTCAAACATGGCGATGAATTCGCCGGCACCGGCGAATGGCTACGTGCCGGTGAAATTCGGTTCGCGCCGCTCGCTGCTCGCCTTCACGCCTTCCCTGAAATCGTCGGTTCCACGCAGCACCTGCTGCTCGAGCGCCTCGCGCTCGGTCGCGGCGCGGAACGCCGGGACGAGATCGAGGCGCATCGTGTGGCGCGTCGCCTGCAGCGCGAGCGGGGCGATCTTCGCGAGCTCCGCCGCCATCTCCCGTGCCGCCGCGCGCACCTCGTCCTGCGCGACAAGCCGATCCGCCAGCCCCAGCGCGTACGCCTCGTCGCCGGGGAGCCGCCGGCCGGTGTAGAAGAGCCACTGCGCCTTCTGGTGGCCGACGAGCCGCGGCAACGTCGCCGTCAGCCCGAAGCCGGGGTGGTAGCCGAGCGCGCAGAAGTTCGCGGCGAGGCGCGCCTCCTTGCAGGTGACACGGAAATCCGCGACGAGCGCGAGTCCGAGTCCCGCGCCGATGGCGGAACCGTGTACCGCGGCGACGATGGGCTTCCTCGTCCGCACGAGGCGCTGCGCTTCGTGGTAGAGGTGCTTGCGCTCGGCCTGGGCTCCCGGGTCCGCGTGCAGGCGCCGCATGAGGTTCGCGCCCGCGGAGAAGTGCTTGCCCGCCGCGGCGAGGACAAGCGCGCGGCACCGCGGCTCGCGGTCGAGCGCTTCGACCACCCCGGCGAGCGCCTCGATCAGGTCCACGTCGAGGAAGTTGTTGGGCGGGCGGCGGATCTCCACGGTCGCGACGTGCCCTTCGAGGTTCACGCCGACTTCTTCGGTCGCTGCGACTTCGCTCATGATTTCAGCCTCTCTCGTATCGGTTGTTCTCGAGTGGTGCGGGGTTGGCCAGCGCGGATCAGGCGCGGGCGGGCGGCACGCGTTTGCGATCCATGGCGCCAAACGGGTTCGGCGGCGCCGCAAGGGAACGCATCGGAGCCTCGCGAGGATTGGCCCGACCCTCCCGGTCAGCCGGTCGTGACGAGGCCGGTCCGTCAGTACGATCCATCGCGCGCCGCGAGGTTCTTCACGCGCAGTCCGGCGATCGTGAAACCGCCGTCCACGGCGATCGTCTGGCCGGTCACGTAGGCCGCGTCCTCGGACGCGAGGAAGATCGCGGCCGCCGCGATCTCGTGGGGTTCACCGTAGCGGGCCATGGGAATCGCCTTCAGCCACGCCTCGCGGCGTTCGTCGTTGTGGCTTGCCCGGATGCGCGGGGTCGCCACCGTGCCGGGGGCGACCGCGTTCACCCGGATGCCGTGCGCGGCGAGATCCACCGCCATGACACGCGTCATGCCGATGATGCCGCTCTTCGAGGCCGCGTACGCGGCGCGCCCGCTGCTGCCGAGGAGCCCCGAGTGCGACGAAAAATTGACGATCGCGCCGCCGCCGAGCCCCGCCATGTCGCGCGCCGCGGCCTGGGCACAGAGGAACGTGCCGACGAGGTTCGTCGAGAGGAGCTTCTGGAGCGTTTCGAGCGGTGTCTCGAGGAAATGCCGCTGGCCGCCGATGCCCGCGTTGTTCATCATGATGTGCGCGGGGCCGAAACGCTCCCGGCAAAACGCCGTCATCGCCTCCACCTGCTGCGGCACGCAGATGTCAACGCGGCAGGCGGCCGCCCTGCCGCCCCCGGCGACGATGTCCGCGCACACTTTTTCGGCGGCGGCGAGGTCCTTGTCCGCGAGCACGACCGCCGCACCTTCCGCCGCGAGACGCGTCGCGAGCGGGACGCCGATGCCGTTGCCCGCGCCCGTCACGATCGCGACCTTGCCGGCGAAACGCCGGGGCGTGTCCTGTTGCATCCCGTATCCTCCGCGGCGCCGCGGCCGATCGCTACTCCGGCTGGATCCCCGCCGCCTTCACCACCTTTGCCCACTTCACCATGTCCGCCCGGATGAGCTTGTCGAACTCGCTCGCGGTCGTCGCCTCGGGGGAGATGCCGCGCTTCGTGATCTGGTCGCGGACCGCCGGCTCGGCGAGCACCTTGCGCAACTCGTCGCTCAGGCGGTCGACGATCGCGCGGGGCGTCCCGCCCGTCGCGAGGATGCCGTACCAGGCGTTCACCACGACCCCGGGAAACCCGGCTTCCACGAACGTCGGCACTTCGGGCAGGAACGGCGTGCGTTGAACCGTCGTCACCGCTATCGAGCGCAGTCGCCCCGCCTGCACGTGGGCCTGCGTCGTGGAGATCGACGAGAAGAACGCCGACACCCGTCCCGCGACGAGGTCGGGCAGCACGGCGCCGCCACCCTTGTACGGTACGTGCGTCATGTCGATACCCGCGGCGAGGTTGAGAAGTTCGCCGCAGAGGTGCGTGGGATTGCCGACGCCGGCCGAAGCGTAGTTCACCTTTCCCGGGCGTCCCTTCACCCACGCAACGAATTCTTTCGCCGCCTGCGCCGGAACGGACGGGTGGACCACGAGGAGATACGGCCCCCCGCCCACCAGCCCGACCGGCGCGAAGTCCCTCAGGGTGTCGTAGGGCAGCGAGCGCTGCAGGCTGGGATTGATCGAGTGGCCGGCACCCATGATGAGCAGCGTGTGCCCATCGGGCAGGGCGCGCGCAACGATGGCCGAACCGATGAGGCTGTTCCCGCCGGGCCGGTTGTCGACCACGAACTGCTGGCCGAGGCGCTCGCCGAGCGGCCCGGCGACTATGCGACCGAGGGTGTCATTGGTGCCGCCGGGCGCGAGCGGCACTACGAGGCGCACCGGGCGGCTGGGGAAGTTCTGGGCGATGGCGCCCCCCGCAAAAGCGGTGAGCAGGAGTGCGGCCGTGAGTCCAGGCAACCTGCGCATGGCTGCTCCTCGAAGTCGTTCTGGATGGGCGAGGATAGCGCGTCCCGGCGGCGTGCGCACGGCTGCGCCGGGCGCTCCCGTGTCGATGACTGTTTCACCGGCTGGACCCGGATTCCGGCGACTCGGAACCATTTCATCCGGGTCGCCGCCAGGCTCACCGCGTTCCGGGTCGGAACACCGGCCAGGTGACGCGCCTTCGCCAAGGACGGGTCGGCAATCCGGGCAGAGCCGCGGAGAACGCGGATGCCCCGGGGCGGCCGGAAGTCCTGTCACGCCCGCCGGGCGCATGGCGTAAACTGGCGCTCCCACGACGCCGGGCCAGTCGTCCCGTCCCGACTGCATGCAGACCCGCTACGGCAAGTACGAACTGAAGCGCCCGCTCGGATCCGGCGCCTCGGGCACCGTTTACTGCGCGCTCGACACCTTCGCGGGCCGGGACGTCGCCCTCAAGGTGCTCGACGGCAAGGTCCTGCACGATCCGCGCATGGGGGAGCTGACGCGCGGTCAGTTCATGAACGAGGCGGCGCTCGCCGGGCGCCTGTCGCACCCGCACATCGTCGCGATCTACGAGGCGGTGATGGAGGACGACGCCGGCTACGTCGCGATGGAATACGTCGCCGGCGGCAATCTGCTCAAGTTCACCCAGGCCGATCGGTTGCTGCCGGTGAACGATGTCGTCCAGATCGGGTTCAAGTCGTGCAGCGCGCTCGATTACGCGTTCCGGCAAGGCGTCATCCATCGCGACATCAAGCCCGCCAACATCCTCGTCTCCGAGGGCACCAACATCAAGGTCGCCGACTTCGGCTCGGCGCTGCTGCGATCGGCCGGCAATTCCGACCAGATCGTGGGGACCCCGAGCTACATGTCCCCCGAGCAGATGTCGGGCCGGGAGCTCACGCATCACAGCGACATGTACGCGATGGGTGTCGTGCTCTACGAGCTCCTGTGCGGGCGCAAGCCCTTCGCCGCCGGCACCATCGACGAGCTCTTCCGCAAGATCGCGACCGAGGTGCCGCCCCCGCCGGGGAAGCTGCGCACCGGCGTGCCGCAGCGGCTCGACGAGATCGTGCTGCGGATGATCAGCAAGCGGCCGGAGGATCGCTACCCGACGTGGGCGGAGCTCGCGCTCGAACTTGCCCAGGTCGGGAGGCTCTCGGTCTACCAGCGGGAGATCGCGGACTCCGAGAAATTCGACTATCTGTGCAAGAGCCAGATCTTCGGCAAGCTCTCCGACGCGCACCTGTGGGAGCTGGTGCAGGGCAGCCGCTGGTCGCGGCTACCCCCGCGCACGACGATACTGCGCGAGGACGAGGCCGGCAGCAGCATGTACCTCCTGGGAGGGGGCGATCTCAAGGTGACGCGGCGCGGGCGGCTACTCAACCTGCTGAAATCCGGCGAGTGTTTCGGCGAGATGGCATTCATACTGGGCGCGGCGGCGACGCGCCACGCGACGGTCGAGGCCATGACCGACGCGGTCGTAGCCGAGTTCGAACCGAGCGGCATCGCGCGCCTGAGCGAAGGCTGCCGGCTCCAGATCGCGCACGGCCTGCTGCGCACGCTGGTCGAGCGGCTCGCGATGGCGAACGCGCGGATTTCCCAGCAATAGGAATTCGCCGGTTGCGCCCCGACGAATTTTCCCGGACCGTGCGATACCGGATGGGCGCGGAGCGCATCCGCCGGCGATCCGGCCCGCGTATTGCCGAAAGGCGTTGAGGAGTGAAATCGAGATGACGCGAAGCGAACTTCCCCGGGTGCGCCTGCTGATCGGGCCCGGGACGCTGCACAGCCGCGGCGCGAACCGCATGGATTTCACGCGCTACAGCCGCAGCGGCAACCCGCGGATGACCGGCGAGGAGCTCCTCGAGACGCTGCCGGAGCTTGTCGCGATCGCGCGCGTGGAAGTGGACGAGGGAAATCCGCACGAGGTCGCCACGCTCGATGACCTGCGCCGGCTCGCCGTGCGCGTGAACGCGCTGCTCGCGCGGCAGGATCTCCACGGGCTCGTGCTCGTCCAGGGTACCAACACGCTCGAGGAGACGGCGTGGTTCCTGAGCCTCACGGCGAGGAGCGCAAAGCCCGTCGTGGTGACGGGAGCGCAGCGTCCCTACACCGCGCTCGGCGCCGACGGCCCCGTCAATCTCATCGATGCGATCCGGGTGGCGGTCACGCCCGGGAGCACGGGCAAGGGCGCCGTGGTGGTGACGAACGGCGAGATCAACGCGGCGCGCGAAGTGACCAAGACCAGCACCTACCGCCTGCAGACTTTCCGCAGCCGCGACATGGGGCTGCTCGGCTACGCCGACGCGGACCGCGTCCTCTACTACCGGGAGCCGGTCCGGCGGCGGGGCGCTGGCAGCGAATTCGAAATCGAGGGCGTCGCGGCGATGCCGCCGGTCGAGATCCTCTACGTGTACACCGGGAGCCGCCCGGGATGCGCCGAAGCCGCGCTCGGCCTGGGCGCGCGCGGCATCGTCGTGGCGGGCTCGGGCGCCGGCTCGACGGGCAACCTCGCGCAGGAGCTGGCGGCGATCGCCGCGAGCGGGCGCGCGGTGGTGGTCCAGAGCTCGCGCGTCGGGGAAGGGCGAGTCGTGCCGAACAACAATTGGAGCGAGCCCGGGATGGTCGTCGCGGACAATCTCTCTCCGCAGAAATCCGCGGTGCTGCTGTCGCTCGCGTTGACCCGCACCACGGACCCGCGCGAAGTCCAGCGGATGTTCGATCAATATTGAACGGAACGGGACGCCCGAGGACCTTGCTACCCATGCCAGGGAAGGGCTCACAAGGCGGGGCGGAGCTGTCAGAAAACTTTACAGTTACGCCACCGGTATTCCGGATCCGGTAGTGGAAGCGCTTGTTTCAACATCAATTATTCTGTTCGGCATGAACTTTGCTTCCTGTTCGTGAGGGTAGGTACTGCCTCCAATACACATGGGAAGTGAGAACAATGACTCGATGCATCGCACATGTTTTGCTCGGCCTGGTGGCCCTGGGAACGGGAAGCGCCGGGGCAACCACCATATTATTCAACGACTTTTCTTCGACGGCGGGCCTGCAGATCAATGGGAACGCAGCAGCACCGGTACTGGACGACCAGGGGCGGCAGGTCCTGCGGCTGACGCCCTCTCAAATGGGGCAGGCGGGATCGGCATTCTCCACGAACCTCGTTTCGCTGGCTGCGGATGCTTCGTTCAGCACGGCGTTCCGCTTCCGTATGACGGAGCCCTTCAACTTCGACGGGCAGGGCTTCGGCGCGGACGGCTTGGTCTTCGTGGTACAGCCCATCGCGAACAATGTTGGAAGCAGCGGCGGTGGGCTCGGCTACGAGAATATACCCACGAGCATCGGCATAGAGTTCGACACGTGGAACAACGGGAGCGGGGACGCTTCCAGCAGCAACCACGTGGGCATAGACCTGAACGGCAGCGTCAGTTCCGTCGTCCTCGCACCGGTCGTCCAGGACATGAATGACGGCAGCGTGTGGACCGCGTGGGTGGACTACAACGGGGCGACCGACACCGTGGAAGTGCGAATTGCGGTAGGGTCCAATCCCGCGCGGCCCTCGGCTGCGTTCCTCTCTCTCGCGAGCCTGGACCTGCCGGGCATCCTGGGCACGACGGATGCCTTCGTCGGATTCACCGCGGCGACCGGAGCGGCCGGCGCCAACCACGACGTCATCGCCTGGCAGTTCAATTCGACCTACCAGCCGATCGACAATATCGGGGTTCCCGCGCCCGCGACCCCGGTGCTGCTCGCGCTGGCCCTTGCCGGCTTCGCCGCGGTGCGGCGCCACGCGCTGCGCGCGTAAGCGCGGTTTTCGAACCGCGGGGCCCGTGGGGGAGGCAGCCCCGCGGGCCTTTCTCGTTCCGGGTCGTTCAAACGTTGACTTGCGGCGTGATCCGCAGGGCGTTGCCCCGGTTGATCGCCTCGATCTGCGCCGCGGAAAAGCCGTAGGCCGCCAGCGCGCCATTTGCCTCGGCCCCGTCGCGGAAGGGAAGTCCGCGCCGTAGAGAAACTCCGACACCGGCCCGATCCCGAGGAGCGCCGCCGGCGCGCGGCAACTCCCCCCGGACCCTTGCGGTTTCCGGTTTCTCCGGTCATATTCCGCCGCAGAGTGCGCCGGGCGGCGCGGGCGCGTCGCCGTTCCTTGCCGGGCGCGATCGTGAGGGAGAGGGAAATGCCGAAACTGCTCGCGTGGATAGTGGCGCTTGCCGCGTTTGTCCTTGCCGCCGCGGCCGGGATCGTGGCCTACCAGGGATGGCGCCTGCAAGCGCCGCCCTCGATCTCGACTCCCTTTCACGCCGTGCTCCTCGTGAACGGGCAGGCATTCTTCGGGCGCCTGAACAACCTCGATTCCGAGTACCTCGTGCTGCACGACGTTCATTACATCCAGAGCCGCACCAATCCGGAAACGAAGCAGGTGGCGAACGTGCTGGTCAAGCGCGGGCAGGAATGGCACGCGCCCGATCGCATGATCGTGAACCGCCGCCACGTGATTCTGCTGGAACCCGTGACGGAGGGGTCGCAGGTCGCGAAGCTGATCGCCGAGCAGGCGACGAAGAAGTGAGCGCCGGGCGACGCGGCG
The DNA here is from genome assembly GCA_020854035.1 of Burkholderiales bacterium. Lineage (GTDB taxonomy): Bacteria > Pseudomonadota > Gammaproteobacteria > Burkholderiales > SG8-41 > SG8-41. Next base: position 43,855 of record JADZGE010000058.1, on the reverse strand, counting down.
GACCACCGGGGCGCGGTGGATCGCCGCCGGCGAAGCGCGGTTCCGCGCGGCGCGCCGCCCGCGGCTACCGCGATCTGCGCGAACACCTGGACGAGCTGCGAAGGCGCGGGCTCCTCCTCGCCATCGATCGCCCGATCGACAAGGATGCCGAACTGCACCCGCTCGTGCGCTGGCAGTACGTCGGCGGCGTCGAGGAGCACGAGCGCAGGGCTTTTCTTTTCACCAACGTGGTGGACGGACTCGGCCGCAAGTACCGCTTCCCCGTGGTCGTCGGCGCCTACGCCGGAAACCGCGCCATCTACTGCGCCGGAATGGGGGTGGAGGCGAAGGACGTCGAGCCGAAGTGGGCATGCGCGATCGCCGGTCCCGTCCCGCCCCGGGTCGTAACGCGGGCGCCCTGCCAGGACGTGGTGCTGACCGGGGCGGCCCTGAGGGGAGCGGGCAGGGGACTCGACATGCTGCCGATACCGGTCTCGACGCCGGGATTCGACGGCGCGCCCACGCTGACGGCGACCAACGTGATCACGAAGGACCCCGAGACCGGCATCCATAACCACGGCACCTACCGCGCCGGGTTGAAGGCGCCGGACCGGCTGGTGGTGCGCATGGCGACGCGCATCGGAGGAGCAGGGGGCTACCGCCACTATCTCAAGCACCGGCGGCGCGGCGACAGGGCGATGCCGTGCGCTATCGCGCTCGGCTCCCCGCCGTGCGTTGCGTTCGTCGCGCCGATGAAGCTGCCGGTCGATGTCGACGAAATCGGCGTCGCTGGCGGCGTAGCCGGCGGGCCCGTGAACGTCGTTCGCGCGCGCACGGTCGATCTTCTGGTGCCGGCGGAGGCGGAGATCGTGATCGAGGGGCTGATCGACACCGAGTACCTGGAGCCGGAGGGTCCGTTCGGCGAATCGCACGGGCACGTCGCGCTCGAGGAATTCAACATGCCGATGCGGGTGACGGCGATCACGCACCGGCGCGACGCGATCGTCGCGTCGTACCTGAGCCAGGTCACGCCGAGCGAATCGAGCGCGATCAAGCGCGTGTCCTACGAGCCGATGTTCCTCGCGCACCTGCGCGGGACGCTGGGCATACGGGGCGTCACCCGCGTGACGCTGCACGAGCGCATGACGGCGTTGCGGCGGATCGCCATCGTGACGGTGGAGAAGGGCATGGCGCGCACCGAGGTCTGGCGTGCGCTCTACGGCGTGGCGTCGTTCAGGGCGGACTGCGGCAAGATCTGCGTCGCGGTGAACGAGGACATCGATCCGGACAATTCCGACGCGCTCCTCTGGGCGATGGCCTTCCGCATGAACCCCGCTGCGGACCTCCAGGTGCTGCCCTGCCGCAGCCCGGGCCATGGCCCGGAGCGCGAGCATGTCCCGGACGAGCCGGAACCCGACGCCTCGGTGCTGATCGACGCCACCATGAAGGAGGAACTGCCGCCGCTCGCGCTGCCCAAGCGCGAGTACATGGAACGCGCGCGCAAGGTGTGGGAGGAACTGGGGCTGCCGCGGCTTCGCCCGCAGTCGCCGTGGTTCGGCACGCCGGAGGGCGACTGGCTGCCGCAGTGGGACGCCGCCGCGAAGCGCGCCGCCGAGGGGCGTTACCTCGAGAACGGGAAGGCGAGCGAGAAGCTGAGGCGAAAGGGCTTGAAGCCCGAGACGCGTTACCGGCCTGCGGAGAAGAAGCGGGGCGGATGAGGCGGCTCGGATAAAGCGGCGCAGAAGGCGGCCGGCCGCGGAGAGCGAGAACTTTCCCCAGCCGCCTCAATCCGCCCGGATCCCGGCGGCCTTCACCACCTTCGTCCAGCGCGCGATTTCGTCGCGGATGAAGCCGCCGAACTCCTGGGGCGTTTCGCCCGCAGCTTCCAGGCCGTCGCGGAGCAGGAGCGACTTCACTTCCGGGCTCTGCACGATTTTCGCCGTCTCCGCCTGCAGGCGCGAGATCACCGCCGCGGGAGTCCCCGCGGGCGCGAGGAAACCCACCCACGACGAATGGTTGTAGCCGCGCACGCCGGCCTCGGCGAGCGTCGGGTACTCGGGCGCGGCGGAGGATCGCTTTGCTGTCGTGACCCCCAGCGGGCGCAGCTTCCCCGCGCGGATCCGGGGCAGCGCGGTCGAGATGGTCGCGAAGTTGACCTGGCATTCCCCGACGATCATCGCCACCATCGCGGGGGCGCCGCCCTTGTACGGGACGTTCACCATGTTCGTACCCGTCATGTGCCTGAAAAGCTCGGCCGCCATGTGCGTGCTGGTCGCGATGCCGCTGGAGGCGTAATTGATCTCTCCGGGCCGCGCCTTGAGGAGCGCAATGAGTTCCTTCACCGACTGCGCCGGCACCGACGGATGGACGACCAGGACGTGCGGGAGGACGGCCGCCAGCGTGACTGCCGCGAAGTCTTTCACCGGGTCGAACGGGAGGTTGCGACGTATCGCGGGATTGATGGTGAACGAACCGGCGACCGACAGCAGGGTATGGCCGTCGGGCGGAGATTTCGCCACCAGCTCGGTGCCCGTTACGCTGCCCGCGCCGGGGCGGTTGTCGACGATGACCGGCTGGCCGAGCGCCTCGGCGAGGCGTTGCGCGATGATCCGCGCGACGACATCGGTCGATCCACCCGCGCTCTGCGGGACCACGATGCGCACGGTGCGGGCCGGAAAGGACTGCGCGGTGCTCGCGCCCGGCAGGAGGGCCATGAACACGGCCGCCGCCAGCACCGGATACCGGATCCCCGCGGCGCGCCGGCGTGCCGCAGGCGATACGATCGTGTCCATCGCTTCCTCCCCGGTTACGGCCGTTCTGGCGGTGGCGCCGTTCTCCTGCGCGCATTATAGCCACGGCGGGCGGTAGACGGCGCGGCCGGGTGCCGGCGGTTTGACACGTCCGGGGGCAGCCCCTAACATCGATCGCGATTTTTCCGGGTTCGCACGAGGCCCGTTACGGGAGGAAAAGAGCGATGCGCGAGACTTTGATCGCAGTATCGGCGCTCGCGACGGCGCTGGCGTACGCGCCGTCCGGCGGCGCGCAGCATAAGGCCGCACCCGCCGCATCGCCCGCGGCCGGCGTGAAAACGCTGAAGATGCAGTCTTCCTGGCCGCCGAGCCTCTCGCTGCAGGAGGGTTTCCGCTTCTTCGCGGAGCGGGTCGAGAAACTCACGAGCGGGCAGCTCAGGATCGAGGCGCTTTCCGCCGGCCAGGTCGTGCCGCCCTTCGAGGTGCTCGACGCGAGCTCGAAGCGCGTGATCGACGGCGCGCACACCGTCTCCTATTACTGGGTGGGCAAGAACAAGGCGGCGACGCTCTTCGCCTCGACGCCCGCCGGCCCGTTCGGCATGGACACGCTGGATTTCATCGGCTGGGTGTACGAGGGGGGCGGCCTGGAATTGTGGTGGGAGTTCTACCAGAAGGAATTGAAGTTGAACGTCATCTCGTTCCCCGTGGCGTCGGCCGGACCGCAGGCGTTCGGCTGGTTCAAGCGCCCGATCAGGAACCTCTCGGATTTCAAGGGCATGAAGTGCCGCCAGACCGGCATCGTGGCGGAGATCTTCCAGCGGATGGGCATGCAGACGGTCAACATGCCGGGCAGCGAGATCATTCCGTCCGCGCAACGCGGCGTGATCGATTGCGCCGAGTGGGTCGGCGGGGTGGATGACCTCCGCCTCGGGCTGCCGCAGGTGTGGAAGTACCACTACACGCCCGGCATGCACGAGCCAAGCGTCGTGGCGGAGCTCGTCGTGAACGCGGAGGTGTGGAAGGGGCTGGCGGCCCAGCAGCAGGAAGCGATACGCTCCGCGGCGACCGAATCGTTCGTGCGCGGCTGGGTGAAATGGCAACGCCAGAACGCGGACGCGATGGAGGAGATGCGCGCGAAGTACGGCGTGCAGATCCTGCGCACGCCGCCGGACATCCTCATCGCGTTCCTGAAGGCGTGGGACGAGATCGCGAAGGAGGAGGCCGCGAAGAATCCCTTCTTCCGGAAGGTGCTGGAATCCCAGCGGGCATACGCCGCCCGGGTGGTGCCCGCCAAGCGCTTCATGTTCCCGCCGTACTCGTTCGCGGCCAACTACTACTGGCCGGAAGAGAAGCCGGGCGCGAAAGGCGGCGCGAAGGGCGCGAAGAAATAGCGAAAAAGGCGGCGCGGCCGCCTTTTTTCAATGGCGCAACTCGGCACCCGGGTCGTCCGCGCGCTCGACCGGTTCACGGCGCGCGCCGGCGCGGCGGTCGCGTGGCTCAACGTTCCGCTCGCGGGCGTCGTCGCGATCGAAGTCATGGCGCGCCACGCCTTCGACGCCCCGACGGTCTGGGCGTTCGACCTCACCTACATGCTCTACGCGGCCATCTTCATGCTGGGCGCCGCCTGCGCGCTGCTCCGGGGAGCGCACGTCCGCACCGATTTCTTCCTCGAGCGCTGGTCGGTGCGCACACGCGGCATCATCGACACGCTCGCCTACGTGCTCTTCTTCTTTCCCGCGCTCGCCGTGCTGCTCGCGGTGGGTGCGGGCGAGAGCTGGTACGCGTTCGGGATTGCGGAAGTGTCGGAGCAGACACCGTGGCGGCCGGTGCTCTGGCCGTTCAAGCTGATGGTGCCGCTCGCCTGCCTGCTCCTGATCGTGCAGGGAGTGTCCGAAACCATCAAGAGCGCGCACGCCGCGCTGACCGGCGTCGAGCTCGAGCGCGGCGAGCGCAACGCGGCATGACCGGGGACGCGGCTCTGGGGCTCGCGATGCTGATCGTCATGATCGGCGCGATCTTCATCGGTTTCCCGATCTCGTTCACGCTCCTCTTCCTCGCGCTCGCGTTCGGCTACGCGGGGCTCGGCGCGACCGTGTTCGATCTCGCGTACTTCCAGGCGATCGGCCTCATGAAGGAGGAGCTGCTCGCGGCGGTGCCGCTCTTTATTCTCATGGGATTCATCACGGAGCAGGCGGGACTGATGGAGCGGCTCTTCGGCGCGTTCCGGATGCTCCTCGCGCCGCTGCGCGGCGCGCTCTTCGCCGTGGTGATCCTCACCGCCACGGTGTTCGCCATGGCGACCGGCATCGTCGGCGCCGCGGTGACCGTGCTCGGCATCATGGCGGGTCCGGTCATGATCAAGGCCGGATACGACGCGCGCCTGTCGGCGGGGGCGATCGCCGCCGGCGGCACGCTGGGCATCCTGATTCCGCCGTCGGTGATGCTGATCGTCATGGGGCCGGTGCTCGGCGTGTCCGTCGCCGAACTCTACGCGGCGGCGCTCGGCCCGGGGCTGCTCCTGGCGGGCCTCTACCTCGCCTATCTCCTCGCGAGAGCCGGGCTCGATCCGAAGCTCGGGCCGCCGGTGCCGCCGGCCGAGCGGGTGCGCGCGCCCGGCGCAATCGCGCGCAATATCGTGCTGGGAGTGCTGCCCCTCTTCGGGCTCATCGGAGCGACGCTCGGTTCGATCATCGCGGGGCTCGCGACGCCCACGGAGGCGGCCGCGCTCGGAGCGCTCGGCGCCTTCGCGCTGGCGCTGGGGTACGGGAAGCTGACGCTCGCCGGATTCACCCGCGCGCTCGAGGCGACGACCGCCACCTCCAGCATGGTGCTCTTCCTCGCCATGGCCTCCAACATCTTCGGCGCCGTGTTCACGCGGCTCGGCACGGCGAACTGGGTGACCGCGACGATGCTCGCGCTGCCTCTGCCGCCGGAGGCGATGCTCGTCGCGGTCGTGCTGCTCATTTTCGCGCTCGGCTGGCCGTTCGAATGGCCGGCGATCGTGCTCGTGTTCCTGCCGATCTTCTACCCGGTGGTGGCGGCGCTCGAGTTCGACATGGTCTGGTTCGGCGCGCTGGTGGCGGTGACGCTGCAGACCGCGTTTCTGTCTCCGCCGGTCGCGATGTCGGCCTACTACCTGCGACAGGTGGTGCGGGAGTGGTCGCTCGCGACAATCTACCGGGGCATGCTGGAGATGATGCTGCTGCAGGCGGTCGCGGTCGCGTGCCTCATAGCCGTCCCGTCGATCGCCACGTGGCTGCCCGAGCGGTTGCGGGCGCAGGCCGCGGCCGTGAAGGTCGAGCAGGTGGACGACAGCCAGAACCGCCTCGAGGAGGATCCGCTGAGGGAGGTGCCGGCCGGCGCGCTGAAGTAAGGAGGCGGCGGTGCGGTCGCGCTCTCGCGGCGCCGCGCGACGGGCGGGCTCGATCCGCCTGGTCTAGAATCGGCTTGTCACCGGCGGCGGGGAGCGTACCTCGTGACGTCACTGCGAGGGTTGATGGGCGGGCTCGCGATCGCGGCGGCGCTTGCATGCGCCGCGGCCCCGGAGCCGCCGCAGCCGGAGCGGGCATCGCGGGATGTCGTGCTCCTGACCGTGGACGGGCCGATCAGTCCCGCGAGCGCGGACTACGTGGTGAGAGGCATGCATCGCGCGGCGAAGCACGGCGCGCAGGCGGTGGTGCTCCGGATCGACACCCCGGGCGGACTGGATACCTCCATGCGCACGATCGTGAAGGAAATCCTGGCATCCCCTGTCCCGGTCGTCGTTTTTGTCGCCCCGGGTGGGGCGCGGGCGGCGAGCGCGGGCACCTTCATACTCTACGCGGCCCACGTCGCCGCGATGGCGCCCGCGACCAACCTTGGCGCCGCGAGTCCGGTGCGCATCGGGGCGGCTCCCGGAGCCGAGCCGGCGAGGCCCGCCGGCGATGCGCCGGCCGGCGCCCGTGACGGGGAAAAGGGCGGGACGGCGCCTGCCTCCGGGGACACGCTTACGCGCAAGATCACCCACGACGCCGCGGCGTACATCCGCAGCCTCGCCCAGTTGCGCGGGCGTAACGCCGATTGGGGCGAGCAGGCGGTGCGCGAGGCCGTGAGCATTTCCGCCCGCGACGCGCTCGATCTCGGGGTAATCGACCTGATGGCCGAGAACGTGCCGGATCTCATGCGCAGGCTCGACGGACGCAAGGTGACGGTGCAGGATACGCAACGGGTGTTCGCGACGGCGGACGCGGCGACGATCGAGGTGAATCCCGACTGGCGCAGCGAACTCCTTGCCGTCGTCGCCAACCCGGGGGTGGCGCTCATCCTGATGATGATCGGTATCTACGGACTCATCTTCGAATTCTCCAATCCGGGTTTCATCGTGCCGGGTGTCGTCGGCGCAATCTGCCTGCTGCTCGCTTTCTACGCGTTCCAGCTCCTGCCGATCAACCATGCCGGGGTCGCGCTCATCCTGCTCGGCACCGGGTTCCTCGTCGCCGAAGCGTTCGCGCCGAGCTTCGGGGTGCTCGGCATCGGCGGGCTCGTCGCGCTCGTGATCGGCGCGGTCATTCTGGTGGACCCCGAGGTCGCCGGCGCGTACGCGGTGCCGGTCGAGCTCATCGTGGCGATCGCCGTCGCGGGCGCCGCGCTGCTCTTCGCCACCGTGGTGCTCGCGATGCGGGCCCGCAGGCGACCGGTGGCGAGCGGGCGGGAGGACATGATCGGCGCGTGCGGGGAAGCGATCGAGGACTGCGAGCGCGAGGGCTGGGCCCGGGTGCACGGCGAGAACTGGCGCGTCACGAGCACGGCCGCGCTCGCGCGCGGACAGAAGGTGCGGGTGGTGGCGGTCGACGGGCTTACCCTGCGGGTGGAGCCCACGACGGAGCCGGGGAGGGGAACATGATCCAGGATCTCGGGATCGGGGGCGCGATCATCCTCGTCGCGATACTCGTTTTCGCGTCGTTTCGGGTGCTGCGCGAGTACGAGCGTGGCGTGGTGTTTCTGCTCGGCCGCTTCTGGCGGGTGAAGGGCCCGGGGCTGGTCGTGGTGATTCCCGGCATCCAGCAGATGGTCCGGGTCGATCTGCGCACCGTGGTGCTCGACGTGCCGGCGCAGGACGTCATCACGCGCGACAACGTGTCGGTCAAGGTGAACGCGGTGCTCTATTTCCGCGCGATGGACGCGCAGCGGGCGAGCATCCAGGTCGAGAATTACCTGGAAGCGACCAGCCAGCTCGCCCAGACGACGCTGCGCGCGGTGCTCGGCAAGCACGAGCTCGACGAGCTCCTTGCCGAGCGCGACAAGTTGAACCTCGACATCCAGCGCATCATCGACACGCAGACCGACCCGTGGGGCATCAAGGTGTCCATGGTCGAAATCAAGCACGTGGACATCGACGCGTCCATGGTCCGCGCGATCGCGCAGCAGGCCGAGGCCGAGCGCGCGCGGCGCGCGAAGGTGATCCACGCCGACGGCGAGCTGCAGGCGGCGGAGAAGCTGCAGCAGGCGGCGCAGGTGCTGGCGCGGCAGCCGCAGGCGATGCAACTGCGTTACCTGCAGACGCTCGCGAGCATTGCCGGTGACAAGAGTTCCACGATCGTGTTCCCGCTGCCGCTCGACATGCTCGCCCCGGTGATCGAGCTCATGCAGAAGAGGCAACCGGGGCCACAGTGAACGCAGCGGCCCGCGGGGGGATTCGGGAGCACACCATGCCGGCAGCCGTCCGGTCGCCCCGGTCGCGTCGCGCGGGAGGCACCCGGGCTCCGGCGCAAGGAGCCGGCGCGGTGACCGGTCCGCCGCCGCGCGCTGCGCGTAACCCGATGAACCGGCGAGGCGCGGGGCCGGCTCGCGGCCCCGGTGCAGGTGGGTGCGCTTGGAACTGCCGCGCGAACTGAAACCGGGACTGGCGGGGACGGCCGAGATCGTGGTCGGTACCCGTGACACCGCGCCGCACGTGGGCAGCGGCAAGGTCGGTGTCCTCGCCACGCCCGTCATGGTGAATCTACTCGAGGCGGCGGCGCTGCAGGCGGTGGAGCGCTACATGCCCGAGGGATTTCAGACCGTCGGGACGCGGCTGGATGTCAGGCATTTCGCGGCGACCCCGGTCGGCATGAAGGTGCGGGCGGAAGCCCGGCTGGTCGCGATCGAAGGGCGCGCGCTCACGTTTCACCTGCGCGCGGCCGACGAGCGCGAACCGATCGGCGAAGGCGTCCACGAGCGGCTCATCATCAACGTCGAGCGTTTCGACGCACGCATGCAGCGCAAGCTCGGCGGGAGTTGAATGGGGCGCCGACGAAGATGGTGTTCATGGCGCGCGACGAGTACCATGCCCCGCGGGTGATGCCGCTCCCGCGCGAGGCGGGGGCCGACTGCCACACGCGCCTGCGCGGCGCGCAGGGCAGAAGGCACGGTGCCGAAAGCCGTGAAGCGAGGGGCCGGTGAGGCGCGGCGTGTCGTGGCGCGCGATGGCGTGGCTTGCCTGCGCCGCGGGCGGCGTGGCGGGTGCCGAGGACCCGGGCGCGAGAGCCTTGCAGCAGAACGAGCTTCAGCGGCAGCAGCAGCTCGACCAGCTGCGGCTGCGCATGCAGCAACAGCAGTCGCGCGCGCGTGCCTCCCGGGAAGATGCCGGCGGCAGGGGGGCCCTCGAGCGGCTGGAAGCAGACCAGGTGCAGCGCCAGCAGCGGCTGCACCTTGAGCAGCAGCGCGAGGTCGGCTCCCGCCCGGAGGCGCCGTCCGATGACACGGGGGCGCGCGAGGCGAGGCGCCAGCTCGAACTGCAGCGCGCCCGCCGGGAAAGCGAGCGTCAGCTCACCGGGTTCGAGCAGGAATCGCGAACGGCGCCGCAGGCCGGGCCGGCGTCCGGTCGGACGGAAGCGGGGCATGCCTTTGGCACGGGCCGCGAGCGCCCGCCCGAGCGGCAGGCGCGCCCGTGACGCACCTTGTGAACCTGCCCGGCGCCGCTCATCCTTCTCCGCGCCACGTGTCGCGGCCGTCCCGATCGGGGGGTGGCGGCCCGGGGCCGTCGTCCGCGGCCGGCGCAGCGTTATCCCGGGGGCGTGGCAGCGCCGCGGCGTCGCGCTCGATCACGGTGTATTCCGTGGTGATGACCGCGTCCCGCGTCGCGCCGCCAGCACGCCGATCGAGCCACCACAGGCGAACGAGGAGCACCGCGGCGAGCAGCGCGCCGACAACCGCCGCCACCGCGATGAAGAAGAATCCCGTCACCACCAGCACGACGGCGGCGAGCGCCCACAGTATCCGCTCCAGCATCAGTCGGCGTTCAGGCTCTTGATGATGACGCCGCCGGATTTCTCGTCGTGCTCGAGCGAAAGGAGCCTGCGCGCCTCGGCCTCGTCGAGGAGCTTCCCGAACGAACGGAAGCCGTAGTAGGACTCGTTGAAGCCGGGCTTGCGGCGCTTCAGCGCCTGCTTGACCATCGATCCCCAGATCCGCTCCTCGGCGCCGCGCTCCGCGATGAGCGCCTCGATCGTCTCCATGACGAGGTCGAGCGCCTCCTGTTTCCTGTCGATCTCGGCGGGCGATTCCGCCGCGGGCGCGGCGACGGCGTCGGCCGCCGCGGCGGAGGCGGTTGCGGCGGGCGGCTTGCGGCGCGGCTGGCGGCGCGCCCTCTCGCGCACGAGGTCGTCGTAGTAGATGAACTCGTCGCAGTTCGAAATCAGCAGGTCGGAGGAAGACTGCTTCACGCCCACGCCGATCACGGTCTTGTTGTTCTCGCGCAACTTGGAGACGAGCGGCGAGAAATCCGAGTCGCCGCTGATGATGACGAAGGTGTCGACGTGCGACTTCGTGTAGCACAGGTCGAGCGCGTCCACCACCATGCGGATGTCGGCCGAGTTCTTGCCCGACATGCGCACGTGCGGGATCTCGATGAGTTCAAAGGCGGCCTCGTGCATGGCGGGCTTGAACGCCTTGTAGCGCTCCCAGTCGCAGTACGCCTTCTTCACGACGATGCTGCCCTTTAACAGCAGGCGCTCGAGGACCCGGCGGATGTCGAACTTCTCGTACTTCGCGTCGCGCACCCCGAGCGCGACGTTCTCGAAATCGCAGAACAGCGCCATGTTCGTTTCGTGCTGGCCCGCCATCGATTGCTCCGCCGCGCCGTTGAAGGTGGCGCTAGATTGCACCAATCGGCGCGGGCAGTCCACTTCGGCCGGGCGTGCGCCGCGCGGTTGCGGCCCGTGCACGCGCGGAGTTAGCATCGCGCATGGCGAACGACCGGTTCGGGGAGTTGCGCGAGCGGCTGATGGCGGAGATCGCCGCCGAGGCGGTCCTCACCGCCGGGCACACGGGCAAGGCCTCGTTCTCGGGGCGCGTCATGCGGGTCATGGGTTCGGTGCCGCGCCACGAGTTCGTGCCGCCGGAGATCCAGGCCTATGCCTACCTCAACCGGCCGCTGCCGATCGGCTGCGACAAGACGATCTCGCAGCCGTTCATCGTCGCCCTCATGACGGACCTGCTCGAGGTGGGCCCCGGGGACACGGTGCTCGAGGTCGGCGCCGGTGCCGGCTACCAGGCCGCCGTGCTCGCGGAGCTCGCGGGGCGTGTTTACACCGTCGACATCATCGAGGAGCTTGCCCGCGGGACGGAGCGGCGGCTGCGGCGGCTCGGCTACGACGAAGTCGCGGTGCGGGTGGGCAACGGCTATTTCGGGTGGCCCGAGTTCGCGCCGTTCGAAAGGATCATCGTCACCGCCGCCGCCGAGCTGATCCCGCCGCCGTTGATCGGGCAGTTGAAGCCCGGCGGGCGCATGGTGATCCCCACCGGAATTCCGGAGCGGCAGATGCTCACCCTGGTGGAAAAGTCTCCCGCCGGGACCCTGACTACCCGCGACATCCTGCCCGTGCGCTTCTCCGAGCTGGAAGAGCCGGCGGGCCCGGCGGGCGTTGCCTGACCCCGGCCGCTCGCGGGTAGCCCCCGGGTTGACCGGTGGCGCCTGACGGAAACAGCCGGGCTGGCGGCTCGCGGCCGATCGCTGTTACCGGCCGTCGGCGATCTCGCGGGTGACGTCGAGCCCGGTGCGCCCCGCCTGGCGTGCCTGCTCCGGGCTCTCGCCGCCGAGCGGTGTCGCCGCGACCATCTGGTAGACGTCGGTGGCCCCTTCGAAGATGCGGCGCGTCATGCCCAGTTCGCCGAAAGTCCTCGCGATTTCCTGCATTTCCGGCACCCAGCGGTAGGCCTTGGGGGGCATCACCGCGATATTGCGCAACTGCCAGTCGAACACGTCGTTGCGGCTCTCGCGCAGCTCCTTCTCGAGCGCCTGCTCGACGCCGAGCTTGCGCGCCGCCACGAGCAATTCCACCGCCAGCGCGGTGGTGCCCTTGGTCATGGCGGCGTAGCACATCTTCACCCCGGAGGCATCCCCGATGCGCTCGGACATGACGCGCACCTGGAGGTTGGGGTGCAGGATGCGCTCCAGGAGGTAGGCATCCGGCCCCGAGACGTAGATGCGCGGGCGGTCCTTGTCGCCACGCGGGGGCGGACCGATGATGCCGCCGTCGATGAAGGCGCCCCCGGCTTCCTGGATCACGCTGGCTTCGTCCCGGGCGGTCCGGGGCGATACCGCATTCAGATCCGCGAACGCGATGCGGCGGCCGGTGATCTTCATGGCGGCCGCGGCTTCCCGCGCCACGTTCATGGCTTCACCCGGGTTGATGACCGAGAGCACGAGCTCGCAGGTGCGCACGAGCTGCTCCATTCCGCCGCAATCGTGCAATCCCGCTTCGCGCGCGAGCGCCTTCGTGCGCTCGCTGCGCCCGTCGAGCGCGACGTGCACCGCGAAACCGCTCTCGGCGATGCGCCGGGCGATCGCCTGCCCCATGTCGCCGGGGCTCACGACGCCGACATTCCTGATTTCCATGCCGCGCTCCTTCCTGGGGTAATCGATGGTTTTCGTAGGATAGCGCGTTTCCACGGCGGGCCCCCGCGGGCCGCGGCGGCGCCGGTGTCCGCCCGCGCGGTCGCTCCACGGCGTACAATCGCCGGCGACGTGCCTCCCGCAGAGCCGCTGCCGGAGCGCGCTGCCCGCAGCGGGAGTGCCGCATGTTGCCACGTGCCGCCGCAGCAACGACGAGCCGCCGCTCGCGGAGATGGCACCGCGCGGGCGTTGCGCTCGCGGCGGTGTGCGGGTTTCTCGTCGTGCCCGTGGCCCGGGCGACGGTCATCGACGATTACGAGCGTTTCCTGGAATCACAGCGCGGGCGCGGCGGCGCTCTCGCGTTGCCACCGGGCGGCGGGGAGAGCGGTCCCGTCGCCCGCCATCTAGAATCCGCGGATCGGCACTATCGCGCGGGCAGAATCGATGCCGCGGTGCGGGAGGTCGAGCGGGCGCGCGAACTTGTCCCCGCTTCCATGAGCATCGCGACCGCGCTGGCGGACCTGTACCTCCGGGCGGGCCGGAACGAGGAGGCGCTGCGGACGGCACGTGTCGTGCAGGCGGCGGTGCCGGCGAGCGCGCAGGCCCACGCCATCGCCGGCTCGGCGCTCCTTGCCATGGGGAACGCCACGCTCGCGGCACGGGAATTCGAGGAACTCGTGCGCAAGGCGCCGGGGCGCACCCTGGGCTACCGGCGTCTCGGGGATGCGTACTGGGCGCTCGGCAGGCCGGCGGAAGCGCTTGCCCAGTACGAGATGGCGCTCGAGCGGGCGCCGCGATCGGTGGATGCCGCCGTGAAGATCGCGGCGGTGGGCCAGGAGCTGGGCGATCCGCCGCAACGGGCGCTGGAGCGTGCCCGCAGGGCGGTCGGACTCGCCCCCGGGCATGCGCTCGCGCGCGCGCTGCTCGGGAACGCCCTGCTTGCGGCGGGGCGCCCGCGCGAGGCGCAGCGGGAGTACGCCGCGGCGGTGCGCCTGCAGCCGCGCTACACCTACTTTCTCGAGCGCCTCGCGGCGGCGCATGCGCGGCTCGATGAACCGGCGCAGGCGATCGCGGCGTACCGGCGCGTGCTCGCGCGGGATCCCGCGCATGTGGGCGCCCATCGGGAACTCTCGAGCCTCTACCGGGCGGCGAACGAGCCGGGGCTCGCCGAGTACCACCTCGGCGTACTCGCGCTCGCTGCCGGTTCCCCCGCGAAGGCGATCGAGCACTACGGCGCGGCGCTGCGCCACGACCCGAAGTTGAAGGGCGCCTACCTCGACCTCGCTGCCGTCCATCTCCGGCAGAAGAACCCGGGCGCGGCAGCGGCCGCGGCCGAACGGGCACTGGAGATCGACGGCAAGGATGCGACGGCGTGGAGTCTCCTCGGGCGGAGCCGGCGCGCGGCCGGCAATCCGGGCGAGGCCGAGAAGAAATTCAGGCAGGCGATCGCCGTCGACCCGGGATACTGGCCCGCATACGTGCACCTCGCCGACCTGCTGCGCGAGTCCGGGCGATGCGAGGAGGCGGTCGGCTACTATTCCCGGGCAGCAGGTCGATCCCAGTCCGCGGCGCCGGTCTACCGCAAGCTCGGCGACTGCTACCAGGCGCTCGGCAGAAGCGAAGACGCGGCGCGCGCGTACCGGGCGGCCGGACCGTCCGGCAAGGGCACGGCCGGCCGCTGATTCCTCAGGCCGCGACCGGCCCGGTCCAGGCGGCCGCGGGACCGGCGCGAGCCGTCAGCCGGCGCGCCGCGAGGCACGGCAGCGCGGCAAGGAGCAGGAGGAGCGTTCCGGGCGCGGGCACCACGGTCCACCACGAAAGCGCGTAATCCACGAGCGCGGCGCCGAGATACTCGACGCGGATCTCGTAGTCGAGCGGGCTGCCGAAGAACGGGACGGGGAAGTGCAGGTGCTCGACGTTCTCCGCGTCGACTCCGCCCGAGTTCGACGTCGCGATCAGCATTCCCCTGTGGTAGACCGACAGGTCGAAGTCGGGCAGCACGCCCGCGACATAGGTGTCCGCCGTGTCGACGACGCCGCAACCGGCAGGCAGCGGACCGAGATCCGCATCGCAGGGGGAGGTGCCCCTGTCCCACTCCAGCACCGGCCGGTCCCAGACCAGCGTGGCGGTGATGAACGTGCGCGCCGCCCTCGCGAAATTGAGGAAGTAGGAGTCGTTCGCGCCGCCACCGGCGTCATCGCGGTTCCACCCGATCGGCCTCACGCCCGCGGGATTGTCGGCGCGCTCTTCCTGTTCGCCGCCGTCATACTGGATCATCGCGCGCTCGGCGTCGAGCATGCCCGCGCCCTGCTCGTCGTCGAGCGGATTGTCCACCCGCAGCACGCGCCCGTCGTAGGTCCAGTCCGTCGGCGTCCACTCGGCGGTCTTGGGCGCGGTCGCGGTGCCGCCGACGCGCAGCGTGCCGACGGGAATGTCGGGCGCCTTCAGTCCGAGCCCCGCCAGATAATCGGCATCCGAGGCTTCGTTTGCCGAACCGCCGTCGTCAAGCGAGACGCGGACGCTGTTCTCCGGCGGGTTGATCCCGCGCTTGCGCGCCGAGTTCAGGATGATCGACTTGATCGCCTGGTGGTTGCGTGCCGCCGGTCCCGGCAGATCGAGGCCGCGCTCCATCAGCATCGCGGCGACGCCGGTGACGTGCGGCGCCGCGAAACTCGTGCCGCTGCACTCGAAGGCGACGCCGGCCTCGCAATCGCCGACGTTCGGATAGGACTTGCCGTCGGCAATGAACGTGCCGGGCGCAAGGATGTCCGGCTTGCCGCGTACATCGGGCGCGGTTCCATCGTCACCGCTCAGCCAGTAGCTGCTGTAGTTCGCCCGCGCCCGGAAGTTGGCCGTGGATGCGCCCACGGTGATGCCGTTGTAGAAGTCGCCCGGTATCGTGATCCGGTTGTCCTCCGGTGCGTTGCCGTCGACGCCGCGGTTACCGGCGGATTTCACGAAGAGCGCGTCGTTGCTGCGCATGAACCAGTCCGAATACAGAGCGAGCGCGTTCGCGCCGTTCGTGTCGGGGCCGAAGCCCAGGCTCATGTTGAAGAGGCTCACTCTGTCGTTGCGCCGCATGTGATCGGTGGCGGCGCGCAGCGAGTTGTCGCTGTCGATGGCGCCGTAGTAGACGTTCGCGCCACTCGCGACGCCGAGGTAGCCGATGAAATTGCTTCCCGCCGCCGTGTCGGCAACGAGCGTCGAATGGTGGTTGGCGCCGGCCGCGATCGCACCGGGAGCATCGCCAGGATTCTTTCCTTGGAAGTCCCGCTGCCCGATGAGACGTGCCCCGAGATTGTTGGCGGCGCGGATGCCCACGTTGCCGTGCTCGTCGGGCGCTTCGATGATGCCGAGCCGGACGCCGGCGCCCGTGGCCTTCGCCTGCGCCTTCTGATGGTTTGCGCCCTGCGGCAGCTTCGACTGGTCGAGCGCGAACGCAATCCCCGATCCGGTCAGGCCGAAGAGCGCGCCCGCCGAGACCATCGCGGAGAGCGAGAAAGGCGCGCGCCCGCGATGCTCTCGCGAGTCACCCGGATGGCGGGCAGGACAGGGATGGAGGCCGCGGAACGAAGGTCGTACCGTCAGTGCATGGCGAACTGTCATGACCCACCCCCCCATGAGAAGGACCATTCGTGGCATGCCATAAGCATGAAACGTGCCAATACCGGGGGGGTGGATTGCCACGACAGATCACATGTCGCATGATGCGTCGCCGGGTGCGGTGCTGCGAGGGGAGCATGAAACGACTGAAGATCGAGGCGGCGGCGCTTTGCCGGTTGATTGCAGAGATGGCGCGGGGCTCGCCCGGGCAGCGCTTCCTGCACCGCCTGCATTGCGTCCTGCTGGTCGGCCGGGGCCGCAGCTGCTACGAAGTGGGCGCGTGGTACGGAACGAGCCCGCGCACCATCGAGCGCTGGGTGCACGCCTACGCCAGTCGGGGCGTCTCGGGCCTTGGCGACCGGCAGCGAACCGGCGGGCGCCTGGCCCGCATAGGGCGGCAACAGGCTGTCGATCTGGCGAGGGATCTCGCGTTACCCCCGGCCGATTTCGGCTACGGCGGCTCGAAATGGACCGGCGAGGTCCTCGCGCGGCACGTGGCCGCCCGCTACGGGGTGGTGCTCGGCCCGCGGCAGTGCCAGCGGCTCCTGCGTTCGCTCGCTTTCGGCTCGACCAGGCGCTGACCGCGCCGGGGGCCCCGATCGGGCCGGCTGCATGCGACTCACGAAATGACGCAATCGTCGAGCGTGGCGCCCGACCGGCCGGATGGCGAAACCCTCAATTTGATTGCTGTCAAATTTCCTGACAAGTCCAAGGGCTATTCCGCGTCGTAGCCCGGTTGCACCCGCGCGTCGATCACGCACACGCCCCCGGATTGCACGACCTCGACGCCCCGCCGGATCGCCGGCTCGATGTCAGGAGTGCGCGTGACCGGGCCGATACCGGTTGCGCCCTGCGCACGCGCCATGGCCGCGAGATCGATGTCGGGGTCGCCGATCCGCTGGCCGATCCAGCGGTTCTCCGTTGGGCGCCCGCGCGCGATGGCAACGCGCTCCTGGTGCAGTTCGTCGTTGAAAAACGAGCGGTTATTGCAGACGATCATCAGGCACGGAATCCGGTAGCGCGCGGCGGTCCAGACGGCCGTGTTGCCCATCAGGAAGTCGCCATCGCCGAGCAGCCCGATCGGCAGGCGCCCGCTGCCTTTCAGGGCGAGAGCCGCGCCGACCGTGATACCCGGGCCCGCTCCCACGCCGCCGCCGCCCTCGGCGCCGATGTAATCGAGCGGGTGCCGGAAGCTGCAGTATCCGCCATGCCAGCCTATGGGCAGGTGCGTCAGGCACGTCTCCAGACCACGCGTCGCCGCATCGAGCGCGTCCGCGACACCGCGGAGATCGAGAACGTCCCCCGAGCGCGCGGGCAGCTTGACCGCGGGCGCAGCGGACACGGCGGCGTTGCGCGGGCTCGCCGCTTCGATGAGCAGCGGGACGGCCGCCTCCGGTTCGCACATGAGGTAGGCGTCGAGCGGCGGCAGGCCCTGATAATCCATGCTCCAGCCGCGATGGTTGTGGGCATCGCAGGAGACCTGGATCACTTTCGCGGTCACCGGTTTCGCGCCGTACGCCTGCCGGAGCGTGCCACCGAGATCGAGCCAGTCGAGGGACAGGACCACGTCCGCTTCCGCCAGGAAGCGCTGGAAAGTGGCGCCGAGGTGGGCGGCGGTGAGCCCCGCGTGCAGGCGGTGCCCCGTGGGGAAAGCCGCCGCCATCTTGAGGTTGGTGAGCACGCGCAGGTTGAGCTTTTCCGCGAGCGCGACCTGCGCCTGCCAGTGCGCGATGCCGCGGGAGGAGCGGCCGGTGAGCATGACCGGGTTGCGCGCCCCGGAGAGCAGGCGGGCCGCGGCCGCGACGGCGGCGGGATCGGGCTGCACGGGCGCGGGTGGCGCGTAACGCGCGACCTCCGGCATGGCGGGCAGCGCCCCGATCTTCTCTTCCTGCAGGGTGACGTCGAGGTTGACGTACACCGGGCCGCGCGGCGCGGTTCGCGCGATCTGCGCGCCGCGCAACATTGCCTCCATCGCGGCCGCGACCGAACCGGGCTGGTTGTCCCATTTCGTGTAGTCGCGCACCAGCGCGCCCTGGTCGGAGGCGGTGTGTATCCAGTCGATCCACGGCCGGCGCTGCGCCGCGTCCCAGGGGCCCGTCGCGCCCACGACGAGCACCGGCGCGCGATCGCACCAGGCGTCGAATACCGCCATCGCCGCGTGCATGAGGCCGACGTTGGAGTGCAAGGCCGCCGCCATCATCTCGCCCGAGACTTTCCAGTAGCCGTGCGCGATGGCGACGGCGTGTTCGTCGTGCAGGGCAAGGATCATCTGCGGATCGCGGTTGCCGAGATAGTTGACGATGCTGTCGTGCAAGCCGCGGTAGCTCGAGCCCGGGTTGAGCGCGATGTAGCGCACCCCGAGTTCGCGCAGCATGGCGGCGACCGCGTCGCTGCCCCAGTGATCTGCGCTCTCCTTCGCGCGCGCGGGCGTCTCGTGGAAGATGGCGTGCTTCGATTGCGTCATGGCGTCATCCGTCGGTTGCGGTGGTCGTTGCGTGCCGCCCTCAGGGCCGATAGCGCGCTTCGGAATAGGCAGGCTTCGCGGGCGCGGGAGCGGCAGTAGCCGGCCGGCGGCGGCGCCGCGCGACCAGGAACCCGATGCCATACACGGCGGCGCAGGGCAGGGCCCACGCCGCGAGCGCGGTGGCCGCGACTTCGCCCTGGGCGAGGGTCAGGTCGCGCCGGTAGTCGAGTTCGATCTCGTTCGCGAGATCCCGGTGCCGCAGCCGCACCCGCCGCAGGAGCTGGTTGTCGGTCAGCAGGCGCGAGGCGAAACGTGTCCATGCCTGCGGGGAGCCGTGATACTCCGGATGCAGTTCCCACAGCGCGTACTCGACGATGAGGCGCGCCCGAGCCTGATACGTGACCTGCACGATGCGTTCGTACGCGATATTGCCGACCGGGACCGCCCATGCCAGAGAGGCGACGAACCAGGCGATCCGCCACGGCGAGCCGCGCCAGGGCGCGGGTTCGGCCTGCTGCGCGGCGATCATTGCGGCGGGAAAGGATCCGGCGGGAAGGTCGATGCTATGATAAACGCAGTGCGGTCCGGGGGCAATCCGATTTCTCGCTTGAAAGATTTTCCGGCCGCCGCGAACGAGAGCGGCGTGCGAGCCGGACCCGCGATGTCGCCGTCGTGGCGCGCGCTGCTCGCCGCGGCATGCCTCGCGTTCGTGCGGCCGCTGGCGGCGGATGTCTTCGTCCACGAAGACATCATCGTGGACCCGAGCCCGTCCCGCCTTTCGGTGTGCCACGGCTTCTCCTGCACGATCGTGACGCAGGTAGACCTCACTCCCGCGCAGTGGGCGGAGGTGAGCGCGCCGCTCGCGGCCGCCCGGTCCGGCCCGGAAGCCGAGCGCGCGCAGATTGCGCTCGCGATCGCGCGGTTCGAGCAGGTGGTGGGCACCATCGCCGGCACGGCCGGGGACATGCCCGAGAACCGGCCCGGCTCGGACTGGCGGGCGCAGATGGACTGCATCGACGAGTCCACCAACACCACTACCTACCTGCGGATCCTTCAGCGCGCCGGGTTGCTGCGCTGGCACCGCGTGGTGGACCGCGTAACGCGCGGATTCTTCCTGTTCGGCATGCCCCATACGACCGCGGTCGTGAGCGAGAACGCCGGCGGGCGCCGCTGGGCGGTCGACTCATGGTTCTACGCGAACGGGGAGCCGCCCGTGATCGTGCCGCTCGAAACATGGCGGCAGGTGCGCTGGCGCCCGGAGGCGCCGGCACGGGCGGCACGCACGCCGTGAGCACGGGATTGCCGGAACGTCGTCGCCTGCGCGGCGGCCTGCGCGTGCTGGCGGCCGCGCTTTGCGTCCTTGTATCGCTCGCGGCGGTGGCGGCGCGAGAGCCGGGTCCGGCCGCGATCGCGTCGGCGCACCCGCTGGCAAGCGCGGCGGGCCACGAGATGCTGGAGCGTGGCGGCAACGCGTTCGACGCCGCCGTCGCGGTTGCGGCGGCGCTGGCGGTGGTCGAGCCCTATTCCTCGGGGCTCGGCGGCGGCGGCTTCTGGCTGCTTCATCGCGCCCATGACGGCTTCGAAGTGATGGTGGATGCCCGCGAGACGGCGCCGGCGCGTGCCCGCGGGGAACGGTACCTCGACGAGCACGGCAGGCCGGACCGGCTGGCGCTCACGCGGGGCGGCACGGCGGCCGCGATTCCGGGCGCGCCGGCCGCGCTCGCGCACATCGCGCGTGGCTATGGCAGGCTGCCGCTCGCGGCGAGCCTCGCTCCCGCCATCCGCTACGCACGCGAGGGATTCCCTGTCGATCCGCGCTATGCGCGCATCGCGCAACTGC
Organism: Burkholderiales bacterium; assembly: GCA_020854035.1. GTDB lineage: Bacteria > Pseudomonadota > Gammaproteobacteria > Burkholderiales > SG8-41 > SG8-41. The sequence goes on along the minus strand of JADZGE010000058.1, from coordinate 23,366 downwards.
GCGCGGACCGGCTGGGCGCCGATTCCACCGCCGCGCGTGTGTTCCTTGCGGATGGCCGCGCGCCGCCGGCCGGCTGGGTGCTCCGGCAGCCGGCGCTTGCGCGCACGTTCGAACTTCTGGCGGGCGACGGCGCCGCGGGTTTTTACGCGGGCGGGGTCGCGCAGGCCCTCGTCGACACGGTCAACCGCTCGGGGGGCGTGTGGGAGCTTGCCGATCTCGCCGGCTACCGTGTCGTCGAGCGGGCTCCGGTGCGCTTCCGTTACCGTGGCGCCGCGATCACCACGGCCGCGTTGCCGTCGGCGGGCGGCATCGCGCTCGCGCAGGCACTCGGCATGCTGGCGCGGTTCGACGCGACCGATCCGCGCAGCACGGGCGGCGCACGGCTCGTGATCGAGGCGTTGCGCCGGGTTTTTCACGACCGGGCCCGCTATCTTGGCGACCCGGACCACGTCGCGGTGCCGGTGCCCGCGCTCGTGGATGAGGGCTACCTCGCCCGATGGGCGGAGAGCATTGGTCCGGACGCGAGCCGCGGCTACACGCCGGCGCTGGAACCGGCGGGGACGACGGGCAGTGCGAACACGACGCATCTCTCGGTCATCGACGCGGAGGGCAATCGCGTGGCGGCCACGCTCACGATCAACGGGCTCTTCGGCGCGGCGGTGGCCGACCCGCGCACGGGCGTGCTGCTCAACAACGAAATGGACGACTTCTCGGTGGCAGCCGGCGCGGAGAACGCCTACCGCCTGCGCGGCGGCGGCGCGAACGCGATCGCGCCGCGCAAGCGCCCGCTCTCGAGCATGACGCCGACTTTCGTCGTGGACGAAAAGGGAGTACTGGTCCTCGGCGCGCCGGGAGGGCCGCGCATCGTGAGCCAGGTACTGCTCGCCGTGCTCGATTACGTGGCCGCGCCGAGCGTCGACCTCGACGCGATCGCCGCCGCGCCGCGTTACCATCACCAGTGGTGGCCCGACCTCGTGGAGATCGAGCCGGGCGCGTTTGGCGGCGACTGGCGGGCCGCGCTGCTGGCGCGGGGCTACCGCCTGGAGGAGGCGCGCCGGCCGTGGGGCAACATGCAGCTTGTCTTCCGCTCGCACCGGACCGGGCTCGCGCAGGCGGCGAGCGACCCGCGCGGCAGGGACGTAGGCTGGTACTGACCGCGCAGGGTCTGCGGTATCATTGACACCGGATGAAGTCGACATTCCTCGAATTCGAGCAGCCGATCGCCGAACTGGAAGCGAAGATCGAGGAGCTGCGTTTCGTCCAGGACGACTCGGCGCTCGACATCTCCGAGGAGATCGCGCGGCTCCAGAAGAAGAGCCATGCGCTCACCCGCGAGATCTACGGCAAGCTCGATGCCTGGCAGACCGCCCAGGTCGCCCGTCACCCGCAGCGACCCTACACGCAGGACTACATCAACACCCTTTTCAGCGGGTTCGAGGAACTGCACGGCGACCGCAGTTTCGCGGACGACCCGGCGATCGTCGCCGGGCTTGCCCGGTTCGGCGGCGAGAGTTGCGTGGTGGTGGGGCACCAGAAGGGGCGCGATACGAAGGAGAAGATCCATCGCAATTTCGGCATGCCCCGGCCGGAAGGCTTCCGCAAGGCGCTGCGCGCCATGCGGCTCGCCGAGAAGTTCGCGTTGCCGGTGTTCTCGTTCGTGGACACCCCCGGCGCCTACCCCGGTGTCGGCGCCGAGGAGCGCGGGCAGTCCGAGGCGATCGGGCGCAACCTCCACGCGATGGCGGAGCTGCGCGTGCCCGTGATCTGCACGGTGATCGGGGAGGGGGGTTCGGGCGGCGCGCTTGCGCTCGCCGTGGGCGATGTCACCCTGATGCTCCAGTACGCCACCTACTCCGTCATCTCGCCGGAGGGATGCGCCGCCATCCTGTGGAAGAGCGCGGAGTACGCGCCCGAGGCGGCCGAGACGCTGGGCATCACGGCGACCCGGTTGAAGGCGCTCGGGCTGATCGACCGGATCGTGGCCGAGCCGCCGGGCGGCGCGCACCGCGACCACGAGGCGATGATGAACGGGATGCGCAAGGCGTTGCAGGATGCCTGGCGGCAGTTGAAGGACAAGCCGATCGACGAGTTGCTCGAGGCGCGCCTCGACAAGCTCATCGGGCATGGCCGGTTCAAGGAAGCGCAGCAGCACTAGCAGCCCCGCGGCGAGTCTCGTCGAACACGTCGCGGCGGCGCTCGCGGGGATGATCGCGCCGGGCGCGCGCGTCGTGCTCGCGCTAAGTGGCGGCGTCGATTCCGTCGTCCTGCTCGATCTTCTACACCGCCTGCGCGGCCGCGCCCGCTTCGCGCTCTGCGCCGCACACGTCGATCATGGCCTGAGCCCGCGTTCCGGCGAGTGGGCGTCGTTCTGCCGCCGCACCTGCCGCCGGCTCGGCGTGCCGCTGCGCGTGGTCTCGGTCCGCGTGGAGCGCGGCGGCGGCGTCGAGGCCGGCGCCCGGGCCGCGCGCTACGCCGCGCTCGGCCGGCAACGGTGCGACTTCGTGGCGCTCGCGCATCATCGCGATGATCAGGTCGAAACCCTGCTGCTGCAACTGCTGCGCGGCGCCGGCGTGAAGGGGCTCGCCGCCATGCCCGCGGTGAGCGGGACTCCGCCCGCCGCCACGCGCCGCGGCCATGGCGCGGCTGCCGTGCCGGTGTTCATCCGTCCCCTGCTCGAGGTGACGCGCGAGGAGATCCTTGCCTACGCAAAGGCGCGCGGGCTCGAGTGGGTCGACGACGAGTCGAACGCCGAGCTGCGCTTTCGGCGGAACTACCTGCGGCATCGGGTGCTGCCCGTGATCGCCGCACAGTTTCCGGGCTACCGCGCCGCTCTGGCGCGCAGCGCGCGGCATCTCGCCGAAGCGGCGGCGCTGCTCGATGACCTGGCGGCGGCCGACGGGGCCGGGGCGATCGACGCCGGCGCACTCCGGGTGGAGGCGCTACGGCGGTTGCCGCCGGCACGGGCACGCAACCTCCTGCGGCACTTCATCGCGCGTGCCGGAATGGACATGCCGGGCGCGGCGCGGCTCGGCGAAGCCCTGCGCCAGGCGCTCGGCGCGGCCAAGGACGCGCGCGTCGCGGTCGAACTCGGCGAGCGCACGCTGTGCCGCCACGAGGGACGGCTCTACCTCGTCGGCGGGCGCACGCCTGCTCCGCTCGCACTCGAGTGGCGGGGCGAACGCGCGGTCGCACTCGCGGCGCTCGGCGGTACGCTCCACATGAGGCGGATGCGCGGTCGCGGGGTGAGCCTTGCGCGGCTGCGAGGGCGGCCGCTGTCGATCGGGGTGCGTCGCGGCGGGGAGCGCCTGCAGGTCGATTCGCGCCGCCCGCGGCGCACCCTCAAGAACCTGCTGCAGGAGGCGCGTGTGCCACCCTGGGAGCGGGAGCGCCTGCCGCTGCTCTACTGCGGGCATGAACTTGTCTGGGCGGCCGGGATCGGCATCGCGTGTGCCTACCGGGCTCGGGCGGGGGAGCAAGCGGTCATGCCCGAGTGGCGCCCAGACGACACGGCCAGGACCTTGCCGGCAACGTAATGGTTCGCAGGCGCTCCGGAAACCAGGCTGGATCCGGGGCGACATCACGGAATTTCCCCGAAACCGCTTTATTTCAAAGCCTTACCATGATATCCTCTCCCGTTCATTCGCGCGAGGCGGCGGCGCCGTTTGCGCGACGGGATGGTTCTTGCGGGGGTACGAGCGGGCGGTGCTCCCGAAACTTGCCGGATACGTTGAAATGCAACAGCAAGGACTTGCCGCATGGCGGTAGAGCGCACGTTGTCGATAGTCAAACCCGATGCCGTTCGGAAGAACGTGATCGGCCGGATCTACACCCGCTTCGAGCAGGCGGGTCTCGTTGTCATCGCCGCGCGCATGATGCGCCTTTCGCGCGCGCAGGCGGAGGGCTTCTATGCCGTCCATCGCGAACGGCCGTTCTTCAAGGACCTCGTGGACTTCATGGTTTCCGGGCCGGTGATGGTGCAGGTGCTCGAGGGCGAGGACGCCATCCAAAAGAACCGCGACCTCATGGGTGCGACCGATCCGCGCAAGGCGGCGAAGGGGACGATCCGCGCGGATTTCGCGGACGGCATCGACGCGAACGCGGTGCACGGGTCGGATTCGGCGCATACGGCGGCCACGGAAATCGCCTACTTCTTCCCGGCTCACGAGATTCATTCGCGCTGAGGCGACGGCATGAGGGTGAACCTGCTCGGTCTCGACGGTGAGGCGATGCACGCGTGGTGCACCGGCATCGGCGAGCGGCCGTTCCGGGCACGGCAGCTGCTGCGCTGGATACACCACGCCGGCGCCGGGGAGTTTGCCGCCATGACCGATCTCTCGAAGGCGCTTCGCGAACGGCTCGCCGGCGCGGCGGAGATCGCGCCACCCGCCATGCTGCGCGATACGACCGCGTCCGACGGCACGCGCAAGTGGCTGTTCGACGTGGGTACGGGTAACGCCATCGAGACGGTCTTCATTCCGGAGCCGAACCGGGGCACGCTGTGCGTGTCCTCGCAGGCGGGGTGCGCGCTCGCCTGCTCGTTCTGCTCCACCGGATACCGCGGATTCAACCGCAATCTCGCCGCGCACGAGATCATCGGCCAGCTCTGGCACGCGAACCGCCTGCTCGCGCGCGAAACGGGCGCGGAGCGGCCGGTCACCAACGTCGTCATGATGGGCATGGGCGAGCCGCTCGCGAACTTCGAGAACGTCGTTGCCGCGATGCGGCTGATGCTCGATGACTTCGCCTACGGACTGTCGCGGCGCCGCGTGACGCTTTCCACCGCGGGCCTCGTGTCCGGCATCGACCGGCTGCGCGAGGTCTGCCCCGTTTCACTCGCCGTGTCGCTGCACGCTCCCAACGACCGGCTGCGCGACGAGCTGGTGCCGATCAACCGCAAGTTCCCGATCCGCGAGCTGATGGCGGCCTGCGTGCGCTACGTCGAGAAGGCGCCGCGCGAGTTCGTGATGTTCGAGTACGTGCTGCTCGACGGGGTGAACGACACGGCGGCGCACGCGCGCGAGCTCTCCGGGCTGTTGCGGGACGTGCCGTGCAAGGTGAACCTCATTCCGTTCAATCCCTTCCCGGAGGGCCGCTATGCGCGCTCGAGCCCGGGGGCGGTGGAGCGGTTCCGGGACATCCTCGCCCGGGCCGGCCTGATTGCGACGGTCCGCCGGCCCCGCGGCGAGGACATCGACGCGGCGTGCGGCCAGCTTGCGGGGCGGGTGCGCGACCGCACGCGACGCGCCGAGCGCAGGCTCGGGCAGGAGGCGGCGTGAAGGCGCGCGCGCGGTTGCGCCGCGCGGCCGCCGCCGCCTGCGTCGCGCTCGCCGGTTGCGCGGGCCAGCCGGGAGGCGGGGACGCCACGTTGAAGCCCATGACTTCCACGACGGGCACGGAGACCGCCGACCAGGTGCGTGCGCGCGTGCACACGGAGCTCGCGGCGAGCTACTTCGAGCTCGGCAATCTGCCGGTGGCGCTGGAGGAGGCGAAGGAGGCGCTGCGTTCCGACGCCAACTTCGGTCCCGCGCACAACGTGCTCGGGCTCGTCTACGGCGCGCTGAAGGAGGACCGCCTCGCGGAGGCGAGTTTTCAGCGCGCGCTGCAGGTGAACGCGCTCGACTCGGATGCCAATCACAACTACGGGCAGTTCCTGTGCCTGCGCAAGCGCGAAGACGAAGGCATCCGCCACTTCCTCGCGGCCGTGCGCAATCCCCTCTACCAGGGGGCGGACGGCTCCTACGCCAACGCCGGCGTCTGCGCCCGCCGCAAGGGCGACAGCGCGGCCGCGGAGGGCTATTTCCAGCTGGCGCTGAAGCTAAGGCCTGGCCACCCGCAGGCGCTCTACAACATGGCGGACATCTCTTACGCGAAGGGCGATTTCGAGGGCGCGCGCGGCTACCTCGCGCGCCTGACGAAGGTGGTGCGGCCGAATGCCGAGGTGTTGTGGCTCGGCGTGCGCATCGAGCGCCGGCTCGGCGACCGCATCGCGGAAGCGAGTTACGCCACGCAGTTGCGCAAGAACTTTCCCGACTCCCGGGAAGCGCGCGCGCTCGCGGCGGGTGAGAACTGAGACGAGCGCGCGCCGCCTTCGATTCACCGCACTGGCAGCGCGGCCGCGAACCGGCAGGTGAGGACATGAGCTCCAGCGTCACGCAGGAACTCGAACGCGAGGCGCCCGGCGACGCGGCGCCGGGCGCGGTGCTGCGCGAGGCCCGCGAATCACGGAACCTCACCGTTGCCGATGTCGCGCGGCAGCTCAAGCTCTCCGTGAACCAGGTCGAGGCGCTCGAGGCCGGGGAGTTCGAGCGCCTGCCCGGCGCGGTTTTCGTGCGCGGGTTCGTACGCAACTACGCGCGCTTCCTGAAGCTCGACGCGGAGCCGCTGCTCCGTGCCGTCGTCGCCCGCCTGCCGCACGAGGAACCGCGCCCGGCGGCGCCGCCGTCGCAGGACATCCCGTTCCCGGGTCCCGCGCCGCGGCGCTGGCGATGGGTCGCCGCGGCGCTGGCGCTGATCGTGGCGGCGATGGCGATCTACGAGTTCATCGCGGGGAGCGAGACCGCCGCTCCCCCTGCATCGACCGGCTCCGCCGCGCCTGCCCCGGCGCCCTCGGCGGCAGCGCCCGTTCATGCGGTTCCGGCGCGGCCTGCCGCGGAGGCGGCCGGGCCAGTCGGGCCGGCTGCTGCCGGCTCCCGCGAAGTCAAGGACGCCGGGCCGCCTGCTGCCGCACCCGGAGCGGGCGGGGCCGCGGCGGCGGAGGGCGAAGGCGCGGCGCCCATCGACCGCGGTGGCGCGCGCGCGGAGGATGCCGCGCCCGCGGCCGGCGAGAAAGTGGTGCACATGATCTTTTCGGCGGAATCGTGGGTGGAAATCCGCGACCACAGCGGACGCCCCATCTTCTCGCGGCTCAACCGCCCGGGCACCGAGCAGCGCGTGAGTGGGCGCCCGCCGCTCGCGCTCGTAGTCGGCAACGCGCACGGCGTGCGGCTTACCTACGACGAGCGGCCCGTTAACCTCGCCGCGCATACGCGCGTCGACGTGGCGCGCCTCACCCTCGAATGATGGACGGCGAGACCCGGTTCGGACCCGCGCGGCGGCGGGCGAGCGTGGCCGTGGCGGTCGGCCCGGTGTCGATCGGCGGCGGGGCGCCCGTCGTCGTGCAATCGATGACCAATACCGATACCGCGGACGTGGCGGCCACGGCGCGCCAGGTGGCGGAACTCGCGCGCGCCGGCTCGGAACTCGTGCGGATCACGGTGAACGATGCCGACGCGGCTGCCGCGGTGCCGCATATCCGGGAGCGGCTCGATTCCGCCGGCATCACGGTGCCGCTGGTGGGGGATTTTCATTTCAACGGGCACCGGCTGCTCGCGCGGCATCCCGCGTGCGCCGGGGCGCTCGCCAAGCTCCGCATCAATCCCGGCAACATCGGGCGCGGCGCGAAGCGGGACGACCAGTTCGCGACGCTGATCGAGTTCGCGTGCCGTTACGGGAGGCCGGTCCGCATCGGCGTCAACTGGGGCAGCCTCGATCAGGAACTCCTCGCGCGGATGATGGACGAGAACGCCCGCTCGCCCGCGCCGCTCGCGGCGGCGCTCGTGACACGGCGCGCGCTCGTCGCCTCGGCGCTCGAGAGCGCGCGCCAGGCCGAGGCGCTCGGCCTCGGGCGCGAGCGCATCGTGCTCTCGTGCAAGGTAAGCGGCGTGCAGGATCTCGTCGCCGTGTACCGCGATCTCGCCGCGCGCTGCGACTACGCGCTGCATCTCGGGCTGACCGAGGCCGGAATGGGCTCCAAGGGAATCGTGGCATCCGCCGCCGCGCTGGCGGTGCTGCTCCAGGAGGGCATCGGCGACACGATCCGCGTCTCGCTCACGCCCGAGCCCGGCGGCGATCGGGCGCGGGAGGTGATCGTCGCGCAGGAGCTGCTCCAGACGATGGGGCTGCGCTCGTTCGCCCCGCTTGTCATCGCCTGCCCGGGGTGCGGGCGCACCACCAGCACCTTCTTCCAGGAACTCGCGGACCGGATCCAGGGCTACCTGCGGGCGCAAATGCCGGTGTGGCGCGAGCGGCATCCCGGCGTGGAGAACATGCACGTCGCGGTGATGGGGTGCGTGGTGAACGGGCCGGGAGAGAGCAAGCAGGCGAACATCGGCATCAGCCTGCCGGGCTCGGGGGAGAGCCCGGTCGCCCCGGTGTACGTGGACGGCGTGAAGACGGTGACGCTGAAGGGCGAGAATATCGCGGCCGAGTTCCAGGCGATCGTCGAGCAGTACGTGGCGAGCCGCTACCCGGGGCGCGCGGACGCCGCCGCGGAGAGCACGCTCGCCGGCGCTGCACGGCGGTGAAACGCATGCGGGCGGAGCGGATACAGGCGATACGCGGCATGAACGACGTGCTGCCGGGGCAGGCGCACCGGTGGCAGGCGTTCGAGGACGCGGTGCGCGCCGTGTTCGAGCAGTACGGCTATCGGCAGATCCGCACGCCGATCGTCGAGCGCACGGAGCTCTTCGTGCGCGGGGTCGGCGAGGCGACCGACATCGTCGAGAAGGAGATGTACTCCTTCGTCGACGCGATGAACGGGGACCGGCTGTCGCTGCGTCCCGAGGGGACCGCGCCGACGGTGCGCGCGGCGCTCGAGCACAACCTCCTCCACCACGGGCCGCAGCGCCTGTGGTACGGCGGGCCGCTCTTTCGCCACGAGCGCCCGCAGAAGGGGCGCTATCGCCAGTACCACACTTTCGGAGCGGAGGCGCTCGGCTTCGCCGACCCGGACATCGACGTCGAGATGCTGGTGATGGCGCGCCGGCTGTGGCGGCGCCTGCGCATCGAGGGCGTCGAGCTGCAGTTGAACACGATCGGCAGCGCGCTGGAGCGGCGCGCGTTCCGGGAGCGCCTCGTCGACTACTTCGAGCGGCACGCGGACCGGCTCGACGAGGACGCGCGGCGGCGGCTGCACCTGAATCCCCTGCGCATTCTCGACAGCAAGCACCCGGCGATGCAGGAGTTGATCGAGGCGGCGCCGCGGCTGATCGATAGCGTCGGCGCCGCCACGCGCGCGAATTTCGACGCGGTGCAGGCGGGGCTGCAGCAAGCGGGTATCCGCTACTCCCTCAATCCGCGGCTCGTGCGCGGCCTCGACTATTACAATCTCACGGTGTTCGAGTGGGTGGCCGGCGCGCTCGGCGCGCAGAACGCGATCTGCTCGGGGGGGCGCTACGACGGGCTCTTCGAGCAGCTCGGCGGCAAACCCACGCCGGGTTGCGGCTTCGGCATCGGCGTCGAGCGCACGCTGCTGCTGCTCGATGATGCCGCGCACGCCGCGCCGGCTCCCGACGCCTACGTCGTGCGGCAGGGGGAGAGCGCCGCGCGCCATGCGGCGCGCGCGGCCGAAGCGTTGCGGGACGCCGGGCTCGCGGTCGTGGCGCATTCGGGGGGCGGCGGCTTCGGCGCGCAGTTGAAGCGCGCCGACGCGAGCGGCGCCCGCTACGCGGTGATCGTGGGCGAGGAAGAGGCGGCTTCGAACACGGTGACGGTGAAGCCGTTGCGCGAGCGCGTGGAGCAGGTGCGGGTGGAACTGGACGCGGCGATTCGCGTCATCAGGCGGATGGAGCGGTGAGATGGCATACAACCTCGAAGAACAGGAACAGATCGCCGCGATACAGTCGTGGTGGAAGCAGTACGGTAACCTCGTCGTCATCGCGGCCACCGCTGCCCTGCTGACGATCGCGGCGTTCCAGGGCTGGCGCACCTATCGCGGCACGCAGACCGCGGCGGCGCTCGCGCTCTACGAGCAGCTCGACGGGGCCCGGCGCGACGGCGAGCAGAAAAAGGTGATCGACATCGCGCGCGAGATCGGGAACCGCTATGGCGCGACGCCCTACGCCGTCCTGGCCGCATTCGCGGGCGCGAGTGCCGCCTTCGCTTCCGGCGACCTCGCGGCGGCGGGCGAGCGGCTGAGATGGGTGATCGACAACGCGCGCGAGGAGGAGACGAGGGATCTCGCCCGCCTGCGCCTGGCCGGGGTGCTGCTCGACGAGAAGAAGCACGCCGAGGCGCTCGCGCTGATGGAGAGGAAGCCGGTCGAGAGCATGACCGGCCTCTACGCGGAGATGCGCGGGGACATCCTCACCGCGGATGGCCGCCCCGCCGATGCCCGCGGCGCCTACCAGCTCGCGCTCGACCGCAGCGAGCCGGGCAGCACCTACCGCGCGACGATCCAGCTGAAACTCGATGCGCTCGGGGAACCCGCCCCGGTCGCGGTCAAGTGAAGCGCTCGCCGCGGGCGGGCCGCGGCGCGTGCCGTTCGGGCGGCAGTCGAGCGGCATGAGGGTCGCCCGGGGCCTGGTGACGGCCGCGGCGGCAACCGTGTTCTGCGCGGGCTGCCAGGCCGTCAGCGACCAGTACGATCGGCTTTTCTCCGGCGGCAAGCCGGCGCAGCCGCCGGCGGAACTCGTCTCCTTCAATGCCGTCACGACCCCGCGCATCGTCTGGCAGGGAGCGGCCGGAGAAAGCGGAAAGAACACGTTCTATCCGGCCGTCGCCGGCAACGTCGTCTACGCGGCGAGCGCCGCCGGCCGGATCACCGGGTTCGACGCGGTGAAGGGCGAGGCCGTCGCGAAGATCGAAGCGGGACAGGCGATCTCGGGTGGCGTGGGAACCGGCGCCGGGCTGGTGTTCGCGGGCACGCCGCGCGGAGAAGTACTCGCCTTCGAAGCGCAAGGCAAGCCGGCGTGGAAGGCGCAGCTCACGGGCGAAGTGCTAGCGCCGCCGCTCGCCCGGGATGGGGTGGTCGTCGCGCGCACCGGCGATGGACGGATATACGGCCTCGATGCGGCGAGCGGCAAACGGCGATGGGTTTACGAGCGCCCCACCCAGGTACCGCTGACGGTGCGAACGCACGCGGGAGTCATCGTTGACCGCGGCGGGGTATTCGCGGGCTTCGCCGGCGGACGGCTGATCGCGCTCGTTCTCGCGAACGGGGGCGTCGCGTGGGACGGGGTGGTCGCGGTGCCGCGCGGGGCCACGGAACTCGAGCGGGTGGCCGACATCACGAGCCTGCCGGCGATCGACGGCCAGCATGTATGCGCGGTCGCGTTCCAGGGGCGTGTCGCGTGCTTCGACTCGGCGCGCGGCACACTCATCTGGGCGCGCGAGATGTCGAGCGCGGCGGGGCTCGCGCTCGACGCGCGCTACGTTTACGTCACGGACGAAAGGGATGCGGTGATCGCGCTCGACAAGGCCGCGGGGGCGAGCATCTGGAAGCAGGACAGGATGGGCGGGCGGCGCCTCAGCGGACCGCTCGCCTTCGGCCGCTACGTCATCGTCGGGGACTACCAGGGCTACGTTCACCTCCTCTCCCGCGATGACGGATCCTTCGCCGGACGCGTCGCGACCGACGGCAGTGCCATCACGGCGCCGCCGATCGCGCTCGATCTCACGAGCTTCCTGGTGCAGACGCGAAACGGCGGCGTCTTCGCGATCGCCGTGCAGTGATGGAGCGAGGCGCAAGGTTTTCATGCTGCCCGTGATCGCGATCGTCGGCCGGCCCAATGTCGGCAAGTCGACCCTCTTCAACCGCCTGACGCGCAGCCGCGACGCGATCGTGGCCGATACACCCGGGCTGACGCGCGACCGGCATTACGGTCGTGGCCGGCTGGGAGGCAAGCCGCACCTCGTGGTCGACACGGGCGGCTTCGAGCCGCTCGCCGCGGACGGCATTTACCACGAAATGGCGCGGCAGACCCGGCAGGCCGTCGACGAAGCGGATGCGGTGTTGTTCGTGGTCGACGCACGGGCCGGCCTTTCGCCGCGGGACCGGGCGATCGCCGAGGAACTGCGTCGCAGCGGGCGCCCTGCCCACCTCGTCGTCAACAAGGCCGAGGGGATGGCGCCGGCGGTGGCGGGGGCGGAATTCCACGCCCTCGGCATGGGCGAGCCCCTGACCGTGTCGGCGGCACACGGCGACAACGTGTCCGACCTGATGGAGTACGTGCTGGCGGTGTTTCCGCCCGGGCCGGACGGGGAGGCGCCCGGGCGTGACCACCCGGCCATCGCGGTGGCCGGCCGGCCGAACGTCGGCAAGTCGACGCTGGTGAACGCGCTCCTGGGGGCGGAGCGCGTGGTCGTGTTCGACGAGCCGGGCACGACCCGGGATTCGATCTACGTCGAGTTCGAGCGCGAGGGCCGGCCCTACACCCTGATCGACACGGCGGGACTGCGGCGGCGCGGCCGGGTGTCGGAGGCGCCGGAGCACGTGTCGGTGGTGAAGACCCTGCGGGCGATCGAAGACGCGAACGTCGTTATCCTCGTGCTCGACGCCCGGACCGAGATCGCCGAGCAGGACGCCCACGTGGCCGGTTTCATCCTGGAAGCCGGCCGCGCGCTGGTCGTCGCGGTGAACAAGTGGGAGCGTCTCGGCGCCGCCGAACGCGACCTCGTCAAGCGTGCCCTCCTGCGCAGGCTCGATTTCCTGAGCTTTGCCCGCCTCCACTTCATTTCGGCCGTGGAGGGCCGGGGCCTTGCGGCGTTGTGGCGTTCGGTGGACGAGGCATACGCCGCGGCCATGGCGCGGCTGCCGACGCCGCGGTTGACGCGCGTGCTCGCCGATGCGGTGAGCCGGCAGGCGCCGCCACGGGCCGGCTTCGGGCGCCCGCGGCTGCGCTACGCGCACCAGGGCGGGACCAATCCGCCCCGGGTCATCGTCCACGGCACCGGGCTCGAACAGCTGCCCGAGACCTATCGCAGGTACCTGGAACGTTTCTTCCGCGACGCTTTCCAATTGCACGGGACGCCGCTCCGGATCGAGTTCCGCAGCGGCGCGAACCCCTACGCGCGCGGTGCCGGCCGGCGCAGGTAACCCTATGGCATGACAACGAAAAACCCGGTAGAGTGCGGTATCCGGGGCGGCCGCGGCCGCCATGTGGAAACCAGTTCAGAATAACGACAACGGTGAGGGCCACGATGAGCAACAAGGGGCAGCTGCTACAAGACCCGTTCCTTAATACGCTGCGCAAGGAGCACATCCCAGTCTCGATTTACCTTGTGAACGGCATCAAGCTGCAGGGCCAGATCGACTCCTTCGACCAGTACGTGGTCCTGCTCAAGAACACCGTCACGCAGATGGTCTACAAGCACGCGATCTCGACGGTCGTGCCTGCGCGGCCCGTCAATCTGCACCTGGACCCGGGCTCGGACGGTTGATGCGGGGGCTCGTGGCGTCTTGATCCACCGTCCTCCCGCCGGCGGCGAGGCGGCGGTACTCGTAAGCCTCGATTTCGGAGCGGCCGGCTACGAAGACAGCCTGGAGGAAATCCAGCGGCTCGCGGCGAGCGCCGGGGTCGCGGCGCGGGCCCTGGTCAAGGGCCGCCGGGAGCGCCCCGACCCCGCGTTCTTCGCCGGCAAGGGCAAGGTGGAAGAAGTCGCGCGCTCGGTCGTCGCGACCCGCGCCGGGGTGGCGATCTTCAATCACGAGCTGACGCCGGTGCAGGAACGGAACCTGGAACGGCGCCTGAACTGCCGTGTTGTCGACCGCGTGAGCCTCATCCTCGACATCTTCGCGCAGCGGGCGCGCTCGCACGAGGGCAAGCTCCAGGTCGAACTCGCCCAGCTCGAGCATCTCGGGCCGCGCCTCGTCCGCGGCTGGACCCACCTGGAGCGGCAGAAGGGGGGCATCGGGTTGCGCGGACCGGGCGAGACCCAGCTCGAAATGGACCGCCAGTTGATCGGGCGGCGCGTGCGCATGCTGAAGGAGAAACTCGCGCGGGTGCAGGCGCAGCGAGCGACGCAGCGAAGAGCGCGCGGCCGCGGCAAGGTGTTCACCGCCTCGCTCGTCGGCTACACCAACGCCGGCAAGTCGACCCTCTTCAACCGGCTCACGCGCGCCGGGGTCTACGCCGCCGACAAGCTCTTCGCCACGCTGGACACGACCACGCGCCGGGTGCACATGCCGCACGGCGAGGCCGTCGTCTCGGACACCGTAGGCTTCATCCGCGAGCTGCCCCACACGCTCGTGGCCGCGTTTCGCGCGACGCTGGAGGAAACCATCCGCGCGTCTCTCCTGCTGCACGTCGTGGACGCGGCGAGTCCCGATCGCGAGGCGCAGATCGCGGCGGTGAACGACGTGCTGGCGGAAATCGGCGCGCAGGCGGTGCCGCAGCTCCTCATCATGAACAAGATCGATCTCACTCCTTTCGCGCCGCGTGTCGAGCGTGACCAGTATGGTAAGATTGCGAGGGTCTGGGTGAGCGCGGCCCGCGGGGAGGGCGTCGAGCTCGTCCGTCTCGCGCTGGAGGAATCGAGCGCGGCGGCGCGCGGCGACGGACGCACCGGTTTCGTGGCCGCTTAGCGGCGCCCGTTCAGAGCGGTTTCTGTTCACTTCTCCCATGGCAGAGCAGTCGGGATCTTCGAGCGCGGTGAAGCGCGGCGTGCGCCGGCGACCCACATGCTAGGCGGCCTCGCCACGATTCGCGGTTTCCTGCGCGAGCGCTGCGCCCGGGTGCTCGGCGCCCTCATGTCGCTCAACGATCCCCAGTGGGGCCGGCGGCCGGGACAGGGCCCGCCCGATCTCGACGAGCTGTGGCGGGATTTCAACCGCAAGCTGAACGGTCTTTTCGGCCGGCGCGGCGGCGGCGGCGGCGACGAGCCCGATCAGCCCGCGCCGCGGCGCTGGGGCGGGGGCGCGGGGCTGCTGCTCGGGCTCATCGTGGCGGTGTGGCTCGCGAGCGGTTTCTACATCGTCACGGAAGGCCAGCGCGGGGTGGTGCTGCGTTTCGGCAAGTACCTGGAGACGACGCTGCCGGGGCCGCGCTGGCACCTGCCGTATCCGATCGAAACCGCCGAGATCGTCAACCTGACGCAGGTGCGGACCGTCGAAGTCGGCTACCGCAACAACGTCAAGAGCAAGGTCGAGAAGGAATCCCTGATGCTGACCGACGACGAGAACATCGTCGACGTGCAGTTCGCCGTTCAGTACATCCTGAAGAGCCCGACCGACTACCTCTTCCACAATGTCCGCCCGGACGATTCCGTGCTGCAGGCGGCCGAAACGGCGATCCGGGAGATCGTCGGCAGGAGCAGCATGGATTTCGTGCTCTACGAGGGCCGCGCCGAGGTCGCCGCGCGCGCGCAGAAACTCATGCAGGAGATCCTCGATCGCTACGGGACGGGCATCGCGATCAGCAAGGTCACGATGCAGGATGCCCAGCCGCCGCAACAGGTGCAGGCGGCGTTCAACGACGCGGTGGAAGCGGGGCAGGACCGCGAGCGGCAGAAGAACGAGGGCCAGACCTACGCCAACGACGTCATCCCGACGGCGCGCGGGATGGCCTCCCGGCTGACACAGGAGGCCGAGGGCTACCGGCAGAAGGTGATCGAGCGCGCGGAGGGCGACGCGGCGCGCTTCCGCCAGCTCGCGCAGGAATACGTCAAGGCGCCGCAGGTGACCCGCGACCGCCTCTACATCGAGGCGATCGAGCAGGTGCTCGGTAGCACGACCACGGTGTTGATCGACCAGAGGAGCGGCGGGAACCTCCTCTACCTGCCGCTCGACCGCATCATGCAGATGACGGTAACCCCGCGGGCGGAGGGGGCGGCGAAGAGCGAACCGCCGGCGGCGGCGCCCGAGTCCCCGACCGCGCGCTCGCGCGATGCGTTCCGGTCGCGTGAACGGGAGGCACGCTGATGAAGCGCAACCTCGGCGCGGTGTTCGCGGGCGCGATCGTGGTGCTGATCGTGCTCTCGCTCTCCGTCTTCGTGGTCGACCAGCGCGAAAACGCCATGGTGTTCCGTCTCGGCCAGGTGGTCGGCGTGGAGACGAAGCCGGGCCTCTACTTCAAGCTGCCGCTCGTGGACAACGTGCGCCCCTTCGACGTGCGCATCAAGACGATCGACACGCCCGAACCCGAGCTCTTCCTCACCTCCGAGAAGAAGAACGTTCTGGTGGACCTCTTCGTGAAGTGGCGCATCACCGACGTGCGGCAGTACTACGTCAGCATCGTCGTGGGCGGGGGGGGCGAGACGCAAGCGCAGACCCGGCTCCTCCAGACCATCAACGACGGCCTGCGCGCCGAGTTTGGCAATCGCACCGTGCACGAAGTGGTCGCCGGCGAGCGCGACCAGATCATGGAGCTGATGCGGCAGAAGGCGAACGAGGACGCGGTGAAGATCGGCGTCGAGGTGCTCGACGTGCGGTTGAAGCGCGTGGACCTGCCGAAGGAAGTGAGCCAGTCCGTGTACAACCGGATGGCGCCCGAGCGCAAGCAGGCGGCCACCCGGCTGCGCTCCCTGGGAGCGGCAGAATCCGAGAAGATACGCGCGGACGCGGACCGGCAGCGCGACGTCATCATCGCCGAGGCCTACCGCGACGCGCAGCGCACCAAGGGCGAAGGCGACGCCAAGGCCGCGGCGATCTACGCCGCCGCGTACCAGGGGCAGGCGGAGTTCTACGCGTTCTACCGCAGCCTGGAAGCCTACAAGCAGAGTTTCAAGGGGCGGAGCGATATTCTCGTGCTCGAGCCCACTTCCGAGTTCTTCAAGTACTTCAAGTCGGGCGGCAAGGGAGCGAAGCCCGCCAGGTGAGGCCGCGCCCCGGGGCGCGGCCGGCAGGCGAGTGCGCGTCGCGCCACGGACCAAGATGGGAAGCATCCTGCTCACCGCTCTCGCGCTGATGCTGGTGATCGAGGGGGCGCTGCCGTTTCTCGCGCCCGGCCTGTGGCGGGACACGTTCCGGCGCCTGATCGAGATGAGCGACGGCCAGTTGCGCTTCATCGGACTCACCTCGATGCTCGCGGGCCTGCTGCTGCTCTACATCGCTCGCCACTAGATGCGAGGGCCCGCGCCGGGTTCCGGGAGTCGGCGTGCGCCGCCGGTTCCAAACTATAATCCGCCCTGAGCTCCGAACCGCGATTCCCGAGAACCGTTTCGCAATGCGCACCTGGGTCCTGCCGGAATACATCGAGGACATCCTGCCGGCCGAGGCCGCGCGGATCGAACGGTTGCGCCGCGACCTCCTCGACCTCTTCCAGGTGCACGGCTTCGAACTCGTGATGCCCCCGATGATCGAGTACGTCGAGTCGCTCTTGACGGGAACGGGGCACGATCTCGATCTCCAGACGTTCAAGCTCGTGGACCGGCTCTCCGGGCGCATGCTCGGCCTGCGCGCCGATATCGCGCCTCAGGCCGCGCGCATCGACGCGCATCTGCTTAACCGCAAGGGCGTCACCCGGCTCTGCTACGCCGGCAGCGTGCTGCAGACCCTGCCGCGCGGCATGAATCGCACTCGCGAGCCGCTGCAGATCGGGGCGGAGCTCTACGGTCACGCCGGCATCGAGGGCGACGTCGAGGTCCAGCGGCTCCTGATGAAGGCGCTGGTGACCGCCGGAGTCCGCGAGCCGTTTCTCGACATCGGGCACGTCGGCATCTTCCGGTCGCTCGTGCGCCGCGCCGGCCTCGATGCCGAGCGCGAGGCGGCGCTCTTCCGCGCGATGCAGGCGAAGGACGTGCCGGCGTTGAAGGCGCTCGGCTCGGGTCTCGAACCACGGAACGCGGCGGCGCTCGCCGCGCTGCCGGGATTGTACGGCGGCCCGGAGGTGCTGAAGTCGGCGGCGCGGGTACTGCCCGATTCCGCGGAGATCCGCGCGGCGCTCGCCGGGTTGCGCGCCCTGTCCTCCGAGCTTCGCGACGTGGCGCGGATACGCTGCTTCGACCTCGGCGAGCTCCGGGGCTACCATTACCACAGCGGGGTCGTGTTCGCCGCCTACTCCGGCGCGGCCGCCAACGCGCTCGCGCTCGGCGGGCGCTACGACGAGGTCGGCAAGGCGTTCGGGCGCGCGCGCCCGGCCACGGGGTTCAGCATGGATCTGCGCGAACTCGCGCAGGCGGCGCCGGCGCGCGGCGCCGCGGCGGCGGTGCTCGCGCCATACGCGCCGCGCGACGCCGCGCTGCAGAAATCGATCAGCGCGCTGCGCTCGCGCGGAGTCGTGGTCGTCGTCGATCTCCCGGGACATTCCGCCTCGCGCGAGGAACTCGGCTGCGAGCGGCGGCTGGCGAGGCGCGCCGGCAGGTGGGTGATAACGCGCGACTGACCGGTTCCGGGCGGGACGGAAGAAGCACATAGCAGAAGCTCGAGGGTCCGCGGCGCGGCATGCATGGTCGCGGCGGTATTTCCAGGATGAGCGGATGGCAATCAACGTAGTGGTCGTCGGCGCCCAGTGGGGCGACGAAGGCAAGGGCAAGATCGTCGACTGGCTGACCGACCGCGCCGATGGCGTGGTGCGCTTCCAGGGCGGGCACAACGCCGGGCATACGCTCGTCATTGGCGGCAGCAAGACCGTGCTACACCTCATTCCATCGGGGATCCTGCGCGCCGGGGTGGCCTGCTACATCGGTAACGGCGTGGTCCTCTCGCCTCGTGCGCTCACCGAGGAGGTCGGCGCTCTGGAAGCCGCCGGGGTCGAGGTGCGCTCGCGGCTGCACATCAGCGAGGCGTGTCCGCTCATCCTGCCCCACCACGCCGCGATCGACCTCGCGCGCGAGGCGGCGCGAGGCGACTCGAAACTCGGCACGACCGGGCGCGGCATCGGCCCCGCGTACGAGGACAAGGCCGCACGCCGCGCGCTGCGGCTGCAGGATCTCTTCCATCCCGAGCGCTTCGCCCGCAAGCTGCGCGAAGTCCTCGACTATCACAACTTCGTGCTCGCCGGTTTCTTCCACGCCGCTCCCGTCGACTACGGCCGGACGCTCGAGGAGACGATGCAGCTCGCCGAGCTGATCAAACCGCTCGTGGCCGATGTGCCGCGGTTGCTCCACGAGGCGCACCGCGCGGGGTCGAACCTCCTGTTCGAGGGTGCGCAGGGCACGCTGCTCGACATCGATCACGGCACCTACCCGTACGTCACGTCGAGTAACTGCGTGGCCGGTGCCGCGGCGGCGGGCGCCGGCGTCGGCCCGCAGATGCTGCACTACGTGCTGGGCGTCACCAAGGCCTACACGACGCGCGTCGGCTCCGGGCCGTTCCCGACCGAGCTCGACGACGACGTGGGACGGCAGCTCGCGAGCCGGGGCAACGAGTTCGGCGCGACGACGGGGCGCCCGCGCCGGGTGGGCTGGTTCGACGCGGCCGCGCTCAAGCGCTCGATCCAGCTGAACGGCGTGTCCGGGCTCGGCGTGACCAAGCTCGACGTCATGGACGGCATGGAACTCGTGAGGATCTGCGTGGGATACCGGCTGAAGGGCCGCACGAGCGACATGCTGCCGGTGGGCGCGGAGGAACTTCAGGGTTGCGAACCGGTGTACGAGGAGGTGCCCGGCTGGAAGGAAAGTACCGTGGGCGTGACGCGCGAGAGCGGACTGCCGGCGGCGGCGCGCGCCTACCTCGCGCGCATCGAGGAAGTCTGCGCCGTGCCGATCGACGTGATCTCGACCGGGCCCGATCGCGACCACACGATCGTGCGGCGGCACCCCTTCGATCAAAGATGAACGGTGACGGGTAACGGGTGATGGGGAAGCTTGCGCGGATCAGGAGTGACGTCGCGTCACTCCTCACGCATCACCCGTCACGATGTGAGGGTGGTGCCCAGGAAGGGATTCGAACCCCCACACCATTGCTGGCGCCAGGACCTGAACCTGGTGCGTCTACCAATTCCGCCACCTGGGCGCAAACAGCGAATTCTAGCCGAAGGCCCACGCCCGATCAAACGGCCGGGGGTCGCGCATGAGCCGCGCGAGCCGCGGCGCGCCCGCCGCGGCGCGCGACGATGCGCCCCGCGACGATGCGCCCTCGCGCGAGGAGATCCTGCGCGCGCTCGAGCGGCGCGGTGTCCCGCTCGTCGAGGAGGACCTCGCGCGGGCGCTCCACGTCGCGCCGCGGCAGTTGCACGCGTTCCACGGCAGGCTCGCCCGCATGGAGCGCGACGGCGAGTTGATACAAAACCGGCGCGGCGCGCTCCTCATCACCGCCAGGGTCGACCTGCTGCGCGGGCGGGTACAGGGGCACCCCGACGGGTTCGGCTTTCTCGCGCGCGAGGACGGCGGCCCCGATCTCTTCCTCGGGCCCGCCGAAATGCGCACGGTACTGCACGGCGACCGCGTCGTGGCGCGTGTCGCCGGCACCGATCGGCGTGGCCGCCCCGAGGGCAGGATCGTCGAAGTGCTCGAGCACGTGCACGAGCGTCTCGTGGGGCGCCTGCACGGCGAGCACGGCATCCTCACCGTGCTCGCCGAGGACCGCCGCATCAGCCAGGAATTCCTGGTGCCCGCGGACGAGACCCGCGGCGCGCGGCCGGGCGAGGTCGTCGTGGTGGAAATCGTGGCGCAGCCGGCGCGGCACGCGCAGCCGGTCGCGCGCGTCGTGGAAGTTCTCGGCAACTACGCCGATCCGGGGATGGAGATCGAGATAGCGCTGCGCAAGCATGCGCTGCCACACAGGTTTCCGCGCGATGCCGGGCGATTGTGCGAGGGCATTCCCGATCACGTGACCGCGACGGACCGTCGCGGGCGCGTCGACCTGACGGGACTGCCCTTCGTCACCATCGACGGCGAGAGCGCGAAGGATTTCGACGACGCGGTGTACTGCGAGACGCTCGCCGGTGCCGCGGCGGGCAACGGCGCGGCGCCCGGGGCGACGGAAGGAGGCGGGAAATTCGGCGCGGGAGGTAACCACGCGGAGGACCGCTCGCGACGCTCGCGCGAGGGCCGTGCCGGCGCAGCGGTTCCGAAGGGGCCGGGAGGCGAGTCGGCGAGTCGATTCCCGGGGAGCGGCGAGAGCGGATTCCGGCTCCTCGTCGCCATCGCCGACGTGAGTCACTACGTCAGGCACGGCGACGCCCTCGATCTGGAGGCGCGCAGGCGGGGCAACTCGGTGTACTTCCCGCGCCGCGTGATTCCCATGCTCCCGGAAAAGCTCGCGAACGGGCTCTGCTCGCTCAACCCGGGGGTGGAACGGCTCGCGCTGGTGTGCGACATGCGCATCGACGCGCGCGGGGAGATCGTCTCCTACCGCTTCTACCCGGCCGTGTTCCGCTCCCACGCGCGCCTCAACTACACCGAAGTGGCGGGGATGCTGCTCGACCCGGATGGCGCCGCGGCCCGGCGGCATGCGGCGCTCCTGCCGCGCCTGCGGGAACTTGACCGTCTCTACCGCGTGCTCGCCACCGCGCGGGAGCGTCGTGGCGCGATCGACTTCGAGACCATCGAGACCGAGATGGCGTTCGACGCGCACGGCAAGATCGAGCGCATCGTGCCGGTGCGGCGCAACGACGCGCACCGCCTGATCGAGGAGTGCCTGCTCGCGGCCAACGTGTGCGCCTCGAACTTCCTGCGGGCACGCGAGCACCCCACGCTTTACCGCGTGCACGAAGGGCCGGCGCCGGAGAAGCTCGCCGCGCTGCGTGAATTCCTCAAGGGCTTCGGGCTCGCGCTCACGGGGGGGGAGAAGCCGCACGCGTCCGACTACGCGAAGCTCCTCGAGCGCACGAAGAACCGGCCCGACGCCCAACTCCTGCAGACGGTGATGCTGCGCTCGCTCAAGCAGGCGCTCTACAGCCCGGAGAATGTCGGCCACTTCGGCCTTGCCTACGAATCCTACACGCACTTCACTTCGCCGATCCGGCGCTATCCCGACCTGCTGGTGCATCGGGCGATCAAGGCGGCCCTGAGGCGCACCCGCTACGAGCCGGGCGACTGGCGCGAGCTCGGGCTCGCCTGCTCGATGACCGAGCGCCGCGCGGACGAGGCGACGCGCGAGGTCACGGCCTGGCTCAAGTGCTACTACATGAAGGATCGCGTCGGCGAGCGCTTCGAGGGCAGCGCGAGCGGGGTCACCGCGTTCGGCGTATTCGTCACGCTCGACGGCGTCCACGTCGAGGGGCTCGCGCACGTCTCCGAGCTCGGCAGCGACTACTTTCATTTCGACGCCGCCCGGCACGAGTTGACCGGCGAGCGCACCCGCAAGCGCTTCCGGCTGGGCGACCGGCTCCGCGTCCGGGTCGCGCGCGTGGACCTCGACTCGAGCCGGATCGACTTCACGCTCGCCTGACGGTGCAGGCGTGACCGGATACGCGCGACGAGGCAGGGGCGAGGAATCGCGGATGACGGGTTACGTTCGGCCGGTCATGGCTCGTCACCCGGCATGCATCGCCGGCCCCCTCCCATGAGCGAAGCGCACATCCTCTACGGATTCCACGCGGTGCTGGGGCGGCTGCGGCAGGGCCCGGCGGGAGTGAGGGAGATCTGGCTCGACCGCGCGCGCAACGACGCGCGTGCGCGCGAGCTCGCCCGCATCGCGGGCGAGCGCGGGGTGAGGCTCGTGCTGGTCGAGAGCGCGCGCCTTGACGGGATGACCCGGCACGCGCCGCATCAGGGCGTGCTCGCGCGGGTCGATTCCCGCGCGCCGCTTCGCGACCTGGAGTCCGTGCTGGAGGGCCTCCCGGAGGCGCCGCTACTCCTGGTGCTGGACGGGGTTACCGATCCGCACAACCTCGGCGCGTGCCTGCGCGTCGCGGACGCGCTGCGGGCGCACGCCGTCATAGCGCCGAAGGATCGCGCGGCGGGAATCAACCCGACCGTCGCGAAAGTGGCGAGCGGCGCGGTCGATACGGTGCCGTTTCTGCCGGTAACGAATCTCGCGCGCGCGATGCGGGAGCTGAAAGAGCGGGGAATCTGGCTCATGGGCGCCGACGAGGCGGCAGACGCGGACATCTACTCGCTGCGCCTCGACGGACCGGTCGCGTGGGTGCTCGGCGCGGAAGGCGAGGGCATGCGGCGGCTCACACGCGAGAGCTGCGACGAACTCGCGCGGATTCCCATGCTCGGCAGCGTGACGAGCCTCAATGTGGCCGTGACTGCGGGTATATGCCTCGCCGAAACCCGCCGGCAGCGCGAGAAATGGGGCAGGGGCCGATCCGACGAGTGAGCCGCTGCGGGAACGGGGTCCGCGCGGGAGCGAGCGTCCGGGGCGGCTGCTGCCGCGGACCGGCACCATGGGACGAGGGACGGCAGGTCCGATGACCACCCGTGCTATTTGGCACACTTTGTAATGCGCATTAGGTCCGCGGCCTATCCCCCTGTGGGACAAAGGCATATATAATCATTTGCGAGGCCACCCGCGAATGGGCGAGGTGGCACCGATCTTGCATGCGTAGTGGCTGCACACGTGAAGCGGGGATAGCCATGGCCAGAAAAGCGCAGCGCTCCCAACCGAGTCCGAAGCTCATTGCAATCGCCGTCGCGGCATGTTTCGCGAGCGGATCCGCGCTCGCCAATCCGACGGGTGCGGTGGTGGTGAACGGTCAGGTGTCGATTCACCAGGCGGGCAACGTGCTCTCGGTGACGAACACGCCGAATTCGATCATCAACTGGCAGGGTTTTTCGATCGG
>JADZGE010000057.1 GCA_020854035.1 Burkholderiales bacterium | reverse complement strand
TCGGGGCTCGACATCATGATCGTGCGCGAGCTGACCGGCGACATCTATTTCGGCGAGCCGCGCGGGCGGCGCGCGACCGCGGCCGGCGCGCGCGAGGGCTACGACACGATGCGCTACTCCGAGCCGGAGATCCGGCGCATCGCCGAAGTCGGCTTCCGCACCGCCGCGAAGCGCGGGGGGCGGCTCACTTCGGTCGACAAGGAGAACGTGCTCGAGACGAGCCGCTTCTGGCGCGAGATCGTGACCGACGTCGCGCGGAGTTACCCGCGGGTCGCGCTTACCCACATGTACGTCGACAACGCGGCGATGCAACTCGTGCGCGATCCGAAGCAGTTCGACGTGATCGTCACCGGCAACATGTTCGGCGACATCCTCTCCGACGAGGCCTCGATGCTGACCGGATCGATCGGGATGCTGCCCTCGGCTTCGCTCGATGCATCCGGGAAGGGACTCTACGAGCCGATCCACGGCTCCGCTCCCGACATCGCCGGCCGGAACGTCGCCAATCCGCTGGCGACCATCCTGTCCGTGGCGATGATGCTGCGTTACACCTTCAACCGCGACGAATGGGCATGCCGCGTCGAGTCCGCGGTGCGGGCGGTTCTCGCGCAGGGCTGCCGCACGGCGGAAATCCACGAGCCGGGCACGATAAGGCTCGGCACCGAAG
Source organism: Burkholderiales bacterium (assembly GCA_020854035.1). Lineage (GTDB taxonomy): Bacteria > Pseudomonadota > Gammaproteobacteria > Burkholderiales > SG8-41 > SG8-41. The sequence goes on along the minus strand of JADZGE010000057.1, from coordinate 26,276 downwards.
AGATGGGCGACGCGGTCGTCGCGGCGCTCTGAACCGGGACGGCCCGGGGGCGGGGTAGCGCGGGCCGGACCGTTGCAGCCCGCCGGCCGCTCCCCGCCACGCGCGCCGGCGATTCCCGTCCGCCTTGCCCGCTCGCGGCATTAGCCATTTCCGCTCAACGGCTTGTAGAATACCGCCCATGACACGAGGGCGATGCGGATGAAGCGGGTCGGCATCATCGGGTGGCGCGGCATGGTGGGCTCGGTCCTGCTGGAACGCATGCGGGCCGAGCGCGACTTCGATCGCATGGAGCCCGTGTTTTTCTCCACCACGCAGGCGGGGAGCGCCGGGCCGCGACTTCAGCGCGCGAGCGCTCCGGTCGGCGACGCGCGCGATATCGGCGCGCTCGCCCGGATGGACATACTGGTTTCCTGCCAGGGCAGCGATTACACGACGGAGGTGTACCCGAAGCTGCGCGCCGCCGGCTGGAGCGGCTACTGGATCGACGCCGCGAAGACGCTGCGCATGAACGACGATGCCGTCATCGTCCTCGACCCGGTGAACCTGCCGCTCATCCGGCGCGCGCTCGCGCGCGGCATCCGAAACTTCATCGGCGGCAATTGCACCGTGAGCTGCATGCTGATGGGGATGCATGGGCTCTTCGAGCACGATCTCGTCGAGTGGATGACGTGCGCGACCTACCAGGCCGCGTCGGGCGGCGGTGCGCAACACATGCGGGAACTGCTCACCCAGTTCGGCCTTCTCAACGCCGAAGTGCGCGATCTCCTCGCGGATCCGGCGGCCGCGATACTGGAGATCGATCGCCGCGTTCTCGCGAAGCAGACCGGCGGTACCCTGCCGATGGAGAATTTCGGCGGCGTGCCGCTCGCGGGCAACCTGATTCCCTGGATCGATCGCGACCTGGGCAACGGCATGTCGCTCGAGGAATGGAAGGGTGGGGCCGAGACCAACAGGATACTCGGACGGGGCGCGGGCTTCGCGGCGGCGGCGACGCCGATCGAGAGCCTGTGCGTGCGCGTCGGCGCGATGCGCTGCCACAGCCAGGCGCTGACGATCAAGTTGCGGAAGGATCTGCCGCTCGAGGAGATCGCCGGTATCCTCGCGTCGGCCAACGAGTGGGTCCACGTGGTGCCGAACGAGCGGGAGCGCTCGATGCGGGAACTCACCCCTGCCGCCGTGACGGGGCGCCTGCACATTCCGGTCGGGCGGCTGCGCAAGCTTTCGATCGGGGGGGAGTACCTGGCGGCATTCACCGTCGGCGACCAGCTCTTGTGGGGGGCCGCCGAGCCGTTACGCCGCATGCTGCGGATCCTGCTCGAGTGCGGGAGCACGCACGGCGAAGAGCCCGCGCCCGAGCGGGCGAGCACCGTCAACGCCTGAGCATGTGGCGGTGCAGCCGTTCGCGTTCCGCGCCACTGCCGCGGTTGCCGCGGGGTATCCCACTGAAATCTTGTTATTAATCGTCATATCAGACCTGACACTTAAAGCAATTAGTAGCTTGCATCGCTAACTGTTTGATGTTAGCCTGATTGCCCCTCAAAAAAAGGGAAGGAAGCCGCTGTGCGACAGTTCAACGTCAAGGCCTGGCTGATTGCGCTGACCGTCGCGCTCGTGCCGTGCACCGCGAGCGCGGTTGGCCTGGGGCGGCTCGCGATGCTCTCGGCGTTGGGCGACAGGCTCGACGTCGAAATCGAGCTCGTGTCGGTCAGCAAGGAAGAACTCTCGACGTTGAGCGCGCGGCTCTCCGGTCCCGACGCCTACCGGCAGGCAAACCTCCAGTACAACCAGGCGCTGGTCGGCGCGCGCGTTGCCATCCAGCGGCGCTCCGGCGGGCAGGCTTACATCAAGATCACCTCGACCCGGACCGTGAACGAACCGTTCATCGATCTCCTGGTCGAGGTCACGTCGTCCTCGGGCCGGCTCGTGCGCGAGTACACCGTGCTGGTCGACCCGCCCGCGGTCGGTGTGCCGCCGCCGGCCGTTGCGGCCGCGCCCGTCGCGAAACCCGTTCCGGCTCCCGCCGCGCAGCCTGCGGCGCCGGTCCCGCCGGCGCCGGCGCCGGCGGCGAGACGGCCGGTGACGCCTCCAGCGGCCGGCGCAAAGGAATACGGGCCGATCCAGCAGGGCGAGAACCTTTCCAGGATCGCGAGGAGCGTGATCCACGAGGGGGTGTCGCTCGAACAGATGATGGTCGGGCTCTACCGCAGCAACCCCGATGCGTTCATCCGCAACAACCTCAATCTGGTCAAGGCGGGCAGAATCCTGCGCGTGCCCGATCGCGAAGCGGTTGCGCAGATCGCGCCGGCCGAGGCGAGAAAGGAGTTCCGGGCGCAGGTCGCGGACTGGAATGCGTATCGCCAGGGGCTTGCGGGCGCGGCAGGCACCGCGCGAGCGGAAGGGAGAACGACGGCGGCCGGCCGGATCACTCCCCGGGTCGAGGACAAGGCGGGCAGCGAGCCGAAGGACGTCGTGAAGCTCTCGCGCGGCGAGCCGCCGGTCGATGCCAAGGGCAAGCCCCGCAGTTCGGCCGAGCGCGTGCGCGCGCTCGAAGAGGAAGTGCTCGCGCGGGACAAGGCCCTCAACGAGGCGACCGAACGCATCGGCCAGCTTGAGAAGACGATCAAGGACATGCAGCGGCTCGCCGAACTGAAGAGCCCGGCGATGGCCGCGGCCCAGCAGAAGGCGGAGGAAGCGGCGAAGGCCAAGGCGGGAGCGGCGGCGAAGCCCGCGCCGGAGCCCAAGGCCGGGGCGAAACCCGAACCCAAGCCGGAGGTCGTTGCTGCGGCGAAGCCGGAAGACGCCAAGGCGGCGCCCGCGACGGACGCGAAGGCAGCGGCCAAGGCGGAAGCACCGAAGGCGGATGCCGCGCCCGCGCCCAAGGCGAAGCCGAAGGTCGTCGCCGCGCCGCCGCCGCCCAGCATGATGGATCAGGTCGTGGATGCCGCCACCGATCCGCTGTACCTTGGCGCCGGCGGCGGCGTCATCGCGCTCGGCGGCCTCGCCTTCTGGATGGCGCGCCGGCGCCGCAGTCAGGGTGTCGCGGCGGAAGAACCGCAAAGGGCGGCGCCGGTACTGGGTGGTGCGACAGGGATCGGGGCTCCGCTCGGTCCCGAATCGACCGTCAGCATGCCGGCCATGGCCGCCGTCGCGGCCGCGCCGGTTGCGGCGGCGGCGGACGACGTCGATCCGCTCGCGGAAGCCGAGGTCTACATCGCTTACGGGCGCGATGCGCAGGCCGAGGAGATACTCAAGGAAGCGCTTGCGAAGAACCCCGGCCGCGAGGACGCGCAGTTGAAGCTGCTCGAGATCTATTCGGCGCGCAAGGACAAGAACGCGTTCAACGGTGTCGCGGGGGACCTGCACAAGCGCACGGGCGGGGCCGGCGACAAGTGGCTTGCCGCGGCGGCGATGGGCTACGCGCTCGATCCCGCCAACGCACTCTACGAAGCGGGCCGGGACGCCGCGGGGGCGGTTCCCGCGGCCGGCACGACGACGGGCGGCGACCTCGATTTCGACCTCGGCGGGGACACGGCCGGCGTCGCCACGGACATCATGCTCGATTCGGGCGCGGTGCAGGCCGCCACGGCTCACGATACGACCGCGGTGCTGGATGCGGCGGAGTTGCGGAGCATGGCTGCCGGGGCGCCGAAAGAGCCCGAACCGACCGCCGCGCCGCTCATGCCCGATTTCACCCTCGATCTGCCGGTGAGCGCAAGCGGCGAGGATGTCGTGACCAAGACCGATATCTCGCTCGACGCGGTGCCAACCCAGGACGGACACGTCATCGACTTCCAGATCGAATTGCCGAAAGTCGACGCACCGGAGGAGAAGACCCAGGTGCTCGCCGAAGCGCCCGCGACCGATGCCGGTCTCGACTTCAAGCTGGACGTGCCGGATCTCGACCTTGGCGAACCCAAGGCGGCGGCGGCCGGTGCCGAAAAGGACGGGCATTGGTACGACGTTCAGACCAAGTTCGATCTCGCCAAGGCCTACCAGGAAATGGGCGACAAGGTCGGTGCCCGCGAGATCCTTCAGGAAGTGATCAAGGAAGGCGATTCGGAGCAGCAGGCGCAGGCGAAGGGCCTCCTCGATACGCTTACCTAGCGGCGCACCGGGTGCCGCCGGGCGGGCCGCCGCCCGGGGCCGGCAAGCACGTCGAACCGCGACAGCGCAGGCCGTCGCGGTTTTGTTTTTCCGGGTAGCGGCGGCGGGCGAGTGACCGATGCGCATCGCGCTGGGACTGGAATACGACGGCTGCTGCTTCTGCGGCTGGCAGACGCAACCGCAGGGCTGCGGCGTGCAGGACGCGCTCGAACGCGCGCTCGCCGGGATCGCGGGCGGGCCGGTCGCGACGGTCTGCGCGGGCCGCACCGATGCCGGCGTGCACGGCGTCGCCCAGGTCGCGCACTTCGACACGACAGCGTCGCGGCCGGATTCCGCCTGGGTGCGCGGTACCAATGCTCTCCTGCCCCCGGCGGTCGCCGTCACCTGGTCGCGCGAGGTGAGCCCGGATTTCCACGCACGCTACCGCGTGCTCAGCCGCACCTACCGCTACCTCCTGCTCAACCGCGCCGTGCGCGCCGCGCTCGGGCACGGCCGCGCCGGCTGGTTTCACGCGCCGCTCGAACTCGAGAGCATGCGCGCGGCCGCCCGGTTCGTTCTCGGCGAGCACGACTTCAGCGCCTTTCGCGCCGCGGAATGCCAGGCGCGCAGCCCGGTGCGCACGCTGCTGCGCTGCGACCTCTCGCGCCACGGTGAGTGGATCGTCTTCGACGTGAGCGCCAATGCATTCCTGCACCACATGGTGCGCAACCTCGTCGGCGCGCTCGTCGAGGTGGGCAGGGGGGCGCGCCCGCCGGAATGGATCGCGCAGGTCCTCGCCGGCCGCGACCGCCGCGTGGCCGCCCCCACCTTCGAGGCGGCAGGTCTTTATCTCATGCGGGTGGAATACGATCCCCGCTGGGGCGTGCCTCCGGCGCGCGAACCGCCGCCGGAGGAGACGCTGGCGGTCGTCCGCGCGGGTGCGCCCGGGCGTTAGCGCGATACCCGGCGCGGGCGGCTCGCTATCGCGCGGCGCGCGGGCCGGTTAACATTGCCCCGGCACGAACCACGCGAAACGTTCATGGCCACCGCGGTCAAGATCTGCGGCATCACACGGCTCGAGGACGCCCTCGCGGCGATCCGGGCCGGCGCGCACGCGATCGGATTCGTCTTTCACCGTCCGAGCCCGCGCTACGTGAACCCCGCGGCGGCGGGCGCGATACTGCGTGCGCTGCCGCCCTTCGTGACGACGGTGGCATTGTTCGTCGACGCGCCACCCGATGAAGTCCGGACGGTGCTCGCGCAGGCCCCGGTCCACTTGATACAGTTCCACGGCGACGAGTCGCCCGGCTACTGCCGCCAGTTCGGACGGCCGTACGTGAAGGCGGTGCGGATGGGACCGGAAGTGGATTTGCTACAATACGCGCGTGACTATCACGACGCGAGGGCGCTGCTCCTCGACGCGTTCGTCGAGGGCGTACGCGGCGGCAGCGGAGTCGCGTTCGACTGGAATCGCGTGCCGGACGCACTGTCGCTGCCGGTGATCGTGTCCGGCGGACTCACCGCCGGGAACGTCGGCGAGGTGGTGCGCAGGCTCCACCCGTGCGCCGTGGACGTGTCGAGCGGCGTCGAATCGGCCCGGGGCATCAAGGACGCCGCGAGGATCGCGGCGTTTATCGCGGGAGTGCGCAATGCGGATGTATGACCTGCCGGACGCGGCGGGCCATTTCGGGCAGTTCGGCGGGGTATTCGTCTCCGAGACGCTGATCGCCGCGCTCGACGAATTGAAGGCGGCCTACGAGCGCTGCCGCGACGATCCGGCTTTTCTCGCGGAGCTCGCGCACGACCTGCGCCACTACGTCGGGCGGCCGAGTCCCGTCTACCACGCGCGCCGGCTCTCGGAGCACCTCGGGGGCGCGCAGATCTACCTCAAGCGCGAGGACCTGAACCACACCGGCGCGCACAAGATCAACAACGTCATCGGGCAGGCGCTGCTCGCGCGGCGCATGGGCAAGCCGCGCGTGATCGCCGAGACCGGCGCCGGCATGCACGGGGTGGCGGCCGCGACCATCGCCGCGCGCTTCGGCATGCAGTGCGTCGTCTACATGGGTTCGGAGGATATCAGGCGGCAGCTGCAGAACGTCTACCGTATGAAGCTCCTCGGCGCGGACGTGGTTGCCGTGGAGAGCGGCTCGAAGACGCTCAAGGACGCGCTGAACGAAGCGATGCGCGATTGGGTCACCAACGTCGGCAGCACGTTCTACATCATCGGGACGGTTGCCGGCCCCCATCCCTATCCCATGATGGTGCGCGATTTCCAGTCGATCATCGGCCGCGAGGCCCGCGAGCAGATGCCCGGGATCGCCGGGCGCCAGCCGGACGCCGTTCTCGCCTGCGTCGGCGGGGGCTCGAACGCGATGGGCATCTTCCATGCCTACATACCCGAGGAGAGCGTGCGCCTCATCGGCGTCGAGGCCGCGGGGCGGGGTCTCGAAAGCGGGCAGCACGCGGCGACGCTTTGCGCCGGCCGGCCCGGGGTGCTCCACGGCAACCGCACCTATCTCCTGCAGGACGAGAACGGGCAGATCAGCGAGACGCATTCGGTGTCGGCCGGGCTCGACTATCCGGGCGTCGGCCCCGAGCACGCGTGGCTGAAGGAGCGCGGGCGCGCCGAGTACGTCGCGGTGACCGACGAGGAGGCGATCGCCGCTTTCCACGACCTCTGCCGCTTCGAAGGCATCATTCCCGCGCTCGAATCCGCGCACGCGATCGCCTACGCGGAGAAGATGGCGCCGCGCATGAAACGCGACGCGATCCTGCTCGTCAATCTCTCCGGGCGCGGCGACAAGGACATGCACACGGTCGCCGAGCGCGCGGGGATGAATATCCAGTGAGACGTGACGGGCGAAACGTGAAACGCGGCGCCCCCGGGATCCCGATCGCTGCGCACTTCACGCCTGGCTCCCCGCGTACGCGGCCATGTCCCGCATAGGGCCCGCTTTCGACGCGCTCCGCCGCAACGGGCGCAAGGCCCTCATCCCCTTCTTCACGGCCGGCGACCCGGAGCCGGCCCTCGCCGTGCCGGTCATGCACGCGCTCGTCAGGGGCGGCGCCGACGTGATCGAGGTCGGCGTGCCGTTCTCGGATCCCATGGCGGATGGCCCGGTCATCCAGCGTTCGAGCGAGCGGGCGCTGCGCCACCGCGTATCGTTGAAAGACGTGCTGGGGTTCGTCGCGGCGTTTCGCGCCTCCGACACCGCCACCCCCGTCGTCGTGTTCGGGTACGCCAACCCGATCGAATCGATGGGCGTGGAACGGTTCGCGGACGGTGCGCGCGACGCGGGGGTCGATGGCGTGCTGGTGGTTGACTATCCGCCCGAGGAGGCGGGGCGGCTCGTCGGCCTGCTCGACGCGCGGGGGATCGACACGATCTTCCTCCTTTCGCCCACGACGACCGACGCGCGGTTACGCCAGGTGGGCGCGCTGGGGCGCGGTTACCTCTACTACGTGTCCCTGCGGGGCGTGACGGGCGCCGCCAGCCTCGATCCCGCGGACGTGGCCGAGCGGGTGCGGCACGTGCGGCGCTTCGTCTCGCTGCCGGTGGGGGTGGGCTTCGGCATCCGCGACGCGGCGCTCGCGCGCGCGATCGCATCGGTATCGGACGGCGTGGTGATCGGCAGTGCGCTGATCCAGCAACTGGAGGGCGCGCCACGCGAGGAGGTGCCGGCGCGAGCCGAGGCTTTTCTCGCGCCGATCCGGCGCGCTCTCGACGCACCGGGCGGGGAGTCGGCCTGAGTGAGATCACCGGGCGAAAGCCGATGGCGCGAAACCGCGTGAACGCCTCGGCGTGCCGCGGCGCCGGCGCCCGCGCCGGTGCCGCGGCGCGACGGGAGACCCGCACGTGAGCTGGCTCCAGAAGCTCCTGCCGCCGAAAATCAAGCGCGACGCGGGCGCGCCGCGCAAGGTCGTGCCCGAGGGGCTCTGGAGCAAGTGCGAGGCGTGCGAGGCGGTGCTCTACCGCGCCGACCTCGAGAAAAATCTCTGGGTCTGTCCCAAGTGTTCGCATCACAACCGGATCTCGGCGCGCGAGCGGCTCGACTGCCTGCTCGACCGGGAAGGGCGCTACGAGATCGGCGCGGAAGTCCTGCCCGTCGATACCCTCAAGTTCCGCGACAGCCGCCGCTACGGCGAGCGGCTGGAGGAAGCCCGCAGGGAGACCTCGGAGGAGGACGCCCTCATCGTGATGCAAGGCAGCATCAAGGCGATCCCCGTGGTGACGGCCGCGTTCGAGTTCGGGTTCCTGGGCGGCTCGATGGGCTCGGTCGTGGGCGAGCGCTTCGCTCGCGCCGGGCAGACCTGCCTCGAGCAGCGGCTGCCGTTCGTCTGCATCACCGCGAGCGGCGGGGCGCGCATGCAGGAGGGATTGCTCTCGCTCATGCAGATGGCCAAGACCTGCGCCGTGCTGGCGCGCCTCGGCCGCGAGCGCCTGCCGTTCGTGACGGTGCTGACGGATCCGACCATGGGGGGTGTCTCGGCGAGCTTCGCCATGATCGGCGACGTGGTCATCGCGGAGCCGGGCGCGCTGATCGGCTTTGCCGGGCCCCGGGTGATCGAGCAGACCGTGCGGGAGACGCTGCCGGAGGGATTCCAGCGCTCCGAGTTCCTGCTCGCGCACGGCGCGATCGACATGATCGTCGACCGGCGGGAGCTGCGCGACAGGCTTGCCGGCGTCATCGCCATGCTGCTCAGGCAGCCGCCCGCCGCCTAGCGGTGGCGCGATCGGGCCCGGGCGCACGCGACACGGCACGTGCTCGCGTGCCGCGTTCCGGACCGAGAGCACGAGCATCAACAGGGGATCGCCCACTGTCCGCCGCCCGCCGTGAATCCGGTCCGCTGGACGCCTGGCTCCGGCGCATCGAATCGCTGCATCCCGCCGGCATCGCGCTCGGGCTCGACCGGGTGGCGGCGGTGCGGCGGGCGATGCGGCTCGAGCCCTCGTTCGCGGTCATCACCGTGGGCGGGACGAACGGCAAGGGATCGGTATGCGCGATGCTGGAGTCCGTGCTCCACGCCGCCGGCCACCGGGTCGGATGCTATACCTCACCGCACCTCGCGCGCTACAACGAGCGGGTGCGCATCGGTCTTGACGAAGCGACGGACGGCGAGCTTGCGCGCGCTTTCGCGGCGGTCGACGCGGCGCGCGGGGCGACGGCGCTTACCTACTTCGAGTTCGGCACGCTTGCGGCGCTGCGGCTGTTCGTCGAGCGGGGCGTCGACGTGGCGGTGCTGGAAGTGGGGCTAGGCGGCAGGCTCGACGCGGTGAACGCGTTCGACGCGGACGCGGCCGTCGTCGTGTCCGTCGATCTCGACCACATGGATTATCTCGGAGCCGACCGGGAGGCGATCGGCCACGAGAAGGCGGGCATCTTCCGCCCCGGGCGCCCCGCGATATGCGCGGATCCGGCGCCCCCCGCCTCGCTCCGCGAGCATGCGCGGCGGATCGGCGCTCTCTGGCTCGGCATCGGGCGGGAGTTCGGTTACGAGCGCGAGGCGCATGGATGGCGCTACCGGGGCCCGCACGGCGTTCGCGGCGGGCTGCCGTACCCGGCGTTGCGGGGCACGGTGCAGCTCGCCAACGCGGCGGCCGCGATCACCGCTCTCGACGCCCTGAAGGACCGGCTGCCCGTTGCGGCGGGCGATCTTCGCACGGGCCTGCTCAAGGTCGATCTTCGCGGCCGCTTCCAGGTGCTGCCGGGTCGCCCGGCGGTGATACTCGACGTCGCGCACAATCCGCATGCCGCCCGCGCGCTTTCCGCGAGCCTGGCGGGTTTCGCGCGGGGCGGTCGCACCCTCGCGGTGTTCTCGATGCTCGGCGACAAGGACATCGCGGGTGTCGCCTGCGCGCTGATGCGTCAGGTCGATCACTGGTATGTCGCGGCGATCGAGGCCCCGCGCGGCGCGGACGCGGACTCGATCGTGCGCTCTCTCGCCGCCGCGGGCGCGAGCGCGGGCGCGGTGACGCGCTGTGAATCGGTCGCCGCGGCGTACGCCAGAGCCTGTGATGCGGCCTCCGGGAATGATAGAATTTTGGCCTTCGGTTCGTTTTACACCGTGGCCGCGGTGCTGGATGCGCGAGCCCGGCTCGCGGCGGGCTAGATGGCGAGAGCGATTAGCGACGAAGAACAGCAACTCAAGCGCCGGGCGCGTCGGCGCCTCATCGGTGCCATCGTCCTCGTGACCGCGATCGTCGTCGCGTTGCCGATGCTGCTCGACACCGAACCGAGGCCGCTCGGCGGCGAAGTGAGCATCAAGATTCCCCCGCCCGAGAAGTACCTCTCGCGCGTCGTGCCGCTGCCGCCGTCGGCCGAGCCCCGGCCGGCTCCGCCGGACAGGGCGCAGGAGCCCGGTGGGAAGGCCGCCCCGAAGTTCGCCGCGGCCCTCGGCGAGAAGGCCGGGCCCGATACCGCGCCCGCGCCTCCCGAACGGAAGGCACCTCCACCTGTGCCGCCGCAGCGGCAGCCGGCGCAGCCGGACGCCGCCGCGCCGGAAGGCGCCGCCGCGGCGCCACCCGCGACCGGGTCCTTCGCCGTTCAGGTCATCGCCCTCTCGGACGTCGAGAAAGTGAAGGAGGTGCGCGAGAAGATCGCCGCGGCCGGCCTCGACTCGTATACCGAGGTCGTACACACGGCGAGGGGCGAGGTGACCCGGGTGCGTGCCGGGCCGTACCCGACCCGTGCCGCGGCCGAGAGCGCGCGCGAGAAGCTACAGGCGGCGGGGCTCTCCGGCAACATCGTGACGAAATGACCGCGCTCGACTTCGTGGTGCTCGTGATCATCGGTCTGTCCATTCTGCTCAGCGTCATTCGCGGCCTGGTGCGCGAGGTGCTGGCGCTCCTCGCGTGGGCGATCGGGTTCATCGCGGCGAGCCTCGCGGCGGCCGACGTCGCGCAACTCCTGCCGGCGGAAGTGCCGGACGAGCGCCTGCGGGTGCTTGTCTCCTTCGCCGGCATATTCCTCGTCGTGCTGCTCGCGATGAGCCTGCTCGCCATGCTGATCTCGAAGCTCGTGAAGGGAGCGGGGATGGGGCTCGAGGACCGCGTGCTGGGCGGCGTCTTCGGATTTGCCCGCGGCCTGCTGGTGGTGACGATCCTGGTGCTCGTGGCCGGGCTTACCTCGCTCCCCCGCGAGCCGGTGTGGCGGGATGCCGTTCTCGCCGGGCCGCTCGAGCTCGTCGCCACGCAGGTGAAGGGGCTGCTGCCCGCCCGCTTCGCGCGGCGCATCGCCTATGATTGAGGCGCGCCGGAGTGCATCGCGGAGCCATTGACTCATGTGCGGAATAGTCGGCGTCGTCGCGCAGGAGCAGGTGAATCAGCTGCTCTACGACGGCCTGCTCGTCCTGCAGCACCGCGGGCAGGACGCCGCGGGCATCGTCACCGCGGAGGGCGCCACATTCCACATGCACAAGGGCCCGGGCATGGTGCGCGACGTCTTCCGTACCCGCAACATGCGCGCGTTGACGGGCTACGCCGGCATCGGCCACACCCGCTACCCGACGGCGGGCTCGGCCTGGTCGGCGGCCGAGTCGCAGCCCTTCTACGTGAATTCGCCGTTCGGGATCGTGCTCGGGCACAACGGCAACCTCACCAACTCGGAGCAGCTGAAGAGCGAGCTCTTCCAGCAGGACATGCGGCACGTCAACACGAACTCCGACTCGGAGGTCCTGTTAAACGTGCTGGCGCACGAACTGCAGGAGAGCGCGACCAACTACCGGCTCGACCCCGCCACGATTTTCGCCGCGGTCTCGGGGGTCTACCGGCGCTGCCGCGGCGCCTACGCCGTGGTCGCGATGATTTCGGGCTACGGCCTGCTCGCGTTCCGTGACGCGTACGGCATCCGCCCGCTCGTCATCGGCCGCGTCGAGACGAGCCGCGGCTACGAGTACATGGTCGCCTCGGAGAGCGTCGCGCTCGACGCGCTCGGTTTCCAGGTGGTGCGCGACGTCGGCCCGGGGGAAGCGATCCTCGTCGACCACGACGGCGGTTTCTTCAGCCGCCAGTGCGTGCCGAACGCCACGCTCAACCCGTGCATCTTCGAGTTCGTCTACCTGGCGCGCCCCGACTCGGTGATCGATGGCATCTCGGTGTACGAGACGCGGCTGCGCATGGGCGAGAGCCTCGGGCAGAAGATCGAGCGGCACTACCGGCACCTCGACATCGACGTCGTCATACCGATCCCGGACTCGAGCCGCCCCTCCGCGATGGAGCTCTCGCGCCGGCTCGGCCTCGCCTACCGGGAGGGCTTCATCAAGAATCGCTACATCGGCCGTACCTTCATCATGCCGGGACAGGCCATTCGCCGGAAATCGATCCGCCAGAAGCTCAACGCGATCGCGGTGGAGTTCCGGGGCAAGAACGTGCTGCTGGTGGACGATTCGGTCGTGCGCGGCAACACCAGCCGCGAAATCGTGCAGATGGCGCGCGAGGCCGGCGCCCGCAAGGTGTTCTTCGCTTCCGCCGCGCCGCCGGTGCGCTTCGCGAACGTCTACGGCATCGACATGCCGACGCGCGAGGAGCTGATCGCCTTCGGCCGCACCGAGCGCGAGATCGCCGCCGAGATCGGCTGCGACGAGCTGATCTACCAGGACCTCGAGGCGCTGCGCAGCGCGGTCGGCAGCGTGAATCCCCGCGTCACCAACTTCGAGGATTCCTGTTTCAGCGGCGTCTACGTGACCGGTGACGTCACCCAGGCGTACCTCGACGGCGTGGAGAACCGGCGGCGCGACGGGGCGAAGATGGCCGAGCTGAAGGCGGCGAACGCGCAGCTCGACCTGGGGCTGGAGACGGTCGAGTGAGGCGAGGGAACCGGGAAGCGGTCTTGACACGCCGTTGATGGCGGAGTAACTTCCCGGTCGCGCCGATTTGAGGATCAGCTTGCGGGCGCGTTACAAATCCGGCTAAAGCGAGACGCAAACCCGGTCCGCAAAAGCCGATCGGGTTTTTCTTTTCCGGGTATCCCGCCGGGCCCGTGCGCCCCGCCCGCGCATCGTGCCGGGTTCGCGGGCCGCGGGATCCGGCAGTCGGGGGCAAGGTCATGAATCGCGGATTCACCACGGCGATACTGCATTCGGATCGCGAGGCACCGATCGAGCACCACTCGGTGCTCAAACCCATGCACACCGCGGTCGCGTTCGGTTATCCCGACTCCCGCGATCTCGTGAAGGTGTTCAAGAACGAGATGCCGGGCTACTCCTACGGCAGGCAGGGCAATCCCACCACGGCCGCGCTCGAGGCGAAGGTCACCCGGATGGAGGACGGGATCGCGACGATCTGCTTCGCGACCGGCATGGCGGCGATCGCCTCGACCTTCGCGGCGCTCCTGCGCGCGGGCGACCACGTCGTCTCCAGCTCGTTTCTCTTCGGCAACACCAACAGTCTCCTCGGCACGTTCGGCGCGCTCGGTTGCGAGGTGTCGTTCGTCGACGCGACCGACGCGGCGAACGTCGCGCGCGCGATCCGCGCGGAAACCCGCCTGGTGTTCGTCGAAACGATCGCCAACCCGCGCACGCAGGTCGCGGACCTCGAACGCATCGGGGCGCTGTGCGCCGCGAAGGGCATCGTCTACTTCGTCGACAACACGATGACCTCGCCGTGGCTCTACCGACCGAAGCGGCACGGGGCGAGCCTCGTCATCAACTCGCTCACGAAGTGCATCGGCGGTCACGGCAACGCGCTCGGCGGCGCGGTGACCGACACCGGCCTCTACGACTGGACGCGCTTTCCGAACATCCACGGCAGCTACAAGGGCGCGAATCCCGCGAACTGGTGCATGCTCCAGATCCGCAAGAAGGGATTGCGTGACGTGGGCGCGACGCTGGCGGCCGAGCCCGCGCACCGCATCGCGCAGGGATCCGAGACGCTCGCGCTGCGGATGGACCGGTGCTGTGCCAACGCTCTCGCCCTCGCGCGCTTCCTCGCCGCGCACCCGAAGGTGACGCGGGTCTTCTACCCCGGCCTCGCGGACCACCCGCAGCACCGGGCCGCCACGGAATGGTTCCGGGGTGCCGGCGGGCTGCTGAGCTTCGAGCTCGCGGACGGCATCGACTGCTGCGATTTCCTGAATCGCCTCGAGCTCGTCATCTCGTCGAGCCATCTCGGCGACAACCGCACCCTCGCGATCCCCATCGCGCAGACCATCTACTGGGACATGGGCGCCGCGCGGCGCGCGGAGATGGGTATTTCGGAATCGCTGATCCGGGTCTCGGTGGGAATCGAGGACGAGGCGGATCTCATCGGTGATTTCCGCCAGGCCCTCGGCTGACGCCAAAGTCTGACTTCCGCCGCGGGCGGCGAGGAGTGCGCTCTGGTCGCCACCGCGAAAGGCGCCACCCCGCCCGCGTGGCCGGCCCTTGCCTCCCGGCGCGCGTTACTCTTCCGCTCGCCTCAACTTCAAACGCAGCACGCAGTACGGCCCGAAGCGTACCCGCGCGTCGCCGTCGACGAGATAAGCCTGGCCCTTCGGCAGTTCCTCGTCGTTCACGTAGGTGCCGTTGCGGGATTTCAGGTCCCGCACCCACACGCCTTCGGGGCAGGGCGTCAGTTCCGCGTGCCTGCGCGAGACGTGCAGGTAGGGCTGCAGTTCGCCGGCGAACGCGCAGAAATGGTGATCGCGACCGATCCGCAGCCGCTCGGTGAGATCCGTCGTGAGCCCCCACGGCCACTCGACCGCGACGCGCGCGGGCGGAATCTCGCGCGTAGGGGGCGGCGTCAGTTCCTCGGACCGGGCGCTGAACGCGGGGCTCGCCGCCATGCGCGCGGCACCGCGCACGAACGCGCTTTCACCCTGCATCAGGAGTTCGGCGAGCTCACCGGGCTGGAAAAACGCCGTCTCGAGCATCTGCGGAATCGCGTCGGGCGCGGGTTCCGGCCGCGGCGCCGCCGGCGGCTCCGCCGCGGCGGGCCCGGGCTGCGGCGCGACGGGCATGACGGCCGCCTCGGCCGAGACACCGGGCCGCACGACGTAGCCGGCCGCCAGGAGCTGGGACTCGACCGCGTGCACCACGCCCTGGGCTTCGGCGGGCGCCTGGAGGGCAAGCCGCCGATACGCTTCCGCATGGCGCACCCCTTCCCGTTCGTCCTGCACCGCCATTCCGACGAAGCGCCGGAACGAGAGGCGGTCCTCGCAGGCTTCCAGGAGCGCGCCTTCGGTGAGCCCGTACCAGCGCGCGACGAGCAGCATCTTCACGGCGGCGAGCGGCACGTCCGAGTCGAGCTTGTCCCTTGCCGCCTGCACGAGCGGAGCAAGGCGCGACCAGTCGATCAGGCGTTCGACCTGGGCGAGGAAATGCTCGTTTACCGCGTTGCCCGGCAAGTCCATGACCATGTCCCCGCGGGAAGTTTACCTCAAATGGATCAATGAGATGGCGAACACCCCGCGCGCAGCTTCGAAGTACCGCGCGCGAGCTTGCCCGGTGGCACGCAGGAGGGGGCTGGCCGCCGGAGCGCAGGGCCGGATAGTCACGCGCCGTGCCGGGAGCCGGGCGCAAATCTCCGGCGATTCAGAGCGCGACGGGCGTGCAGCCCGCCGCATCGCAGCGCAGGTAGCCACCACGCTCGTACCAGTCCGGCAGGACCCAGCGCTCGCACCGGTGGCCATCGACCTCGTGCACGTGCCGCGCCGGGCGGTGGGTATGCCCGTGTATCAGCCGGGGATAGGCGTGAACGCGCAACGCCGCTTCGACCGCGGCCGGCGTGACATCCATGATGGCCGCGCTCTTCGCCTGTTTGCTCCGCTCGCTCTCCGAGCGCCACTTCAGTATTCTCTCGCGGCGCTCGCCGAGCGGACGGGCGAGGAAGGCACGCTGCGTCGCGGGGTCGTGCACGGTGGCGCGGAACCTCTGGTAATCGACGTCTCCGGTGCACAGGGTGTCGCCGTGCATGACGAGCGTCATCGTGCCGTGGAGCGCGACGAGCGTCGGGTCGGGAATCAGGCGCGCGCCGCAGCGCCGCGCGTACGCTTCGCCGAGGAGGAGGTCGCGGTTGCCGTGCATGAGCAGCACCGCCACTCCGCCGCGCGCAAGCCGCGCAAGCCCCGTCGCGACCGACGCGTTGAACGGCTCGTCCGCGCCGTCGTCACCGGCCCAGTAGTCGAAAAGGTCGCCCAGCACGTAGAGCGAATCGGCGCCGGGCGCGGCGTCGGCGAGGAAGCGGAAGAACGACTCGACGATGCCGGGGCGTTCGGGCGAGAGGTGCAGGTCCGAGACGAAAATGCTGTGCATTTTCGGCTAGTGGAGAACGACAGGGAACGAGGGACGACAACTGGAGCGCCTGCCTTCCCGGGCGCCGCTCGTGCGCGGCATCGATCCTGCCGCGGTCATCCTTCCACGATCTCGGCGCGCTCGATCACGACGTCCGCCACCGGGACATCCTGATGCATGCCGCGCCCGCCGGTTTTCACCTTCCGGATGCTGTCCACGACCCCGGCGCCCTCCACGACGCGTCCGAACACGCAATAGCCCCAGCCTTGCCCGGTCGGAGCGCTGTGGTCGAGGAAGGCGTTGTCGGCGACGTTGATGAAGAACTGCGCCGTGGCCGAGTGCGGGTCCGACGTGCGCGCCATCGCGATCGTGTAGCTCGCGTTCTTCAACTGGTTGTGCGCTTCGTTCCTGACCGGGGCGCGGGTCGGCTTCTGTTTCATGCCCGGCTCGAACCCGCCGCCCTGGATCATGAACCCGTCGATGACGCGGTGAAACAGGGTATTGGCGAAATGGCCGTCGCTCACGTAGCGCAGGAAGTTCTCGACCGTGGCGGGCGCGCGCGCCTCGTCGAGCTCCAGGGTGATGACGCCGTGATTGGTGTGCAGTCGGACCATGGCCCAGCCCTTTCGGGATCGAGGAATGAGGGGCGGCGGGACGCGCGGCGCGGCGCTATTTCGCGCGCTGTGCCGCGGCTCCCGGTTTCGGCACGGCATCCAGCAGCCGGGCACTTTCGATGACGACCGGTTTCAACGGCACGTTGCGGTGCCCGCCGGGCCTGTCGCCGGTCGCGACCTTCTCGATGCGCTTCACGACATCCATGCCCTTCGCCACCCGCCCGAACACGCAGTAGCCGTAGCCTTCCTGCGTGGGATACCGGAAATCGAGTGTCCGGTTGTCCGCGACGTTGATGAAGAACTGCGCCGTCGCCGAGTGGGGATCGGCGGTGCGCGCCATCGCGATCGTGCCGGCCGTGTTCCGCGGCCCCGCCTCGGCCTCGTTGCGGATCGGGGCGCGCGTCGCCTTCTCCTTGAAATCGGCGGTGTAACCCCCGCCCTGGATCATGAACCCGGCGATGACGCGGTGGAACACCGTTCCGTCGTAGTGGCCGGCCTTCACGTACTGCAGGAAATTCGCGACCGTCAGCGGCGTCTTGTCGGGAAAGAGCTCCACGACGATCACGCCGGCGCTCGTGCGGATTTCCACCTGCGGATCAGCCGCGCCCGCCCCCGTGGCGAAGAGGAGCGCGAGAACGAACGCGAAGGCTCTCATCATCGGTGGGCGCGCCGCGGGCAAGGGGTGCGTCACGGAAAGGTACCCGGATCGAGGGGGTGCCGCCGGCGCGCGAGCCTCACGCCGCGCCTTCATGGAGGATGCGCCACACCCCGCCGTCCCGGATCCAGTACTGGCGCTTGCGCATCTGGTTGGCGAGGTTGCTGCTGGCGTAGTCCTGGTGGAAGGTCACCTCCGCGAGGTCGTCGCGACCCGGGTAGAGGAAGATGCTGACCTCGTCGAGCTTCAGCCTGATCCAGCTCTTGCCCGCGTTCACCCTGCGCTTCTGGTCCGACCATTGCGCGAGGCCCATCTGGCCCGTGGAGAAAGCGGGCGCGTAGTGCGCGAGGTAGCGCGCGGTGTCGCGGCTCTCCCAGTCGCGCCGCCACTCCTCCAGACTCCGCGTGAGCGCTTCGCGCGGGGCCCGCGCCTCGCGCGCGCCGGCCCATTCGACGCCGCTCGCGATGATGACGGGCGTGACGCCGACCTGCGCGAGTCTCGCGACCGCGTCGAAGTCCTCGTTGCTGAGCGCGACACAGCCGTCGCTCGCGCGCGGCGGGCGGCTGTAGGTGTCGAAGGGCACGCCGTGGAGCCAGATGCCGTAGCCCGCCCGGCCCTGGCGGCGGTCCCACTCGTTGGGGTAGCTGATCGGCAGCGCGCCGGCGCCGTAGAGCTCGCTCGCGCGGCCGTAGGTGGCGCTGAGCTTTTCACGCGGGATGTTGCCGGTAACGTGGTAGATGCCGAGCGGGGTCTTCTTGTCGCCTTCGCGGAACTTGTCGGTGCCGTTCCGCCCGATCGTGATGTAGTAGTCGGCGACATAGCGCAGCCCGCCGCCGCGGTTCTCGAAAACGTAGAGCGTCGATTTCGCGGTATCGACGACGAAGACGTTGCGCTGCCCCGGGTGCAGTTGCACCACGCTGCGCGGCACGAGGTCGACGGGGCGCGGTTCGCGCGTGCGCGCGAGCCGCGCGCGGGCCTCCTCGCGCAGCTCCTCCAGCCGGTCCGCGGGCGCGCCCGGGGCGTTGCCAATCGTGGACAGCGGCCGCGCCCGCGCGAGCAGAAGATCGCCCTTGATGAGATGAGCAAGGCGGAAGTTCGGATAGGTCTCGATCACCCGGTCGATTTCCGTGAGGGCCGGGCCGAGGCGGTTGGCGCTGATCTCGTGCATGGTGCGAAGGAGCAGCGCATCGGCGTCGGCCGGGGTGGCCTGCGCGCCGTTCGAGCCCGGTGCCGGGGCGGGCGCCGGACCCACGGCGGGAGTCGGGGACTGCCGGCTGATGCCGAGGACGGCGCCGCAGACGGCGATCAAGAGGATCGCGACCGTCATGCGGGTCGCGCGGTCGCGCAAGGCCGGAACGCGGAAGGTGCGGGATGCGCTCAACTACCGATCCGTTCCTGCTGGATGAGCCACCGGCCGCCCGCGCGCACCAGCACCATCGTCTTGGTGCTGGTCACCTTGAGCTGCCCGGATTCGTAGCGCTGCCGGAAGGTGACGGTGACCCTGCCGGCTTCGTTGAAGGCGACCTTCGGCGATTCGACGGCGACCTCGATCCGGCGCGGCTTGGCGATCCGCGCCCGGCGTTGCGCTTCCCAGTCGCCGCGGCTCTCGCCCTTCGGCGTGCGGAAATCAGGCGCGTAGTGAGCGAGGTAGCCCTCGACATCGTTGCCCGACCAGGCTCTTGCCCAGTCGTTCAGGGCCTTCAGGACTTCGCCGGGATCGCCCTTGCCGGGCGCCGACTTCGCGGGCTCGGTGGGCGGCTCCTTGCGGGCACTTGCGACCTCGGCGGGCGCGGGGGCCTTCGCGGCGGGCGGCTTGTCCTTCGCGGAGACCGTCGCGTCCGGCGCTTTCGGGGCCGGTGCGGGATGCGCCGCCGGCTGCGCCGCGGGTTTTCCGGCAGCGGCGACTTTCACGGGCGCGTCCACCTTCGCGGCCGGGCGCGAAGGCCGCCCCGCCGGGAGGATGTCCTTGATGAGGTTGAGCTTCGTCTGGGCGGTGGTGTTGGTCTTGTCGAGCTGCAGCGCCTTGTCGTAGGCCTGGCTCGCCATCTTGGCGTAGATGTCGCCGAGGTTTTCGTGCGCGGTGGCGTAGCTCGGATGGGTGCGTATCGCCATTTCGAGCGCGACGCGGGCCTTTTCGTACTGACCTTGCGACGCGTAGAGCACGGCGAGATTGTTGTAGGGCTCGGGCAGCTCCGGGTAATCCTGGGTGAGATCGGTGAAGATCCTGATCGCGTCGGCGGGCTTGCCCTGTTCCGTCAGGATGATGCCCTTCAGGAAGCGGCCCCGCGCTTCCTTCGGGTTCTTCGCGAGGTGGGCATTCACGCGGTCGAGCGCGCGGTCGAACTGCCCGAGCTTGAACGCCTGGTTGGCCTCCTGCAACTCGTCGCTTTGCGCCGCGGCCGGCGCGATGAAGGAAAAGGCGACGAGGAGCGCCACGACCGGAGCGAAGAGGCGGACGGCGCGCAGGGGCATCGTGATATACTTTTTCGAAAATTTCAGTGGGTTAGCCCCGCAATCCTCGAAATTTTACCAAGAACCCCGGGCAATTCAAGCGCCGTTTCGAGAGCGTTCCGAGCGGCGCGCGACTGACCGCCGTCCTCCCCCCGAGCCTGGGCCCATATCCGGCCGCGCGGGTGCGGCGATGCCCCGCGACGGGTTCCCGCACCGGCCGCGCGCACGCGATGCTCAGGATTTACAACTCACTCGCCCGGGAAAAGCAGGCCTTCGTGCCGATCGAGCCGGGCAGCGTGCGCATGTACGTGTGCGGAGTCACGGTCTACGACTACTGCCACCTCGGCCACGCGCGCTTCATGATCGTGTTCGACGTGGTGCGGCGCTGGCTGCGTGCCTCGGGCTACCGCGTCACCTACGTGCGCAACATCACCGATATCGACGACAAGATCATCCGCCGCGCCCACGAGAACGGCGAGCCGGTGGAGCGGCTGACCGCGCGCTTTATCGAGGCGATGAACGAGGACGCTGCTGCACTCGGGGTGGAGCGGCCGGATTTCGAGCCGCGCGCGACCGACCACGTTCCCGGGATGCTGGAGATGATCCGCGCGCTCGAGTCCCGCGGTCTCGCCTACGCCGCGGGGAACGGCGACGTCAACTACGCGGTGCGCCGGTTTCCCGGGTACGGGAAGCTCTCCGGCAAGTCGCTCGACGAGCTGCGCGCGGGCGAGCGGGTGGAGGTCGATCCCGCCAAGCAGGATCCGCTCGACTTCGTGCTGTGGAAGAAGGCGAAGCCCGGCGAGCCCGCGTGGGATTCGCCCTGGGGCAGCGGGCGCCCCGGGTGGCACATCGAATGCTCGGTCATGTCGAGCGCGCTCCTCGGAGCGCACTTCGACATTCACGGCGGCGGGCAGGATCTCCAGTTTCCGCACCACGAGAACGAGATCGCGCAGTCGGAAGGGGCGAACCAGGCGCCGTTCGTCAACTTCTGGATGCACAACGGCTTCATCCGGGTCGACGACGAGAAGATGTCGAAGTCGCTCGGCAACTTCTTCACCATCCGCGAGGTGCTCGCGAAATACGATGCCGAAGTGGTGCGTTTCTTCATCGTGCGCGCCCACTACCGCAGCCCCATCAACTATTCCGACCAGAACCTCGAGGATGCCAGGCACGGATTGACCCGGCTCTACACGGCGCTGCGCGGGAGCGGCGCGGTGCCGGGAGAAATCGACTGGAACGAGCCGCACGCGCGGCGTTTCCGCGAGGCGATGGACGATGACTTCAACACGCCGGAGGCCGTCGCGGTGCTCTTCGAGCTCGCGACCGGGGTGAACCGCTCGCACGACGCCGGCGCGGCGCGGCTGCTGAAGTCGCTCGGCGCGATACTGGGGCTGCTCGCCCGGGACCCGGTGGCGTTTCTCCAGGGCGACGGCGGGGCCGTCATGGCGCCGGCGGGAGATCCCGAAGGGCAGGGCTACGCGCCGCGGCGCATCGAGGGGCTGATCGCCGAGCGCGCCGCCGCCCGCAAGTCGCGGAACTTCGCCGAAGCCGACCGCATACGGCAGGAACTGCTCGGCGCGGGGATCGTGCTGGAGGACACGGCGCAGGGAACGACCTGGCGCCGGTCCTAGCATTTGACGGAACTTGCGGGAAGCGCCGCGCGACGACAATCGACTCCGCCCCGCCCGTTCTGCCGGTCTTCCGGTTCCCGGACCGGTTCAGACCCGCGCTCGAGAACGAGAGGCGCACATGGATCCACCCCCGGTACTGCGATGCAAGGGCTGGGACGAACTCGTCCCGCTCGTTTCCGGCCACCCGGAACTGCGGCCGCTCGCGGGAATCGAGCCCGCGCTCGCTCGCGCGCTGCTCGCCGCGCCCGCCGCGCTCGCGTTGTGGATCGCCGCCCGCATGCCGGGCCGCCTCGCGCGCGGCGCGATGCGCCTCCTCGTGATCGGCGCGGAAACGGTCGACGCGGTCGACGAAGGCCGGTGGTACGCGGCGCTGCCGGCGCTGACCGGGACCGGGGGCGAGTTCACGGTGACCCTCCTCGGGGCAGAGCTCGACGCTTCGTTCGCGTCGGCCGCCGCCCCGCTTGCTCCCGCGCGGGCCGCCCGCTGCGTCCGCGTTTCCCTTGCCCGGTTCATCGAGACCGGGACGGACGCCTTCGACCTCGCGGTGATGTTCCACCCCGGGCTGGGCAAGCATCGCGGCTGGCTGGAGGACGGGAGCCTCGCGCGCGTGATCGGATCCGGCTGCGAGCTCGTTGCTTCGGCCTACGAGGAGGACGAGTTCGAGATGGACCGCTGGGTGCTCGAGTGCCACGGCTACGGCGTGGCGGGCGATTCCCTCGTCAACCCGTATTGTCTCGATCTCGACCACGAGCGCACGGCGGTGCGGTGGGGGCGGGTGCTGTGGGGTTTCGCCCCGCTTGTGCCTGAGCCGGGATTCGTCCCCGACCACGGGCGCCTGGCGGATCTCGACATGCTGACGCGAATGACGATGCACAGCGTGACCGAGGTCGGCGCCCCGGGCCCCGATCCCGGGGCCGCGGTGGAGTTGAGGGCGCAGACCGGCGCGCGGCTTTCCTTGATCCACATCTTCGATCATCGCTTCGTCGATCCGGCGACGGGCGGCCTGCTGCGCCTCGATTCCCGCGGGGCGCTGGAGCCGTGCGGGCGCATTGCGGGCGGAGAACTGGCGAGGTATCCCGGCGAGGCGGCTCCCCCGCTCGCTCGCGCCATCTGGGCCGCCCGGATCAAGGCCGCGAGCCTCCTTGCGACCTACCCCGCGCCCGCGACTCGTATCGACCCGGCGGAGAAGGCCCGGGACATGTACGCGACGCTACGGGCGCGGGCGGAGAAGCTCTTCGGCAGGTGATTGCGCTGGGCGGCGCGCTCCGCAATTGCCTCGTTCAACCCGGGGAAGAGATCCGGGGCGCCCGAACCGCGGCCGGTTACTTCAGCAGGACGAACTGGCGGTGCCCGAGCACGACGCACGGGACGCGATGCCGCTCGCAGTACTCCTCCCACGCGTGTTCGGCGCCGGGGCAGAGAATCGAGCCGTCGCAAAAGATCACGCCGCCGGGGCTCAGGCGCGGATGAAAATACTCGAGCGCGGCGCGCGTCGGCTCGTAGAGCGTGAGATCGAGCCGGACGAACGCCCAGTCGCGCTCGGGCAGCTCGTGAAAGACCCGCGGTATCCAGCCGGCGTGTATCGCGGCCCCGGGAAATTCCGCGAAGGCGGCGCGCACCGATTCGACCGAGGCGTCGGATTTGCCCTCGGGGAAGAACGCTTCCCGCCGCGCTTCGCCGTTCGCGCCGCGTACCGCGATGAGGTCGTGCCTGCCCGAGGCGCTCGCGCCGGCGAAGCTGTCGATGAGGTGGAAGTCCGCGCCGCGGTAGCCGGGTTCGCGGGCGCGCCGGGCGTGGCACAAGAGCAGCGCGGTCGCCCCGCGGTAGGCGCCGCATTCCGCGCGCGCGCCGGGCACGGACAGCGTCGCGAGGAAGTAGTTGACGAGCACGAGCCGGGTCTGGAAGCGCTGGAACACGTTGAACGGCGTAAGTCCCGTGCCGGTCGCCTCGAGGCAGCGCCGGTGCAGCGCGACGTAGCTCTCGGCCCCGATCCGCGTGTCGTGGAAGAGCAGTTCGAGGTGCCGCTCGACCGGCGCGCGGGCGTGCAGCTCGTTCAACCGCTGCTCCGCTTCGAGCGGATACGCGGGCGCGTCGCGGCGGCGCGGGGCGAGAACCCGGGCGGCTTCCTTCAGGACCTTGAGCAGCATGAGTATCCGTTTCCGTTATCCTACGGCCTTTTGCCGGGAGAGAGTACCGTGACCCGCATCGCGACCGTGACCGCCCACCCCGTATCCGTGCCGTTGCAGCACGTCCTGTGGACGGCGCACGAGGAGCTGAAGACTTCCAGCATGGTCGTCGTCGAGGTGGTGACCGACGGCGGCCTGACCGGCTACGGCGAGGTCAAGGGATCGCCGCTGAAGGTGATCTGCGACTGGGTGGCGAAGTTCGGGGAAATCGTGCGGGGAATGGATGCACTCGAGCACGTGGCGGTGTGGGAGCGGCTCTTCTCGCTCACCTGCCCGCGCCCGGGCGGCATCGCGCCCACCGACGGGCTGCCGCCGCCCCTTGCGAGGAACGAGCGGCCGCAGATCATGGCGGCGATCGGCGGCATCGACATCGCGCTGTGGGACATCAAGGGCAAGCACGCCGGGATGCCGGTGTGGAAGCTCCTCGGCGGCACGAACCGCCCGCTCTTCACCTACGCGACGGGCGGCTACTACCGCCCGGGGGCGCCCGACGGCGTCTATGGCGAGGAACTCGCGGGATTCGTCGCCGCGGGCTTCCGCGCCGTGAAACTGAAGACCGGCGCCGGTACACCCGCCGACGAGGCGCGGCGCGTGCGCGTCGTGCGCGAGGCGATCGGCGCGGGCGTCTCCCTGATGCTCGACATGAACGCGCCCTACGATCTCGACGGCTGCATCGAGTTCGCGCGCCGCGTGGAGCCGCTCGACATCTTCTGGCTGGAGGAGCCGCTCCACTGGTACCTCCAGCCCGCGGACTTCGTGCGGCTCGCCGCGGCGACCCCGATACCGCTCGCGCACGGGGAGCGCGAATGGACGCGCTTCACCATGCGCGATTTCATCGCGTCGGGCGCCATCCGCTACGCGCAGTTCGACGGCACCCGCCACGCGGGCTTTACCGAGGCGCTGCGCGTCGCGGCGCTCGCCGAGCAGCACGGCGTCATGATCTCGCCGCACACCGCGCCCGAGATACACGGGCACCTCGTCGCGGCGCTGCCCCGTTGCGCCTTCGCCGTCGAATCGCACGGCGACGCCAACCGCGATCCGCTGTCACACCATCTCTTCGAGGGCGGGCCGGAGGTGCGCGGGAGCCACGTCCACCTGGGTGACCGGCCGGGGTTCGGAATCGAGCTCAACCGCGAGTTCGCGAAGAAGTACCGCGCGTGAGATGCGGCGCCCGCTCCCGTGACTCGCCACGTCATGGAATCCGCGATTGAAGCGCGCCTGGTGAACCCGTCATTCGGGGATCCCGGCGTGTACGTGAAGTTCGGTGCCCGGGGACGCGCGCTCCTCTTCGATCTCGGCGACAGCCCGGGGCTCGGCGCCCGGGATCTCCTGCGCGTCAGCCACGTATTCGTCTCGCATACCCACGTCGATCACTTCATCGGCTTCGACAGGCTGGTGCGAACCTGCGCGGACCGGTCGGGGACAGTCCGGTTGTTCGGGCCATCCGGGTTCGTGACGAAAGTGGAGCGACGCCTGGGATCCTATACGTGGGATCGGCGATCCCGGGATGGCAATGGGCTGGTCCTGGGTGTTACGGAGATCGACGAAACCGGGCGGACGGCGAGCGCGGAATTCGCGGCCCGGTCGGGCTTCGCGCGAACGGATGTCCCCGCCGGTCGCGTGGAAGACGGGGTGATCACGGACGACGCCGCGTTCCGGGTGCGTTGCGTCACCCTGGAACACCGGACGCCCTGCCTCGGTTTCGCGCTGGAGGAGAAGGCGCGTGCCAGGGTCCGGGCGGACGCGCTGGATCGGCTGGGACTGGAGGCGGGCGCGTGGCTCGTCGATGCGAAGGAAGCCGTGGTTTCCGGGGCAGCGGATGATGCGCCGGTGCTGGCGACCGTGCGAGGCCCGGCGGGGCCGCGGCCGACGAGAGTTCCGTTCGGGGACATCAAGGATGCCTTCGAGATGCTCCCGGGGCGGAAGATCTCCTACGTGACCGACATCGTGTTCAACGAAGCGAACCTGGCACGCGTCGAGTCGATCGCGCGGGACTTGGATATCCTCTTCATCGAATGCGTGTTCCTGGAGGCGGACGCCCGGCACGCCGCGCGCAAGCAGCACCTGACGGCGCGCCAGGCGGGAGTCATTGCGCGCGCGGTTCGAGCAAGACAGGTCGTCCCGTTCCACTTCTCAGCTCGCTACACGGGCCGGGAAGCGGAGCTGAGAGCCGAGCTGGAGCGTTCGTGGCGAGCGACCTGAGACGGACTGGTGGCGCTGGGGGATTTGCCTGCACCGTTCTGGTTTGACAAGGCCGCGGCACGCGTGCCGCGGAAACCGATATACAACGGAGCGAAACGCGCTCTTGCTCGCGCTGCTTCAATGAGGCCGCGGCACGCGTGCCGCGGAAAACGCCCTTCGTGGCGATCGCGGCGCACACCTCGGCGCCGCTTCAATGAGGCCGCGGCACGCGTGCCGCGGAAAACGCCCTTCGTGGCGATCGCGG
>JADZGE010000056.1 GCA_020854035.1 Burkholderiales bacterium | reverse complement strand
CAAACCTTGTGGCTCGGCTTGCAGCGCCTGGACGATCTCACTGCGATGTATCAGATCGTCATCAGCACGATCGCGCGCGCTCCGCCTACGGTGTCCAGCAGTCATACTTATGGGTAAAGCCCAGCCCGAGCGGAGGGGAGGACTTGAAAACGCGGTGGGTGGGTGGTCGAGACTGGAACCGGGTTCTTCAAGGCACCGCGGTCCGTCATCACCGCGTCACTGGCTGACGAGCCCCGCGTCCACCAGTGCTGCGCGCGTCGCGGCGTAGTCCTTGTCGAGTTCCGCGCGGAATTCGGCGCTCGCCTTGAAGTTGGCCGACCAGTAGTTCCGGTCGAGGTCGGCCTTCCAGTCGGCGGTGTCGGCGATTCTCTGCAACGCCTGCTCCCAGTAGGCGACCTGGGCCGCCGTGAGTCCTTTCGCCGCCATGATGCCGCGCCACGCGCCGGAGACGAGGTCGATTCCCTGCTCGCGACAGGTCGGCACCTCGGCGAACGCTTCGCCGAGGCGCTGCGGCGCGGCGACGGCGAGCGCGCGCATCCGGCCCGCCGCCATGTGCACGGTGCCGTTGGTCGCCCCCATCACCACCGCGTCGATGTGGCCTCCCAGGAGCGCCGTGATCGCCTCGGCCGAGCCCTTGAACACCACGATCTTCAAGTCCTTCGGGCTGCCGCCGATCGCCTTCATGAAGCGGGCGAGCGAAATGTGGCGGGTGCTGCCGAAAGCGTTGGCGAAACCGACCGTGACGGCCTGCGGCGCCTTGCGCAGCCGTTCGGCGAAGTCGCGGCCGGACTTGATCGGGGACTCGGTCCTCACGGCGAAGGCCGCGTAATCGTTCACCAGGAGCGCGATCGGGGTGAAGTCGGTGTAGGTGAACTTCGAGGCGCCGCGGATATGGTTGGTGAGCAGCCCATCGCCCGCGATCACGAGGAAGTGCGGGTCGCCGGCGTGCTGCGTGAGATAGGCAAAGCCGAGGCTGCCGCCGCCTCCCGCCTTGTTGACGACCGTGAGCGTCGTCGGCGCGGACTTCGTCGCGATCAGCATGCGCTCGATCAAGCGCGCGGTCTTGTCGAGGCTGCCCCCGGGCGCGGAACTCGCGATGATCTCCACGTTCTTCTGCGGCATCCAGCCCTGCGCGTGCGCGAGGCCGGCGCACAAGGCGAGCGCCCAGGGCGCGAGCGAGCGATACATGTCTCCTCCTACCGGCTCTTCGCCATGGTGGACTTGTTGTACGAGCGCGAATCCCGCGGGCGCCAGCGCCCGGAATCGACGAGCGCGAGGAAGTCGCCGGTGACGGCATTGAACAGCCCCGGCTCCTCGACGTTCACGAGGTGGCCGGTCGCCGGCACGACCATCAACCGCGCGGCGGGAGAGGCGCTCTTGATGAAGAGGTTCGGCTCGAGCGAGCTTTCGTCCTCGTCGCCGACGAAGGCGAGGAGCGGCACCTTAAGCCGCGCGAAATCCCTCTCCAGCGCGTAGAGCGGCGGCCGGCGCAACTGCACCCCGCGCAGCGTGTTGGCGTGGCCGAGCGCGGAGTGCCCGGCGAAGCGCTGGTAGAACTCGCGGAAGCTCCGCGGGTCCTTGTTCTCGAGCTGGATGCGGTTCGCCGCCACGCGGTAGCGCTTCGCCTGCGCTTCCAGTCCCCCGGTCTCGAAGCGGCGCGCGTTCGCTTCCGTGTCCTCGAGGAACCGCGCGCGTTTCGCCGGATCGAGCACGCCGCCCGCGCCCGCCCCGACCGTGGTGAGCGAGATCGCCTTCCCCGGGTGGCGCATCCCGAACATGAGCGACGCGTACGCGCCCATCGAGCAGCCGATCACGTGCGCCTTCGCGATTCTCAGGTGGCGCATGACGGCGCCGATGTCCGCCGCCGCCTGCACGTGGGAGTACTGCGCCGGCGCGGGCGGCACCTCCGAGGGCGGATAGCCACGGGCGTTGAACGCAACGCAGCGGTAGCGCCGGCTGAAAAATCGCACCTGCGCCTCCCAGCTGCGGAAATCCCCCGAGAACTCGTGCACGAACACGATGGCGGTCCCGCTCCCCGCCTCTTCGTAGTAGAGCCGTGCGTCGCGCGCCGGTGCGTAAGGCATCTCGAATCCTCGCGTCAACTCGTTGACTTCACGATTCGTGCCGCGCAATACCGCCGCAGTGTGCCGGCCGCTGCGCTTCGCACGGGACCTCCTCGGCGCCGCACCGCGATCGGGACCGCACTTGCGGACCGGGGATCGCGCGGGCGCCAGCGGCCCGAATCGACCAGCGCGAGAAAGTCCGCGGTGAGCCGGTTGAAAAGATCGGGCTCCTCGACGTTGACGGCGTGGCCGGTTGCGGGCACGACCGTCAGGCGCGCCGCGGGGCACGCGCGCTTCACGAAAAGCCCGGGCTCGAGGCACTGGGTGTCCTCGTCGCCGCTCACGATGTGCGTGGGCACGGCGAGCCGCCGCAGGTCCCGCTCGAGGCTGTAGATCGTCGGGCGCCGCGCCTGCACGCCGCGCAGCGTGTTGGCGCTGCCGGTGGCGGAATGGCGGGCGAAAAGATCGCAGAAATCGCGGTAGCCGCGAGGGTCCTTGTTCTGGTATTGCACCCGCGCCGGTCCCAGCACGTACGGTTTGATGGCTTGCGCCGTTCCGAGCTCGTCGAAGCGGCGGGCGAAGACCTCCGTGTCGCGCAGGAACTGCGCCCGCTTGTCGGAATCCGAGCCGTAGCCCGCCCCGACCACCGTCAGGGAGCGCGCCATCCGCGGGTAGCGCAGCCCGAAGTGGAGCGTCGCATACCCGCCCATCGAACAGCCGATCACGTGCGCGCGGGAAATCCCGACGTGACGCATCACGTGCGCGATGTCATCGGTGGCGATCGCCTGCGAATACGCCGATGCCTGTGCCGGCACGTCGGAGGGTGGATAGCCGCGGGCGTTGAACGCGACACACCGATACTGCCGGCTGAAATGGCGCAGCTGCGGCTCCCAGCTTCCGAGATCGTGCGAGAACTCGTGCACGAACACGATCGGCGCGCCCCGCCCCGTCTCCTCGTAATAGAGCTTTACTCCGCCTGCGCTTGCGTACGGCATCCCCCCTCCGGAAACGTGTCATCCGTACCGCGCGAACCGACCTCGGGGTGTGAGGTCCTGCGGCTGACGGCTGGCTACCGCTACGCGGCGAGCGGCAGCGCCCCGCCCCGCTCGATTCTCGCCTCGGCGAGCGCCGCGCGAACGCGTGCGATCTCCGCGTCGGAGAGCTTCACGAGCGGCGGGCGCACCGCCGCGCACGGAATGCGGCCGAGGATGACGAGCGCTTCCTTCATGCGGTTATGCATGTCCACGAACGGGTCGGCGTAGAACGCCTGCGCGAGCGGATAGATCCGGTCGTTCACCTGTCGCGCGCGCGCGAGATCGTTCGCCCTCGCCGCCTGGAAAAGCGCGGATTGCAGGTCGGCGATGACGCTGCCGGATCCCGACAGGAGCCCGTTGCACCCCAGCACGAGCGAGCTCATGAGCCAGGAGCTGTGGGTGGAGAGGACGTTGACCGCCGGCTCGCGCGACTGCAGCAGGCGCACCTGCCGCTCGTGCTGCGCCGGGTTGTTGCACCAGTCCTTGATCGCGCGCACCGACGGCACGGCGTCGAGGAGCTTCAGGAGTGTCTCCACGGGGTAGCCGAGGCCGCCCGCGAGGGGGTACTGGAAGGCGATGATCGGCAGGTCGGAGGCCTCCGCGATCGTCCTGAAATGCGCGAGTACCATTTCCGGGCGCGACCGGGAGCCGAGCCCGAGTGGGTTCGGCGGGAACACCAGCAGGCACGACGAGCCCCCGCGCTGCGCCATCCCCGCGATCCGCGCGGCCTCGAGACTGCCGTCGGCATAGACGCCGTGCACGATCGGGACCTTGTTCCCGATCTCGTCCATCGTGATCCCGAGCACGCGCTCCTGCTCCTCGAAGGTGCACGAGGCGACCTCCGTCGAATGCGCGTTGATGGTGATCGCCGAAATGCCGCGCACCGCGGCGACATCGCGCAGGTGCTTGCGGCAGGACTTCTCGTCGATCGAGAGGTCGGGATGGAAAGGCAATATACAGGCGGGAATGACGCCCTTCGGTTCGAATCGGTCTGCTGGCATGGCCAGGACTCCTGTGCTGGATGATTCTCATGATAGGGGAGGCTACGGCCTGGCCGTAAGCTCCCCTATAGCCACTCCTTGATCTGCCCCGCGCGCCGGCTGAAACCGCCGTCTATGGTGAGGATAGCCCCGCTCGTGTATCCGGAGCAATCCGAGGCCAGAAAGGCGACCGAGTTGGCCACCTCGTCCACGGTGGCGAGCCGCCCGAACGGAAAGACGGCCGTCAGCTCCCGCCACCGGTTCTCGTCGCCGAACTCGGCCTTCGCCCGGGCCTTCCAGCGCACGATCTGCCGGTCCGTTTCCGTGTAGCCGGGGCTCACCGCCACCACCCGCACGTTGTGCCGCACGCTCTCCGCGCCCATCATCCGGGTCATGGTCATCAAGGCGGCGTTCGCCATGCTGCCCGCGACGTAGTTGGGCGTCGGGCGCTCTCCCGCGTTGCCGAGCACATTGACGATCACCCCGCTCCCGCGCGCGCACATCCGCCCATAGACCTCGCGCGTCAGCGCGATGAAGCCGAAGACCTTGAGATCCCACGCCTCGCGCCACACCTGCTCGTCGAGGTCGATCGCGCCCTGCGGGATCGCGCCCGCGTTGTTGACGAGAATGTCCACGTCCCCGCACTCGCGTGCGAGAGCGATAACGTTCGCGCTCTTCGAGAGGTCAGCGGCGTGCGTCGCGACCCTTGCGCCGCATCTCTCCTCGAGCACTTTCCTCGCGGCAGCGAGCGATTCCGGATTGCGCGAGGCGAGCACGAGCTCGCAGCCCTCCGCCGCGAGCACCCGCGCGACCCCGTAGCCGATCCCGCGCGAGCCGCCCGTCACCAGCGCGCGCCGTCCCTTCAGTCCCAGTTCCATGCGGCAATAATTCTGTCGACTTACCCGCGCCTCGCCACCTTCTAGGTTTCTCTCGACCGTTCGGGCGAGAGAAACCCCTTCAGCCAGTCGATGATCATGCGCCAGATGTCCTCGTCGGTGACCCCGCTGCCGCGGCCCATGTGGATGCCCCGCGGATAGACGCGCGCCGCCTTGGGGCTGCCGTGCTCCATGAGGAGGTAGATGTCGTTGACCGGGGCCATGTCGTCGAGCTTGCCGTTCACCCCGAGGATCGGCGCGGAGGGCTGGTCGAGGAGTCCCATGGTCTTCAGCGAGAGCTTCGGCGCCGCAGCGAGGAACTCCGCCAGCGTCGAGACCCCCATCGCCTTGCTGCGCGACTCGAAGAGCCCGATCGGCCCGAAGATGGTGCCGGAGGCGCGCTCGGTCAGCGCCGGGCGCATCCAGTCCTCCTGGAAGCCGAGATGCACGCTGCCCCCCTGGAACACCGCGGCCTTCACGCGCTTCGCCTCGGTGTGCGCGAGCCGCGCCGCCCAGTAGCCGCCGCAGCTCCCGCCCCACAGCCCGAGGCGGGAGGCGTCGAGGTCCTTGCGGGTGAGGAGGTAGTCGATCATTTACGATCTCGACACGGCGGAGTAGGCCGCCTTCCAGGCCGATTCGACCGCTTCGCGGGTCTTCCCGGGCGCCGCCGCGTCGCCGATGACCTGCACCTTGCCACCCCTGAATTCTCCCGGCGGCGGCGAGGTGCTCGTCCGCGCGCGGTAGTAGAACCAGTCGCGGATTCCCGCCGAGCCGAGGAGCCGCCGTGCGAGTCGCGACTTCCCGAAGCCCGCTTTCAGCAACGATACCACCAGCGCCGCCGCGCCGAAGCGGTAACGCGCGCCGGTCGCCACCGCGATGCGGTCGAAGCCCACCAGCTCCGCGCTCCCGGGCCCGACGTCCAACCCGTAGCGGAAGGCCACGTTTCTTACCCGGCACGCTCGCTCGAGCTCGTCCACGTAGTCGTCGAGGGTAGCCTGCACCGCCTCGACGTTCTGGAAGAGCGGCGCGAACCCGGCGAGCCGCAGCGCGCCCCCAGCACGGCTCTCGCGCTCGAACACCGTCACGCTGTTGTCCTCCGCGACCAGCTCCGCGTAGGAAAGCCCGGCGGGCCCCGCGCCGATCACAGCGATGCGTTCGCCCCGCGGCAGCCCGCTCGCATCCGCGTAGGCGGTCTCCCGCGCCGCGGCGGGATTGACCACGCAGCCGAGCGGCTCGCCGCCGCGCATCTCGTCCACGCACCGGTTGCACGCGAGGCAGCGGCGCACGGGAACGCCCGCGCGCGCCTTGCGCGGCCAGAAGGGATCGGCGATGAGCGGGCGGCCGAGCGCCACGAAATCGCACTTTCCGGAATCCACCGCCGCCGCCGCGACCGCGGGATTGCCGAGCCGGCCCACCGCGATGACGGGTACCGGGACGGCCGCCTTCACGCGCGCGGCGTAGTCGAGAAAGATGCCCTCGGGTGAGTTCATGGGCGGGGTCATCCTGTGCGCGGAGGGGAGTGACCGGTAGTGGCCCGCGGTGACGTGGATCGCGTCCGCGCCCGCTGCGGCGGCCCACTTCGCCACCTCGAGCGCATCCGGGAAGGTGAGCCCGCCCGGAAAGTAGTCTTCCGCGTTCACCCGGAAGATCACGCCGAGGCCGGGCACCTCGCGTCTCACCCGCCGCACCACCTCCAGCGCGAACCGCGCCCGGTTGGCAATCGGGCCGCCGTAGTCGTCGCTGCGGCGATTCTCCGCGGGGCACAGGAACTGCGAGAGGAGATAGCCGTGAGCCGCGTGGATCTCGACGCAGTCGAAACCCGCCGCCTGCGTGCGGCGCGCGGCCGCGACGAAGGCCTCTACCGCGGCGGCGATGCGCTCGCGCGACATTTCCCGCGGCACGATCGTTGCGCCCGTCACCTCGAACACGTAGTGCGGGATCGCCGAGGGCGCGACCGGCGGCTCGCCGCAGATGTCCTCGCGCGTGTGCCCGCCCGCGTGGCCAAGCTGAATGGAGGCCTTCGCGCCGCGCTCGTGGAGCGCCGCCGTGAGCCGCTGCAATCCCGGCAGGAACCGGTCGTCGTAGATGCCGAGCTCGCGCAGCCGGTGCCGCCCGGCACGCTCGGGCGAAGCCATCTCCACCGTCACGAGCCCCACTCCGCCCGCGGCGCGCGCGCCGAAGTAAGCGATGGTCTCATCCGTCACGGTGCCGTCCGGCGCGGCGAGCCGCGTCGTCATCGCGGGCATGACGATGCGGTTCGGCACCTCGACGGGGCCGATGCGGCCGGGGGAAAAGAGCGCGCTCACGGAGGCAGCGAATTCTCCGGCATGGAATCTACCGCAGAGGCGCGGAGAGCGCAGATAACGGCACAAACTGCAATCGCTTCCGGCACTTCACTACCTCCGCATCGCTGCGGTTGAGGGCTGGCCCTTTCTCAAGTAGCGCGTGGCGTAAGCCACGCGCTACTGCCGCTCGATCCCCGCCGCCTTCGCCACCTTCGCCCACTTCGCCACTTCCGAGCGCACGAAGGCGGCGAACTCCTCCGGCGACTTGCTGAACGCCGGATCGCCGCCGTCCATCACGAAGCGCTTCCGCACGTCCTCGTCCTGCATCACCTGGACGAGCTCGCGATGCAGCCGCGCGACGATCTCCGGCGGAAGACCGGCCGGGCCGAGGATACCGAACCACTGCACGCCCTCGTAGCCGGGGAGCCCCGCCCCGGCGATGGTGGGGATGTCGGGCGCCGCGCCCGAGCGCTCGGCGCTGGTGATGCCGAACGCGCGGAGCCTTCCCTGCGCACGTGCGGCAACTGCACCAGCACGTTCCCCACGATCACCGGGACCCGCCCGGCGAGCGCGTCGATCAGCCCGGCGTTGCCGCTCTTGTAGTACACCCCGTTCATCGTGACCTTCGCCATGGACAGGAAGTGCGCCATGATCAGATGCGAATTGGAGCCGTAGCTGCCCGACGCGTAGTCGATCTGCCCCGGCCGCGCCCGCGCGAGCGCGATGAGGTGCTTCAGGTTCTTCGTCGGCAGCGAGGGGTGCCCGGACGCGAGCAGCGGCGCCCGCCTCGGTGCCGATCATCGCGGCGGCGCCGGGCCGGTACTCGATCACCACCTGCTGGCCGAGGCGCGGGGACAGCTTCATGGTGATGATGCGGGCGGAGGCGTCCGTGCCGCCGCCGGGCGAGGACGGCACGATCAACCGCACCGGGCGCGTGGGCCAGTTCTCCTGTGCGTGCGCACCGGGCGCGAGGTGGACCGCGGCGAGGATTGCCGCCGCGGCCGCGCTGCGATGCAATACGGACTTCATGGCTTTCTCCTCGAACATTGTTCTGACGAGCCGCGATGATAGCGGAGGCGCGGCGGTTATCAAACGCGGGCCGCTCGCGCATAATGGGCCGTGCCCGCGGCGCCCGCGGAGATTCCATGATATGCGAGGAGGGGCATGCCGATGACGAGCAGCAATGACCGCTACGTGCGCAGTGCCCGCGGCGAACCGCGCGTTCGGCGTTTCGTCGAGCAGCGGTGGCTGATCGACAACGTGATCCGCGCGAACGGCGTGGATTGGGACCAGCCGCGCACGATGTACCTCAACGCCGCGTGCGGCATCGAGGGCAACGCCGATTTCGCGGCGATCCGCCAGCGCGTGCAGAAGTACGCCGACCTCTCGCCCGCCTTCGAAGCGACGGCGCGCCGGCGCGAAGCGAAGGCGCGCGACGCCGAGGACAAGGGCTGGCTCGCCTCGGCGCGCGACCACTGGTTCATGGCCGCCATCCACTGGGGCGCCGCGCAGTGGCCCTGCCACGACAACGACGACACGAACATCGCGTTCAACCAGAAGAAGCGCGATTGCTACTCCGCCTACGCGCGTCTTGCCGACCACCGCGTGGAAGAAGCGTGGATCCCGTTCAAGGGGAAGCACCTGCCGGGCTGGCTGCACTTGCCGCCGGGCTACAGCGGCGGGAAGGTCCCAGTCGTCGTGGAGATCCCCGGCATGGACGGGTTCAAGGAGATCTCGGTCTCGCTTCACGGCGATCGCTGGCTCTCGCGCGGCTTCGCGGTGCTCGCCGTGGACGGCCCGGGCCAGAACGAGTGCCCCCTCTACGGCATCCACGTCTCGATGGAGAACTGGATCGCCGCGGGCCCCGCGATCGCCGACTGGCTCGTCGCGCGGCCCGAGCTCGACGCGAACCGCATCTGCGTGACCGGGAGGAGCTTCGGCTCGCTCTTCGGGACGATCGTGACCGCGAACGAGCCGCGCGTGAAGGCCTGCGCCGTGGTGATGACCTGTCTCGAGCCCGGCTGCCACACCATCTTCGAGGAGGCCTCGCCGACGTTCAAGAAGCGCTTCATGTGGATGGCGGGCTACACCGACGAGGCCGAGTTCGACGGGTTCCGCCTCTCGCTCACCTGGGAGGGGCACGCCGAGCGGATCCGCGTGCCGTACCTGTGCGTGGCGGGCGAGGCCGAGGAACTCTCACCGCTCGAGCACACCGACCGCATGTTCTCCGCGATGCGCTGCCCGCGGCAGCTCCTGGTCTACCAGGAATCGAAGCACTCGGTCGGGTTCGTGCCATCGACCAATCTCGGGCCGTTTCCCTACACCTACATGGCGGACTGGATGGCCGATCGCCTTGGCGGCAAGCCCTTCCCGAGCGAGCGCTGGCTGATCGAGAGCTCGGGCAACGTCCGCCGAACGTCGCTCGACCAACGCTGTTGAGCGTTCACAGAATGGTTGACGCTCGATTCGCCCTCGCCCCTTCTCCTCTCCCGCGTGGAGCGGGGAAATGCGCGGCGGCAAATGGTCTGCCAACCACTTACCGAATGCTCAAAAACACCGTCGCCGAACGGGTTGCGAGCGCTTTCCCCTTCAAGGGCGAGGCGGGATTTCGAGATGCACGCATCGAGCCGCCGAGCGCCCGGCCCGATGCAGCGGGACGGGCCGTGAGGTGGGGATGGGGATGGGCATCCGGGTCTCGCGTAGCGCCGAGCGCCCCTTCCCCTTCAAGGGGAAGGTGGGGATGGGGTTGACGTGATGTTGACGTTGAACAACGCCGCTGCTGTACCCCATCCCCACCCTAACCCTCCCCTTGAAGGGGAGGGAAGGAGGTTAGTTCTCCGTGAAGGGGAGGGAAGGAGGTTAGTTCTCCGTGAAGGGGAGGGAAGGAGGTTAGTTCTCCATGAAGGGGAGGGAAGGAGGTTAGTTCTCCGTGAAGGGGAGGGAAGGAGGTTAGTTCTCCGTGAAGGGGAGGGAAGGGGGTTGGTTCTCCGTGAAGGGGAGGGAAGCACAACTTCTCCGGTTCCCGTGAGGGAACGCGCCATAGTCATGCCCCGCGCTGCCCTGCTTGGAGATTGTCCGAACGTACAGGAGATCGCCATGGCCCGATTCGCCGCCGCGCTGCCGTTCGTGATGATGCTGACCGCGCCGGGCGCTGCGCTCGCGCAGTCGGAGTACCCGGTGAAACCCGTGCGCCTCATCGTGCCGTCCTCGCCGGGAGGCGGCACGGACACGATCGGCCGCTTTCTCGCGCATTACCTCGCCGCCGCGCTCGGCCAGCAGTTCGTGATCGACAACCGCGCGGGCGCCGCGGGGCTGATCGGCTACAACCTCGCGGTGCGCGCGCCGGCGGACGGCTACACGCTGGTGATCGCGCCCACTTCGATCACGAGCCTGCACCTCGTCTACAGGAACTCGCAGTTCAACGCGGAACTCGATTTCGCGCCGATCTCGCAGATCGTCGCCTCGGCGCAGGCGCTCGTCGTCCACCCTTCCGTGCCGGCGCGATCACTGAAGGAACTCGTCGCGCTGGCGGGGAAAAGCGCCGGAGATCTGGCCTATGCCTCGCCGGGCGAGGGCAGCGTGCCGCACCTCGCGGTGGAGCAGTTGAAGATGATGGCGGGCATTGATCTCCGCCACGTTCCCTACAAGGGCGTCGCGCCGGGGCTGACCGACGTCGTCGGCGGGCGCGTGGCGGCGATGATCGTGAACGTGATCTCGGCGAAGCCGCACGTGGACGGCGGTCGCCTGACCGCCGTCGCGGTGACGAGTCTCAAGCGCGTCGAGGCCATGCCGGCGGTGCCGACGGTGGCGGAATCAGGGTATCCGGGATACGAAGCGCTGCAGTGGTTCGGCCTCTTCGCGCCCGCTGGCACGCCGCGCGCGGTGATATCGAGGCTCAACCAGCTCACGGTCGCGGCGCTGCGCGAGCCGGAGGCGAAGAAGCGGCTCGCGGGCGAGGACCCGATCGGCAACTCGCCGGAAGAGTTCGCGAAAGTGATCAAGGCGGAAGTCGCGCGCTGGACGAAGGTCGCGCGCGCGGCGAAGCTCGAGCCGCGCTGACGATTCGCTGGTGACTTGCCGCGGAGCCGCAGAGGGCGCAGAGGGTTCTGATTCAAGACGTGGCGCTTTTCTCTGCGGTCTCTGCGCCTCTGCGGCGAATTCCTACCGGCGCTTTTCGTAGCACACCCGGTCGGCCTTCGCGCCCGAGTCGATCACCGTCACCGGCTCGAGGTGCGCGTCGAGGAGATCCAGCCCGTCGGTGTCCTTGCGCACGTCGAGGAGGACGCGCCCGCCCGGCGCGAGGCAGCGCTCGACGAGCGTGAGGTAGGCCGCGACGGGGTAGTGGAAGCCCCACGAAAGGAGCGAGAGCACGAACTCGCACCGCGGTACGCTCGCGTCCGGGTCGGGCGGCCATTCGACGATGCGCTCGCCCGGCACGCCGTTTTCCTCCAGCAGCAGCCGCGCCACCGCCATCGAGTTGTACGGCGACATCGCCTCGTGAAACAGCACGCGCACCTCGGTGTGCCCGGTGCCGTCGAGGAGATTCACCACCGGGTTGCCATAGTGCCGCCACAGCAGCACGTCGATGCCGGCCATCCCCGAACCGATGTCGAGCGTCGCGTCCGCCCGCGCGGGAAGATGCGGGCGGATCATCTCGAAATCGCGCGCGACGTCGGCCGCGTACGCCGCCTTCAGATCCCCTGCGAGATGCGTGCGGTGCATCCCGATGTAGGGCAGGGCCGCGTCGGGAACCTTGAGCGTCGTGTCGATGCTGGGGCCTCGCACTGGTAGGGGCTACGGGCTGCGAGCCACGAGCCACGGGCTATGAGCTGTGCTACGCGCTACGAGCCACGGGCTATGAGCTGCGAGCCATGAGCCGTGACAGACCGTTTGCTGCCATACTTTACCCCTCGCCCCTCGGGAGAGGGGGAACGGATGAGGGGAATTGAGCATCAACCATTTTGCGAACCCTCATTGTCCAACCACCTGGCTGTCGCGAAGCAGCGACAGGCGAAAGCAGATGATTCAACGACAGACTATCGTGATTCAGTAAATCGCGCGTCGCGATACGGCGACACATGAGTGTCGCGACTCCGATTCAACCCGCTGAAAAGGCGAAGTTTCATCTTCTGGCACGATTGATGCGTGACCATGGGTGCTCGCCATTCCTGGGCGTTTGCTTCACCGACGGATGCCCCGTCGCCGAAGGGGGAAGATGGATCGCCACCGAATGCGTCTCAAAGTGGTATTGCTGCTCTGCGCGGCTTTCTCCCTCGCGGTGCTCTCCAGCCGATTCGCTGCCGCCGTCGTCTTCACGCCCGGGAGCTTCCGTGTGAGCGAAACGGGCGCAGGCGTCTACGAGGTTGCGATCCGGGTGCCGCCCGGCGCCGCAGGGATGGAGCCGAAGCTCTCCTTCGTCTACAACAGTCAGCTGGGTAACGGCTTGCTTGGCATGGGCTGGTCGCTCTCGGGCTATCGGCCATCATACGCTGTGCGCGCACCCAGGCCCAGGACGGCACCCGGCAGGGCATCAACTACGACGCGAACGACCGCTTCTGTCTGGATGGACAGCGGCTGGTGGTGATCGCCGGCACGTACGGTGCGGACGGCGCGGAGTACCGCACCGAGCGGCAGAGCCTCGCGAAGGCGCAATCGTTCGGCTCGGCGGGGAGCGGGCCGGCCTGGTTCCGGATGTGGACCAAGAGCGGACAGATCCTGGAGTACGGCAATAGCGCGAGCTCGAGCATAGAGGCCCAGGGCATTGCCACCGTTCGCACCTGGATGGTGAACAAGATCTCCGACACGGTCGGCAATTTCCTGAGCTTGTCCTATATCGAGGACAACGCGAACGGGGATTTCCGCCCCGACCGGATCGAATACAACGGCGCGACGCCGGGTCAGTCGGTCCAGTTCGTCTACGAGGACCGCACCGACATCCCGGCGGCCTGCGTCGGCGGATCGGTGATCAAGACGATGCGGCGCTTGTCGCGCGTGACGACCAGGGTTGGAACGGCGGCGGTCGCGGAATATCGGCTCACCTATGACCAAGTCGCATCGCTCGGCAAGACCAGGTTGCGATCGATCAAGGAATGCGACTCCGACCTCCCCGGGGCCACCTGCAAGCCGGCGACGAGTCTCGACTGGACCGTGGCGAGCACGAGCCACTTCGCCGACCGAGAT
>JADZGE010000055.1 GCA_020854035.1 Burkholderiales bacterium | reverse complement strand
TCGCAACCACCTCCACATCCACCGACCCAACGTCCCCCGCACCCGGGGTCCCGCTGAAACCACCCAACACCCCGTCAAACATCAACCACCCAGGCAACACACCACCACCAGCCATGCGCGCCGAGTAGCCGAGCAGATCGCCGATCACGGCATCCGCGTCGGCGAACGTGCTCGCCGGTACCTGGTAGCTGAAGGAGACGCCGGCCGCCGCCGCCTGGTCGGCGATCGGGTTGACGAGCGCCGGCGCGAAATTGGAGAACGCGCGCAGATCCGCCGCGTCCCACACCGTCCCGTCGAGCCGGAACTCGACGCGCTCGATCTGGTCGGCGCTCGAGCCAAACCAGTTCTGCACGGTGATGGTGTCGGCGCCGGCGCCGAGGAATAGGCCCATGTCGGCGCGGCTCACCGCGACCTGCGCGGTGGTGAACGCGGCGTCGAACCGTATCGTGTCGACGTTGCCCGCCGCGGCATCGTGATCAGCGAGCAGGTCCTGCCCGAAACCCGTGCTGAAAAGATAGAGATCGTCACCGGTCCCACCGGACAGGGTGTCGCTCCCCGGGCCGCCTTCCAGCGTGTCGTTGCCGGCTCCGCCGTCGATCGTGTCCCCGCCGCGCCAGCTCCGCAGCGAGTTTGCAGCATCGTTGCCGGTGATCGTGTCGTTGCCGTCGCCGGTGTCGGCGTTCTCGATCAGCGTGCCCGCGGCGATCGTCACGCTCTCGCCGTCGATGAGGCTCGTCTCGCCGGGCCGCAAGTCGAGCACGGTCGCGCTCGCGATCGCCGAGGTGTTGACCCCGTCCACCCCCGACGCGTCGGCGAGCACGCGCCGGGAGGAATCCGCCGCGGCGAGGGCGCCGAATTCGTCCGTGTAAAGATGGATGTCGTCGCCGGCCGCGTCACCGTAGGCGCGGATGCCCCACGCCTGGAGCACGCCCGTGTCGAGCGCGGCGAGGTCGCTCACCGTGAGCGTCCAGTCCCCGCCGGACATCTCGCCCCGGTCGCGCGTGGTGGAGAAGGTGAACGAGATGTCGTCCTGCGAGGTCGGCGGCGCGTTGAAGATCACGCTCTCGGTGCCGGAGGGGGAGGCCAGCGTGATCCGCAGATCGCCGATGGCGGTGTGCGCAAGCACGATGTCGATCTCCACGCGTTCGACGCGCATGCCGCCGGGAAGGCTCAGCACGCTCTGCACGCTCTGGAGATCCGGTATCGCGAGAAACGGAAACGCGGCGTTCTCGAGCACCATCTCGTTCGCCGAGTTCGAGGTGACGCGCCAGCTTTCCGCGACCCGCACCGCCGCCATGGCATCCACCAGGCCGAAGCCGAAGTCGTGGCTGACATGCATCGCGCCGCCGTTCCAGCTCGCGGCGTGGTTGTACGCCCAACTGCCCGCGGCGCCGGTGCGGATCGCGGTCGCGGCGAGGATCTCCTGCACGTCGCGCCAGCCGAGATCCGGATTTGCCTCCAGCATGAGCGCGGCGATGCCGCTCACGATCGGCGCGGAGAACGAGGTGCCGCTGATGGAGACGTAATCGCCGCCCGCGTAGCCGGGCGAACCGACGCGATCCGTGGTGAGTATGCCGACCCCCGGCGCCGACACGAGGATCGAGGCGCCCGGCGTCGAGAACGACGCGATCGTGCCCGCGCTGTCCGTCGCCGCGACGGTGATGATGCCGCGGTAGTTCTGGAAATTGTGGTAGTTCGTGTTCTGACCCTCGGCGCGGTCGTTGCCCGCCGAGAACACGACGATCGTGCCAAGCCCGCCGCGCCCGTTCGCGAGCGCGTCCGCGAGATCGGCGCCGGCCGGCGCGAAGTACGCGCCGGCGAAGTCGTCGTCGAGAAAGCCGTCGTAGCCCCAGCTGTTGTTGGCGACGTCGAGTTGATCGACGCGGTCGAGCAACGCGACGACCTGGCTCAACGAGCCGCTCGCGCCGAATCCCATGCGGTAACCCGTGATGGTCGCGCCCGGCGCGACACCCGACCCGCCGGTCGCGTTGTCGAGCGCGGCCCCGATGGTGCCCGCTACCGTGGTGCCGTGCCGATCCCCGGAACTGGAGGTGTAGGCATCGAAATCGTTGTCGCGCGCGTCATAGTCGAGCGTCGTGTCGTAATTCGCGACGAGATCCGGATGCGTGTACTCGACGCCGTCGTCGAGCAGCCCCACCGTGACGCCGGCGCCGCGGAATTCGTCCCATACGGCGGTGACGTTCGCGCCCTTCGTCGTGCCCGTGTTGGAGCCGAGGTGCCACTGCGAGACGAGCAGCGGGTCGTCGTGGGTCGCCGCCGGCGCGAGCGCCGCCGACCACAGCACGCGTTCCTCCGCGGGTTCTTCGACGGCGACGACCATGAGCACCTCCGCGACTCGCGAAACCGCGAGCCACCGATTCTAGGCCGCGGCTCTCCGCGCAGCAACGAACGTGTGGCGGCGAAGCACGACAATCGGCCCCGGGCGGGGGCGCGCGGCCCGCCGCCGGCGCCGGCCGCGGTAATTTGTCACGAAATCAGGCGGCGAACGCGGCGTCCTCCCCGCTGCGCGCGCGCCGGGCGCTACTCGGAGGCTCCCAGCCGCACCCGCACGTCCACGGCCTCGTCCTTCGCCCGCACGAGCGAGAGCGTGACCGTGTCACCCGGCTGGTGCTTCTCGAGCACGTCGAGAATTTCTTCGAGCGTCGACACCGCTTTTCCGGCGA
Source organism: Burkholderiales bacterium (assembly GCA_020854035.1). Lineage (GTDB taxonomy): Bacteria > Pseudomonadota > Gammaproteobacteria > Burkholderiales > SG8-41 > SG8-41. The sequence goes on along the minus strand of JADZGE010000055.1, from coordinate 104,679 downwards.
CGGCCACGATCACGTCGCCGACGATCAGTTCGCCGCCGGGCGCGCGCTGAAACGGCTTCAAGCCCGCCGCGGCCGCCGGGCCGCGCGGCAGGACGCCGATGATCGCCACGCCCTTCTGCACGCCAAGCTGGTTCTGGAATTCGAGCGGCGCGACCCGCACGCCGAGCGAAGGTCGCACGAACTTCCCGTGACGAATGAGCGAGGGCACGACGCGGTTCACCTCGTCGACGGGTATCGCGAACCCGATGCCGGCGGAGGCGCCCGAGGGACTGTAGATGGCGGTGTTGACGCCGATCAGCCGTCCCGCCGAATCGAGCAGCGGCCCGCCGGAATTGCCGGGATTGATCGCGGCATCGGTCTGGATGACACCCCGGATGGGGCGCTTGGTCACCGAGTCGATCTCGCGGTTGAGGGCGCTGATGATGCCGGTCGTCAACGACTGGTCGAGGCCGAACGGATTGCCGATGGCGTAGACCTTCTGCCCCACCACGAGGTCGCGGCTGGTGCCGATGGTGACGGGCTTCAGCTTCTCCTGCGGCGCTTCGATGCGCAGCACGGCGAGATCGCGATCCGGGAAGACTCCCACGAGCCGGGCCATCCACACGCTGTGGTCGGAAAGCGTCACGCGGGCGCCGGTGGCGTCCTGGATCACGTGGAAGTTGGTGACGATGTGGCCGCGGTCGTCCCAGACGATCCCGGTGCCGGTGCCGCTCGGGACCTGGAGCACGTTGAGCGACTGGAGATCGCGCGCGAGCTCCAGCGTGGTGATGTTCACCGCGGAAGGCGAGGCCGACTTGAATACGTTGACGTTGTTCTGCTCGTCCTCGGCGAGCGAGCCACGCGCCGCCACCGGGCGGGACTCGACGGGGGGGCCCGCACGCCTGCCGGTTCCGGCGTCCCACGACGCGAACCACCACAGGAGGGCCGCGACGGCGATGGTGGCGAGCAACCAGCCGCCGGCCGCGCCACGCTGGCGGCCGGCGGAGCGTGCGTTTCTCACGAGTGCGTCTCCTGCCGGTTCACGGCACATCATAGCGTCAGGTAACCGTGAGGGGTGAGGGGCGATGTCGGGTAGAATGCTTCTCTGCGGGGACGGCGTTCGATACGATAACGCAGAACGAGGAGGAACCATGAAGGATCCATGGATCGAGCGTGCGACGCTGCTACTCGCGCTGGCGGCGTGCGTCCCCGCGGCGGGGCCGGCTGCGGCCCAGGCGTATCCCACCAAGCCGATCCGCTTCATCGCGCCCTACCCGCCGGCCGGAACCTCCGACATTCTGGCGCGCATCGCCGGCCAGAAGCTCGCCGACGCCTGGGATCAACGGGTCGTGGTGGACAACCGCCCGGGCGCGAGCGGCAGCCTCGGCACGGAGATCGGCGCCAAGTCGGCGCCCGACGGCTACACGCTGGTGCTCGGGAGCGTCGCGCCGATCGTGCTCAACCCGATGTTCTATCCGAACATCGCCTACCAGTCGCTGCGCGACTTCACCCCGGTCTCCCTGATCGGCAGGGCCCCCCAGCTCGTCGTGGTAAACCCGTCCTCCCCGGTGAAATCCGTGAAGGATCTCATCGCGCTCGCGAAATCGAGCAAGGAGGGACTGAACTACGGTGCGAGCGGGATCGGCACGCTGCCTCACCTTGGTGGCGAGTGGTTCCGGGTACTCACCGGAACCCGGATGGAGCATATTTCCTACAAGGGCACCATACTCGCGATCCAGGACCTCCTGGGCGGGCGCCTGCACGTCATCTTCTCGGACATGCCGATCGCCCTGCCGCTCGCCAATTCGGGCAAGCTCCGCGCGATCGCGGTGACCGGGGCCAGGCGGTTTCCGCTCACGCCGGATATTCCGACCGCGACCGAGGCGGGCCTTACGGGGCTCGTTCTCGACAACTGGTGGGGTGTGCTGGTGGTGAAGGGCGTTGCGCGGGACATCGTCGGCCGGATCAATGCCGCCCTCGTGCGCGGGCTCGGTCAGCCGGACGTGAAGGAGATCTACACCAGGCTGGGGCTGGAGGCGGTGACCAGCACGCCGCAGGAATTCACGGATATCATCAGGTCCGACGCTGCGAAGTTCTCGAAGCTGATCAAGGACGCCGGCATCACGGCACATTGACCCGACAGGAGAGACCGACATGGCAGAAACCAGGGGCGCGGCGCAATCCGCCGACGGATTCGACCACACCTTCAAGGCAATTCACGACCACGAAGTGCCATGGGAAAGCGACGACGTGCGGGGGCTGCTCACGTTGCCGCCGGGCGTTCAGGTGAAGGTGCTCAATTACGATCCCAAGATGAAGCGGATCGACATGAAGCAGCGTTTCCCGCCGGGCTACGTCGAGCCCGCGCACACGCACAAGAGCTGGCACTCGATCCTGGTGACCAAGGGCCGCATGTGCGTCGCCGGCAAGGACCTGCGGCCGGGCGACTACGTGTTCGGCTGGGACATTCCGCACGGGCCGTACGAGTACCCGGACGGCTGCGAGGTCTTCATCGTCTACATGGGCGACACTTCGCACGTATGGGAGAAGAAGGATCTCCTCGAGCACCGGAGCATCTGGAAACCCGAAACCGACGAGGGCAGGAAGGGCGTCGAGGAACACGCCCAGAAGCGCAAGGCCGGAAAAGCGTGACGGCCGCCAGGTAACGCGTCCTGAACGAACCCCGCCGCGGCGGGGTTCTTTTTTGCCCATCGGCGGCGTCACCGTGCGGGGAGGTGCCCGCGCGGCGAATCGTCCGGCTGCCGGTACTGCCTGCCCTCCCGGGGATTCCAGCCGGCCGGCGCACACCGCGATCTCGCGCCCGGCATCGAGGTCCCCCGAGTGGCGAGGGCCGAGGGCCCCGTTGCTGGTCCGGATAGTGGGCTCGGTGCTAACATGTGGACTGACGCCGGCAGGCGCCGGAAATAACCACAAAGGAGGAGGACAGCATGAAAACGGCAGCCCGCGCCCTCACGGCCGTCGCGCTACTCTCGGCGGCAGGTCCGACGCCCTCGAGCGCCCAGCAGTGGCCCGAGAAACCCGTGCGCATGCTGGTCCCGTTCGCTCCGGGCGGGGGCACGGATATCCAGGCCCGATTGCTCAACAACGCGTTCGCGAAGAGCACGGGCCAGCAGTTCATCGTCGATAACCGCACCGGCGCTTCGGGACTCATCGCGACCCAGATCGCCGTGGAAGCCGCGCCGGACGGCTACACGATACTTTTCACATCCGGCAGCATCTCCGTGGTGACGACGCTGCACGCGAAGCGCATCAAGTGGGACATGTTCACCGATCTGCAGCCGGTCAGCTGGATTTCCTCCACCCCCCTCGTGCTGAGCGTGCACCCGAGCGTCCCCGCAAAATCGCCGAAGGAACTCGTCGAGCTCGCGAAACGCACGAAAGGCAGCATGAATGCGGGCGGCAACACCGTGGGCAGCACGGCGCATCTCACCGCCGAGATGTTCAACCAGAGGTTCGGCACCCGGTCGCAGGTGCTGACCTACCGCGGCGGGGGTCCGGCCGTGATCGCGCTCATTTCCGGCGAGATCGACTACATTTTCGCCACGGCGCCGTCGGTGATGCCGCACCTGCGCACCGGCCGGGCGCGCGCTCTGGCGGTGACGACGCAGAAGCGTTCGCCGGCCCTGCCGGAGCTGCCGACGATGGATTCCTTCTACCCGGGATTCGTTTCCGACAACTGGTACGCGATGTTCCTGCCCAAGGGCACGCCGCGGCCGATCGTGGAACGCTTGAACGCCGAGATCAGCAAGGCGCTGCAGACGAAGGAAGTGAAGGATTTCTTCCCCCGGGAGGCGCTCGATCCGGTCGCGAGCAGCCCCGAGGAACTGGCGAAGTACTTCCGCAGCGAGGTCGAGAAGTACGCGAGGGTGATCAAGGCGGCGAACATCAGGGCCGATTGACGGCATGGCTTTCCCGATTTCGGTAACGTCGCCGGGCCGCAGGCGCCTCCTGCGCGGGGCACTGGCGGGCGGCGCCGGGCTCGCACTGCCGGCCGGCACGCTCTTCGCCGTCCCGGGCGCCCGCGCGGCCGAGCGGCTGGCGGGCGGCGCGGCGAGCGCAACGGCGCAGGGCGCGGCCGTCCTGCGGGCGCTGCACCAGGTAATCGACTATCCGCGCATACTTGACGACCCGCTCGCGGTCCCGATCATCGGACCCGAGGGCGCCGCGGCGCTGCAGGCGGCGGCGGACCGGCGCGCGCACGGCCTGCGCGCGTTCGTCGCGCTGCGCAGCCGCTACGCCGAGGACCGGCTCGCGGCCGCCGTCGCGAGAGGCGTGGGGCAGTACGTCGTTCTCGGCGCCGGCCTCGATACCTTCGCCTACCGCAATCCGCACCGCGAGCACGGTCTCCGGGTTTTCGAGGTGGACCACCCCGCGACACAACGCTGGAAGCGGGCGCGCCTGCAGGCGGCCGGCATCTTCCTGCCGCCGTGGCTCGCGTACGCGCCGGTCGATTTCGAAACCCGGTCGCTCGCCGGCGAATTGCGCCGCGCCGGCTTCGATGCCGCGGCGCCCGCCTTCTTCTCGCTGCTCGGCGTCGCGATCTACCTTACCGAGCCGGCGGTAATGGGAACGATGCGCTTCGTCGCCGCGTGCGTTCCCGGCAGCGAGGTGGTGTTCGAGTTCGCGCTGCCCGCCGCGCGTCTCGCCGCCGCCGCCCGCGTCGCCCGCGAGCGATCCATGGCGCGCGTGGCGGCGCTCGGCGAGCCCTGGCTTACTTTCTTCGAGCCCGATGCGCTCGCCGGGAAGCTCCTCGACGCCGGGTTCCGCGAGGTCGAGGTGCTCGGGCCGGAAAGCGCCAACCTGGACTACTTCTCCGGCAGGGTCGATGGCCTGCGCGTGGGCGAGAGCGGCCGCATCGCCGCAGCCCTCGTCTGAGGACTGCGCCGCGCCGCAGATCAGGCCCTCGGCATGCGCGCGCGGCGCGGCGCCTTGCGGCATGGATCTCGCGACGTTCGACTGCCGCTCGCCATGGCATGGGCGGCTCGTGCACCGCGTTGCCGTCGCGGCGACGCGCCATATCCGGCGAGCGCTCAGCCCCTGAGAATCGCCGAAAGCGAAGCGACGTCGGCCGCCGCCTCCTTCACGATCTGCCCCAGCGCGCCCTGCTCGAACGCGAGATCCATGACCGCCTGCGCGTGCAGCGCGCCGCCCTCCGGGACGCGTTTGAAGGGCGAGGGCAGCGGAACGAGCTGCACGGCGAGAAGCAGCGTGTCGCCGAGCGTTCGCGGCGGCAGCGCCAGCTCTCCGCGCCAGAGCGTCTCGATCGCCTCGGTGACGGGCGCGGGGACTTCGAGCGCGTCGAGCACCGCCCGGCCGATCCGGCTCTGGAAGCTCGTCGGCGTTCCCCGACCGCCGATGACCGACTCCGCCGCGTCGTCGCAACCATCGTCCACCCAGTCGCGCGTGAGCGCCCCGTCGAGCAACCCCGGGTAGTCTCCCGCGCGCGAGATCAGGTAGAAACCGCCGGCCTCGTGGACCAGGCCGGCAAAAAGCGCGGTATCCGGATTCTGGCCCGTGATGCGCCGGGCGAGCAGGTACGCGAGCGCGGCGGCGTGCGCGCTGTGCCCCCACAGCGCGGCCGCCATGTCCCGGTGCGCGGGCCGCGCGGGTATCGCGGCAAGCTGCCGCACGATCAGCGCCGTGGCGAGGGAGCGCACGACGGAGAAGCCCACGCGAGTGATCGCGGACGAGAGATCGGTGATCACGCGTCCCCGGCTGCGGAAGAGCACCGAGTTCGCCAACCCCACGATCCGTGCGGCGAGGAGCGGCTCGGCCCCGACCAGCCGCGCGGCCGTACCAACGGGGCAATCCGGATCGCACAGGGCCTGGCGGATGCCACGCGCGAGCTGCGGCGTGGTCGGGAAGCACACTCCTCCCTGCCCGATCTCGCTCACGATCGCCGCGAGCAGGCGGCGCCGGTCCGGCGCGGTCGTACTGGCAGCGAGCATCGTTGAGCGTTCCCGGACGGAGTCTTCTCCGTTACGGCCCGCCGCGGGGAAGCTTTAGCGGGTCGCTCGGGAATGCCCGGATTGAAGGAGCACCGCGCGGCGTGCGATTCGACGCGTCGGGCCCGCCGCCGGGCGGCGCCGGCCCGATGATGCGGATCGTGCGCTCCGGGGGCAGGCCCCCGGGGAACCGGCCACCGGCGAGCCCCCGGGCGCGAGCCCGGACGCTGCGAGCCAACACACCGCCGGGCGCCACGACGCTTCCCGCCGGCCTTTCCCGATCCCGTTCCTGCGCGCGTCTCCCCGGTTTCCCCGTTCCGCTCCGCGCAAGCCGCGCGCGACCCGCCTACTGTCTCGCGTCGCCCATCTCGCGCAGCAACGCCGTCAGCCTCTTGTCCTCGTCCTGGAGAAACCTGAGCGTCTGCGCGCTGTCGAGATACTCGCCCTCCCACCGGTACTTCGCGACCGCTTCCCGCCATTCCGCCGACCGGGCCATCTCGGAGAACGTCCGGTCCCACCAGGCGATCTGCGCCGCGCCAAGCCCTTTCGGTCCGACCACGCCGCGCCAGTTGGACGAGGTCGCGTTCGCCCCGAGCTCGACCCACGTCGGAATCGCCGCGAGTTCGCCAGCAAGCCTTTGGGGCGAGGTGATGCCCAGCATGCGCAACTGCCCGCTCTGGACGTGGCGCCACGTCGAAGTCGGCGTCGCCACCAGGACGTCGACGTGACCGCCCAGCACCGCCGGCACCGTTTCCGCGCCGCCCTTGAACGACACGAATCTCATCCGCTTCACGTCCACTCCCGCCGCGCCCATGATTGCGCCCGCGGCGAGGTGCTGGTTGCCGCTGCGAAAGCCGATCGCGAAGCTCAGCGCCGCCGGGTCCTTGCGCAGGAGCTGGATGAGATCCTTGCCGCTTCTCACCGGAGAATCGCTGCGCACGGAGAACCCGACGTACTCCTGATTGAGCATCGCGAGCGGCGTCACGTCGGTGTAGTTGATCGGATTGCCGCCGGTGATGCGATTGGTGATCAGGTTGGGCGTGGACATGGCGAGAAAATGTCCGTTGCCCGCCTGCTGGTTGAGGTAGGCGAGCGCGATGCCATGGCCACCCCCGGTGCGGTTGACCACGTTGACGGGATGGCCGGCCCTCGGCTCCACGATGCGCTGCATGATGCGCGCCGTGGTGTCGAGCGGGCCGCCCGCGGCGGCGCCGACGACGATCTCCACGTTCTTCTCGGGCTTCCACTGCGCGTGCGCCGCGCCGGACGATGCGAGCGCCACCATCCCGAACCACGCCGCCACGCGCCGGATGACGCCGCCCCGCGTGCACCGCTCGCCTGCATGCTCCATGACCCCCTCCTTCGCGTCGAAGACGCCGTTCATTCAGGCAGGAAAAAGGCGCGCCGCCCGGCTAGGACCGGGTCAGCCCGAGTGCCTCCGCCACGCGCGCGACGCCGTAATCGCGCTCTGCCGCCGCGCGCGACACCCGGCCGCTCCTCACGTCGCCGGCGATTGCCGCGAGCGGGCGCTCCGACGGCGGCCCGTAGCCCCCGCCGCCGGGCGTTTCCACGCGCACCGAGTCGCCGGCCGCCAACTCGAGCCGCGCCACCTTGGACGGCAGAACCTCCTCGTCCGGCCGGCCGGGATTCTTCAGCGCGCGCGCGCGGCGGCCGTCGAGCCCGCCGAACACGCCGCTCGGCACCCCCACGAGGTGACTGTCGGAGCGAAGCGAGAACACCGTGCCGTCGACACGCGCGCTGATCTGGCGCGCGATGCCCAGCCCGCCGCGGTTGCGCCCCGCCCCGCCGGAATTCTCCACGAGCGCGTACTCGTCCACCATCAGGGGATACTCGATCTCGAGCGCTTCCGCCGGCAGGTTCGAGGTGTTGGTCATGTGCACGTGCGCCGCGCTCATGCCGTCGCCGCCGTGGCGCGCGCCGCCGCCCCCGCCCAGCGTCTCGAGATAGACGTACGGCGCGGCGCGGCGCGTCAGCTCGCCCGAGTAGACGATCGCCGGCGTGACATCGTTGCCCGAAGCCATCACCCGCTGCGGCGGCAGGATGCCGCGGAACGCGCCGAAGAGAGCGCCGGCGATCTTCTGCACGGTGATCGCGCGCGCGCCGACCGCCGCCGGCGGCCGCGGATTGACGATGCTGCCCGCCGGCGCGTGGATGCGCACCGCGTCGAAGAGCCCGGTGTTGGGCGGCAGGTCGGGATCGAGCAGCGACTTCACCGCGTAATACACGCTCGCGCGCAGCGCGTTCTCCGGCACGTTCATCGCGCCGCGCGCCTGCGCTCCGGTGCCGGAAAAATCCACTTCGAGCGTGTCACCGGCGACGCGGACCGTCACCACGATCGGCACCGGCTCGCCGCCCAGGCCGTCGTCGTCGAGGAAACTGGTGAAGGTGTATTCGCCGGGACGGAGTTCCGCGATGCGGTTGCGGAACCGCCGCCGGGTATACGAGATCACGTCGTCGATCGAGCGCCGCACCGCGGCGATGCCCATCTGGCCCGCGAGCGCGCGGGCGGCCTCCGCCCCGCGCTCGTTGGTGCCGATCTGCACCTTGAGGTCGAGCGCGCGTTCCTCCGGATCGCGCATGTTGCAGGTGATGAAGCGGAGCAGCGCCTCGTCGAGCTCGCCCTCGCGCACGATGCGGATCACCGGGATGCGCAGCCCCTCCTCGAACACCGTGCGCAGGCTCGCCGCGATGGAGCCCGGCACCGCGCCGCCGACGTCGGAATGGTGCCCGATGTTGGCCACGAAGAACTCGACCCGCCCTTCCCAGAAGGCGGGCGTCATCACGGTGATGTCGGGCAGATGGGTGCCGTTGGCGAGGTAGGGGTCGTTGCAGATGAACGCGTCGCCCTCGCGCATCCGCGCGACCGGCCAGGCGTCGAGCAGCGCCGTTACCCCGCCGTGCAGCGAACCGAGATGCACCGGAATCTGCGCACCCTGGGCGATCAGCCGGCCACGCCCGTCGAAGAGGGCGACCGAGCAGTCCTTGCGCTCCTTGATGTTGGTCGAGAACGACGAGCGCACCAGCGTGTTGTTCATGTCCTCGGTGATCGAGAGCAGGCGATTCGAGAACACCTCCATCGAGATGGGGTCGAGCAGGCCGGAGTCTTCCCGTGTGCCGTCCATGTGGATCAACGCCCGAGGGTGACGACCAGATTGCCGATGGCATCCACGAGCGCCCGCTGGCCGGGCCCGAGCACGGTGGTGGAACTCATTTCCTCGATCACCGCGGGCCCGGCGATCTCGGCGCCCGCGCCGAGATCGCCCCGGGCATGGACCGGGGTGTCCATCCAGCCGTGCGCCCGGTCATGGTAGACCGCGCGGCGTCCGGCCGGCGCCGGCTGCCGCGCCCCGGCAGCCGCGAGCGGCTTCAGCGGCACCTTGGCCACGCGGCCGAGCGCCCGCATCCGGCAGTTCACCACTTCGATGGCGCGACCGGGCAGCGCGTAGCCGTACTCCCGGCGATGCGCGTCGTGGAATGCCTGCGCGAAGGCCCCGATGTCGCTCGCCGGCTCGCCGTCGAAGGACACGATCACCTCGAAGTTCTGTCCCTGGTAGCGCGCGTCGACGTGGCGGCGGAAGTCACGGTCGGCCGCCGCGACGCGCTCGCGTTCGAGCCACGCGTCGGCCTCCGCACGCATCCCGGCGAAGAGTTCCATCAGCCGCGGCCAGCCCGCCGGCGCGAGCGCCGCGATCTCGCTGCGCACGAAATCGAAACTCACGTCCGAGAGCAGGATGCCGCGCGCGCACATCGTGCCGGGCTCCCGGGGCACGACGACCGTGGGGATGCCGCACTCGATCGCGATGCCGATCGCGTGCAGCGGACCGGCGCCGCCGTAGGCGAAGAGCGCGAACCGCGCGAGATCGTAGCCGCGCTCGGTCGACACCGCGCGAATGGCGCGGCTCATGTTCGCGTCGGCAATGCGGATCACCCCTTCGGCCGCCGCTTCCAGCGAGAGATTCAGCGCTCGCGCGACCCGCCGCTCGACGGCATCCCGCGCGGCGGCCTCGTCCACCGGCAACCGTCCGCCGAGCAGCGCCACCGGGTTCAGGCGGTGCAGGCAGATCATGGCATCGGTGATGGTGGGCTCGGTGCCGCCGCGGGCATAGGCCGCGGGGCCGGGCGCGGCGCCCGCGCTGCGCGGCCCGACCTTGAGCGCCCCGGCGTCGTCCATCCACGCGATCGAGCCGCCCCCGGCGCCGATCACGTGGATGTCCACCATCGGGGCCTTGACCGGGTAATCCGCCACCCGGCCGCTGGAGCTGAAGAGCGGGGTTCCGCGCCACACCAGCGACACGTCGGTGCTGGTGCCCCCGACGTCGAAAGTCACCAGGTTCCCGTAACCCGCGGCGGCGCCCACCGCCGCCGCGCCCATCACGCCGGCCGCCGGCCCCGACAGGCAGGTGCGCACCGGAAAACCGCGCGCCGCCTGCACCGACATCAGGCCGCCATTGGAGTGAACGGTGAACGGGTCCACCCCGACGCCGAGCGCCCTCACCCGCTCCACGAAGCGGTCGAGGTAACGCTCCATGCGCGGGCCGACGGCGGCGTTCAGCACCGTCGTCGAGAGCCGCTCGTACTCCCGGAACTCGGGCAGCACCTCGCTCGACACGCTCACGTAGGCGTCCGGCATCAGCCGCGTGACGATGGCGCGCGCGCGCCGTTCGTGCTCCGGGTTGCGGTAGGCATGCAGGAAACAGATGGCAACCGCGCTCACGCCCTCGGCCTTGAGCGTCCCGGCCGCGCGCTCGACCTCGGCCTCGTCGAGCGCCCTCACCACGGCGCCCGAGGCATCGACGCGCTCGGTCACCTCGATGCGGTGCTCGCGACGGGCGAGAGGCGGCGGCTTCACCACGCCGTAGTCGTACAGGTGCGGCCGGGTCTGCCGCCCGATCTCGAGGACGTCGCGGAAGCCCCGCGTGGTGATGAGCCCGGTGAGCGCGCCCTTGCGCTCGATCACCAGGTTGGTCGCCACGGTCGTCCCGTGACCGAGGTGGCTCACGCCGGCGGGCGCGATGCGGTGCATCGACAGCAGATCGGCGATGCCGGCGGCGATCGCCTCGGAAGGATCGTGCGGCGTGGAAGGCACCTTGTGGAAGCTGACGCTGCCCTCGGCGGCGGAGAGCAACGTGAAGTCCGTGAACGTGCCGCCGACGTCGATACCGATCCGATACATGGTTCGATGATTCCGGGTGCTCCGGGTCGAGGAAAGGACGCATGCCCGTGCCCGCCGGCGCTCCGCGCGATTCGCCGGCGGGGACGCCGCGCGCGTCACGCCGCGGCCATCACCGCCTCGAATTCCGGGAACGCAATCGCCGCGTCGAGCCGCTCGGTGTTGAGGCCCTGCGCGAACTGCTCGTCGCACATGGCCTGGACCATCCTGCGGTTGGGCTCCACGCCGTAGGGCGACATGTCGCCGTCGTGGAGCGCCGCCATGTCCTCGAACTCCCGCAGCACCCACGGTGTCGTATCCGTGAGGCGCCTGCGGCTCGCCGCCCAGCGCCGCTTGGACTCGTCGAGGGCCTGGAACAGGCTGCGCAGCACCCAGGGGTGCTTTTCGTAGACGCCGCGCCGCACGCCGATCAGGTGGCTCGGCGGATAGAGCCCCGTCTCCCGGTAGTAGCGCATCTCCTGCTGGCGGTAATCCGCGATGAGCCGGACCACGGGACTGCCGCGCTCGTAGAATCCCCTGGGCGGGTAGGCGAACATTAGCGCATCGAGCTCGCGGGCGAGCAGCATGGACAAGAGTGTCCGGCCGGTCTCCGCCCTGACGTTCGGCGGCAGCACGCCCTGGGGCCGGTTCGCGGGCCGGCCGTCGACGGAGCCCACCCACCAGGCGATCTCCTCGATTCGCACGCCGTGATGGCGCAGCACCGCGCGGCTCCAGGTGTTGCCCGTCGCGGGCCACTCGTTGGTGCCGATACGCTTCCCGGCCAACTGTTCGAAACGGTGCAGCCCGCTGTCGCGGCGCACGAAAAAACAGCGGTGATGAAAGTAGCGGCACATGAATACCGGGATGCCGACGAAGCCGGGATCCTTGCCCGCGAGGCGGCTCAGGTGCCGGCTGAGGGAGATTTCCCCGGCATCGATGGTCGCGTCGGAGAGGGTCCGGTCGAGGGCATTCTCGGTATCCCGCTCGAAGTCGAGCGCGATGCCCTGCGCGAGGACATCGCCGCAGGCGAGCGGCGCCAGGTGATCGTAGTCCTTGGTGACCAGCCTGACGCGTATCCCGTCGTTCCCGTGCGTTCCCGCCATCAGCGTGCCTGCGCGGGCTGCAGGCGGGCTGCCTCGATCGCCTTGCGCCACTTGACGATGTCGTTGCGCACCAGCTCGCCGAGTTCCTCGGGCGACGAGGCCACCACCTGGCCGCCCTGCGCCCGGAGAAAGGCGGCCATGCGCGCGGTGCGCAGCACCGCGATCAACTCGCCGCTCACCTGCTGCACCAGCGGGGCCGGCATGTTGGCAGGCGCGAAGAGACCGATCCAGCTCATGGATTCGAAGCCGGTGTAGCCGAGCTCGGTAAACGTCGGCGTGTCGGGGAAGAGCGGCGAGCGGCGGCTCGACGATACGGCGAGCGCGCGCAGCCTGCCGCTCCTGACGTGCGGGTGCGGATTGATGACGTTGTCGAACAGGACGCCCACCTGACCGCTCAGGAGATCGATCATGGCGGGGCTGTTGCCCTTGTACGGGATGTGGGTCATCACCAGCCGCTCCCTGCTGCTCAACAACTCGACGGCGAGGTGGTTCCAGGCGCCGTTGCCGTAGGAAGCGTAATTCAGCGTGCCGGGATGGCGCCTGACCAGGCGGATGAACGCGGGGAGCGTCGTTGCGGGAACGGTGGGATGCACCACCAGCACCGCTTGGGAGTCGTAAACCAGCGTGAGCGGCGTGAAGTCCTTCACCGGGTCGTAGCCCAGTTTGGCGTAGAAGCTCGGCGCGATGCCGTGCGTGCTCGCATTGCCGCTCAGGAGCGTATAGCCGTCGGCCGCCTGCCGCGAGACGTACTCGGTGCCGATCAGTCCGGCGGCGCCGGGGCGGTTGTCGACAACGACCGGGCGCCCCGTACGCTCGATCAGGCCCTGCGCGACCTGGCGCTGCACCGCGTCGTTGCCACCACCCGCGGGGTAGGGCACGACGATGCGAACCGGCTTCATGGGCCACTTGTCCTGCGCCTCGCCCGGCTGGGTGGAAACCAGTGCCGCGCCGAGCGCAAGCAGGGCCCGCAGCATTGTCGATGAACTTATGTCCGTTCCTCGGGCGACATTGTCAACGAAGCATCCCGGGCCGCGCACCGGCTGCGCGTCGCGTCCCGCGCCGGAAGAATCCGTCAGGCGCCCGGAATGATTGAGCGTAGCACTGCCGCGCCTCCCGCTCAATCCCGGCCATCGGGCCATCGGGGTCAAGCCATCGGGGTCAGGTCTTGACATGACTCAAGCCATCGGGGTCAGGTCTTGACATGACGGTCAAGCCATCGGGGTCAGGTCTTGACATGACGGTTTCCGGTGCAGTACTGTCCGCGCATGGCGCGCCCCCTGCGAGTGGAGTTTGCCGGAGCGATTTACCACGTGACGGGGCGCGGCAACGCGCGCGAGGCGATCTTTCGTGATGACGCGGACCGGGAGTCGTTTCTGTCGGTGCTCGGCGAAGTGATCGAACGCGCGGGCTGGCTGATGCACGCGATGTGCCTGATGGACAACCATTACCATCTGCTCATCGAGACGCCCGAGGCGAACCTCTCGCGCGGCATGCGCCAAATCAACGGCGTGTATACCCAGCGCTTCAACCGCCGCCACGGGCGGGTCGGGCACGTATTTCAGGGGCGCTTCAAGGCAATCGTGGTCGAAAGAGAATCATACCTGCTGGAGCTCGCCCGCTACATCGTGCTCAACCCGGTGCGCGCGCGCCGGGTCAGCCATCCCGGGCGCTATCGCTGGAGCAGCTACCTCGCCACGGCGGGCCGCGCCCCGCGCCCGTCATGGCTCAGCACGGACTGGATATTGTCGCAATTCGCGAAGACACGGACGCTCGCGCAGCAACGCTATGCGAAGTTCGTCTCCGAGGGGAAGGACCTGCCTTCACCGTGGAGCGAGCTGCGGGGACAGGTGTTGCTGGGATCGGAGGCGTTTGGCGAGCGCATGCACCCGCTGCTCTTGCAGAAGCGGGCGTTGAAGGAGATTCCGCGGGCACAACGGCAGGCCGACCGGCCTCGACTCTCGAAGCTCTTCCCGGCAGCGGTGTGCCGCGTGAAGCCGACGCGAGACGCCGCTATCCGCGACGCCTGCCTGCGCCATGGCTATACCGCTGCGGCGGTGGCGCGGGCCGCCGACGTACACTATTCGACGGTGAGCAGGATCCTGAAAGGTGGCCGATGAGCGCTGGTGTGCCGACCCTGACCGTCATGTCAAGACATGACTCCATGCTTCCGGCCATCGGCGCGGCGCTCGCGTTCCTGGTCGCGCCGGGCACCGGCTCGACGCAAACCACCGGCACCTCCGCCTACCCGGTGAAGCCGGTGCGGATCATCGTCGGCTTTCCCGCCGGGGGCGCCTCCGACAGCATGGCCCGCATGGTCGGGCAAAAACTCGCCGAATCCTGGGGACAGTCGATGGTCATGGACAACCGCCCGGGTGCCGGTGGCGTGCTCGCGCTCGAAGTGTTCGCGAACGCCGCGCCGGACGGCTACACGCTGTCGATGGCGACGCCCGGCATGCTGACCATCGCGCCGCTGCTCGAGCGCAAGCCGTCGTACGACCCGCTGAAGAGCTTCGCCCCGATCTCGGTCCTCATCATGGCGAACCAGCTCTTTTCCGCGACCATGTCGCTGCCGGCGGGAACGGTGAAGGAATTGATCGCGCTCGCCAAGGCGAGGCCCGGCACGATCAATTACGCCTCCAGTGGTTTCGGCACCACGCCGCACCTCACGGGCGAACTGTTCAACCTGCTCGCCGGCGTCAAGATGGTACACGTGCCGTACAAGGGCAGCGGCCCGGCGCTCACCGACCTCATCAGCGGCCAGGTGCAGGTGGGCTTCGGACCGGTCCTCGCCGGTCTCCCCCATGTGAAGGCAGGGCGAATCAAGGCGCTCGCGGTCACCGGCACGCGGCGCTCCGTCAATGCGCCGGACATCCCGACCGTGATCGAGGCCGGCGTGCCGAAGTTCGACATGATGACCTGGACCGGCATCCTCGCGCCCGCCCGGACGCCGCCCGGGATCGTGGCCCGCATCGGCGCGGAAGTCCAGCGCATCATGCACCAGCCCGACACGCGGGCCTTCCTCGTCAACCGGGGCGTCGAACCGGTCGGCAGCACGTCCGAGGAGTTCGCGAGCCTGATCCGTTCCGAAATGCAGAAGTGGCGTGACCTGCTGCAACGCACCGGCCTCAAGCTCAGAACGACGGGGTAGCGCGGGTGGCCACTTCCAGTCGGCAGGCTCATGCCACCAACCCGTCGCGCTCCGGTCACCTCGCCGGCCTCCAAACTGCCTCAATACGACCGCGTCCGGGAACTCCGCCCCGGCGCCCCGCGCCGGCGCTTGCCCGGCGTATCGTTGCCCGGGGATCGTGGGATCAGGACACCTCCCCGGCCATCGCGCTCCGTGAGAAATCCTCTTGCACCGACGCGAAGGCATGATGCAGCATGTCAAGCCGGGTGCTCTGGGCGATTGCACGCATTGAATTCGAGCGCATCCCGCCGCAACCGGAACGGGGAGATCCGCATTGAAAACCGTCACCCGCCTCCCGCATCGATACACGGAGACCGAGGACTGCTGGATTCCCATGCCGGACGGCGTGACGCTCGCCGCCAAGCTGTGGCTGCCGGACATCGCGCGGACGCAGCGCGTCCCGGCCATCGTCGAAGTCATACCCTACCGCAAGCGCGACATCTACGCGCCGCGCGACGCCATGCATCACCGCTATTTCGCCGGCCACGGCTACGCGGCGATGCGTGTGGACATGCGCGGGTCGGGCGATTCGGGCGGAATCCAGGGAGTGTTCGCGATCGGGGACGAGGCGGAGGACACGGTGCAGGTGCTGAAGTGGATTGCGCGGCAGTCCTGGAGCGACGGCCAGGTGGGCATGTTCGGCATTTCGTGGGGCGGCTTTCAGGGCATACAGACGGCGAACCGCGCGCCCCGGGAGCTGAAGGCCGTGATCGCGCAGTCCTTCGCGCCCGACCGCTACCGCTACAGCCAGGTCTATCGCGGGGGATGCGTGCTACTGCGTTCGATCCGCTGGTCGAGCCAGCTCTTCGGCTACAAGTCGCGCCCGCCCGATCCGCAGCTCGTCGGCGAGAAATGGCGCGACATGTGGATGGCGCGCCTCGAGCACGACACGCCGCAGGTCGTCGCGGCGTTGAAACACCCGGCATACGACCGGTACTGGCGCGAGCGGGCGATCGACTTCCGCCGCATCAAGGCGCCTTTCTACGCACTCAGCGGCTGGGCGGACGGCGCGTACGTCGGCGCGGTGGGCGAGACGCTCGCGAACCTGTCCACGCCCGTGAAAGGCATCATCGGCCCGTGGGGACACCGCTACGGGCACCTTGGCGTGCCGGGGCCGGCGATCGGCCTGCTGCAGGAAGCGCTGCGGTGGTACGATCGCTGGATGCGCGGCAGGGATACCGGCATCATGCGCGAGCCGAAGTTGATCGCATGGATGCCGCGGTCGGTGCCCGCGAAACCGTTTCTTGCCGAGTCGCCCGGGCGCTGGGTGGCCGAGAACGAGTGGCCTTCGCCGCGCATCCGGCGACGCCGCTTCTTCCTTGCCGCCGACGGCACGCTCGCGGGCCGCGGCGGCCGGGCAAGGGCGCTCGCGTGGAAGTCGCCTCAGACCCTGGGCCTCGCGTGCGGCGAGCTCATGCCGTGGTTTCAGCACGGCGCAAGCCCCGAGCTGCCCGGAGACCAGCGCACGGACGACGGCCAGTCCCTGTGCTTCGACAGCGCGCCCCTCGGGCAGGACCTCGAAATACTCGGAACGACGCAAGTCATGCTCACGCTCGCCGTCGATCGGCCGGCGGCGTTCGTGTGCGTGCGCGTCTGCGACCTCGCGCCCGGCGGCGCATCGACGCGTGTCACGTACGGCGTAATGAATCTCACGCATCGCGACGGCGCCGACAGGCCCCGGCGGCTCGAGCCCGGGGTCCAGTACAAGGTACGCTTCCCGCTCATCGACAGCGCCTACTCGTTCGCCAGGGGCCATCGCATCCGCGTCGCCGTATCGACCACCTACTGGCCGCTCATCTGGCCCTCGCCCGAGCCCGTGACGCTCACGCTTTTCGCCGGGAGGAGCGCGCTGTGGCTGCCGGTGCGCCCGCGCGCGAGGCACGACGACACGCCGCCGAAATTCCCGGCGCCGGAGTCCGCCCCGCCCTTCACCCGGACGGCGCTCACGCCGGGCGGGCGCGATCGCACGATACGCACCGACCTCGGCAGGGGTGAAACCGTCGTCGAGGTGCTGGACCGGAGCGGGCGCAACCGCTACGACGACATCGATCTCGTCGCCGAGGCGCGCTCGACCGAGCGCTACAGCGTGATCGAGGAGGACCCGCTCTCGGCCACCGCCGAAGTGACGTGGACCTGGGAGTTCGAGCGCGGCGGATGGCGCATACGCACCAACAGCCGGACGCACGTCTCGTGCACGAAGCGGCATTTCCTAGTCCGCGCGAGGCTGGAAGCGTACGAAGGCGACCGGCGCGTGTTCGAGCGCGACTTCGAGGAACGCGTGCCGCGTAGCGGCAACTAGACCGGGACGAGGAGGGACGACGATGCGCCATGCGATCTGGGGGGCCGCGCTGCTCGCCGCGAGCTGCGCCTTCACGAGTAGCCACGCCCAGCAGTATCCGCGCCGGCCGGTGACGCTCGTGATTCCTTTCCCGCCCGGCGCCGCGACCGACGCTTTCGGCCGCATCGTCTCGCAGCGCATGGCGCACGAACTGCGGCAGCAGATCGTCGTCGTCAACCGCGACGGCGCCGCCGGCGTCATCGGCACCGACTACGTCGCACGCGCGGCGCCCGATGGCTATACCCTCCTGTGGGGCACCTCTTCGGGGCTCGCGATCATGCCGGCGCTCGGGAAGAAGCTGCCCTACGACCCGCGGCGCGATTTCGCGCCCGTGAGCCTCGGCGCGAAGATTGCCTGGGTGCTGGTCGTTCACCCATCCGTGCCGGCCGGCAGCGTCAAGGCGCTCGTCGCGCTCGCGAAAGCGCGCCCGGGAAAGCTCAACTTCGCTTCCGCCGGAACCGCGGGCGCGCCCCACCTCGCGGGCGAGCTCTTCAAGTCGATGGCCGGCATCGACATCGTGCACGTTCCGTACCGCGGTACCGCGCTCTTCGCCACCGACCTGGTCGCCGGGCAGGTCGATCTCGGCTTCGCGAGCCCGGTCACGACGCTGCCGTTCACCCGCGCCGGGAGACTGAGGGCGCTTGCCGTCACGGCGACGACGCGGCTCGATGCCTATCCCGATGTCCCGACGATGGTCGAGGCGGGTTTCCCCGGTTACGAGCTCACGCAGTGGTACGCGATGCTGGCGCCCGCGCATACGCCGGCGGATATCATCGCGACGCTCAACGCCGCGGTGCGCAATGCGCTCGCCGACGCCGGCGTGAGGAAGCGCCTGACCGATGAGGGCGGCATTCCCTCCCCCACCTCACCCGAGGGCCTCGATGAATTCATCCGCAGGGAAACGGCGTCGTTCGCGAAGATCATCCGGACAGCGGGCATCAGGACGGATTGAGCGGGGGCGCGCTTCCCGCCCGGGCGCTTGGCGCCCGTCACGCCCGCATTCGAGCGCAGAGAAGAGGAGATGACATCATGACCGTACCCGGCGCCACCGCCGCTTCCGCCCGCCGCCCCGTGCGCGAGTGCCTCGCCGGCGCCGCGATATGCATGGGGCTCTCCTGCTTGCCGTCGAGCCCGCATGCGGAGACGTTCCCGGGCAAGACCGTGCGCCTGATCCTGCGATCGCCGCCCGGTGGCGCCGACGACATCCAGGCGCGACTGCTCACCTCGCAGCTGGCGCCGATACTGGGCCAGCAGGTCGTGATCGACTACCGCCCGGGCGCCGGCGGGCTGGTGGCGTGGGAGTACATCGCGAAGGCGCCGCCCGACGGCTACGCGATCATGCTGACGGCGTCGGGCCTCACGTCGGTGCGCGCCCTGCGCCCGAGCGTCACGATCGATCCCTGGCGCGACTACGCGTGGATTTCGGAAGTCTCCACTTTCATGCTGGCCTTCACCGGCCACCCGTCGCTGCCCGTGAAGAGCCTCAAGGACGTGATCGCGCTCGCGCGCCGGCGCCCCGGCGAGCTCACCTACGGCTCGACCGGGGTGGGCGCCACGCCGCACCTTTCCATGGAATACTTCAAGGCCGCGGCGCGCATCGACATTGCGCACGTTCCGTACCGCGGCGCCGGGCCGATGTACGTCGATCTCCTCGGTGGCCGCATCGAGCTCGGCACGTCGACCACGGGCAGCGCGGTCACGCAGGTGAAGAGCGGCCGCCTGCGCGGGCTCGCCGTCACCGGCGGAAAGCGCCTCGTCGAGATGCCCGATATCCCGACCGTCGCGGAAAGCGCCGGAATCCCGGGGTGGGAGTTCACCGGCTTCTACGCGATCATCGCTCCCGCCGGCACGCCGAGGGACATCGTGCAGACGCTGTCGACCGCGATCGCGAGGGCGATCGGCGCGCCCGGCTTCAAGGAGAAGTTCAGGGCGGCGGCGCCGGGCATGGAGGCGGTCGCGACGACGCCCGAGGCGATCCTCGATATCGCGAGAAGGGACGGCGAGAAAGTCGACAGGATCATCCGTGACGCTCGCATCAAGGCGGAATGAGAGGGTATCGCGATGGCGCGCATCGCCGCCGGCGGCTTTCAGCACGAGACGAACTGCTTCATCCCCGCGCGCACCGATTTCGAGGCGTTCTCGACGATCGGCGACCGGCCGCCGCTCACGCGAGGCGAAGGAATACTCCGTGATCTGCCGGGCCGCGCTTTCGCGATGTCGGGTTTTCTCGAGGACATGGCGGGGCGTCACGATATCGTGCCGCTGGTCTGGGCGAGCGGCGGAGCGGGCGGTTACGTGACCGGCGACGCGTACGAGCGCATCCTCGGCGAACTGATCGGGCGGCTGTCGGTCGCCATGCCGGTCGATGCCGTCTACCTCGATCTGCACGGCGCGATGTGCTCGGTCGACTTCCCCGACGGCGAAGGGGAGATCCTGCGGCGCGTGCGCGCCGCGGTCGGCGAGCGCGTACCGGTCGTGATCAGCCTCGACTATCACACCAACCTCACCGCGGCGATGGCGGAGCGCACCGACGGCATGGCGATCTACCACACGTACCCGCATGTCGATCGGCCGGCGACGGGCGGCCGCGCGGCACGCATCCTCACCGAGGTCCTGCGGCGCGGCAGGCCCGCGGCGCGCGCGTTTCGCAAGCCGCCGTTTCTCATTCCGCTCAATTTCCAGTGCACGCTCGTCGAGCCGTCGAAACTCATCGTCGAGCGCTCGGCGCGCGGCGAAGGCGGCGACGTGCTCGATCTCTGCTACGGCGCGGGCTTTCCGCCGTCGGATCTTCACGATTGCGGGCCGGGCGTCGTCGCCCATGGCTATTCGCAGCAGGCGGTGGACGCGGCGGCCGACGGACTCGCGGAATACATCGAGGGCCTGGAAGCGCGATTCGCGCAGCCGTTGCTCGAGCCCGACGATGCGGTCACGCAGGCGATGCGCATCGCCGGGCACGCGGGGCGCCCGGTCGTCATCGCCGATACGCAGGACAACCCGGGGTGCGGCGGCTCGGGCGACACGACGGGCATGCTCGAGGCGCTGGTGCGCCTGAAGGCCGACGCGGCGGCGCTCTGCGTGCTCGCCGATGCGAAGGCAGCCGCGGCGGCGCACGAAGCGGGCGTCGGCGCGGAGATCGCACTCACCCTCGGCGGCGCCGCGCCGGTCCCCGGCGTGAAACCCTTCCGCGGCACGTTCCGGGTGGCGCGGCTTAGCGACGGGCGCTTCACGTGCAAGGGCGCGTGCGTGGGCGGGCGCGAGGCGAATCTCGGGCCGAGCGCGCTGCTCGTGACCGGCGGCGTGAGCATTGTCGTCGCGAGCAAGCGCATGCAGGCCTACGACCTGGAGATCTTCCGCCACCTCGGCCTGGAACCGGCGCGACAGAAGATCCTCGTCGTGAAAAGCACGTGCCATTTCCGGGCGGACTTCGAGCCCATCGCGGAGCGCGTGCTCGTTGCCATCGCGCCCGGCAATCATCTCGTCGACGCGAGAAAGTATCCGTATCGTCACCTGCGCGCCGGCGTGCGGCTGGAACCCCTCGGGCCGGCCTTCGTGCCGCAGGCGGGGTCCGGGGTCTGACCGCCCGCCGGGACTCGCCGGGAAGTCGGGCCCCGCCGGCACCGCCGCGGCGATCCCGCGAAGCTCCCCGGTGACGTCCAGTCCGTCGTGGAGCGCCGGCACCGTCGCGATCGGGATCGCCCCCGGCGCCCGTTACGCGAGCGCGATCTCCACCCGCTTGTTCCGCCTGCCCTCGCTGCGAATGCGCAGAACGCGCACGCCGCCGATCTCGGCGACGTTCGCGACGTGCGTGCCGCCGCAGGGCTGCAGGTCGATATCCGGTATCCGCAGCAGCCGCACCCGGCCCGCGCCGCGCGGCGGCTGCACGCTCATGGTCTTCACGAGCCCGGGCCGCGCGTCGAGCTCCTCGCCGGTGATCCAGACGGTCTCGGTCGGCGCGCCGCGCGCGACGATCGCGTTCACCCCGTCCTCGATCTTCCGCGCGTCGAGGAGACTCATGTCGATGTCGAAGTCGAGCCGGGCGCGATCCGGGGCGATGTTGCCGCCGGTGACCGGTGCGACCACCACCGACGACATCACGTGCAGCGCGGTGTGCAGGCGCATGAGCGAATAGCGGCGCGCCCAGTCGATCTCGAGCGCGAGCGCCTCGCCCGCCATGGGGCGGGGCGCGTCGGGCGCGAGAAGGTGCAGCACGCCCTCGCCCGTTTCGTCCTTGCGCGTATCGGCAACCGCCAGCCGCGCGCCCTCCGGCCGCACGAGAAAGCCCGTGTCGCCCGCCTGCCCGCCGCCCTGCGGATAGAAGATCGTGCGATCGAGCAGGACGCCGCGCCCGGTGACCGCGAGAACGGTCGCCGTCGCGGTTCTCAGGTACGCGTCGTCGCGGAACAGGAGTTCGGTCGTTGTCACCTGGCGGCTCCCGCTGGTGCTCGAGCTCCAGCCACGGGGTTCACGGAGAGCACGGAGACCTCGCGATGCGATACCTGCCCCGTGACCACCGCGTCCTCCGCGGGCATGACTTTTCACTCTGCATTCCGGGGCCGCGGCGAGCGCTGCCGGAGGACTACCGCAACAAGGCGAACACCGCGTCCCCGAAGCGCCCGCGCGCCTCGTCGTGCAGCGGCTTGACCGCCTGCGCCCACTGCGCGCGCTCGGACGGCGTCAACTCGATCACCTCGCCGCCCGCCGCCTCGATCGCCCTCCGGGCGGCCGCTTCCTCCTCGACGGCCAGCTCGCGCTGCGCGAGGATCGCCTCGCGGGCTGCCGCGTGGATCGCCTCCCGCAACCGCTTCGGCCAGCTCTCGTACTGCGCGCGATTGAGATAGATCCCGCGCGAGAGATAGCAGTGCCCGGTCAGCGTGTGAAACCTGTGGACCTTGTGCGCGCCGTAATCCACCGTGTTGGCGAGCGGGTTCTCCTGGGCATCCACCTTGCCCGAGACGATCGCTTCCAGCCCGGGCTTGAGATCGAGCGAGAAGGGCACCGCGCCGAGCAGCGTGAAGCTCCGGTTGTGCGTCTCGCCCGGCATCAGCCGCGTGCGCACCCCCGCGAGGTCCGCCGGCGCGCGGATCGGCCGCAGGCGGTTCGAGACGTGGCGATAGCCGTTTTCGAAGTAGCCGAGAACCTTGTAGCCCGGGACACGCTCCTCGATCTTCCGCGTGAGGTACGCCCCGAGCCCGCCGTCCATCGCCGCGCGGGCATGCGCGAGATCGTCGAAGAGAAAGGGCAGGTCCGCGAACGCGAGCTCGGGCACGCGGTCGGCGAGGTAGCTCGTCGACTGGTACGAGAGCGTCAGTATGCCGTGTTCGGCCATCCACAGGAGGTCGCCCCCCTGGTAGCCGAGGTCCATCACGTTCCAGATGTACTTGACGTCGACTTCCGCGCCGAAATCGCGCGCGAGCCGGTCACCCATCACCTTCATGCCCCGGCTGCACGTCGTGGAAGCGGGGCCGTAGCCCCCCATGCGGATCTGGATCGGCTGTGACATCGAGGAAGGATGGAAAGTTGAGGGTGACGAGATACGGGCGAAGGCGTCAACCCGTCTCTCCCGATTCGGCGCCCTCCCGAACGATATTCCGGCCGCTAGGCCAGAATATCGTTGGCCTGGTTGCGCCTCAACAGCTCGTAGATGAAGTCCTCCAGCTCCGGGCCGAGCGCATCACGTGTCGAGACCACGCCCACCGCCCGGCCGTTCTCCACCACGGGAACGTGGCGAAAGCCGTGCTCGTGCATGAGGTGGAGCGCCTCCGGAAACGGCCGGTCGGGGTGCACCGTCAGCGGATCGCGCGTCATCACCTCCGCGAGGCGCGTCACCCGGGGATCCTTGTCCGCCGCCACGACGCGGGTCATTACGTCGCGCTCGGTGAACACGCCCGTGAGTTTGCCGTCCTCCACGATCATGAGCGCGCCGACGCCGTGCTGGTTCATCAGGCGAGCGGCCTCGCGCACGGTGGTGGCGCCGGCAGCGGAGACGACTTCCTGGTTTTCGATGATGCTGCGGATGGTGCGGTAGGTCATGGCGGGCTCCCCGGGACCGGACCGCGCGCGCCGTGCGGCGTCGCGGCACCGGCCCCCGTCGATTCGGGTCCTCGCTTTCATGCTACCGCCGCGCCGTGACAGGGTCAAAGCCTCGCGCTCGCCTTCACCGCGCATGCTCCCGAGAGGGGGGCGCACGCGCGTGCTCGAAGGTGGCATACTGGCCGGGAAACCGGATTCGGAGGCGGAATCGCGAGAGTGCCCCGGCGGGCAACCGGCCGCATTCCGGTGAGGACTTGTCATGTGGACCCGCGCCGCATCCATCGCCGCCGCCGCCGCGCTCGCGACATCCGCGCCGGGCGCGCTCGGGCAGGAGAAATACCCCGCGCGCGTCATCCGGTTCGTCACGGCCGCTCCCGGCAGCAACCACGACTGGGGCGCGCGGCTCGCCGCGCAGGAGCTCGCGCCGCGCATCGGGCAGCGGGTCATCGTGGAGAACCGCGGCAGCATCGCGGTCGAGTACGTCGCGAAGGACGCCGCGCCGGACGGCTACACGGTGCTCTTCTACGGCGCGTTCTGCTGGCTCCAGCCGCTGCTCGCAAGAGTGAACTGGGACCCCTTGTTCGATCTCGCGCCGATCACTCTGGCGATGACCTCCCCCAACGTGCTCGTGGTGCACCCCTCGCTGCCCGTGAAGTCGGTGCAAGGGCTGATCTCGCTCGCCAGGGCGCGCCCCGGCGATCTCAACTACAGCGCGGGCGGCGGCGGCTCCACGCCGCACGTCGCGGGCGAGCTGTTCAAGTACCTCGCGGGAGTCAACATCGTGCGCGTCCGCTACAAGGGCTCGGGCCCGGCCATGGTCGGACTCATGACGGGCGAAGTGCAGATGATGTTCGGCGCGCTGGGGCCCACGCTGCCGCTCATCCGGCAGGGCAAGGCGCGCGCGCTCGCGGTATCGACACCGAAGCGCTCGCCCCTCGTGCCGAAGCTCCCGCCGGTATCCGAGGTGCTCCCCGGGTTCGCGGCGGAAGCCGCGATCGGCTTCTTCGTGCCGAGGAAGACCGCTCCGGCCGTCGTCTCCTTCCTGCACCGGGAGATCGCGTCGGCCCTGAAGGGCGCGGACCCGAAAGTGCTCGCCGGGAACGGCGTGGAGATCGTGGCGAACGCGCCGGAGGAGTTCGCCGCGTTCATCCGGTCCGACATGGAACGGATGAGCAGGATGCTGAAGAGCGCGCATTTCACGAACTAGGAGTTCGCGGCGGTTCGTGCCGTGAACTCCTCTCCAGAATATCCCGGGACGCCCGCCCATGCCCGACGACACCACCCGCGAGGCCGGAACCGGCCCCATGGCCGGCTCCGGTCCGCCGCTCGATTTCCAGGCGCATCTCGCCGCGCTCGAGGCGCGGGGTCTCCTCGTGCGCGTGACTCGCGCGATCAACAAGGACACCGAACTCCAGCCGCTGGTGCGCTGGCAGTTCGCCGGCGGGATCCCCGAGGACGAGCGCCGCGCGTTCCTGTTCGAGAACGTCATCGACGCGAAGGGGCGGCGCTACGACATCCCGGTCGCGCTGGGGGCGCTTGCCGCCTCGCCGCGCATCTACGCGCTCGGCATGGGCAGGCCCGTGGCGGAGATCGGCGACACCTGGATGCGGGCGATCGCGCGGCCGATTCCGCCCGTCACGGCCGCCGAACCCCTGTGCCAGCAGGTGGTGATCACCGGCGCCGCGCTGCGCGAGCCGGGCGGCGGGCTCGCGCGCCTGCCCGTCCCGATCTCCACGCCGGGCTTCGATGCCGCGCCGTATCTCACCGCCACGCTGTGCGTCACCCGCGACCCGGAGAACGGCATACAGAACATGGGTACCTACCGGGCCGGGCTGAAGGCGACCGACCGCCTCGGCGTGCGCATGGTCGCGCGCGCGGGCGGCGCGGGAGGCTACCTCCACTGGCTCAAGTACCGCGAACGCGGGCAGCCGATGCCGATCGCCATCGCGCTGGGGGCGCCGCCCGTCGTCTTCTTCACCGGCCCGCAGAAGCTCGCGGTGGACACCGACGAGCTCGCCGTGGCCGGCGCCCTCGCCGGCGCGCCGATCCGCAAGACCCGCTGCGTCACCGTCGATCTCGAGGTGCCCGCCGACGCGGAAATCGTCGTCGAGGGCGTGATCGACACCTCGGTGCTGGAACCGGAGGCGCCCTTCGGCGAGAGCAACGGCTACGTCGCGCTCGAAGCCTTCAACATGCCGATGCGCGTGACGGCGATCACGCACCGGCGCAATCCGGTCTTCAGCGCGATCATCAGCCAGGTGACGCCCAGCGAATCCTGCGTGGTGAAGAAGGTCGCCTACGAACCGATGTTCCTCGCGCACCTGCGCGAGAACCTCCAGATCCGCGGCGTGCGCCGCGTCGCCATGCACGAGCCGCTTTCGAACCTGCGGCCCGTCATCTTCGTCCAGCTCGCGCGCGGCACCCCGCGCACCGAGGTCTGGCGGGCGCTGCACGGCACGGCGACGCTGCGCGCCGACTGCGGCAAGATCGTGATCGCGGTGAGCGAGGACATCGACCCGGAGAACACCGACGCCGTCTTCTGGTCGCTCGCCTACCGCTCCACCCCGGCCGAGGACGTGGTGATCGTGCCTTACCGGCGCGGGGTGCAGGGTTCCCACTACGGCCCCGGGCGGGCGGAATCCACGCTGCTGGTGGACGCCACGCAGAAACACGCGATGGCGCCGCTCGCGCTGCCGGCCCGCGAGTACATGGAAGGCGCGCGCGCGATCTGGGAGGAACTGGAGCTTCCGCCGCTCACCGCGCGCGCGCCGTGGCACGGCTACGCGCTCGGCGACTGGACCAACACCTGGGAGCGCTTCGCGCGGCGCGCCGTCGCCGGGGACTGGGAGAGTAACGGCATCGAGACCGCGGCCCGGGCGCGCGGCGACGTGACCCCGGAGACGCCGGTGAGAAGAGTCGAGAAGCTCGAATGAAACCCGCCCCTTTCACCTACCACGATCCGCGCACCATCGCGCAAGCCTGCGAGCTCCTCGCCACCCGGGAGAACGCGCGCCCGCTCGCCGGGGGACAGACCCTCGTGCCCATGATGAACTTCCGCGCGGCAACGCCGGATCACCTGGTCGATCTCAACAAGGTGGACGAGCTCGCCTACCTGCGGGTGACGGGCGACGCCGTCGAGGCTGGGGCGATGACGCGGCAGCACGAGCTCGAGCGCTCGGCCCGGATCGGCGCGCGGCTTCCCGTGCTGCGAACCGCGCTCGCCCATGTCGGCCACCGCCCGACCCGCAACCGCGGCACGCTCGGCGGTTCGCTCTGCCACCTCGATCCGTCCGCCGAGCTCGTGAACGTGACCGCCCTCCTCGGAGGGACGCTGCACGCGGTATCGGTGCGCGGCAGGCGCGACATCGCTTTCGCCGACTTCGCGGCCGGCTTCCTGACGACGAGCCTCGCGCCCGACGAACTGCTCGCCGGCGTCACGCTCCCGTTGCCCCGGGGCGAGCGCGGGCACGCATTCGTCGAATTCGCGCGGCGCCGCGGCGATTTCGCGATCGTCGCCTGCTCGGCGCTGCTGGAGCTCGATTCGAAAGGCGCCCTCGCGAGCGCGGCGATCTGCATCTCGGGGCTCGGACCCGTGCCGGTGCGGCCGCACGCGATCGAGCGCGCGCTGGCGGGCGAGAAGCCGGGGACGGCGGCGTTCAGGGCGGCCGCGGCCGAGGCGGGGGGCCTCGAGGCCGCCGGTGACGCGTTCATCACGGCCGACTACCGGCGGCACCTTGCCCGGGTCCTCACCTACCGCGCGCTGGAACAGGCGGCGGCGAGCGCGGGAGTAGCGGCACATGCCTGACACGAGGACGATCCGGGTGACGGTGAACGGGCGCGCGCACGAGCGCACCGTCGAGACACGGCTGACGCTCGTGGATTTCCTGCGGCACGAACTGAACCTCACCGGCACCCACGTCGGCTGCGAGCATGGGGTATGCGGCGCGTGCACGGTGCTCCTGAACGGCGCGAGCGCGCGCGCCTGCCTCCTCTTCGCCGTGCAATGCGACGGGCAGGCGATCGAGACCGTGGAATCGCTGGCGAGCTCGGGCGCGCTGAATCCGCTGCAGGAGGCCTTCCGCGAACACCACGCCCTGCAATGCGGTTTCTGCACGCCCGGGATGCTGATGACGCTGACCGAGTTCCTGCGCGAGAACCCGGACCCGGACGAGAACGCCGTGCGCGAGGCGTTGACGGGCAACCTCTGCCGCTGCACCGGCTACCAGGGGATCGTGGACGCGGCGCTCGCCGCGGCACGCCGAATGCGGGCGCGATGAGCACGGCACCGCGGATGCACGCTGCTCCACGCCGACGCGCCGGGCGCCCTCCGGCCGGCCGATCGGGGGAATCCAGGTTTTCCGGCCGGCGCCCGCCTGCGTTCATCGGTGGCTGAACGCTCGCACGATGAACCCTGACCCCTTCACCGGTTTCGGCGCCTCCGCGAAGCGCAAGGAAGATCCCGCGCTCCTGCGCGGCGAGGGGCAGTTCGTGGACGACATCCACCTGCCCGGCATGCTGCACGCGGCGTTCGTACGCAGCCCTCACGCACACGCGCGGGTGGGCCGCGTCGAGAAGTCGGCGGCGCTCGCGCTGCCCGGCGTGCACGCGGTTTTCGCGTTCGCGGACCTGCCGGAGTCGGTGCGGCGGCAGACGCTCCCGCTCCTCGTGCCGCACCCCGCGTTGCGCGAACCGCGGATGCCCTACGCCCTCGCGAAAGACGAGGTGCACTACGCGGGAGAACCGGTCGCGTGCGTGATCGCGGAGAGCCGCTACCTCGCCGAGGACGCGGCGGACCGCGTGGCGGTGGACTACGCGCCGCTGCCGGCGGTGAACGACTGCCGGGCGGCGCTGGAACCGGCCGCGCCCCGGGCGCACGCCGGCGCCGGGTCGAACGTCGCCGCGCGATTTCCCGTGAAGGCCGGCGACGCCGATCGCGCCTTCACCGGCGCCGTTCACGTGTTCCGCGAGCGTATCCACCAGCATCGCGGCGGGCCGTTCTTCATCGAGTGCCGCGGCGCGGTGGCGCGCTACGAGGCGCCGACGGACTCCTACACGATGTACGTCGCCTCGCAGGGATCCCACCGCCTGAAACGCTGCATGCTCGACATGTTCGACCTGGGCGATCACCAGGTGCGCGTGGTGACCCCCGACGTGGGCGGCGGCTTCGGACCCAAGGGCGCGTACTACCCCGAGTACGTGAACATCGCCTTCGCCGCGCGGGTGCTCGACCGCCCGGTCAAGTGGATCGAGGATCGCCGCGAGAACTTTCTCGCCACGCACCAGGAGCGCGACCAGTACTGGGACATGGAGATCGCGGTGGATGCGTCCGCGAGGATCGCCGGCGTGCGCGGGCAGCTCGTCCACGAGACCGGCGCCTACGTGCCGTGGGGAATCGTGCTGCCGTGGATCACCGCGACGACCGTCCCGGGCCCCTACGTGATTCCGCACTTCAAGCTGGAGGTCGTGTCCGTTTACACCAACAAGATCCAGACCACCCCGGTGCGCGGCGCCGGCCGGCCCGAGGCGGTGGTCGCGATGGAGCGGCTGATGGACCGCGTCGCGCGCGAGCTCTCGCTCGATCCCGCCGAGGTCCGCCGTCGCAACTTCATCCGGCCCGGGCAGATGCCCTATGAGGTCGGCATCCTCTTCCGCGACGGGCGGCCCGTCACCTACGACAGCGGGGACTACCCGGCGTGTCAGGCGGCCGCGCTGGAGGCCGCGGACTACCAGGGCTTCGGCGAGCGCCAGGCGCGGGCGCGCGGGAGCGGGCGCCACCTCGGCATCGGCATCTCCAACGCGGTGGAAGCGACCGGGCTCGGACCTTACGAGAGCGCGACCGTCCGGGTGTCCACCTCCGGCAAGCTCGCCGTCTACACGGGCGCGACGCCGCAGGGGCAATCGCACAAGACGACGCTCGCGCAGATCGCGGCGGAGAAGTTCGGCGTGAGCTACGAGGAGGTCACCGTGGTGACGGGCGACACCGCGGCGGTTTCGCTCGGGATCGGCACTTTCGCGGCGCGTACCGCCGCCAACGCCGGACCCTCGGTGCACCTCGCGGCGATCGAGGTCGCCGCGAAGGCGAAGATGCTCGCCGCCGGCATGATGGAGTGCCGGGAGGAGGATCTCGAGCTCGCCGGGGGGCGGGTGCGGTTGAGGAGCGACCCGGAGGTGGGCAAGACGCTGCGCGAACTCGCGGTGACGGCGGCGGGCATGCCCGGATTCTCCATGGCGGGCGGGCTCGCGCCCGGCCTCGAGCACACCGCGCACTTCACGCCCGGGCAGTCCGCGTACTCCAACGGCACGCACGTCGCGGAAGTCGAGGTCGACATCGAAACCGGCGCGGTCACGATCCTGCGCTACACCGTCGCCCACGACTGCGGGCGCGTGATCAACCCGATGGTGGTGGACGGCCAAGTCGTGGGCGGTGTCGCGCACGGCGTGGGCAACGCGCTCTTCGAGCGCCTGCTCTACGACGAGAACGCGCAGCCGCTGACCGGCACCCTCGCCGACTACCTGCTGCCGCTCGCGACCGATGTCCCCCGCGTGGACCTGGTCCACCTCGAAACACCCACGCCGCTGAATCCCCTCGGAGTGAAGGGCGCGGGCGAAGGCGGCACGATACCCGCGATCGCCGCCATCGTTGCGGCGATCGAGAACGCGCTCGCGCCATTTGGCGTTACGATAGCGCAAGCGCCGGTCACCCCCCAGCGCATCGTCGAGCTGCTGGGGGCACACGCGCTCGGGCGAACACGCTGAGCGGCCCGCGCCGCCGCGACAGGACAGGAGACAGGACGGGATGGAACTCACTTCACGCCGGCACACCGTGGCCGACCTCGCGGGCGCCATGGAGCTCTGCTACACGAACGGCTGGACGGACGGCTTCCCGGTCGTGCCGCCGACGGAGGAGCGCGTCGTCGGCATGCTCGCCGCCGCCGGGCTCGAACCGCGCTACCAGGTCGCCTTCATCGAGAACCGCCAGATCGCGATTTCCGCGGAGAAGGTGGCGATCAACGCCGTCATGGCCGGTTGCAGGGCGGAGTACATGCCCGTCGTCGTCGCGGCGGTCGAGGCGCTCGCCGATCCCGACTACGGCTACCACGGCCCCGCGACCAGCACCGGCGGCTCGGCCGTCTTCATGGTGGTGAACGGACCGGTCGCGCGCGCGATCGGACTGAATTCCGGCGACAACCTGTTCGGCCCCGGGTGGCGCGCCAACTCGACCATCGGCCGCGCGGTGCGGCTCGTCATGCGGAACGTGATCGGCACCCTTCCCGGCGAGCTCGACCGCAGCAGCCTCGGCCACGCGGGCAAGTACACCTTCTGCATCGCCGAGAACGAAACCGACAGCCCGTGGCCGCCGTTTCACGTGACGCGCGGTTTCCGGGCCGGCCAGAGCGCCGTGACGATCTTCGCCGCGCTCGCCCCGCACCAGTTCTCCAACGGCCTCTCCTCGACCCCCGAGGGCGTGCTGACGACCGCGTGCGCGCACATGCGGATCTCGGCGGGCTCGGGGCGCCAGCCGCAGTACGCACTCGTCGTCGCGGGCGAGCACCAGGCGATCATGAAGCGCGCCGGCTGGAGCCGCGAGGACGTGCAGCGTTACGTCTTCGAGAACGCGCGCGTGGCGGTGGCGGAATTGAAGCGCAGCCTCATGATGTCCGGGGAAATCCGGCCGCAGGACGAGAAGACGCTGCTCCCGATCGTCGCCTCGCCGGAAGACCTGCTCGTCATCGCGGCGGGCGGGCTCGCGGGCGTCCAGTCCGCCTTCATCCCCGGGTGGGGCGGCAAGGAAGGATCGAGGAGCGTGACGAAGGAGATACGAAGGTAGAAACTGGAGACCGGGGACCGGAGACGGAAGGCTCGAACCCCCGATTTCGAATCCCTGTTCCCGAATTCGACGAAAGGAGCCTGCCATGCCCATACAGATCTTCGATCCCACCACCGAGGCAACCGCGCGGCGCATCGCCTACGCGCCGCGGCCCTCATCCCTCGCGGGCCTGCGAGTGGGACTAATCGACAACACCAAGCACAATTCCGACCAGCTCCTGCTCCGGATCGCCTCGATCCTCGAGCGCGAGCACGGCGTCAAGGCGCATCTCATTCGCCGCAAGAAGAGCGCCGGAGCCGCGCCGCACGCCGAGATCGTCGACGAGGTGAAGAGCGCCTGCGACTTCGTGGTCGCCGGCGTCGGCGACTGAGGGTCGTGCTCGTCGGGCAGTGTGCTCGACAGTATCGTTTTCGAACAGCACGGCATTCCCTCGGCCTCGATCATCACGCATGTCTTCCGGGCGACCGGCAGGGCGATGGCGCGGACCTGGGGGCTCCCGGAGTTCCGCTTCGTCGAGATGCCTCACCCGATCGCGAACCTGACGCCGAGCGAACTCGACGAGCGTGCCGCCGCGATCGTCCCGGAGGTGGTGAAGCTGCTGATGGAAGGCCAGCAGGCGTGAGGCGCGGGGCGCGTCGTGGTGCGCCGCGGCCGCGGGCGCGCGTCTACCGGCGGCGGCCGCCCGCCAGCATGCTTCCGGGAGTCTCGACGAGGGAGGGCGTGCCGGCGGCGGCCCGGGCGTTCTCCGCGAACTCCCGCCTGCTCAACGCGCCGACCCGCACGCCGAGCAGCCGTAGGCGCAGTTGAAGCGGCACGCGCTTCAGGCACTCTCCGGCCGCGCGGCGGATCGTCGCGGCATCGCCCGTCGGCCCGGCGAGCGTGTGATCGCGCGTGACGGTCCGGAAGTCCTCGTAGCGCAGCTTCACTCCCACCGTCCGACCCACGTAGCCCTTGCGCGCGAGGTCTCCCGCCACCCTCGCGCACAACCCGGTGAAGATGCGCGAGAGTTCGGCCCGGTCGTGCACCGCGTGAAGGTCGCGCTCGAACGTGGTTTCGCGGCTGATCGACTTCGGCTCGCGGCTGGTGACGACCGGCCGCTCATCGTGCCCCCTTGCCGCCGCGGCCAGCCACGCGCCGTAGCTCGCGCCGAAGCGCTCGACGAGCAGCGCGGGGGCGGCCCGCGCGAGATCTCCCACCGTATCGATTCCGAGCGCCGCGAGGCGCTCCGCGGCCCGCGGCCCGATTCCGTTCACCTTTCTCGCGGCGAGCGGCCAGACGAGCGCGGGCACGTCCTCGGCCGTGATTACCGTCACGCCGTCCGGTTTCGCGAGCTCGGAGGCGATCTTCGACAGGAGCTTGTTGGGCGTGACCCCGAGCGAGCACGAGAGTCCGGTCGCCTCCCGCACCGCGCGCCGGATGTCGATCGCGATCGCGCGCGCGCGGGCCCACGGGTCGGGGGCGCCCTCCGCCGCGGCCGCCGCGACGAGTTCGGAGAGGTCGATGTAGATCTCGTCGATGCCGCGGTCCTCGATCACCGGCGCGATCTCGCGCACGGCGTCCTTGAACATCCGTGAATGGCGCCGGTACTCGTCGAAGTCCGCGGGCAGCAGGAACGCGTCCGGCGCGAGCTTCGCCGCCTTCATGAGACCCATGCCGGAGCCGACGCCGAACGCGCGCGCTTCGTAGGTGGCGGTGGTGATGACGCCGCGCCCGGCGTAATCGCGCAACCGCGGCACGGTGGCGCCCGGCCGCGGCGCGCGCCGCCCGCCGATCACGAGCGGCTTGCCGCGAAGCAGGGGGTAGCGCAGCAACTCGACCGACGCGTAGAAGGCGTCCATGTCGAGGTGGGCGATGTAACGGGGAGGCACGCGATTTTCATCGGCGAACGAACCACCCCCATGCTACCCGCGACCGGAGGATCGCGCGCGGCCCGCATTCTTCAGCGGGTGACGACCGGGATGGGGAGCCGAAGTCGCAGGCGCGACGGGTGGGCGGCGAACGCCGCCGGGACGCGCCGTCACGCCCGCCACTAGCAGGCGTAGGTGGTGCCGCTCGCCGTCCTGCAGGTGGTGGTGCCGACCCTGTTCTCGCCGCTATTGACGCCGCGGGACGGCTGGGAATTGTGCATGGGCTTCAAAGGGGTGTAGGGGATGATCGCCACCGGTGCCCGGCCGGGCGGCACGTACTCGGGAGCGCGCCCTTTCACCGCTTCGATCCCCTTGGCGTCGTGCGTCTTGAGCGGCTTGCTCGGGCCGGATGCGCACAGGCCATCCTGGTAGACGGCTTTGCCGTCTTCGCTGCACTTGTAGACTTCCGTCGGAGCCTTCCCCGGGTTCTCCGCCGGGATGGCCTGCGTATGCCACGCGGCGAAGAGGAAGAGGACCAAAACCGGTAGAGAACGCGCTTTCATGGAATTCCCCCCTCCTTGCGTATGGTACTACAGTCAGGCCCGTGGGACATGGGGAATCCGCCGGAGTGTAATCCGCCGCGCCGCCACGGGCGGCGCAACCGCGACGCCGGGAAATCGCGCCGGCCGCGGGCTCGCCCCGCCATCCCTCGCGCCATTATCCCAACGCGCGAAGGATAAGCGATGTCCCGCTCAGGACGAGCAGCGCGCCGATGATCCTCACCATCGTCTCGCGCGAGAGACCGACGTGCATGCGGTTGCCGACATAGAGGCCGAGCAGCATCATCGGCACCAGGGCAGCCGAGGTCAGCACGATTTCCCGCGTGAAGAGACCGGCCACGGTGAACAGGATTATCCGCCCCACCGTCGTGAAGCTGAAGATCACCGGCATGGTGGCGCGGATGTGATCGGGCGTGGCGCCGCGCCCGGTGAGGTACAGGATGAATAGCGGCGCGCCCACGCCGAGGACGGCCGACGCCGCCCCGGCGAAGACCCCGATCGGCGCGACCGTCCAGCGCGCGAGGCGGAAGACCGAATCGTGGCGCAACGCGTAGTAGGCGCCGTAGACCAGCACCAGCGCTCCCAGCGCGAGCAGGAGCACTTCGGCCGGCAGCCGCACCAGCAGGAACGCGCCCGCCACCATCCCGGCCAGCATGAACGGCAACAGCGCGAGGAACTCCGTCCGGTAGACGCCCCCGCGCAGCCTGGTCGCCTGGCGCAGCGACGCCACGACGTCGAGGAGCACCACCATGGGAATCACGAACTTGATCGGAAAAAGATGCGCGAGCAAGGGAATGGAGATCAGCGTCAGGCCGAAGCCGGAGATGCCGAAGACTATGTTCGCCGCGAGCACGATGAGGGGCGCGAAGATGAGCGCTTCGATGGGCGGCATCAGGATCTCGTCCCCGCGCGGCCGGCAACGCCGCGGCCCGCGGGATTCGCGCGGGATTCGCTCAAGCGCGTGACGGCGGGCGGGCGGCGAACGTGGAATCGCGCAAGCACATGCGGCCCCGCGGATCCTGCCACAGCGTCCCGTCCTCGTGCAGCTTGCCCATGGCGCGCGCGATCGACTGGAAGTCGAAGCCGGGGAATTCTGCGGCGATCTCCGAATAGTAGCGCGGCGCCTCCCCGATGAGGGCGTGGATCCTGCGCGCGAGCGCCGCGATCCCGTCCGCCGGGGCGAAGGCGACGCCGGGCAGCCGCTCGTCCCCGCCCCCGAGGTAATCCTCGAGCCGCACCGTGTCCGCGTGGGCGTACGAAATGCGCTCGTAGCGCTCGCGCGGAATGCCCTCGCCGATCGTCGCGTCGATGCCGACCTTGGCGCCCGTCGGCACCGTGCCGGGGGGGACGACGGGCAGGCTCGGGTCGAGCGGCTTCGCGCGCGCCCCGGGGATCACGATCACGTCGCGGTCTCCCTGCACGCGCGTCGCGATCGCCCACTCGACGTCGACCGGGTCGAAGACGTCGATGTCGTCGTCCACGACCACGACGTGCTTCATGTCCATGACCGACAGCGCAGCGAGCAGCGCGTTCTTGCCTTCGCCCGCCTGCTTGCTCACCGAGATCACGGCGTGCCACATGGCGCAGCCGCCGATGGTCACGTTGATGCCTCTCACCTGCACGCGGGCGTTCTTCAATGCCGCGCGCACCGCGGCGTAGCGCGTCGGCGCGCCGAGCCACGTGTTCTCCCACGGCATGTGAAGCGAATAGTAGATCGCGTCGCGCCGCCGGGTGATCGCCTTCACCCGGACGAGCGGGTTCCAGTGGAGCCCCCCCATGAGCCGCGTGAATTCGCCGAAGCGGCCCTCCGGCCACACCCAGCCGGTCGGCAGGATCTCCGCCTCGAGCACGAGCTCCGCGCCGGCCACGCACGGCACCTCGATCGTCTCGCAGGGCGCGAGCGCCGTCGGCGCGCCGCGCAGCCCGCCGGCGAGGCCCATCTCGTTCACGCCGAGCGGGGCGCGAAAACCGGCGCTCATGATGTCGAAGGGATGCACGCCGA
Organism: Burkholderiales bacterium; assembly: GCA_020854035.1. Classification (GTDB taxonomy): domain Bacteria; phylum Pseudomonadota; class Gammaproteobacteria; order Burkholderiales; family SG8-41; genus SG8-41. The sequence continues at coordinate 68,669 of JADZGE010000055.1, read as the reverse complement.
TCGACACCGAGATCGGGCAGGGGCGGCCGGCCTCGAGCGCGCGCTGCGCGTAGAGGCGCAGGTTGTTGGGCGTGTTGATGTCGATGCCGGTCAGGTTGCGCTCCTTGACGAGGCAGCGGTAGACGCCGGCGTTCAACCCGAATTCCGGATCGCGGGCGATGACGACGCCGCCGGTGATCATCGGCCCGCCGTCGTAGATCGAGCAGATCGGCACCGGCAGTTCGTAGAGGTCCACTTCGTCGCCCGCCGCGATCACTTCCTTGTGCTCGGCGCGCTCGACGTGGACGGGATCGATGGGCCGCTCCAGGCCGCGGCGCAGTTTCTCCTCGATTTCCGCGAACGTCGCGCAACCCATGGCAAGCGCCGTGCGCCGCTGGCTGCGGTAGATGCCCGAGACGATCGGGGTCCCGTAGCCGATCACGTTGTGGAAGAGGAGCGCTCTCTCGGACTGGTCCACGAGCGCGGCGACATGCCGGATGTCGACCGCCCGTTCGATATCCACGAGTTCCCGTTCGGCGCGCAGCCGGTCCAGGAATTCGCGAAAGCCCTCGTTCCCGGTCTCACCGCTCATCGATCCTCCCCTCCGTACCGGGCGCGGTCCCGCTCGCCGGGCGCGGAAAACACGATGGCGCTCAGCAGTTGGGCACGTTCACCGCGAGCCCGCCGAGCGCCGTCTCCTTGTACTTCGCCTGCATGTCCCTGCCGGTGTCGCGCATCGTCGCGATCGCCTGATCGAGGCTCACGTGATGCTCGCCATCGCCGCGCAGCGCCAGCGCGGCCGCGTTGATCGCCTTGACCGCGCCGAACGCGTTGCGCTCGATGCACGGTATCTGCACCAGCCCGCCCACCGGGTCGCAGGTCATGCCAAGATGGTGCTCGATGCCCATCTCCGCGGCGTTCTCCGCCTGCTCGTTGGTGCCGCCGAGCACGGCGGCCAGCCCGGCGGCAGCCATCGCGCAGGCGACCCCGATTTCACCCTGGCATCCCACTTCGGCCGCCGAAATCGAGGCGTTCATCTTGCAGAGCGCGCCGATCGCCGCGGCGACAAGGAGGAACGTCGCCTGCCCTTCGCGCGAGGCACCGGGGCAGTGATCCCGGTAGTAGCGGAGCACGGCGGGGACGACGCCGGCGCCGCCGTTCGTCGGCGCCGTCACCACTCGCCTGCCCGCCGCGTTTTCCTCGTTGACGGCGATCGCGTAGAGGCTCACGTATTCCATCGCCCCGTGCTCCGGTGACGCGCCGCCCGCGGCGCCGGCCTCGAGGCGCTCGCGCAGCGCCCGCGCCCGGCGGCGCACCGCGAGCCCGCCCGGCAGCACGCCTTCCGCGGCCATGCCGCGATCGATGCACGAGAGCATGGCGTCGGCGACGCGCTCGAGGTGGCGCTCGATTTCCGCGCGCGGCCTGAGCGCGGTCTCGTTCTCCAGCACGAGCCCGGCGATGCTGCAGCGACGCTCGCGGCACATGGCGAGCAGCGCTTCGGCGGAACGGAACGGGAACGGCTCGGTACACCCGGCGGCGGCCCCGGGTTCACCCTCGCCTTCCCGCGCGATGAAGCCGCCGCCGAGCGAATACCAGGTTTCCTCCGCGAACGGCTGCCCGGAGGGGTCGCGCGCGGAGAACCTCAGCGCGTTGGAATGGCGCGGGAGCGTGGTGGACGCGTCGAAGACGATGTCCCGCGCGGGATCGAAGCCGATCTCCCGGCCCCCGCTGAGTCGCAGCCGCCTGCCCTCGCGCGCCGCCTGCCAGAAGCGCTCCGCCTCGTCCGGGTCCACCGTATCGGGCGCGTAGCCCGCGAGCCCCAGCGTCACGGCCTTGTCCGTGCAGTGCCCCCTGCCGGTAAAAGCGAGCGAGCCGTAGAGCCGCACGCCGATGCCAGCGACCCACGGGTAGCGGGAGTCCGCCGCGAGCCCCGCCAGGAACGCGCCGGCGGCCTTCATCGGGCCGACCGTGTGCGACGACGAGGGCCCGATGCCGATCTTGAACAGGTCGAAGATGCTGATCACTTGGTTCGTGCGCGCCGGGCGCGCGGGTCGTCCCGGCCCCGCGCGCGGGAGCTACGCCGTGTAGAGGCCCTCGGGATCGAGCCTGCGCAGGCACTCGAGTTCGCGCGCGCTCGGCGGCTCGGTGACGGCGGGATCGCCGTCGCTCGACATCTCGAAGCCGGTATTCTCCCGCACCCGCCCGACCGTCACGCCGGGATGGAGCGCGATGATCTTCATGCGCCGGGTCACGTCGTCGAACCCGAAGAGGCCGAGATCGGTGACGACGCGATACATGCCTCCCGTCGTGAGACCGCTCTCGCGGCGGGTCTCGCCGCCGCGCAGGAAACCGGGACTGGTCACGAAATCCACGCGCTCCACGAAACGGCGCTTCTCGTGCTTCATCGCGACGATCATCTGCGCGAGGCTCGCGATGTCGTTGCCGCCGCCGGTGCCGGGCAGGCGCGTCTTCGGGCGCGCGGGATCGCCGATGAACGAGGAATTGAGATTGCCGTACTGGTCGATCTGCGCGCCGCCCATGAAGCCGACGTCGATATAGCCGCGCTGCAGGAGCAGCAGCACGTCGGTGCTGCTCAGCACCATGTTGGCGCGAATGGTGCAGCGCTGCTCGTTGGTCGATGGCGGCAGCTTCCCCGGCTCGATCATCGGGCCGATGACACCGCCCTCGAAGAGGATCGTGAGCCCGGGGCAGTTGAGCCCCTGCGCGAGGGTGGCGGCGAGCAGCGGTATGCCGACTCCGGCGAAGACCACCTGGCCGTCGCGGAGCAGCCGCGCGCTCATCACCGCGAGAAGCTCGCTCGCGGTGCACCCCCCCGCCCGCGAAGCGGGTGCGCCGCGGGGACCCGCGCTGACGCTCTCAGGCATCGGCAACCCTCCGTCCGCCGCGCGCCGCCGCCAGCACGTGCTCCAGTCCAAGGAGGCCGAGGTACTCGGTCCACGATTTCGGGCCGTGGACGTAGCGCTCGAGGTAGGCGCTCATCCCCTGCACCGGGTCGCCGTTCACGCGCGCGGCGTAGTCGTCCATGTGCCGGAAGAAGGGCTCGTAGGCGTTGCTGCACTCGTGCGGCGCGCAGCCGAACGGGACTTCGACCACCGCTTCCACCGCGAAGAACGGGATCTTCGTATGCTCCGGCGCGCGGCGGATCTGGTCGTTCGACACGATGCGCTCGGTGGTGAGTATGACGCGGTTCGCCGCCATGGCGAGATCGATGTCGAGGAACTGCAGCCCGTCGATCTGCGCGTTGCCGTACGCATCGCAGCGCTGGACGTGGATCAGCGCCACGTCGGGGTTCAACGCGGGCACGAGGAGCAGCCGCTCGCGCGTGTACGGGCAGTCGATCTCGCGCACCTCGGGACGGCACCGCAGCACGTCCGAACCCAGCATCGAGCGCATCGGCAGGAACGGCACGCCCATCGCGCCGGCGCGAAATCGCATGCCCATCGCCATGTGGCTCCATTCGTCGAACCGCGCGAGCCCGTTCTCCACGTGATGGCGCATGACCCGGGAAACGCCCCACACGATGCCCTGGCTGAACCAGCTCGTGATGATGCGCGAGCACGCGCCCGAGCCGAACAGCCAGTCGCCCTCGCTCGAAGTGATGCCGCGCGCGCAGACGAGGCCGCGGCGCCGCGCCCGGACGAGCGCCCAGATCATCGCCATCGGCGTGCGCGAGAGCGTGCTGCCGCCGATGCCGACCGTCTCCCCGTCCTTCACGAGCGCCGCGGCTTCCTCGAGCGTCACGACTTTCTCGTGCAGGCTGCGGTCGCGCCGGGCGAGCCGGCGGCGAAGATCGAGGTAGCCCTCGCTCATCGCCGGCCCCGTGTTTCAGGCGGCATTCTCCGCTCCCGTGTCGGCGTTGAATTCGGCGATCATCCTGTCCCACGCCGGAATCGACTCCTGGATTTCGCTCCAGAAGGCGGCGCTCCTGCGCCGGTCGAACGCTTCGACCGGCACGCCCTGCTGCTCGACCCACGTATAGTAGCCGAGGTTGAAAATGCGCCGCCGATCGACGTGGGAGAGTTCGATCACGTGGTCGTCGGCGATCGCTTCCAGGTGGTGCCCGTAGATCTCGCCGGCATTCACGCCGTCGAAATCCGGATAACGCCGGGCGCGAAACTCCCTCCTCTCGCTCTCGTAGAGCTGCGCGTCATCCGTCGCCACCGTCACGATCGCGTCCGATCCACCGAGCTCGAGATGCCTGGCGAGCTTGATGGCGGCGACGATGTTCGCGTTGCCCGAGAGCCCGATGTGGCGCAGGCTCGCCACGAGATGCTCGTCGACGTGCCGGCGGCGCGCGAGGTATTCGCGGCCGACGCCGTCGTTGAAGAGCAGGTTGAGCGCGTCCGAGCTCCGGTCCGAGACGCCGACGACAAAGTCGGTGTTCATGACGTTATGGATGAGCGGGACGTGCTTGTCGCCGATGCCCTGGATATTGTGCTCGCCGTAACCGTTGCGCAGCATCGTGGGGCACTCCACCGCCTCGACCGCCGCGATGCGCGTGCCGTGCGCCGACTTGAGGTAGTCGCCCGCCGCGATCGTTCCCGCCGATCCCGTGGCGGCGACGAAGAGCGGCAGTCGCAGCCCGGGCGAGGCGGCGCGCAGGTGTGCGTAGATTCGCTCCAGGGCGATCCCGGTGCAGTAATAGTGAACGAGGTAGTTCCCGAACTCGGAGAACTGGTTGACGATCACGTTGCACGCCTCGCGGCCGAGCTCGGCGCACTTGTCGTAGATCTCCTTGACGTTGCTCTCGGTGCCGGGCGTGCGCACGATGTCGGCCGGGTCACTCACCCAGCGTTCCAGCCACTCGAAGCGCTCGCGGCTCATGCCCGCCGGAAGCACCGCGATCCCGCGGCAGCCGAGCGTTCTCGAAATCGCCACGCCGCCGCGGCAGTAGTTCCCGGTGGACGGCCATACCGCCCGGTCCCCGGTCGGATCGAAGCGGCCGGTGACGAGCCGCGGCACGAGGCAGCCGTAGGCCGCGAGCACCTTGTGCGCGCCGATCATCGGAAAGCGGTTGCCGAGCGCGACGACGATCCTCGCCGCGACGCCGGTCAGGGATTCGGGCAGGACGATGTGGGCCGGCACGTCCACCCGGCCGGTGCGCGCTTCGTCGTTGAACCAGTGCACGCGCCAGAGGTTCGCGGCGATGGGTTCGTCGGGACCGATGCCCTCGAGCGCCGCCTGGCGGGCCGGGGAAACCTCCCAGGGCCGCGCGAGCTCGGTGAGCGTCGGCAGCGGCATGCGCCGCTCGCGCAGCCGCGTGACCGCTCTTTGGCGCACCGCGCTGTCCGCCACCTCCGGCTGCATGACGAGCTGGTTCATCGCCGGTTCAGCTCGCCGCCCTGGAGGGCTTCGGCGCCCTCATCTTGTAGCGCCATATCTGGTGGGCGAGCACCAGCCCGAGGCCGGCGCCGCCGATCACGTCGGTCACGAAGTCGGGATCGATGAGCAGCGGCGAGAAGCAGAAAAGCGCGATGCGGGCCGGCCAGTTGAGCGGACCGAACAGGTATCCGCCGAGCCCGCTCGAGAACCCGAGCACCCCGATGGCGGCCGTCGTGACGACGTACGCCGCGTGCAGCGGATCGCCCTGCAGCAGGATGCCCTGGTCGAACACGAACGCGAACGGGATGAGGAACCCCGGTATCGCGATGAGGAACGCGAGAAGGCCGGTCGTCCAGAGATCTTCGCCGCTGATGCCCGCCGCAGCGTAGGCGGCGAGCGCCACCGGCGGGGTCACCATCGACAGCACCGCGAAATAGAAGATGAAAAGGTGCGCGGCGAGCGCGGGTATGCCGAGCGTCTGCAGCGCCGGGCCGACGAGCACGGCAGCGACCAGGTACGCCGCCGACGTGGGCATCCCCATGCCGAAGATGAGCGTGAGCACCATCGCGCCCACGAGGGAGATCATGAGCGAGTTCCCGGCGAGGTCGAGCAGCCAGCGCTCGAGATGCAGCGCCATGCCGGTCTGGATCAGCACGCCGACGATGATGCCGGCGACCGCGGACGGGATCGCGACTTCCGCCGCGCCACGCGCGCCGTTCACGATCGCTTCGTAAATCGCGGCGGGGCCGAGCCGCGTCGAGGCCCGCGCCCAGCTCAGGATCACGATGGTGACCAAGCTCACCGCGCCCACCAGCATCAACGAGTACTGCGCCGTGAGGAAATAGATCATCACGCCGAGCGGCACGAGGATGTGCCAGCGTTCCCTAAGCCCGGCGAACGATTCGGCGACCGGCAGCGCCGGATTGGGCCCGAGCCCCGCGCGGCGGCTGTAGCTGTCCACCACCACGTAGAGCGACAGGTAGTAGAGGAGCGCCGGGACGATCGCGGCGAACGCGACGCTCGCGTAACTCACGCCCACGATGTCGGCGAGGATGAACGCGGCGGCTCCCATGACCGGCGGCGCGAGCTGGCCGCCGGTCGATGCGGTCGCCTCGATGGCGCCCGCCAGGGTGCCCTTGAACCCGGTGCGCTTCATGAGGGGGATGGTGATGATGCCATCGACCAGCACGTTGGCGACCGCGCTGCCCGATACCGTGCCGAAGAGCCCCGAGGAGACGACCGAAGCCTTGGCCGCGCCGCCCCACGCGCGCCCGGTCACGCAATACGCGAGATTGACGAAGAGCTGGCCCGCGCCCGAGCGCTCGAGGAACGCGCCCACCAGCACGAAGTAGAAAACCATGTGGGCCGACGCGGAGATCGGCGTGCCGAAGATGCCCTGGGTCGAGAGCACCTGCAGGTCGATGAAGCGCATGAAGCTCATGCCGCGGTGGGCGAGCGCGCCGGGCAGATGAGGACCGAGAAAGACGTAGGCGATGAAGAGGGCCACGAGGGCCATGAGCACGATGCCCGCCACGCGGCGCGAGGCTTCGAGGAGCAGCACGATGAAAAGCGCCCCGAACACCTCGTCGAGCGCGTACACCTCGTCGACGCCCTCGATGCGCTCGGAGATGCGCAGGCCCTGGAACGCGAAGTAGACCGCGCACGCAAGCGCCAGCACGGCCAGCACGACATCGACGACCGGCACCGGATGATCGGCCTTGCGCCGCGCCTTGAAGCCGATGACGAGAAAGGCGATCGCCGCCGTCGCGCCGACGTGCACGCCGAGAAAGGTGATCTCGTGGATCCCCCGCCCGAGGACGAGCGGGGTGAATTCGACCGCCGTCAGGACCAGCGCGATCGCTCCCAGGAACGCGCGGGCGTAGGCCGGCGGGAGCGCCACTTCAGCAGCCCGGTCGCGTGGAGCGGGCCATTACTTGAGCATCCCCGCTTCCCGGTAGTACTTTTGCGCGCCGGGGTGCAGCGGACAGTTGCCGTTCAACCCGGGATTCGCCGCGATCTTCGGATCGAAGTCGGCAAGAGCGGCGTGGATCTTGCGCAGCTTGTCGGCGTTCTCGATGATCGTCTTGGTGATCGTGTAAACGACGGCGTCCGGCAGATCGGCCCGGACGATGAGGTTGGAGGCGGCCTTCACGGTCTTCACCGGCTGCGTCTGGCCCTTGAAGCTGCCGGCCGGAATTTCGGCCGCCACCCAGCCGTTCTTCTCGACCATGCCCTTCACCACCTTGTCGGGCAGCGGCAGCATGATCATGTCGTTGATCGTCACGAGCTGGGTCGCGCCCGGATGACCCTTGGTGACGATGTGCGCCCAGCCGCCGGCCTGGCCGTCCTTGACTTCCTCGGCGGCGCCGGAGCGTTCGGTCGCTTCGATCATGCCGCCGTTCTTCGCCACCGCCTCCTTGCTCGACCCGAGGAGCGCCAGCACCTGCCGCACGGCCAGTTCACCGGTGCCGCCCGGCCGGGTGGTGAGCAGGTGGAACCTGTTCTTGCCGGCGACGATATCCTCCCACGAGGTCACGCCCGATTTCCTCGTCACGAACGTGCCGAAGTAGTAGACATCGAGACCACCGAGTACCGCCCGCACCTTGTCCTGTTTTTCCTTGAAGGTGTTGAAGCCGCCGCACGCTTCGGCGGAGTTGTTCGCGAAGCTCAGTCCAAGCTCGATCTCTCCGGCCTGGACGAGCTTGAGGTTGCCGACTCCGCCGGCTCTCGGCAGCACGTCGATCGACGAGCCGGCCGGCAGCCTGGGCTTGACGAGATCGGCGATTCCGGCGCCGTAGTTGTACCAGGCCGAGCCGATGCCGACCGTGCCGAAGCGAAGCTGCACTTTCTGTTGCGGGTAGGCGGGCAGCGCGCACAACGCGATGGCGGCTGCCGTTGCGGCGACGATGCGGGCGGGCTTCATGGATTCCTCCTCATGGACAGTTTCGCCGCGCCGGTTTTCGCCGGAACGGCGTCGTTCGGCGCATCCGCCTGCGGCGGGCGCGCGCTAAATCCTCACGCCGGACGCTTCCAGTATGCCGCGAACGCGGGCCCGCTGCTCCGCGGAAATGACGAGCCGCTCGGCGAAGTTCTTCCCGACCGGCCGCGTGGCGTCGACTCCCATCTTCGTCACGGTGAAGGTCTCGGGATCGGACGTGGGGTCGAGGATCGCGCCCTTGCAGCCGGGAATGAACACGATGTCCTTCTCGGCGCGAACGCGGGTTGCGACCGCCCACATCACGTCGCTCATGTCGAAGATGTCCACGTCCTCGTCGACCACGATCACGTACTTGGTGTAGAACTCGGTGCCGAGCGCCGCCATGATGGCCTGCTGGGGTTCGCCCTGCGCGGTCTTCGCGAGCTGCACGATCGCGAGGAACGCGCCGCACGTGCGGTGGGGAACATGAACGTTCATCACGTTGGGCAGGTTGCGGCGCAGCGTGTTGAGGATCTCGCCCTCGCGCGTGATGCACGAGACCAGGATATGGTCCTGCGACATGCCGGAGACGATCGAGTGATACATCGCGTCGCGGCGCATGCGCACGCGATCGGCGACGAAGACGTTCTCGGTGCTCCGGTAGGAGGCGTACCCGGTGAACTCGCTGAAGGGGCCCTCGGGCTCCCGGACGTTCGCGAGGATCCTGCCTTCGATCACGATTTCCGCGCTGGCGGGCACCTCGAGGTCCTGGAGACCGGTTCGCGCGAGGCGGTAGGGCTCGCCGAAGAGCCCGCCGATGATCTCGAATTTTCTCACCTGGGGCGGGTAGGCGTACACCATCGAGCCCATGTAATGGAGCGGGTGGATGCCGAGCGTCACGGCGGCCGGGAGATCCTGGCCGCGGGCTTCGGCGCGGCGATGGAATTCGTGCATGCGGCGGCGCGAATGCAGGGAGACGCCGAGCCGGTTTCTGCCCTTCACCATGAGCCGGTGAAAGCCGGTCGTGTCGACGCCGGTCACCGGATCGCGGGCCGCGATCTGGCCGGCCGTGATGTACGGCGCCGCATCGACGGAAAAGTGGAGCGGAACCGGGAGCCTGGTGAGGTCGAGCGCATCGCCTTCGAGAACCACCTCCTGCCACGGCGCCGTCTCCACCACTTCGCAGGGGATGTACTTCTGGCAGCGCTCGCGAAACGCGGTGGGCAACTCGGCCGCGCCGACACCCAGGCAGGCCGCGAGCAGCCGGCGGCTGCCCGCGACGTTGGTGACCACCGGCATGGCATGGCCCTCGACGTTCTCGTAGAGCACGACCGGGCTGCGGCCGCCGCGCTCCAGCTCGAACACGAGCGAGGTGATGTCCAGACCCGTGCGCACGGGCGCGCGGACGCGCACGAGTTCGTCCGGGAAATCGCGTTCCACCATCGCGAGAAACCCGCGCAGGCTCTGCCGCTCGACGGCGGCGCTAGCGTCCATGGTTCCTGTCCTTCGGTGCGCCCGGGTGGCCAATCATCCTATTGTTGGGACGATAGCACAAACGCGGGGCGGCGGAACCGGAAGTCCACAGTCGCCCGCGCCCCGCGCGGCGGGACGGGCAATCACGCATCCCGCCGCCGCGGCGCGCGCCAAACCCCGATCGCGCCGCTCAGCGCCCGAGGTGCCGGTGCACCCAGTGCGCGCAGGCGAGCGTCCGGGCATCATCGTCGAGCCGGCCGACGACCTGCATGGCGAGCGGCAGGCCGTTCGGGCCGAATCCGCCGTTCACCGCCACGCAAGGCGCATGGAGAAAGCTCCACACGCCGTTCATGATCGGGTCCCCGGTGTTGTCGATGCCCTTCGGCGCCTCGCCGGTCGCCGCCGGCGTGAGCAGCACGTCGCACTCGCCGAGCGCATCGGCGAAGAGCTGCCGGCACTTTCGGCCGAGCGCCTGCGCGCGCTGATACGCCTCGCCGGTGATCGCGAGGCCGGCGACGCTGCGCTCGTAGAGCGGCTTTCTCAGCCGGTCGCCGAAACGGATGACGACGTCCGAGAAGCCGCGGCCCATCTCGAAATTCGACACCAGCTTCTGCGCTTCCGCCATGCCGCGAAAACCCTCCGGGAGCACGACCTCGGCCACTTTCGCGCCCGCCCCGGCGAGCGCCGCCCGCGCGCCTTCGAACGCGGCCTTCATGTGCTCGTCGCACCTGTCCCATTCGTACGAACGGCACAGACCGATCCTCGGCGCGGGCACGTCGTTGGCGCGATCGACGAATGCCCGCAGCCCGGGATACTCGATCATGCCGCTCGCGACGAGCGCCGCGTCGGGCACGGTGCGCGCGATCACCCCCAGGGTGTCGCACGAATCCGAATTCGCCCACACGCCGCGTTTCGGAATTAGGTTGTAGGTCGGCTTGTAGGCGACGACGCCGCAGTACCCGGCGGGGCGGATGAGGGAACCGAACTGCTGCGACCCGGTCGCCGCGGGGACCATGAAATCCGCGACCGCGGCCGCCGAACCGGAGGACGAGCCGCCCGGCGTGTGCGCGAGATTGAGCGGGTTGCGCGTCTCGTTCGCGGGAAAGGTGGCGAGCTCGGCGGTGACCGTCTTCCCGAGCACGATCGCGCCCACTTTTCGCGCGTAGGCGATGCACCCCGCGTCGTGTTGCGGCCGGTAGCCCTCGAACGCTTTCGAGCCGCCCTGCGTCGGCATGTCCCAGGTGTCGAACACGTCCTTCACGCCGAGGGTCAACCCGTGGAGGACGCCGAGCACCGGGCCCGCGTCCAGCTCGCGCGCGCGAGCGAGCGCGCGCTCGCGATCGATCCAGGCAAACGCGCGGACGTCCCGTTCCCGTTCGTCGATGCGCTCGAGACACGCGTTAACGTAGCGCTCGGCGGAGATTTCCCGTGCCGCGAGCTTCCGCGCCGCCTCGACCGCCGAGAGCCGGCTCAAATGCGTCACTTCGGTTCCCCCGGGCAACCGGCACCACGACGCCGGTCAGCGGCGCTCGATCTTCGCCCTGTCGATGACCCGCCGCCACTTCTCGATGTCGGCCACCAGGATCCTGCGGAATTCTTCCGGGGTGCTGGCGCGCGCATCGGCATCGAGGTCCCGCAGCCGCTGCCTGACCGCCGGCATCGCGACAATCCCGCGCGTTTCCCCGTTGAGTTTCGCGATCACCTCCCCGGGTGTCTTCACCGGGACCGCGAGACCGTTCCACGCGGAGGCCTCGAAACCCGGGAGCCCGGCCTCGGCGAGCGTCGGGACATCGGGCAGATTCGCGGAGCGACGCTCCGAGGTCACGCCGAGCGCGCGCAGCGCGCCGCTGCGCACGAACGGCAGCACCGGCGGAAGGAACTCGACGACCGCCTGCGACTCCCCGCTCGTCACCCCGGCAATCAGCGCCGGCGTCGTCTTGAAGGGGACGACCTGCACCTCGAGCCCGGCCAGGGACTTGAACAGCTCCGCCGCCAGGTGGTTGGTGCTGCCGACGAAGGTCACGCCGATGTTGAACCGGTCGGGGCGCGCTTTCGCGGTCGAGACGAGTTCCTTGACGCCGCGCACGGGCGACGAGGCATTGACCACCAGCGCGAGGCCGGAGAAACCGATCGTGGAGACCGGCACGAAATCGCGCACCGGGTCGTAAGGGAGCGACTTGTAGAGCGAAGCGCTGACCGCATGGCCGGTGTTGAGCCAGAGCAGCGTGTAGCCATCGGGTTCGGCCTTGCGCGCGATTTCGGTCGCGATGATGCCACCCGCGCCGGGGCGGTTGTCCACGATCACCTGCTGGCCGAGCCTCTGGCTCATGTGCTGCGCGACCACCCGGGCGATGATGTCGGAGTTGCCGCCGGGCCCGTAGGGCAGCACGATCCGCAGCGGGCGCGCCGGGTACGGTTGCGCGGCGAGAGGCGCGCAGGCAAGGACGATGAAAAGCCCGGCGAGTCCGCTGCAAAGCGGACGCGCGCCCGGTTTCAGGCACGCTATGGATATCACGACACTCCTCCTCGGCAGCCGTTGTCGGCGGACCGGCGGCGCTGCGGGGCACTATGGCAGAGGCGATGTGGCCGGTCAATGCGCGGGGCGCTCGCGCGCGAGGACGGGCTCGCCGGGGACTCGCCCGGCCAAGGTTGCGCCCCGTCCCGCGGTGGCGTGCAAAGAGGCCGGGGGACCCGCGGAGCGCACGTCCGGGTTACCCGGACAGCGAGTGAATCCACTCCCAGCGCGCGCGCGCGCGCTCGAGGATCGCCGCCAGGTCTTCCGGCAGAACATGGCCGGCGGCGACGAGCGCCAGCGTTTCTTCTCGCACGTGCGCGAGGTAGGCCTCCCGGGACGGGTAGCGTTCCTCGATCGACGGGCGGGGGTCGCCCTCGCGCTCGCGCTCCGCGCGCGTGCGCGCGAACGGCAGGGTCGAGCCCATCATCAGCATGATGTCGCCCGGCGCGCCCTGCGCTTCGTGGCGGGGATTCCAGCCCATGAAGGTCGCAAGCGGCGCGCGCAGCTCCGGGGCGCGGATGCCCGCGACCTCGTTGCCATCGGCGTCGACCCGGGAAACGTAGGTCGGGTACGGCGCGCCGGTCTTCGGCGGATAGACCGCGATTCCGCGCTCCGCATCGGGACCGAAGTCGAGCCGCACGGGCCGGTCGATGTGCGCCGGCGCGCGCGCGCCGGGAATCGCCCGGAACAACGCGGCGAGCGATTCGTGCGCGACGGCGGTGCCGTCGGCGAGCCGCGGGAAAGCGCTCGCGGGCGGCTCGATGCCTTCGCCCGCCCAGCGGTCGAGATTCACGAGCGCGGCGCGCATGAGGGGCCGGTCGTCGACGATGTTGAAGCGATGGTGGCCCCGGTTACCGGTATTCGGCTCGGCGGCGAGCGGCGGGATGGGACCGGTGGTGTGCTGCGTGCCGGCGAAGAAATAGGTGCGGGCGAACCCGGGCGGCTCGGCATCGCGCGTGCCGGCGATGTCCGTATGCACGAGCGACGCATCGCCGCGCCAGTACTCCCACGCCGAGTTGGTCGTGAAGAGCTTGGGCACGCGCCCGCGGCCAAGCAGCCGGGCGTAAAGCTCCGCGTCGTTGAAAGGGGGCAGCATCGCGAGCGAGTGGCTCGACATGAGCGAGGGCTGGCCGAAGCGCATGTTGAATTCGCCGCGGCGCGCGCCGGCGATGTGGGTCCAGACGCCGTCGAAGACCATGCGCCCCTCGCAGTCCTCGTCGAGCCCGAGATGGAGCATGTGCCGGATGAACCGCCCGTTCTGCGATTGCCCGTAGAGATAGACGCGGTCGATTTCCCCGGCGCACGGATTGCCGCTCGCGGCCGGCGCCCAGCGCAGGAACGCCGCGGCGTCGCGGATCGCGAGAAATCCCAGGCCGATCACGATCGGATCCGCCGAGCGAAACACGACGTTGTAGATGGCGCCCGGCGTGAAGCCGCCGTCGAGCTCGATGTGCAGGGGATCGACGAACCGCCACGCCGGGCGCGGGAGCTCCGTCTCGGGCGCGCTCGAATCGGCGCGCACCGAGAGCCGCGCGGCCGGGTCGTTCGTATCGACGGTGGGCTGGGGCAGCGACGGACAGGTGAAGTGGCTGAGATCGCCGAGCGGCATCGTCGCGATGCGCGTGTGCGGGCGAAACTCCACGCGCATGAAATCCACGACTCCCTTCGCGCGCGGCGCCTCCAGCGCCATGACGCCCTCCTGGCGCGGCAGGTCCGCCTGCCAGCCCGCCCAGCCGAGCGTATAGCCGCGGCGCATGAGAAAGCCGTTGCCGAAATCCTGCTCGGTCGACGGATCCGGCGAGCGGGGCGTGCTGTTGAACAGACCAAGGATCGATTTTCGCCCCCGATTCGGCACATCCCAGAAGAGCCGCCGGTTCCCCCTGCCCGGCTCCGCGGGTCTGAGGAGATAGAAGTCGCCGGAAAACTCCACCTGCCCTCGCGCGTTGCGGCCCGCCCGCTCGATGTCCGTGATCCGGCGATGCAGCGGATGCTCCGGATCGACCGCGTAGCGCATCGTTCCGGCGATCTTCTCGTAGGGCCCGGCTTCGCCGAAGGACCTGCCGCCTAGCACCGGCTCGCGCCGCTGGATCTCGATTGTCGTCACCATTTCCCCGCCTCTCCTCCGCCCGTTTGAACCGCCACGCGCTTCCCCCTCGCTATTGCTCGAGCCTGATCCCGGCCGAGCGGATGAGCCCGCCCCATTTCTCGTTCTCGGAGCGCAGGAACTTCTCCAGCTCCGCGGGCGTGCTGCCGACGAGCTCCACGTCGATCTCCGCCATCGCCTTCTGCAGCTGGGGCGGCGCGATCGCCGCCTTGAACGTCTGCTGGAGCTTGCGGATCGCCGCCGGGGGCGTGCCGGCCGGCGCGAGGATCGCGTGCCAGGAAATGCTGTCGAAGCGCGGCATGCCGAGCTCCGCCGCGGTGGGCGCGTCCGGGAAATGCGGGCTGCGCTTGTCGCCGGCCACCATGAGCGGCTTGAGCAATCCCGACTTGACGTGCGGCGCCGCCCCGGACGGCGGGTAGGTAAGGAGGTGGATCTGCCCGGACGCGATCGCGGGGAGTGCCGCGCCGATTCCCTTGTACGGGACATGCACGAGCTCGATCTGCGCGACGCGCGCGAAGAGTTCCGAGGTGAGATGCAGTCCGCTCGCCACGCCGCTCGAGGCGTAGTTCAGCTTGCCGGGACGCTCCTTCGCGTAGGCGATGAGTTCCTTCACCGAGTTCACGGGTATCTTCGTGGACACGAACAGCATGAACGGCGAGACCGTCGCGAGCGTGACCGGCGCGAAATCCTTGAAGACGTCGTAGTCGAGGTTCTGGTAGACGTGCGGCCCGATGGCGAGCGGTCCGATGTTCCCGTAGAGGATGGTGTAGCCGTTCGCGCTCGCCTTCGCGACGATCTTCGTGCCGATCGTGCCGCCCGCGCCGCCGCGGTTGTCGATCACGATCTGCTGTCCGAACGTTCCAATCCATTCGTTCAGGATGCGCCGCGCGACGGTATCGATGTTGCCGCCGGGCGGGTAGGGAATGACCATCCGGATGGCGCGCTGCGGGTAGTCCTGCGCGAAGCCCGGCGCTCCGAGCAGCAGCGTCGCGCCGAACGCGATCATCGTCGCCCTCTTCATGGCTTTCCTCCTCCTCGCTCCCGCCGCGCTCCGCGCCGGCGGGCAGGCTGCACGCGAAGGGCGCCGATCGCTACACCAGGCGATCGGAGAGCCAGTCCGCGATGTAGTCGATCCCGACCTGCCGGTTGTCCGCCTGGCAATGCTCGAAACCGCCCGTATCGCGCGAGAAGATCTTCAGCGTCTTGTCGCGGGAGCCCGCGGCGGCGTATAGCTCCTCCCCGATCTCGCGCGGCGTGAGCTTGTCCTCCTCGCCCCACGTGATGAGCAGCGGGCACTCGATCTTCCCGGCCACCCCGGCCAGGGTGAATCGCTTCAGCTTTTCCATCGCGGCTTCCATGTCTTCCACGCCGAGCACCCAGGGCAGCTGGAAGTGGGAAGTGGCGACGCTGTTTTCGTCCTTCTTCATCGCGGCCCAGCGCTTCTCCCAAACCGCGTGATAGTCGAAATGCGGGCCCCACGCGACGCATGCGGCGTAGCGCTTCTCGAACGCGGCGACCCGCGGCGCGTAGTAGCCGCCGGCGCTGTAGGCCATGATCGCGACGCGCCTCGCGTCGACCTCCGCGCGGCTCGCGACGTATTCGTAGGCCGGCGTCCCCGCGGCCTCGTAGTCGTGGCGCGACGGGTGATTGCGCAGGCGCAGCGACTCGCCCTGCCCCGGGCCGTCGATCGCGAGCGTGTGGAAACCCCGGAACGAGAGCTCGACGCCGGCGAAAAGAACGTTCATCTCCTTGCAATTGTCCAGGCCGTTGAACAGCACCACCGCCGGCGCCGGACCCTGCGCGCGCGGGGACTTCAGGAAATAGGCCGCCAGCGAGGAATTCTCGTAGGGCACGTCGACGATCTCGAGATTCGGGTGGCGCCGCTGCAGCCCCGCCCGCGCGCAGCGCAGGCTCTTGCGATAGATCCCGAGCTTGCGCTCGCCCGGCGGCACCATCCGCTCGCCGGTGTAGTAGTACATGCCGGCGCGGAGATAGTAGTTGCCGGCGCTCGCCTGGTGGCCCCCGGCGGCCGCTTCGTCGGCGGCCTTCTCCATGCGTTCCGCCATCGCGCACCACTCCTCCCACCACGCGTGCGGCTCGCCCGCGCGCCGGTGCAGTCGCTGCACTACCTCGTCGATCTCGCCGAGCGCCACCGCACCCGTCGGCGCCATTCCCTTGGTGATGAGGGTCGCGTTCGACCACTGGTAGTTCCTCGGAAAACTGTCGATCCAGTTGCCTTCGTAGTACATGGCCTTCTCTTTCGCGATGGCGCGCGCCGGGGGAGTGACGCGCGACGCAGCCCGGCGACGATGCGCGGCGGTGCCGCAGAGCGTACTTCGCCCGGATCGCGATTGCAATGCTCGCTGGTGCTCGTGCCGCCGGAGAGTCCGAAATGCGGGTCGAGCCGGTCTTTTCGAGCCGGCCGCGCCCGGCCCGGATAACGCATGGCGGGTCTGATATCATTGTCGCTTTCCACCCGGGACCCGCCAGGCCGGAGAGCGCCGGGCGCTTCACGACCATCGCGGACGGCCTCGACGCAATCGAACGAAAGGACACCCGACCATGACGACGCCGGCGACGTTTCCACGCTTTTCCGAGACCGAGTACCAGCGCCGCGAGGCGGCCGTGCGCCGGGAGATGGCCGCGCGCGAGATCGATGCCCTCATCATCGTCGGCGATTCCGCCAGCCGGGGCGCCAACCACGCGAACATCTACTGGCTCACGAACTACATCGACCCGGGTCCCGCGTACGTGATCATGACGGCGAGCGCGGGCCCCGCGCTCCTGATGAGCAATCAGCTCTATCTCCACACCGCGCGGCGCGCCGGGCGCGCGAAGGAGGCCGAGGCGTTCGTCTACGGCAGCAACCCGGGCACGCAGCTCGCGCAGCGGATCGCGGACCTGGGGCACGCCTCGGGGCGCATCGGCATCGCGGGCGTGCGCAACGTCGGGCGCACCGCGATGTCCTCCGAGCACAAGGAAGCCATGGTCGCGGCGCTGCCGCAGGCGCGATTCGTCGATGCGCTGGATGTCATGGCGAAGGCGCGCTTCATCAAGAGCGCCGAGGAGCTGGAGTGGTTCGCGCGGGGGGCCGAGTTCACGGACCGCATCATCGAGGGGCTCGCGAGGAACGCGCACATCGGCATGCCCGAGTACGAGCTCCTTGCCATCAACGCCGCATCGGTGCTGCGCGAGGGCGCGACGCTGCGCCTTCAGTACATGGGCGCGACCTCCATGGACGAGCCGGAAATCGTGTTCCCGTGGCAATACCCGTCGGAGCGCCGGCTGGAGCGCGGTGACGTTCTCCTCACCGAAATCAGCGCGGGCAAGGGCCTCTACGCCGGCCAGATCCACCGGCCCTTCGCCATCGGCGCCGCGCCGACGCCCGTCTACCAGCGCCTCTTCGACGCCGCCGCCGAGTCGTACCATCGCGTCGTCGAGGCGCTGAAGCCGGGCGCCACCGACCATGACGTGCGCGCGGCCGCGAGCTCGATCGAGCGCGCCGGCTTCACGACCTACGACGCGCTCGTGCACGGCTGGGGCGTCCATATCGAGGACCCGCGTCTCGACCTTCCCTCGGCGGCGATCAAGCGGCCGCAAATGCCGATCACCTTCCAGGAGGGGATGCTCATGGTGGTCCAGCCGAACGTGATCACCACCGACGGCAAGCGCGGCGTACAGGCCGGCGCGCTCGTCGTGATCGAGAAGAACGGCGCGCGGCCGCTTCAGCGCTACCCGATGGAATTCATCCGCATAGACTGACCAGAGGCCATCACGGGAGGTGCGACATGAAATGGTTCACTCCGCTTGCGGGGCTCGTGCTCGTGTCGGCCGGAGCGCAGGCCGCGCCTCCGGCCGCTCGCGATTATCCCCAGCGATCGATCCGGATGATCGTGGCGGCTTCCCCGGCCACATCGAACGACATCCTCACCCGGATCCTCGCCACGCTGCTCACCGACGAGCTGGGGAAACAGGTCATCGTCGACAACCGCGCCGGCGCCGGTGGCGCCATCGGCATGGGAATCGCGAAGAATTCGGTCCCCGACGGCCATACGCTGGTTTCGGCGACCACCACGGGCATGAGCATCGCGCCGGCGCTGCAGAAACTCGTCCCGTACGATCCGGTCAACGACTTCGACTTCATTTCGCTCGTCGCGATCACGCCGAACGTGCTGGCGGTGAGTCCGAAATCTCCGCCTCGCGACACGAAGGAGTGGGTCGGCTGGGTCAGGCAGCACGGCACCGCGCTCAACATGGCCTCCACCGGGCAGGGCTCCCAGACTCATCTCACCGGGACATTGCTGCTCGACGCGGCGCGCCTGAAGTCCACGCACGTACCGTACAAGGCGGGAGCGTCGCAGGCGGTGATGGCGGGCGAATCCCACTGGCTCATCGCGCCCGCGGCGAGCCTCATGGGACATATCCAGGCCCGGCGCCTGCGCGGTCTCGGCCACACGCTTCCCGAGCGTTCGCCGCTTTTCCCGGACCTTGCCCCGATCAGCGAGGCCGTCCCCGGCTTCCAGTTCAGCGGCTGGATGGGGCTCATCGCTCCCAGGAAGACCCCGCAGCCGATCCTGGCGAAGTTGCGCGCGACGTTGTTGAAGGTGCTCGCGAAACCGGAGACCGTCGATCAGTTCACGCGGCAGTCGACGACGATACGCACGGACGCCCCGGAGGAATTTCGCCGCTTCGTCAAGCACGAAATGGATGCCATGGCGAGCGTGGTCCAGCGGCTCGGACTGAAAATAGAATGACCGCCTGCCGGTAGCGGCGCCGCGTTCGGGGAACGACGGGGCGGATCGGAGAATCGCCCGGCCGGCGCGCGCGGGCCGCCCGGAAGCCCTGCTCACCGCGGCTCGATGCCGATGCGCTTCGCGATGTTCGCGTGCAGCGCGATGTCCTTCCCGATGACCTCGGCGAACTCCCCTGGCGAGCTGCCGACCGGAACGAAGCCGTTATCGAGGAGGTAGCGGCGCGCCTGCGGCGCGGCGAGCGTCCTCGCTATCTCGTCGTGCACGCGCCGCACGATTTCCGGCGGCGTGCCGGAAGGAAACCACATGCCGTGGTAGCACGTCAGGTCGAAGCCGCTCAATCCGGACTCGAGCATCGTCGGCACGTCGGGCAGCCACGGCATGCGGCGTGGACCGCTGATACCGAGCGCGCGCAGCCGCCCCGATCTGACGAACTCGACCGCGGCCGTCACGTTCATGAACATCGCCTCGACCTGTCCCCCGAGCACATCGCTGATCGCCACCGCCGTGCCCCGGTACGGTACGTGTACAAGCCGGATACCGGTCATCGAGGCAAACAGCGCGGCGGCCACATGCGGGGGGCTGCCGATGCCGGCCGAGGCGTAATCGAGCTCGCCCGGCCTTGACCTGGCAAGAGCGATGAACTCACCGACCGAAGTCGCCGGAACCGACGGGTGGATGACCAGCACACTCCCGTAGGTCACGGCGACCTGCGTGATCGGCGCGAAGTCGGCCACCGCGTCGTAGGGAAGCTTCCGGTAATAGGTCACGTTCGTCGAATGCGCGCAACTCGTGGCGAGGATCGTGTACCCGTCCCGTGGCGCCCTGGCGACGGATTCGGTGCCGATGATTCCACCCGCCCCCGCACGATTCTCGATCACGAAAGGCTGGCCCATCGCGTCACGGAGACGTTGCGCGATCATGCGCGCGGGGATTTCAATCGGGCTGCCGGCGCTGAACGGCACGATGATCCGCACGGGTTTGGCGGGATACCCGGCGGGCCGCGCGTCGGCGAGAACGCAGAGCGCGACGGCGGCGCCACCGAGCGCAACACCGATCCGGCGGATCACGCGCGACACCATGGACCGCGGTTCAGGTAATCGTCTGCCCGCCATCGAGCACGAGTACGGTGCCCGTCGCGTAGGCCGCGGCGGGGCTCGCAAGGTAGACCGCGGCGGCCTTGATCTCGTCGGCGGAGGCGATCCGCCGCAGGGGCGAGAGCTCCAGCAATTTCGCGTACCGGACCGGATCACCGTGCTCGGCCGCCGTCGCCGGAGTGTGAAACCGCCCCGGGCACAGCACGTTCACCCGGATATTGGCCGGCGCCCACTCGACGGCGAGAGCGCGCGAGAAATTGATCAGCGCCGCCTTGGCGGCGCAATAGGCCGTGCGGTCCGCGCGACCGCGCAGCCCGGCGGTGGACGCCACGTTGATCACACACCCGCTGCGCTGGCTCAGGAATCGCCTGCCCGCCGCCCGGCAGGCGTAAAAGGCGGAACTCAGATTGCTCCGCAGCATCGCGTCCCATTCTTCGTCACTGGTTTCGACCACGGCCTTGCGCATTCTACCGCCGGCCACGTTGAACAGGATGTCGATGCGGCCCAGTTCCGCGATGACCCGCTCGACGGCGGCTTCGACCTCCTCGGGACGGGTCACATCCGCGCGACAGGCGAGCGCGCGCCCGTGACCCGTCCGCCTCAACTGCGCCGCCAGTGCTTCGATTTCCGCCGCGTTACGACTTGCCACCACGACATCGGCGCCGGCCTCGGCCAGGCCTTCGGCGATGGAACGTCCGAGGCCGCGGCCCGCTCCGCACACGAGCGCCGCCTTGCCCGCGAGGCGCAGTTGTTCGTCGAATCGCATAGGGTCCGCCTCGATCCTGCCTTGATCGCCGCCCGACTTCGGCTCAACCTTCGCCCGGTTGCCGGCTGGCATCGCGCAGGCAGCGCAGGACATGCTGCGCCGTATGCGAGGCGACCGTGCAACCGGGGGTCAACATGAACTTGCGCCTGCCGGCCTGGCGCAGCGCATCGTGCATCTCCGCCCGGAGTGCGGGCGGGGAGTAGCCGTGGATGCGGGCCTCGTTCAAACCACCCATCAAACACTTGTCGGTCATCCTGCGCAACTCCCCGAGCGATGGATTGCCGGGCAGCCGGTCTGACACGCTGAACACCTCGCACGGGTAGTCGAGCACGCGCCCCATGTCGACGTGGGTGCCGTGCACGTGGACGACCCGCACCATGCCCGCCATTGCCGCCAGCACCCTCAGGTCGAAGGGGCGCACGAAAGTCCGGACTGTCTCGTCGTCGATCCCCCGCTCGCCAGGCGGCGTAATGGCGCCCGACGTCGAATAGTGCACCCCGTCACAGCCGGCCTTCCCGAGCTCGCGCACGTAGTCGCACAGGCTCTCCGTCACGGCGTCGATCATCCGCAACGCCTCGCGCCGGTGCTCGTAGATGAGCCTTGCCGTGCCGTAACCGGCGCGACGCACGATCGTGTGGCAGGGATTGAAGAGGGTATCGATGACCGGCGTGGCGGCGCCGCATTCGCGCCGCACCGCGCGAATGAGCTTGAGCTGTTCGGCGAAATTCGGACTGCCCGGCGGCGCCCGCTCGACGCGCAGCATGTCCTGCGGCGTCTCCAGTGTTTCCAGGCCCGCTGGAAGCGGGTAGCGGTAGTCGTGCATGACCTTGCAGATATCCCAGTCGTAGGCGCGCTGGAACGCGATGTGACGTTGCGCCGCCTCCTCCCCCGGGAGACAATCGCTTCCGAAATGCAGCCATGCCGTGCACGGGGGGTGGTCGACATCCTCGCCCCGCACGGCGGCCCGGAACCGTTCGCGCTTGTTCATTTCAAGAATCCGAGGTCAAATCCTGACATGACGGTCCGGGTCCGCACGGAACGCGGCCTGGTGTCGCCGTCGATCGCGTGGCTGGTCGTGCCCTTCATCGTACTCGGCGTGCGTCCCGGTCCGGAACCACGCGAGACCATCGGCAACCTCAACCGCCACTGCTCGCCGGCCACTACATGAGCTCGATAGATGGTAGCCGAGCGCCTGCCCGACGCGCACGCCCTCGCCCCCCAACATGATCGAAAAGCGGCGCACCGCCGGGTTCCTGTCGCACTGCGTGCTCGTCGAGCCCGTCACGGAGCACACGCCGTTGCGCATGCCGTTCTGCGTCAACTTCGACCAGCGCTCGCCCCACAGGTTGGAGGTCCCCTTCACGCTGTCGACATGAACCGCCGCTCAACATGAGGCATCGATTCCCCGGGCGCCAGCCGTGCGGCTGGCCGGATCCGCCTCGCCGGATACTGCCCGCGCGCCCGTGACGGGACCGGCCGGCGAAGCGTTGCGAAGCATTCTACAATGCGCTTTCCGCCATGACGGCGGACCCGCGGAGGCGACCAGTAACTGGTCGACGTCGATTTCGCGCGTTTCGTCACCGGCATGCGCGCCTCCGCCATGTCGCGGGCGGGCCACGACGGCGCCCGGGACACGCGGGCGCATCGTGCGCGAGGGCGCCTGGGCGAACAGCGCAACTGGAATGGAAGTGAGCCATGGACGTGATTACCCGGCCGGCCGACGATCTCACGGACGAGCAGCGCGAGTGGCAGATGAAGGCGCGCAGGTTCGCGCGGGAGGAAATCCGCCCGATCTCGCTCGCGCGCGACGCCATCGAGGGACCCGGCGCGGCGTGGGACTGGGAGATCATTCGCAAGGGCTCGCAGCTCGGGTTCCGCACGGCGGTCGTGCCGAAGGAGTGGGGCGGCCACGCCATCGACTTCGTCACGCAGGCCCTCGTCATGGCGGAGCTCGCGAAGGGCGACAGCGCGATCTCGAAGGCGTTCAGTCAGAACTGGAAGTGGGGTCACCTCATCGCCGGTGCCTGCACGAACGAGCAGAAGGAGCGATTCCTCCGGCCCTTCGTCGCCGACGACACCTGCGTGCTGGGCTTCGGCGGCACCGAGCCGAACGCCGGCTCCGACAACCGCTATCCGCCCGAGGACGATCCGCGCGCGGGAATGCGTCTCGGGGCCGAGCGGCGCGGCGACGAATGGATACTGAACGGCGAGAAGACATTCATCGCGAACGGCGGCGTGGGCCGGCTCTTCTTCGTCGGCGCGCGTACCGATCCCGACGTTCCCGTCACCGAGGGCACCACCGTGTTCATGGTGCCGGTCGGCACGCCCGGTTTCCGCATCGGCAAGGTGTTCAACAAGGCCGGCTGGCGCTTCTACCAGAACGCCGAGCTGGTTTTCGAGAACGCCCGCCTGCCGCACGCGAACGTGCTGGGCGAGGTGAACGGCGGCACGCGCGCCCGCCAGAAAGGGGGCGTCGCCGAGTTCAACGACTTCGAGCTGGCGTGCAACGCGCTCGGCGTGTGCGAGGACGCCTGCGAGTCGGCGCTCGCGCGCGCGAAGAGCGAACGCCGCGGCGGGAAGCCCCTGCTCGACCAGCAGGGCGTGCAGATGAAGCTCTCCGAGATGCACATGCTGACCGAGGCGTTGCGCTCCTTCGTCATGCGCATCGCGCGCGAGATCGACCGCGGCACCCACGACCCGGTGAACGTCGTGCTCCTCATGAACTACTCCTCCGACGTGATCCAGCGCGTGTCCACCCTCAACCTGCGCATCCACGGCGCCGCCGGTGGCGTGACGAACACGCACGCCGAGAAGCTCGTGCGCGACGCGATCATCTGGACCCACCTCGCGGGCGACACCTCGCAGCGGCTCAAGGTGATCAGGCGGCTCGCGCGCCGGGCGGGAGCCGCCGGCCGCGGGTATTGAATCGGCAGCAATCGGCGGGCGGTAGCTCCGGTCCCCCGGTGTCCTCCACTCCCGCCTACGACGAACTCACGCGCGTCTGGGCGCGGCTGCACCGTTTCAACCACCTCGCCGCGATCGTCGGCTGGGACCGCAACGCGATGATGCCGCCCAAAGGCAACGAGGCGCGCGCGGCGGCGGAGGCGGAACTCGCGGCGCTCATCCATCGCACCCGCACCGACCCGCGCCTGAAGGACCGGCTCGCCGCGGCCGAGGGCGAAGCGCTCGACGAAATCGCGCGGGCCAACCTGCGGGAGATGCGCCGCGAGTGGCGCGACGCCAACGCGCTGCCGGAGTCGCTGGTGCAGGCGAAGACGCTCGCGGCGGCGCGCTGCGAGCATGCGTGGCGCCGGTTGCGCGCCGCCAACGACTGGCGGGGTTTTCGGGAACCCTTTCGCGAGGTGGTGCGCCTCGCGCGCGAGGAAGCGCGGCTCCTCGCCGCCGGAACCGGCCTCTCCCGCTACGACGCGCTCCTCGAGCGCTTCGAGCCGGGGATGCGCGCGCAAGAGCTCGACCGGATCTTCGGCGCCGTGCGCGGGTGGCTCCCCGGGCTCGTCGCCCGCGCCCGGCTCGCGCAGCGCAGCGCGGCGCCGATCGCGCCGTCGGGACCGTTCCCGGTCGCGGCGCAGCGCGCGCTCAATCTCGCGGTGATGGGCCTCCTCGGTTTCGACTTCGAAGCCGGACGGCTCGACGAGAGCCCGCACCCCTTCAGCGGCGGGGTTCCCGAGGACGTGCGGCTCACCACGCGCTACCGCGAGGACGATTTCCTCCAGAGCCTGATGGGCACCATCCACGAGACGGGCCACGCGCGTTTCGAGCAGAACCTGCCGCGCGAATGGCTGGGCCAGCCGATCGGGGCGGCGCGCTCGTACGGCATCCACGAGAGCCAGAGCCTCGCCCTCGAGATGCAGATCGCGCGGGGGCGGCCGTTCGTGCGGCTCGTGGCGCCGCTCATCGGCGCGCATCTCGGCGGGCAGCCGGCCTTCGATCCGGAGAACCTCCACCGCCTGCTGACGCGCGTTCAGCCCGGGCCGATCCGCGTCAACGCGGACGAGGCGACCTACCCCGCCCACGTGATCCTCCGCTACGAGATCGAACGTCCCCTCATCGAGGGCGACATCGAAATCGAGGAAATTCCTTCACTGTGGGACGCGAAGATGGCGGAGCTCCTCGGACTCGACACCCGCGGCGACTACCGCGACGGCTGCATGCAGGACGTGCACTGGTCGGAAGGGGCATTCGGCTATTTCCCGGGCTACACGCTGGGCGCGATGTACGCCGCGCAGTGGTTCGCCGCCCTGCGCCGCGCGGTACCGGATCTCGACTCGCTAATCGAAGCAGGTGAGCTCGGCCCGCTCTTCGACTGGCTCCGCGCGAACATCTGGTCGCAGGCGAGCCGCTGGGAAACCGCCGAACTTGCCCGCCGCGCGAGCGGCGAGGCCCTCAACCCGGCGCACTTCCGCGCGCACCTCGAGTCCCGTTACGTCGAGCGACGGTGAGTGGGCCTCCATCGGCGGCTCACCCCGTCCCGGGAACCCGACATGGCGACGAGCCTGATCGCCCTCATCGACGACATCGCCACCGTTCTCGATGACGTGGCGGTGCTCACCAAGGTCGCCACGCGCAAGACCGCCGGCGTGCTGGGCGACGATCTCGCGCTGAACGCACAGCAGGTCGCGGGCGTGCGCGCCGAGCGCGAGCTGCCGGTGGTGGGAGCGGTGGCGAGGGGCTCGCTCGTCAACAAGGCGATTCTCGTGCCTGCGGCGCTGGCGGTGAGCGCGATCGCCCCGTGGGCCGTGCTGCCGCTGCTCATGGTGGGCGGTGCGTTTCTGTGCTACGAGGGCTTCGAGAAGATCGCGCACCGGTTTCTGCACGACCCCGCCGGGGATGCGTCCGCCCGCGCGTCGCTCGCGCGGGCCCTCGCCGATCCCGCGGTGGATCTCGTCGCCGTGGAGAAGAAGAAGATCCGCGGCGCGATCCGCACCGATTTCATCCTCTCCGCCGAGATCATCGTCATCACGCTTGGCACGGTCGCCGCCGCGCCGTTCATGACGCGGGTGGCGGTGCTCGTCGGGATCTCGCTCATCATGACCGCCGGCGTCTACGGGCTCGTCGCCGGCATCGTGAAGCTCGACGACGCCGGCCTTGCCCTGGCGCGTCGCGCCGGCGGCACGGCGGGTGACGGCGCCCTGCGCGCGTTGGGCCGCGGCATCCTGCGCGCCTCGCCATGGCTCATGAAATCGCTCTCGGCCGCGGGTACGGCGGCGATGTTCCTTGTGGGCGGCGGGATACTCACCCACGGGATCGCGCCGCTCCACCACTGGGTGGCGGGCGCGGCCGCCCGCTTGGGTGCGATCCCTGGCGCCGGTGGCGCGATCGAGTGGCTCGCGCCGGTCCTGATCGATGCGCTCCTCGGCGTGATGGTGGGCGGCTTCGCGCTCGCCGGCGCGAGCGCAGCGCGGCGGCTCCTCCGGGCGCTTCGCCCGGCTGCGCGTGGGGCGCGCTAGTGCCGGCGCGGGCGCACCTCGCTGCCGGGCAACGCCGGCGCCCGCGCAATCAAGCGCCGTGCGCGCGTTCGCGGGCGCGGCTCATCGCGGCACCTGCGTCGTATGGAAGAACTCCATCAGCATGAAGTCCTCCAGCCCCGACGTGTCCCGCGCGCGCGCGGAGAGCATCACGCTGCGTCCGAGGCGCGGGGAATCCCACAGGAAATCCTCGCGCTCGTGCTCGCGGATGATCGCGATCATCCGGCGCACCACGGCGATGCGGATGTCGGGGTTGCTCCCTTTCTGTACTTCGATCATCTGCGTGGTGTTGCGCCGGATGTCGTTGTTCCACCCGTAGAAGAAGAACTCCGCGTCGTTCACGCCCACGCGCTGCAGCTGGAATATGCCCCCGCCGGTCCGGGTCGGGTCCGGGCCGAAGCTCGGCGTGCGATTCAGCCCGAGGTTCGCCGCGACCGCGCGGTTCGCGCGGGCGGTTTCGTCCTCGGCCGGGGGTGCGGCGGGCGCGGGGGCCGCGGGCGGGGGAGGCTCGGACCCGGCCCGGGCACTCCGGCGCGCCGCGATGAAGGAGGAGAGATCCCCGGCCGGCGCGGGCTGCGAGGGTGGCGCCGCCGGTGGCGCGACGGGAGCGGGCTGCGCGCGCGGCGCGGTCCCGGGCGCCGGCTTGTCGATCGCGATGACCGGCGCCGGGGCGCGCGGGTGCCGCCTGGGCACCGGCGCCGGCGATCGAACCTCCGGCCGCCGTGCGGGGAGGTCGGCCGTCGCCGGAGGTGCCGGCGGCGGCGCGGGCGGCGCGGCGAGGGTGACGACCAGCGAGCGTCCCAGGCCCTCCGCCGCGGGTTCGTCCGGCGCGGGCAGGCTAAGGTGCGGCAGCCACCGGCCGAGCAGCAGCACGTGGAGAACCGCCGACAGCACGAGCGCGAGCCGGATGGAGGGCAGGCCGAGCGCGTCGCGCCGGACCTGCGTATCGTCGAGGTGACTCATCATCGTGCTTTGCAGCGCCGATTCTCCGCCCGTGCCCGCCGGCCCGGCAATATCGCCGCATCGGCCGCGGGAACGGAGTAAAGTTGCGCCGGAACCTGCCTGGAGGCGAGTACGGAATGAAAGTTCCAACCGTGGTCGCGATCGTGCTTTCGCTCGTTCCCGCCCTGGTCCATGCCGCCGCGCCGCCGGAATATCCCGGCCGGCCGGTGCGCGTCTTCGTCGGGCTCGCGCCGGGCGGGGGCACCGACAGCGTTGCGCGCGTGCTGACGGCGAAGCTCGCGGAAGTGTTCGGCCAGACCTTCGTCGTGGACAACCGGCCCGGCGCGGGCGGCAACGTCGCGGGCGAACTCGCCGCGCGGGCGGCGCCGGACGGCCACACGCTCATCATCGTGACGCCGACGCACGTAACGAACCCGAGCCTCTACAAGGAGCTGCGCTACGACGCGCTCAGGGATTTCACGCCGGTGGGCCTCATCGTGTTCGCCCAGTACTATCTGTCGGTCGCGAACAACGTCCCGGCGAGCACGGTGAAGGAGCTGATCGCGCTGGCGAAGACCGCGAAGCCGCGGCTCTCCTTCGCATCGTCCGGCGTGGGCAGCGCCAACCATCTCTCCGGTGCGCTCTTCGCTCACATGGCCGGTATCGAGTTGACGCACGTCCCGTACAAGGGGGGGGCGCCGGCCGTCGCGGCCATCGTCGCGGGCGAGGTGCAGGTCTCGTTCACCAGCAGCGTCGCGATCGCGCACGCGAAGGCCGGCCGGCTGAAGACGCTCGCATCGACGGGAGCGAAGCGCTCGCCGGTCGCCCCGGAGATCCCGACGCTGTCGGAGGCGGGCGTGCCCGGCTACGTGGTCACCGGCTGGTACGGCATGTCCGCGCCCGCGAAGACGCCGAAGCCGGTCGTGGACCGGCTCAACTCCACCATCAATCGCGTGCTGCCGGAATTGCGCGAGCGCTACCTCAAACTCGGCATGGAGCTCGCCGGGGGCACGCCCGGGGAGTTCGGCGCGCATCTGAAGCGCGAACTGGAACAATGGGCGCGCGTCGTGAAGCTCTCCGGCGCGAAGGCCAACTAGCACCTGTTTCGCCGACGCGATCCGGTGCTAAGCTCGAACCACTGCGCGCGGCGCCGGCGGCGCTCGCCGCGGGATTCCGTATCGTGACCCTGGACTCGGAGGACAAGAACATGGTTGCAGACGCCAGCAAGCCGGCGCGCTTGCCGCTAACGGGAGTGGTCGTTCTCGATCTCACGCTCGCGCGCGCGGGCCCGACCTGCGTGAGACACCTCGCGGACTGGGGCGCCGACGTGATCCGCGTCGAGCCACCCGAGCCGCCGGGCGAGGACGTGATCGGGCGGCGGCACGGCTCCGATTTCCAGAACCTGCATCGGAACAAGCGCGCGGTGCAGCTTGACCTCAAGTCCGGGCGCGGCTACGGCGTATTCAGGCGGCTGGTCGAGCGCGCGGACGTTCTCGTGGAGAACATGCGCGCCCCGGTGAAGGACCGGCTGAAGATCAGCTACGAGCATCTGAAGCCGATCAATCCCCGGCTCGTCTACGGCAGCATCAGCGGCTTCGGTCAGACCGGCCCCTACCGCGAGCGCGGCGGCGTGGACCAGATCGCGCAGGGGCTCGGCGGGCTCATGTCCATCACCGGCGCTCCCGGGGACGGGCCGATGCGCGTCGGCATACCGATCACCGACTTGACCGCGGGCAACCTCCTCGCGCTCGCCATCGCGCTCGCGCTCTTCGACCGCGGCCGCACGGGCGAAGGCCGGTGGGTGCACACGAGCCTGCTGGAATCCATGATCTTCATGCTCGATTTCCAGGCCGCGCGCTACCTTGTGCGCGGCGAAGTCGCGAACCAGGCCGGCAACGACCACCCGACGTTCACGCCGACGGGCGTTTTCCCGACGAGCGACGGCTACATGAACATCGCGGCGAGCTCGGGGCGGCTGTGGCCGCGCCTGTGCGACGCGCTCGGACACCCGGAGTGGAAGGACAAGGCCGAATGGAGCACGACGGCCGGGCGCACGAAGGATCGGCCCGCGCTCAATGCGGCGATCTCCGAAGTCACCCGGCACCAGCCCGCCGCCCACTGGGTGGACCGGTTCGAGGAGGCGGGAATCCCGGCCGGCCCGATCAACACCATCGACCGCGTGTTCGCGGACCCGCAAGTAAAGCACCTCGCCATGGACGCGCCGGTGACGGGCTCCGTGCTGGGCGACACGCGGCTCGTCGCCTCGCCGCTCAACTTCACCGGCGCATCGCGCGGCGTGCGCAACCCCGCGCCGGAGGCCGGGCAGAACACGGACGAAGTCCTCGCGTGGCTCGGTTACACGAAGCAGGAGATCGCCGAGCTGGCGGCGACAGGTGTCACGCAGCCGCTCGCACCGGAGAAGGAACAGGCCTGACTCCGCTCATTCCCGGCTGCGGCGTAACCTGCCGGCGGCCCGGGGGCCGGGCAACCGGACACTTGAGCCGCCGGTGGACGCCGATCCGCGTTCATCGGCGGCCAACTGCATCGCAGCCGCGGGCACACCGTCGTTCGCGCGCTCCGCCGGGCGGTCCGCGCGGCCTAACTGGTCGTGACGCGAACACTACAACGATATCGCCGAGGAGAACGTAGTGAGACCGATTCTGGCTGTCCTGCTCTTCGCCTGCTGGTGCGTGCCCGCGCGGGCCGCCGACTCCGGCGGCGCGCACGCCGTGCGCGGCGTCGGCCTGGTGACCTGCGAGCAGTTCCTGCAGGAGGCCGAGAAGAAATCGAGCGTGTTCTTCATGATCGGCGGCTGGATCGACGGCTACGTGACCGGCGTCAACCACTACGCACCGGACACCTACGATGCGCTGTCTTTCGAGTCGACCGAACTCGTCGTGCGGCTGATCGAGGGCCACTGCAAGGCGCGCCCGGCCGACCGCCTGTTCGCCGTTGCCGCGGCTTTCCTCGCGCGATTCAGCGATGACCGGATCCGGGCGCAATCGCCGATCGTGCGCGGCAAGGTCGGCGACCAGGAGTTCGCGATCTACGCCGAGGTGCTGCGACGGGCGCAACGCAGGCTCACCGATCTCGGTTACTACAAGGGCGAGCCCGAGGCCGACTACGGCGAGCGGACGCGGAGCGCGTTCGCCGCGTACCAGGAGAGAAGCGGCATGCGCTCCACCGGGCTGCCGGACCAGGGCACGCTGTGGCGGCTGCTGCGCCAGCCGGCGGACAAGTAAGTCCGGCGCGCGCGTCGCGGCGCCGCGCGCGGCCTCTTGCGAACCGGACGACGGATCGCCCCCGGGCGCCACCCTCAATCGGGCCGGATGCCCGCCCGCGCCACCACCTTCGCCCAGCGCTCGACATCGGCGGCGAGGAGCTTCGCGAACTCGTCGGCGGACGCCGGAGTCGGCTCGACGCCCTGCCCGGCGAGGCGGTCCTTCACGTCCGGCATGCGCAACGCGGCGTTGATTTCCTGGTTCAGGCGCCGCACGATTTCCGGCGGTATGCGCGCCGGCCCGACGAATCCGTACCAGAGACTCGCCTCGTAGCCGGGCACCCCGGACTCCGCGATCGTCGGGATCTCCGGAAAACCGGCGGCACGCTTCGCGCCGGTGATCGCAAGCGCGCGCAACCGCCCGGACCGCACGTGCGGTATCACCGAAAGGCTCGTGCCGAATGTCATGAACACCTGCCCGCCGAGGAGGTCCGTGATCGCGGGCCCCATGCCCTTGTAGGGAACATGGAGCATCTTCGTGCCGGCCATCACGTCGAACAGGGCGCCCGCGAGATGCCCGGACGCCCCCACGCCCGCCGAGGCGTAGGTGAGTTCGCCCGGCCGGGTCTTCGCGAGCGCGACGAGATCCTTCACGTCCTTCACCGGCAGCGCCGGATGCACCGCGAGCACGAGCGGCCCCCCGCCCACCAGCGCGATGGCCGAAAAGTCGCGGACCGTGTCGTAGGGAAGCTTCCTGTAGAGGCTTGCGTTGACGGCATGCCCGCTCGGAATCAGCGCCATCGTGTAGCCGTCCGGTGCCGAGCGGGCGGCGACTTCCGTGCCGACGATGCCGTTCGCGCCGGTCCGGGACTCGACGATGACCTGCTGCCTCAGGCTCTCGGCGAGCTTCGGCTGCAGCGCGCGGCAGATCGCCTCGTTGCCGCCGCCGGGAGCGAACGGCGAGATGATGCGGATCGGCTTCACCGGATAAGTCTGGGCTCCTGCCGCCGCGACGCCCAGACTTATCAATGGAAAGACCAGAACAACCCGGCTGAAATTTCCTGCTCCGGCTGGCATGGCGTTCCTCTCGTCTCTCGTCCCCGACCTCACGGCCTCTTCGCAAGCTCGAGCTCGGTGAGCAGGCCCTTCAACTGCGCGTGGAGCGTCTCGACCGCGCGCTCGAACTCCGGACCGGCCATGAACTCGTCGGCCTGATGGTTCTTCTCGAGGTCGCGCTTCCACTCGGGCGTCTCGGTCGTGCGGCGGAGCGCGTCGCGCCAGAACGCGGACTGCGCGGGCGTCAGGCCGGGTGGCGCCGTGATCATGCGCCAGACCGACACCACCGCGTCCACTCCCTGCTCGCGCCAGGTGGGCACCTCGGCGAATTCCCCACCCATGCGCTTCGGCGAGGTCACCGCGACGAGTCGCACCTGCCCTGTCTTGTGCGGCCCGGCCCAGAGCCCGACCGATGCCGGCACGACCTGAACGTGGCCCCCGAGGAGCGCCGCGATGGCATTCGCCCCGGACTGGAACACGACGGTCTTCGCGCGCGCGGGCGCGATGCCTTCCACCTTCATGGCGAGCGCGACCGCCTGGTGGTTCGCGTTGCCGAGACTGTTCGCCACGCCGAACGCCGCTGCCTGCGGGTCCTTCTTCAGTGCGTCGATCAAATGGCGGCCGCTCCGGAAGGCCGAGTCGGCGCGCACCGCCACGCCGACGTACTCGGCGGCCATCATCGCGAGCGGCGTCAGGTCCCGGTGGCCGGTGCCGCGACCCATGATGGTGTTTACCACCGCGCCAGCGCCGGAGAGCACGAGCGCGTGCCCGTCTCCCGGGCGCTGGTTGAGGTAACCGTAGGCGACCGCCCCGCCCCCGCCCGGCTTGTTCACGACGACGGAAGGCGTGCCGACGATGCGCTGCTCCTGCCAGATGCGCTGGATCAGGCGCGCGGCGATGTCCGGCCCGCAACCCGGCTGACAGGTGACAATGATCTCCACCGGTTTCTCCGGCTTCCACGCGGGCTGCGCGCCGGCCGTCGGCGCTCCGGCCAGCAGGCAGCCTGCCCCGCAGGCCATGGCGATCGGCCGCCACCCGTTCGCGATCCGCATTTCCCTGTTCCCTCCCCCGATCGCCGGAGGCTCGGGCGGAACGCGCGGCCCGACGGCGTCGGACACCGTTCAGGCCGGCGCGGGACTGAGCCGCCCGTCCACGTCCGCGAAAAACTCACCCGTGCGCGCGCCGTCCACCGTGCCGCCCGCGAGCCATTCCCGCGTCGCGCGGTGGAGCAGGTGCCGCCCGCGCTCGAAGCTCACGAAATGCGACGCGCAGGCGACCTTGATGAACAGGCGGTGCTCGACGGCAAGGCCCCGCCACGCCTGAAGGCGCTGCGCGTAATTGTCGTACTCGCCCAATACCACCAGCGTCGGGGCGGTGATGCGGCCAAGGTTCGTGCGCCAGCCGAAGTTCATGCGGGCGGGCGCCCGGATCATCCCCTCCCCGTTCGCGCCCCAGGTCGCGCCGACCTCGTCGACCGCCATGATCTCGCGCCAGTAGGCATCGCACACCCCGGGATCCTCGATCTGCCCCTCGCAATGGACGTGGTCACGCCAGCGCCGCTCGAGGAGGAATTCGCGCGTCTGGAGCAGCGTCGGTGCGCCCGGCTCCGGCATCCGCGCCGGCGGCTCCTCGTTCGGGAACCACGGGGCCGGGCCGAAGAGCACGAGCTTGTCCACCTCGTCCGGGTGCAGCGCGGCGAACCCGCCCGCGCGCGGCGCGCCGGTCGACCACCCGACGAGGCTCACGCGCTCGACGCCCCGCAGTCTGCGGACATGCCGCACCACGGTTTCGAGTTCGTCCCATTCCGTGCGGCTCGAAACCAGCTTGTAGGGAAAGCGAGGGCGAGCGGGCTCCCTCAGCACGTGTGGCACGAGCAGCGGCTGGAACTCGGCGTCGACGTTGCAGGGATCATCCATCAGCGGGCGCGGCGAAGGCCCGTAGCCGGTGTGCGCCATGGTGAAGACGTCGAAGCCCGCGCGCGCCAGCACCGACATGAAGCTGTAGTCTCGATACTGAAGATCGTAGGCGACGACGCACGGCCCGAACCCGCCGTGCACCATCAGCACCACGCGCGGCTTTACGCTCGATTCAAGGGTGGCGGCGAGCGCCTTCTCGCGCACGAAGAGCCCGACCGTTTTCCCCTCGTTCGCCGGCACCGTGGATACGTGCGCGACGAAGCTGTCCGTCGTCACGATCCGCTCGCCGGCAGCCCCGCCTCCAGGGGCGCCGCTCGCGCCGTTCGTCGTCCGTCGTGCCGTATCCGTCATCACGTCAGTCGGCCCGCGTTCCCGGTTCCCCCCGCGATTCTCGCGAAGCGCGCCCGTTCCCGGCGCATCGGTCCGCCGAACGCTTCCGGGCCGCCGGTGGCCGGCGCGGTGCGCTGCGAGGCAGGATGAATATAGCAGACCGCACCCGGAAGGCGTCGCGCGCGGACCGGCATCGCGGCTGCCACGTGCAATAATCGGCCAGGCGGGGCACCGCCGGAGACGCGGCGCCGGCGCGAGAGAAGGGGGAGAACATGGCAAACCGCGGGGAGTTCGCATGGCACGGATTTCGGTGATGCTGTCGGCGGCGTTCAAGGAGGCCTACCTCGAGCTGGTGCCCGGCTTCGAGCGCGCGGCCGGGCACAAGGTCGAGTCGCTCTGGGTGGGGAGCATGCAGATGATGAGTCGCCTGCAGGGCGGCGAAATCGTCGATCTCGTGATCCTCGCGTCCGATGCGCTCGACGCGCTCTCCGCCGCCGGGCTGATTGCGCAGGGCGGCAAGTTCGATCTCGCGCGGTGTGGCGTCGCCGCCGCCGTGCAATCCGGCGCCCCGCGGCCCGACATCGGTTCCGGCGAGGCGCTGGAGCGCGCCGTGCTCGCCGCGACCTCGATCGTCTACTCGACCGGTCCGAGCGGCGTCCATCTCGCGGGGCTGTTCGAGCGCATGGGCATCGCCGATTCGATCAGGGCGAAGGTGAAGATCTGCCAGGGCGAGCCGGCCGGGGCCGTGGTGGCGCGGGGCGAGGCGGAATTGGGGTTCCAGCAGATGAGCGAGCTTCTCCCGGTGCCGGGGATCGACATCGTGGGCCCGTTGTCGCCCGACGTGCAGAAAGTCACCACGTTCTCGGCGGGCGTGCACGCGCGCGCGCGAAACGCGCCGGCGGCGCGGGCGCTGGTGGACCACTTCCGCTCGCCCGCCGCGCAGCCGGTTATCCGCTCGAAGGGCATGGAGCCGGCGTAACCCGCCAGAACCCCGGGAGCCTCTCGACAACCGCTCCCCTTGTTCCCGCGCAGGCGCGAACCCCGCGGCGTCAAACACTCCTGGATCCTCCGCCGCGGGCACGACGGTTTCCCGCAATATCCCTCCGGGCTCCGGTGACTGCGCCCGGTGCCCGGCCGCTCCTCGAGCTTCCTGCCGCGAAGGGACGGCGAGCGCGCGGGTTGCCATCAATAGGCCGTGGATGAACCCTCCGAACCGGAATCCGGCGCCGAGCCGCCCGCATCCGGGTACCCCGGAAATCCGGACGCGGCAGCCGGCCCGGATGCTTCCGGCGTGTCGGTCTCGGCACGCTCGTCGCCGGAGCCGGCACGCTTCTGCTCTGCTCGACTTGCCGCCGCGGCACCCTGGCTGGCGAGCGCGGCCGCGGCGGCGGTGGCGGCACCGGCCGCGAGTATGCGTCCCGCCTGATCGACGCCGGCCGGCCGGGCGCGAGCGTCGTCCCAGTTCCCGCTCGCGCCGGCCCCGGCGCCCTCGCCGCCGCGCCCGCGAAAGCGCTCGCCCCCCGGGTCCGGCCCGCCACTGGACGAATCGCGGCGATCGTCGGAATGGCGATCCTCGTCGCGACCGCGCGGTTCCTCGCGTACCGGGCGTCGCGGCGCCCGTCGCGCGACGGCGGGGTCCATGAGCAACGCCTCCATGACGCTCGCCTCGTCGGCGGGCGGGGCCGCGAACGCCGGCTCGGTCGCGGAGAGCGGCATGGTGTCCTCCGCCCGCCTCCAGAATTGCCACCAGGCCGGCGCGCGGAGGGGTTCGATCCGCAGCGTCATCTCCATCACGCCGCGCAGGCGCTGCACGATATCGAGGAGCATGCGCTCCGGCAGTCGCAGCCCACCCTGCGTCCGCCGCATTCTGCCGTCGCGACCCGCCGGGCCGCTGTAGGCGAGGAGCGCGAGCCGCCCGTGGGATTCCGCCTCCAGCGCCGGGCCCGACTCCGGCTCGAACAGCAGGACGTGATCGCCGTACTCGTCGCCGAACTCGGGCCGCGCGCGCAGGCACCGCAGCAGCCGGTAGCCGCCGAACGGCGGATGGCCCCACGGCCGCAGCGCCTCACAGCCGGGGTTGCCGCGCCGGGCGGCGAGCGCCGGCGCGGCCGACGCGACCGCCGGGCCGCGCGCGTGTACCCGCGTGCCCTCGCGCAGTTCCGCGAGTCCGGTGCGTTCGCGCGCCGGATGAACTCGCACGGTCAATGTCAACATGCTTGCTCCGGAGAACGGCGCGGGCTATGCCAGCAGTCCGCGGTAAGCCGAGACCATCCGCGCCATCGAGTAGCGCCTCGCCACCCGCCGCAGCCCCGCCTCGGCGCGGCGGCGCGCCGCACCCGGATCACCGATGACGCTGTCGAGCGCGCCCGCAATCCCTGCCGGGGCGCAATCGGGGAGCAGCAGCCCGGTGCGCCCCGGCACCACCATCTCGCGTGTGCCGCCCGAATCGTTGGCCACCACCGGCACGCCCGCCGCGAGCGCTTCCAGCACGGCGTTGGGACAGCCCTGGTGCTCGCCCAGCACGAGGGCCGCGGCATGACCGGGGAGGCGCCGCGGCGCATCGAACGCGGCGCCGTGCAGGAATATCCGCGCGCCGAGCTCCGCCCCGATCGCGGCGAGGAGCTCCCGCGCGTACTCCGCGTGCCGCGGCTCGGCGCGCCCGAAGAGGTGGAGTTCCGCTCGCGGCCGCCGGCGCCACAGCAGGTGCATGGCCGCCACGGCCTCCAGCACGAACTTGCTCGGGGCGATGCGCCCGCTCATGACGATCCGCGGGGGCACGAGCGCGCCAGCGGTTGCCGTGCCCGCCTGCACCGCCACGCCGTTCGGAATGACGGCAATCCGTCCCCGCGCCGCTCTCGGCGCGGGGCCGCGGTACTTCAGCACCAGGGCGTCGAGACGGGCGTAGTACTCGTCTTCGCCCCACGCGATCCACTGCTGGAATGCGCGCGTCGCCGCCATTTCCCGGAACCCGTGGCCGCCGGGAGAGACGTCGACGAGCCGGACGGCTGTCGCGGCGAGCGCCTTCGCGAGGAGCAGCTTCACCCCGGGATCGACGTTCCAGAAGCAGAGCGTCCGGAAGCGCCCCGCGGCGAGACGGCGCATGACACCCTCGGCGTGATCGTGGCGATCGCGCGAGGCCGCGCCGCGGGTGACATGCACGCCTGCGCGCTCGAGCGCGTTGCCGAACCAGTCACTCGTGGACTCGCCGCAGGTAATGATCTCGAAGCGCAGCGAGTCTCCGAGCCCCAGCGCGAGATTGACGAGCGAACGCTGCGCGCCGCCCGCGTTGAGGTTGGCCGTCACGAACAGGACGCCGCGGCGCGGCGCATCGGCGGGCAGCAGGTGAAACAGCGTCCACAGCCTGCGGGTCGGGGCGTCACGCCACGCGGGCGGTTCGGGCCGGGTGCCGAGCGCGTCGCCGGCCGCTCGCGCCCACTCGTCGACCGGCGCATCGTACGCGAGCAGCGTCAGTCCGGGCGCGGGCAACTCGCCTTGCCCGCCGACCGCGCTCGCGACGACCGGCAGCCCCGAGGCAAGCGCCTCCAGCGTCGCGATGGACAGTCCCTCGTAGCCGCTGGTATTGAGCACGAGGTCGAACGCGGGCAGGCACCGCGCGGCGTCCGGCACGAAACCCGGAACGCGCAGGTAGCACTCCAGTCCGAGCCGGCGCGCCTGCGCGATGAGCGCTCGCCATGCGGCGGGGCCGTCGCGCCCGGCCGGGCCGCCCAGGATCACGAGATAGCACTCGCGACGCTCGAGGAGCGCCGCCAGAATGCGCAGCGCCCGTGGATAGGCCTTCTGCGGTTTGACCGCGCCGATCATGCCGATCACGGCGGCTTCCTGCGGCAGCGCCCAGCGCTCGCGCCACGCGCGCCGTGCCTCTGGCCGCGGCCGCGGCGCACGCGGCACGTGGCGCACGACGGCGCACGGCCCCGCGACGCCCGTGGCATGGAGTTCCGACGCCACGTGGCGCGAGACTGCGATCACGAGCGCCTCGCCGGAGAGCGCGCTCGCGGGTTCGCGCCATCCCGCCCGCGCGTTGTGCAGCACGGTGAGCCGTACAAGATGGCTTCGCGCGCAGGCCGCCGCCCAGTCGAGCACGATACGCTCGGCGCCGCCGAGCGCGAGGCTCGCGATCGCGGCGTTCAGCACCGCGCGCTCGGGCGCGCAGAGCGGCGGTTGGCGGGCAGCCCGTTCCGGCGCGATGATCGTCGCGAGCGCCGCCTGCGGCGGCCGCACCTCGAGAGTTCCATCCACCCGGTCAGGTTAACCGATTCCGGGTGGGGGCGCTCCCGCGCGGGTCACGCCGGGCGCGACTCCCATCCGGTAGTATCGCGACCATCGCCATGCGTCATGCCTGCTCGCAATCCACGATCCCCGCGGTGCCTGCGCGACACCGGCCCGATGGGCGGTGCACCTGCCGGGCGACGCATGATGCCGCGCGTTCCGGGTTCACCCTGATCGAGATGATGGTCGTTCTCGCGGTGATCGCCATTCTCGCGTTGATGGCGATCCCCTCGTTCCGGGACCAGATCGTGCGCGACCAGATCAACACCGCCCTGCCGTTGGCCGACATCGCGAAGGCCCCGGTCGCGGCGTCGTGGGCCATTGCGCAGTCGTTTCCGGCGGACAATGCCGCGGCGGGACTGCCGGCCGCGGACAAGATCGTCAACAACCAGATAAGCTCCGTGCGCGTGGAACACGGCGCGGTCCACGTGACCTTCGGCAATCGCGCGAACTCGGCCCTTTCCGGGAGGACGCTCACGATCCGACCCGCGGTGGTGACCGATGCGCCGATCGTTCCGGTCGCCTGGGTGTGCGGCTATGCGGAGGGCCCCGGCAAGATGACCGTGATGGGCGTCGACCGCACGGACATCCCCGCGCATTTCCTGCCGTTCGCCTGCCGGGCGCGCGGTGCACCGGGTTCGAAGTGATACGGCCCGGAGACGAGGGGAGATTCGAGCGCGGCCGGATGCGTCATCCGGTTCCGCATTGATCGACAGGCGGGCGGACCGGGCGATGCGGGCGCGCGGCGGCGTTGTCCGCCACGGCACGTAACCGCCCCGCCGCCGCCGCGAGAAGGTGCGCACGCGCCGCAGGCGAGGGCGCGGCGGCGCACGCCCCGACCCGCGCCGCGCGCTCGCTAGCGATGGCCCGCGGTTCTGCGCGGCTCGCGCACGCGCCCGCTCGTCGGAACGAGGTAGCGGAACGCCGTCTTGCCGTAGTACGCCGCGTAATCCCGCGTGCCGTCGGGCAGCATGCGCCACGCACGGTGCATCCAGCGGAATCCCGCCGGCGCGGGCGCATCTTCCAGTTCCTTCGCGCGCATGGGCACGTCGACGGGCTTCGCGAACTTGGCCGCCGCGAGCATCTTGCCGAAAGCGACGACGATGAGCGCGCCCGCGATCGGCGCCACTTCGTGCACCCACTGGCGCCCTTCCGCGCCGGCCCACGAGGCGAGCGCGGGATCGGTGACCGCCATCTCTCCGGCGACCCAGCCGAGAATGCCCCCGCCGAGGGTGATGATGAAGGGGAACCGGTTCATGAGCTTGAGTATCAGGGTGCTGCCGTAGATGATGAGCGGAATGCTGATCCCAAGCCCGATGATGAGCAGCAGCAGGCTCCCCTTGGCGGCCGCGGCGACGCCGAGCACGTTGTCGAGGCTCATGATGAAGTCGGCGACGATGATCGTCTTGATCGCGGCCCACAGCCTGGTGTGCCCGTCGAGCTGCGTTTCCGCCTCGTCCGGGATCAGCATCTTGATGCCGATATAGACGAGCAGCACTCCGCCGACGAGCTTCAGAAACGGCAGGCTGAGGAGCATGACCGCGAAGAAGGTGAGCACCACGCGCAGGACGATCGCCCCGAAGCTGCCGAAAAGTATCGCCTGCTTCTGCTGCCGCTCGGGCAGCGCCCGGCTCGCCATCGCGATCACGACCGCGTTGTCGCCGCTCAGCATGATGTTGATGATCATGATCTGCCCGAGCGTCACCCAGAAGAACGAAGTTACGAGGATCTCCATCCCGACCTCCTCCATGTGCGGACGCGGCGACGTGACGCCGGTACCTGCCGGTCAGGATACGGATGGCCGCTGACCGCCCGCCGTCCGTGAACTGATGCAATACCGTTGCCGGAATGACTGCGGAATTACCGCCGGCTGACCGTAACCTTACGCAACGGTCGCGGGGACGGCGGGATCGAGCGGGGGAAAGGACACCGTGAAGGTATTGCCCGTACCGTCCGGGTCGTCGTCGAGGCTGATCGTCGCCCCGTGCAGGTGCGCGATCTCCCGCGCGATGGCGAGCCCGAGACCGCTGCCGTCGTGGGCGCTGCCGAGCAGACGGTGAAAGCGCTCGAACACGCGCTCGCGCTCGTGCGGTGGAATCGACGGGCCGTCGTCGTTCACCGCCACCGCGGGCACCGGAGCCGGCGACACCCGCACGGTCACGCGCCCGCCCTTGCGGGTGTAGCGGACGGCATTGTCGAGGAGATTGTCGATGAGCTCCCGCAGCCGCCCCGCGTCCGCGCTGATCATGACCGGCCCCGGCGCGCCTTCGAGCCCGAGGTCGACCTCGTTGCGCAACGCCTCCGGCACCCACGAGGCCGCCGCATCGAGGGCGAACGCGTTGAGATCGAGCGGGGCCATCGTCACGGTGCCGATCGCGTCCGGCTCGTTGCGGGCGAGCGCGAGCAACTGGGACACCAGCCGCGAAACCCGCTCGAGCCCCCCGTCCACCTCCGCGAGCGCGCTACGCATCCGCCGGGGATCGCTCTCGCGCAGCGCGATCTCGAACTGCGCCCGCAGCACCGCCATCGGCGTCTTGAGCTGGTGGGCGGCATCCGAGACGAACCGGCTCTGCAGCGTGAGCACGTGGTCGAGGCGGGCGAGCAGGTCGTTGATCGACTGGAGCAGCGGCTGCACTTCACCGGGTACCTTGTCCACGACGACCGCGCTGCGATCGCGGTGCGAGCGCGACGCGACCGCCCGCTGCAGCCGGGCGAGCGGGGCAAGGCCCCGCACCACGCCGACCCATACCACGATCCCGGCGATCAGGATGAGCAGGACCTGCGGCACGATCACGCTCAGCATGATCTCCCGCGCGAGTCCCTGCCGTTTCAGCTCGGTCTCCGCGACGCGCACGACCGCGCCCGGACGCCCCGCGGCGGGCACCGCGGCGAGCCGCAGTTCGACGACGCGCACCGGTTCGCCGTGCAGCACTCCGTCGTAGAAGGTCTCCGCGGCACGCCTGGCCGCCGCGGCGCCCGGGGCCGGCGCGATGCGTTCGCCCGCGACGGGCCCGCCGTCGGCGCTCTCGACGTCGAACCAGATCCGGTCCACCGGATCGGAGAACAACACCCTGCCCGCCTCCGCCGGCAGCGCGAGCGACAGCACGCCGTCGGCGGCCCGCAGGTGCAGTGACACCTCGCGCGCGATCTCGACGAGCGCGCGGTCGTGAGCGCGCTGGGCGAAGCTCAGCGCGATCCAGTAGCTGAAGAACGTATCGGCGGTGAGGAGCAGCCCGAGCGGCGCGAGCAGCCAGGCGAGCAGTTGCGTGCGCAGCAGCGGATGCTCACGGGCCATTGGCCTTCTCGATGATGTAGCCCATTCCGCGCACGGTGCGGATCTCGACACCGCAGGGCTCGAGCTTGCGGCGCAGGCGGTAAACCGCGACTTCGACGGCATTGTTCGTCGCCGCGTCCTCCCAGCCGTAGAGATGGTCGGCGATCTGCTGCTTGGTGACGACCCGGCCTTCCTTCATCAGGAACAGTTCGACGAGCGCGATTTCACGCACCGTGAGCTCGATCGGCTGGTCCGCGAAGTACAGGCGGCGCCCCGCCGTGTCGAGCCGCAACGCGCCGCGCACGAGTTCGGCGCTGCCCGCGGCGTGCGGGCGCCGCAGCAGCGCGCGCACGCGCGCCTCGAGCTCGGCCAGGTGAAACGGCTTCGCGAGATAGTCGTCGGCCCCGAGGTCGAGCCCCGCCACGCGATCCTCCAGTGAATCGCGCACGGTCAGCATGAGCACCGGCACGTTGCAGCGGCGCTGGCGCATGCGCCGCAGCACCTCGAACCCGTCGATCTGCGGCAGCCCCACGTCGAGCACGACGAGGTCGTACTGCGTGGCGACGAGCGCGTTGTCGGCGTCGCTGCCGCTGCGCGCGATGTCCACGGTGTGCGCGGATTGCGTGAGCGCGCGCGCGACCGCGTCGGCGAGCATCACGTCGTCTTCGACCAGCAGTATGCGCATCCCGCGGACCTCCGGCACCGCCGCGAGAGTCGGGCCGGCCGGCCGCGACGCTCGCGCACGCGGCTCCCGCGTGCACGGTGATTCTTGCACAGTTCGGACCGCGACGATGCGCGCGTCGCGCGCGAGTGCGGCGTGGACGGGATCGTGGTGTCCAGCCACGGCGGGCGCAATCTCGATGGCGCGGTCGCTCCGCTGCGCGTGTTGCCGGGGATCGTGGATGCCGCGCGCCGGGCCGATTTCCCGCCGCGACACGACCGTGGATGACTTGAACCTCTCGGCGTTTATCGGCGGCTGATTGGAACGCTCAATGCCCGGCCGCGCCGGGCAGTTTCGCCGGCAGCGGGAAGTGCTCCGCGACCGGGATCTCGATCACGCTCGGCCCGTCGAGCTTGAGCGCCGTGGTGACCGTTTCCGCGATGTCCTGCGGCCGCGTGACGTACCACCCGTTCGCGCCGTAGACCTCCGCGAGCCGGTCGAAGCGCGGATTGACGAGATCGACGCCCACGTAGCGCGCGCCGAAGTGGCGCTGCTGCTGCGCCTTTTCCGCGCCGTGGCAGCCGTTGTTCAGCACGATGGACACCAGCGCGATGCGGTGGCGCACGGCCGTGTTGATTTCCTGCGAGGTGTAGAGGAACCCGCCGTCGCCCTGGATGCTGATCGCCGGGCGGTCCGGACGCCCGAGCTTGGTGCCGAGCCCGACCGCGTAGCCCATGCCGAGCCCGCCGTGCCCCGAGTAGTTGAAGAAGGTTCCCGGCAGCTCGAACTCCAGCCGGTCGTACGAGAGGCCCGGGGCGACGCCGGCGTCGAGCGTCACCATGCAATC
Source organism: Burkholderiales bacterium (assembly GCA_020854035.1). GTDB lineage: Bacteria > Pseudomonadota > Gammaproteobacteria > Burkholderiales > SG8-41 > SG8-41. The sequence goes on along the minus strand of JADZGE010000055.1, from coordinate 25,705 downwards.
GCGAGGCAGCGCCCTGCGCAATTCCGGGTAGACGAGGTGCGGCATCATGGGATCGCCGGTCAGCCGGCTCTCCGCGTCGAGCCGCGCCTTGCGACGCGCCTTCAGCGCCGCAATCTCCGCGCGCCACGCGGTTCGCGCAGGCTGCTTGCGCTTCCCCAGTTCCTCGCGCAGCTGCTGCGCCACCGCCTTCGCGTCGCCGACGATGCCGACCGCGACGGGATAGTTGCGCCCGACCTCCTGCGCGTCGACGTTCACCTGCACGATGCGGGCTCCGCGGCCGAGCGTCGAATAGTCCCAGTGCGTGGAATGCTGGTTCAGTCGGGAACCCAGCGCGAGTATCGCGTCGGCGCGGTTGATCGCCGCGAGCGCCTCGGGCGCGCCGCGGTTGCCGGGCGTGCCCACGAAGAGCGCGTGGCTGTTCGGCACCGCGTCGTTGTGCCCGTACGAGGGCACCAGCGCCATGCCGAGGAGTTCCGCGAGCGCGACCGCCTCGCCCGTGGCACCGGAGTCGACCACCCCGCCGCCCGCCAGGAGCAATGGCCGCTCCGCCTGCAACAGCACTTCGGCGGCGCGCCGGATCGCCTCCGGGTCGCCGGGTATCCGCAGGTCCACCGGGCGATACGCGGCGGGCTTCGCGAGTTCCCGATCGATGGTCTGGCCCTCCAGCAGGTCGCGCGGGATGTTCACGAAAGCGGGCCCGCGCTTCGCCCCGAGCGCGGTGCGGAAGGCGTCGTGCAGCGCCTCGGGAATGCGCTCGGTCTTGTGCACGTGACGCGCGAGGTACGTGACCGGCTTGAAGATATTCACGAGGTCGAAGGATTGCGCGCCGTCGCGGTCGAGGTCCGCGCGCGGGACATCGCCCGCGATCACGACGACCGGCGCCCGCCCCTTGTAGGCGAGCGCGACGCCCGTCATGAGATTGATCGTGCCGGGGCCGGAGGTCGTCATGCAGACCGCGGGCTTGCCCGAGGCGCGCGTGTAGCCGTAGGCCATGAACGCGGCGCCCTCCTCGTGGCGGGAGTCGAGGAAGCGGATGTCGCTGCGCCCGTGGAGCGCGGTCACCATGGTGTTGGTCGTCGTGCCGACGATGCCGAAGATGTACTCGACGCCCTCCGCCCCCAGCGCCTCTATGACCGCCTGCCCGGCATCGATCTTCGCCATAGCCGTCGCTCTCCTTGTGAATTCCCGCGCGGCAACGATACCATCAACATGGGCGCGCCATCCGGAGCTGCCGGCGGCCGTGCTGCTCTTACTCACCGCCGCGGGCGGGTTCGTCGCCGGGTTCCGCCTCGCGTTCCATGCGTCCGGCGGGCGCTGCGTCGGGGCTTCGGTGCGTCCGGATAGACGTCCGGCCCGTACGCCTCGCGGATCCGCCGCAGGAAATCCCCGGCCGGCGGCGCGTAGCTGAAGAGCTTGCTCGTGAAGCGCCCGGTGAGCCGCCGGAGCTTCACCGCCATTTCGCCCATCTTGACGAGCTCGTAGATGCCCGTAACCACCGGGGCGCGGCCGATCTCGTGCAATCCGGCGTCGATCACGAACACGCTTACCTCGCCACCCGCCGGGATCACGACCTCCGCGCCCTGCGCGAGCAGCTTCCCGGCCGCCGCCGTGAAGCGCGCGATGACCTCGGCGCGCCGCGCCGCGTCGCGAAAGGAGGCGCGCAGTTCCAGCGGGGAAGTTTCCATGACTTCGATGCCGGCCAGCCGCTCGCGCATGCCGCAGCGCTCCACGTTCTCTACGAGCCGCGGCCGCCACCGCCCGGCGATCGCGACCAGCCCGAACTTCGGCGCCATCAAGCTCGCCACGTGCATGCTGGTTTCCGAGAGCCCCAGCACCGGGATGTTGACGAGTTCGCGGGCCGCGTCGAGCCCGGCGTCGGTGATGTTGCCGATCAGGAAGGCGTCGTAGCCTTCCTTCTCCGCGCGCAACGCGTTGTAAAGAACTTCCTTCGTGTCGTGGTACTCGAGGAAGCGGTAGTGCGCGCCGATGCCGGCGGATTCCTCGAGACCTTCGATGTGAACCGTGGTGCCCGGCTCGGCGGCAGCCTCGACGATGCGCCGCAGGTCAGCCCCGTAAGCGAGATTGCGCGCCTCGCGGGCGAGGCTCTGGTACCAAAGCTTCATCGCCGGCACCTCCGGGTATGACGAAAAGAATCAGCCGCGGAGGCACGGAGGCCGCAGAGCACCCCGACTTGCGGCACCCATTCGGTCACCCTCCGCGTGCTCTGCGACTCTGCGGCCAATTCCCGGCGCTACGCGGCGGGTGGGAGATCGAGCCGCACCGCGATGCCTTCCAGTTCCTTCGTGACCGCCGGGTAGCGCGCCATCACGAGCGGATCGTGCCCCGGCACCACGTGCCGCGGCGAATCCGCCATGCGGCGCAGCTTGTCGTAGCCTTCCAGCGTGCCCGCGAGGTCCACGATCGAGGTAAAGCAGCGCCCGGATTCGAAATGCTCGTAGTAGTGGGTCGCATCCGAGGCGACCGCCACCCAGCCGCGCTTCGTGTGCACGCGCACCGACTGCAGTCCCGGGGTGTGCCCGCCGATGTGGTGGAGGCTCACGCCCGGCGCAATCTCGTCCACCCCGTCGTGGAACACGAGGCGCCCCTTGTAGAGAGCCCGCACCATGCCCACCACGTCGTCGACCTCCATCGAGTGCGCGAAGCGCGCGTGCCGCATGAGCCGGCCCGTGACGTAGCGCATCTCCTCGTCCTGGACGTGGAACTTCGCCTCGGGAAAGTCGAAGTGCGTGCCGACGTGGTCGTAGTGCATGTGCGTGACGACGACCTCCCGCACTTCCTCCGATCTGACCCCGAGGAGAGCGAGCGCCGCCTTTGGCGTGCGGATGTACTCGCGCTTGCGCTTCGCGGCGACCTCGGCGGTGAAGCCGGTGTCGACCACGATGGTGCGCTCGGCGTTGCGGATGAGCCACACGAAGTAGTCCATGGGCATCGGCGCCTCGTGCGGATCGCCGCCGACGAAATGCTCGTGCCGACGCGCCTCGCGCCGCGCGTACTTGATCGCGTAGACCTCGTAGTCGGGCAGGGTCATGCTTCGCTCCTCCGTTCGCGGGGCCCGGAAGCCGCCGATCAACGCCGATGCACGCCGATCTTTACTACCGGCCCGCGGGTGCCGGCATCGAGGACGAGCGAACGAACACGCGATGGCGCTCCGCGTTCCCGGGCCGCCTCGTGTCGCCCTGTCGTCATTGCGCGGTCGAGTCTCCACAGTGTCCGGATTCCGTGACCGGTGGGATGACGATGCGCTCGCGTGCGCCTGCCGATGTATCGGCGTCCATCGGCGTTCATCGGCGGCTTCCTCCTAGCCTTCCTTCTCGATCACCTTCTTGATCGCGTCCGCCGGCACCTTGATCGCGACCTGCGCCCGCTCCGTCTGCAACTGCAGGAAACTGCGCGAGTCGAGCGCGCTCCAGCCGCGCGCCATCGCTTCGGCCATTTCCGCGTGCGCGAGCGTGACGAGCCGCATCGGCACGCCGTACTCGCGCGCGAGCTCGGTGGCGAGCGTCACGTCCTTGTAGGCGAGCGCGAGCGCGAAGTCGGGCGGCTCGAACCTGCCCTGCAGGAACTGGTCGGCCATGCGATCGAAGGTGCGCTTGCGCCCGAGCGAGCCCTGCCGGATCGCGGACCACAGCGCGAGCGGCTCCACGCCCGCCTTGACGCCCATGGTGAAGACCTCCGCCACCGCGCAGTGGATCGCGTAGCCCGCGGCGTTGTGCACGAGCTTCGCGACGGAGCCCGCGCCGACCGGGCCGATGTAACGCACCTGGTCGCCGATCGAATCGAGCACGGCCTTGTACTTGTCGTACACCGCCCTGTCGCCGCCGACCCAGATCGCGAGCTGGCCCGACTTCGCCCCGCGCGGCCCGCCGGAGACGGGCGCATCGAGAAAGGCGATACCCTTCGCGGCGAATCCTTCGTGCAGGCGCCGCGCCACCGTCGGCGAATTGGTCGAAAGATCGAACCAGGCCGTGCCCGCCTTGAGCCCCTTCACGAGCCCCTCGCCGACCGCCTCGACCTCGCGCGGACCGGGCAGCGAAGTCAGCACGATCTCGGCATCACGCCCCACGATCTCGGGACTGTCGGCCCAGCGGCATCCCGCCTCGAGGTGCGGCGCGGCCGCCCCCTCGCGCAGGTCGTGGACGGTGAGTTCGTGGCCGCCCTTCTTTCTCGCGTTGAGCGCCATCGCGGCGCCCATCGTTCCCAGCCCTATGAATCCGACTCGCACGCGCAGATCCTCCCCCGGAGCCCGCGGTGAAGCTTACCACGCAGGGCGCTATCATCCTCCCGAGGGCGCCGCGACGCGGGGCGTCCGCTGGATGGAAACCTGCCAATGCTGATCGCACAACCGGGCCGCATGGGCCCGCTCGAGCTCCGCAACCGGATCGTCATGGGGCCGATGGGGACCAACTACGGCACCACCGACGGACTGTCCACCGAGCGCGACAAGCTCTACTACGGCGAGCGGGCCCGTGGCGGCGCCGCCATGATCATCACCGAGGCGATGGTGATCCAGCCCGGCGCGCGCAACCACACGAACTCGCTCTGCCTCTACCACGACCGCTTCATTCCCGGGCTGGCGGCCGTGGTCGACGCGATCCACGAGGGGGGCGCCCTCGCGACCGGGCAGATCAACCACCGCGGCGCGCTCCTCAAGCGCTCGGTTCTGGGGATGGAGCCGGTGACCGCTTCCGACTGGCACAATCCCAACACGGGCGAGCCCGCGCGGGCGCTGGCGCTCGGCGAGATCGAGGTGATCGAGCGGGCTTTCCTCGATTCCGCGCGGCGGCTGCAGCGCGCCGGCTACGACGCGGTGGAACTGCACGCCGCGAACGGCTACCTCTTCCAGCAGTTCCTTTCCCCGCGCATCAACCGGCGCGAGGACCGCTACGGCGGCCCGATCGAGAACCGGATGCGGCTCCTCCTGGAGACCGTGCGCCTCATTCGCGCGGAACTGCCGGAGTTCCCCGTGCTCGTGCGCGTATCGGCCACGGAGTACTGCGAGGGCGGCTACACCGAAGCCGACATGGTCGCGGTATGCCGCGCGCTCGCCGCCGCGGGCGTCGCGGCGATTGACATGTCGGGCGGCACGAACGAAAGCCCCGATCTCTCGCGCTACTGCATCCAGCCGCCTTCCTTCGCGCGGCGCTTCCTCGAGCCGTACGCGCGGCCGATCGCGAAGGCGATCGATCTGCCGACCATCATGGCCGGACGGGTGATCGACCCGGCGGACGCCGAGGCGATCCTGCGGGCGGGCAGCGCGGATTTCGTGGCCGTGTGCCGGGCGCTCGTCGCCGACGCGTGGTGGCCGCGCAAGGCGTTCGGCGAGATCGCGACGCCGATCCGCAGTTGCATCTCGTGCAACGTGTGCTTCGAGCGGCTCACCCTCGAGCGCGACGTCGCGTGCGTGACGAACCCCATGGTCGGGCTCGAGTTCGAACGCATCGAGCACGCCGAGCCGCGCGCGGGCCGGGGCGCGCCGGCGCGCCGGGGCGAGCCCGGGCGCATCCTCGTGCTCGGCGCGGGTGTGGCCGGCATCGAGACGGCGCGCATGGCCGCCGCGCTCGGACATACCGTCGAAATATGGGAGCGGGCGGCACGACCCGGCGGCCAGATGCCGCTCGCGCTCGCCGCCCCCGACAAGGGCGACGTGGCGGGCGTGTGGACCTGCCGCTGGCGCGAGATCGAGCGGCTCGGCGTTCCCGTGCGCACCGGCTTCGAGGCCACCGCGGCGGCGATCCGGCGGTTCGTTCCGGACCTCGTCGTCGTCGCCACCGGCGCAAGACCGCGTCCCCTGCCGTTCCCGGTCGAAGCGGGCGTGCCGGTGCTCGCCGCCTGGGACGCACTGATCGAGCGCGAGCGCGTGCCGCGCGGGGCGCGCGTCACCATCATCGGCGGCGGCATGGTCGGCATCGAGACCGCGGACACGCTGATCCACTACCGCGGAGCGAGGCCCGTGGTGCTGGAGGCGCTGCCGGTCGTCGCGAAGGAGATGGCGCGCAACAATCGCCACGACGTGCTCGAGCGCCTGCGGCGGGGCGGCGCGCGGGTCCATACCGGAGCGGTGGTCGAGACGATCGAGGGCGGCGCCGTGCGTGCCAGGGTGAACGGCGGGCGCATGGAGTTCGATACCGGCGAGCTCGTGATATCGGCGATCGGCCCGGTGCCGAATCGCGATATCCTTCCGGAAGTGGAGTGCTCGGGTGCGCCTTTCGTCCTGGCGGGCGACTGCAACGAGATCGGGGATTTCATGTCGGCGATACGGGACGGGTGGCTCATCGCGCAGGGCTTTCGCGGTTCGAGAGGATGACGGGGCCGGCGTCTACGGGGGTATCCTGCAAGTCGCGCCGACCCCGTCTTCCTCATCGACCGGCCCGGCGGACGCTTCAGGGAACGAGACCGGCGGAGGGACTCCGATGTTGAAATCGCTGGCACGCTTTGGCGCCGCCGCTGTCATGGTCGCGCTGCAGGGAACGGCGCTCGCGCAGGCCTATCCCGTGAAACCCGTGCGGCTCGTCAACGCTTTCGCGCCGGGCGGCGCGAGCGACGTGGTGGCCCGCAACTTCGCCGCGAAGCTGACCGATTACCTCGGCCAGCAGGTTTCCGTCGAGCCCCGCGTCGGCGCCGGCGGCAACATCGCCGCGGAAACCGTCGCGCGCGCGCCGGCGGACGGCTACACGCTGCTCATGGGCACGTTCTTCCTCGCGACCAACAGCAGCCTCTACTCGAAGCTTGCGTGGAACCCCGAGCGGGACTTCGCGCCGGTCTCGATGGTGACCGCCTCGCCGCTCATCCTGTGCGTGCACCCGTCGCTGCCGGTGCGCACCACGATGGAGCTCGTCGCGCTGGCGAAACGCAAGCCCGGGGCGCTCGACTTCCCCTCCGCGGGGAACGGCACGTCGATGCACCTCGGCACCGAGCTCTTCAACATGATGGCCGGCATCAGGACCGTGCACGTGCCCTACAAGGGCTCGGGCCCCGGCGTGCTCGACCTCGTTGCCGGGCGGCTGCAGTTCATGCTCAACCCGATGCCGGAGCCGGTCGCGTTCATCCGGTCCGGGAAGCTGCGCGGGGTCGCCACCTCGACACCGAAGCCGATCGCGGCCCTGCCCGAACTCCCGCCCGTCGCCGATGCCGTTCCCGGCTACGAAGTGGTGACGTGGCAGGGTATCGTCGCGCCGGCCGGGACGCCGAAGGATGTCATCGACCGCCTGAACGCCGCCCTCGTGAAGTCACTGAAGGACCCCGAGTTCGCCGCGCGCCTGCGCGCGCTGGGGCTCGAGCTCTACGGCACCACGCCGGCCGAGTTCGCGAGTTTCATCAGGAGCGAGAACGCGAAGTGGGCGAAGGTGATCCGGGCGACGGGGGCGCGAATCGACTAGCCGCGGCCGGGCGGCGTGCGTCCTGGTCTCCACGAGTTTCCGAGAGGTACCCGATGAGGCGACCACTGGCATTCATGATCCTGTCGTTCACCGCGGCGTGCGCGCTTGCCGCCGAGTACCCGGTAAAGCCGCTGCGCATCATTTCCCCCTTCCCGCCGGGCGGCAGCGTGGACCTCGTCGCGCGCATGCTGGGCGCGGAGCTGGGCAAGCCGCTCGGGCAGCAGGTGGTCGTGGACAACCGCAGCGGTGCCTCGGGCATGATCGGCACGGAGCTCGCGAAGAACGCCGCTCCCGACGGGTACACGCTGCTCGTCAACACCCTGCCGTTCGTGACGAACCAGTTCGCGTACGGCAAGGTGCCCTACGATCCGGTCAGGGACTTCGCGCCCGTTTCGTTGCTCGCTTCGGTCGCCTCCGTCCTGGTGGCACACCCTTCCCTGCCGGCGAATTCGATGAAGGAGCTGATCGCGCTCGCGCGGGCGAAGCCCGGCGCGATCACGTACGGCACCGCGGGCGCGGGCACGAATCCGCACATCGCGGGGGAACTGCTCAACAATCTCGCGAAGATCAGGCTGCTCGCCGTGCACTACAAGGGCGGCGGCCCGGCCACGGTCGCGACGTTGAGCGGCGAGACGCAGCTCTACTTCGTCAACGCGATCCCGGAAGCGCTGCCGCACATCCAGGCGAAGAAGCTGAAGGCGATCGGCATCACCGCCACGAAGCGAAACGCCAGCGCGCCGCAGATCCCGACGATGGCGGAAGCCGGTCTGCCCGGCTACGAGTTCACCACGTGGCAGATTCTCGCGGCGCCGAGGGGCACGCCCGGGCCGGTCGTCGCGACGCTGAACGACAAGGTGCGCTCGACGCTCAAGGCGCCCGAGGCGGTGAAGCGCTGGCAGGAGCGCGGTTTCGACGTGATCGCGAGCACGCCCGAGGAGATGACCGCGCATCTCAGGAGCGAGATCGGGAAGTGGGGCGCCGTCTTCCGGGAGCAGGGGATCAGGGCGGAGTAGCGGCGCCGCGGCGCGCCCCCGGAACGAGCGCGGCGACTCCCTGTTGTTCTCCCGCGCCCGGCGGGCGCGGGCGATCCGGTATCACCCGTCCCCCCGGTCCGCTCCCCGCGACCCGCCCCGCCGCATCGGGCCGGGCGACCGGCGACCCGGCGCACGCTTTTCGAAACCGCGCCTCGCCTGCGTCGCACGGGCGCCCTGTCATGAAAGAGGTTCCGCGCGCCGCGCCGGTTCCTGAGAGAATGCGCGCGGCGCGGTTTTCCGCCGCGAACGCCTTCGGGCGGAGAACAGGAGGCAGGTGAGTTCATCGCGATTGGTCGACTGGTTCAGCGGGCGCGGCGTCTACTACGGCTGGGTCATCGTCGCCGTGATGTTCGTCACGCTGTTCTTCTCGCTCGGGTTCCGCTTCGCTTTCGGCGTCTTCTACTCCGCGATTCTGGACGAGACGGGCTGGTCGCGCGCCGACACGGCCGGCGTCGTCTCCGCCTCCATGATCGTCTACGCCGGCACGGCGGCTCTCGCCGGCTACCTCTACGACCGGCTGGGCGCGCGCGTGCTCTTCCCCCTCGGCGCGCTCTCGATGGGCACGGGGCTCATGCTCTGCTCGATGAGCGAGACGCTGGCGGGACTCACCGCCTCGTACGGCATCCTGCTGGGGTTGAGCTACTCGACGCTCGGTTTCATCCCGCACATGGCGATCGTTCCGCGCTGGTTCGACCGGCGGCGGGGGTTCGCCTCCGCGGTGTCGCTCGCCGGCGTGGGCCTGGGTTCGCTCGCGGTCGCGGCCTTGAGCGCGGAACTGATCGTGCAGGTCGGATGGCGCGGGACGATGTGGTGGTTCGGCGTTGCCGCGATGCTGGTTCTCATCCCGCTCAACGTCCTCTTCCATCGCCATTCCGCCGAGCGGGTGGGCCTCGTGCCGGACGGCGTGCCGGCGCAACCCGCCGCGCGGGCCGCGCCCGCGAAGGCCGGCGCGACCGTCCGGGGGGCGGTGCGCGCCCCGGCCTTCTGGCTGCTCGCCCTCGCCGTCACGGGGACCGGCCTCTGCAACATGGTCATCGTCGTGCACCAGACGCGGATGCTGGTGGACATCGGCTACAGCCTGCCGCTCGCATCGCTCATCTTCGGCATGCTCGGCGTGATGCGCGCCGCCGGCGGGTTGATCTGGGGACCGCTTTCCGACCGGATCGGCCGCTCGGCCTGCGTCGTCGTCATCTGCGTGATCAGCGTCATCGGGCTGGGGCTGCTGTGGCTCACGACGCGCGTCCCGGCCGAATCCGCCGCGCTGCGCATCCTCCTGCTCTCGGGTTACGTGCTCACCTACGGCATCGGCTACAACGGCATCGCCCCGGTCTACGCTTCCGCCGTCTCCGACCGGTTCGAGGGCAGGAATCTCGGCACGATCCTGGGGCTCCTCGACCTGGGATTCGGCCTGGGCTCGGCGCTGGGCCCGTGGTGGGCGGGCTGGATGTTCGACCGCTACGGCAGCTACGAATGGGTCATCGTCGGCGTCGCGCTGGGCGTGACCTTGACCGGGTCCGGAATGTGGGCCGCGACGCGGAATCCGGCCGCTCGCTCCGATACGGCCCGGTAGGTCCGTGCCCGCGGGCGCGGCGCCGGGCGGGCGTTCGCGGGTCAGCGCCGGTCGTTCATCATCTGTACGGGAAACGCCTGGCCTTCCACGACGGGCGGCCATACCCGCCAGTCCGCATTCATCAGCGCAACGTATTCCGCCTCGGTCATCGTCGAGCAGCCCGCCAGGGCGCCCACCGCGAGCGCGAGCAGCATGATGTTTCGCATGAGGTTCTCCTTCGCCATGTCAGACGTCCATCCCGAAGTGCAGCCGCCGGTACGGGATGCTGATGACGTTCCGCGATATGCGCAGATCGATCACCATCGGCCCGTCCCCGGAAAGAAACTCGTCGATCGCGGCACCGAACTCTTCCAGCGTGCGGGCGCCGCGGCCGCGGCAGCCGAAGTCGCGGCCGAGCCCCGCGAAGTCCGGTGAACGCACGAAGGAGAGGCTGGGGTCCCGGTCGTGCGCGCGGAGCTTGTGGTATTCGGCCCCGTAGGCCTCGTCGTTGACGACCACGTAGAGGAACTTCAACCCCAGGCGCGCCACGGTGTCGAGTTCCTGGATGCTCTGCAGCGCGCCGCCGTCGCCTTCCACGCAGACCATGGGACCGCCCGCGCCGAGGGCCGCGCCGACGCCCGTGGAGAGCGCCTGCCCGATGCAGCCGAAACCGGTGCAGAAGATCTGCAGCCCGCGCCGCCGCTTCATCAGCATGACCCGGAACGCGCACGCATGAGCGTTGCCGGAGGAGACGAGGTTCATCCCGGGCGGCAGCTTCTCGTCGAGCAGCCGCACCGCCTCCCGGGGATCCACCGTGCCGGGCTCGATCTCGAATTCCGCCGGGTCGCGCCCCGCGTGGGCGAGGATCCTCCTCACTTCGGCCGTGCGGTAGCCCAGGCCGCCGGCGCCGTCGCGCTCGAGCGCTTCGAGAAGCTCCCGCAGGGTGGCCGCCGCGTCGCCCTGGACGTAGCAATCGGCGCCGCGGTCGCCGCCCATCAGCACGTGCGGCGCGACGTCGATGTGAACGACGCGCGCGTTCGGGTAGAGATAGCCACCCGAAACCGTGTGCGAGGAAAGCCGGGCGCCGACGGCGACGACGCAGTCGGCCTCGCCGAAGAGCTGGATCACCTCGCGCGAGGAGTAGAAACCCGACACTCCCGCGTAGTACTCGGAGTCCGCGAGCGTGCCCTTCGCCACCAGCGTGGTCGTGATGAGCGCGCCGATGCGCTCGGCGAGCCGGTTCGCCGCGGCCCTCGCCGCGGGCGACATCGCGCCGCGACCGAGGACGAGGACCGGCCTGCGGCTCTGGCCGACGATGCCGGCGGCTTCGCGCAGGCGATCGAGATCCGGACGGATCGCCTGCTGCCCCGGGAACATTTCGCCCGAGGGCCGGTAGTCCTCCCCGTCGGCATCGCAGTCCATGCTCTGCACGTCGAGCGGCGCCGCGAGCACGATGGGCCGCGCCTCGCGCCGCGCGCGGTAGAAGGCGTCGCGCACCGCGTTCTCGGCGTACGACGGCTTCAGCACCTCGATGTAACCGGCGCCGGTCGCGCTGACGAGCCGGTCCTGGTCGAGATACTGGACGAGGTGGTCGTTGTTGAGGGCGGTCTTGCTGGTGTAGACGACGACCGGCGTGCGCGATCGCGCCGCGACGACGAGCGAGGTCGTCATGCGCGCGAGGCCCGGCCCCTGCGTCGCGCTGGCGACACCCACCCTGCCCGTCGCGAGCGACCAGCCTTCCGCCATGGTGACCGCGCAGCCTTCGTCGCGGACATCGACGATCCGCACGCCCGGATGCTTCGACATGGCCGACCACCATGTCATCTGCCCGTCGCCCAGCAGCCCGAAGAGCGTCGTGGTGCCTTCCTTCACGAAGGCGTTCGCCATCGCTTCGTAGACCTTCATGCGTCCTCCGGGAGTCCCCGATCGCCGCTCGCAACGGCCGGCGCGCTCAGCGCGTCGCCGCGCGCATCGCCCGCCACACCCGTGACGGCGTGAGCGGCATGTCGAGGCCAGTCACGCCCAGCGGGCGCAGCGCGTCGGTCACCGCCGCGGTGAGGACCGGGATCGACGCGGTGCAGCCGGACTCGCCGACGCCCTTCACGCCGAGCGGGCTCACCCTGCTCTGCGTCGGATGCTCTTCCCCGCGAATTCCGGGAATGATGCCGGCGCGCGGCAAGTAGTAGTCCATGAAACTCGCCGCGAGCGGCTGGCCCGTCTCCGGGTCGTAGATCACCTGCTCGCCGAAGACCTGCCCCGCTCCCTGCACCACGCCGCCGTGCACCTGCCCCTCGACGATCGCGTGGTTGATGACGACACCGACGTCGTCCACGGCGCAGTAGGACACGACCTTCGTCGCGCCGGTATCGGGATCGACCTCGACTTCGGCGATGTGACAGCCGTTCGGCCACGTGTGCCCGAAGTTGCCCTCCGCCGTGAAGGCGAGCGGCTTCGCCCTCGCGAGATCCGCGAGCTTCACCACGCGATCGGACGCGCCGGAAGTGAACTCGCCGCGCCCGTAGGCGACCTGCGACGGCTCGACGCCGAGCTCGAGCGCGGCGAGCGCCTTCCCCCGCTCGATCAGCTTCAGCGCCGCGAGGTGGCAGACGCTGCCCGCGCCGACCGTGCTGCGGGATCCGCCGGTCCCGTTGCCCTTCAGACGCGTGCCGGGCGCGCACTGCACGATCTTCACCTTCGCGAGCGGGATCTCCAGCGCGGTCGAGACGATCTGCGCGAACGTCGTCTCGTGGCCCTGCCCATGCGCCTTGGCGACGTTGAACACCGTGACCGTGCCGCCCGCGTCGAGCTCGATTTCCGCCTGGTCCACGGGGGCCGTGCCGAGGCCGGTATTCTCGATGACGGTCGAGATGCCGATACCGCGCAGCTTCCCCGCCGCCTTCGATTTCGCGCGACGCGCCGCGAAACCCCGCCAGTCGGCGAGCTCGAGTGCCTTCTCCAGCATGCCGGGCAGGTCGGCGGCCTCGTAGACGCCGCCGTAGATGCCGGAGGTCGGCGACGAGTACGGGAACGCGGACGGCGGAATGAAATTGCGCCGCCTGAGCTCGGCCGGGTCCACGCCGGTCTCCGCCGCGGCCCGGTTGACGAGGGTTTCGACGGCGTACGCGACATCCGGCCGGCCGGCCCCGCGGTAGGCGCCAACCGGCGTCGTGTTCGTGAGCGGGATGCGATACGTCCCGTGAAGCGCCGGTATCCGGTAGACGCCCGTCATGCAGTTGGTCGTGTTGCGCACGTGACCCTGCGCGCCCGGCGAAAGATAGGCCCCCAGGTCCACGATCCAGTCGATGCGCATCGCGAGGAACTTCCCGTCCCTGTCGAGGGCGAGCGCACCGTGGGCAATCATGTTGCGGCCGTGCGTGTCGGTGAGAAAGCCTTCCGTGCGCCTGCAAACCCACTTGACGGGCGCGCCGAGCGCCTTCGCGGCGATCATAAGCGCCGCGTATTCCGGGTAGGCTCCCGAGCGCTGGCCGAAACCGCCGCCGACGTCGCGCGCCTCGAAAACGAGCCTGTCCTGCGGCACTTTCGTGTAGTTCGAGAGCTGGCCGCGCAGCGTGGTGACCCCCTGCATCGGGGAATGAATGCGGTAGCTCTCCGTCGCCGCGTCGTAGGCAACGAGGCACGCGCGCGGTTCCATGGGGCTCGGCGCGACGCGCGTGGACACGATTCTCGCGCGGGTGATGTGCGCCGCGGCGGCGAACGCCGCGTCGACCGCCGCCCGGTCCCCGATCTCGGCCTCCCACGCGAGGTTGCCCGGCACCTCGTCGGAGAGCTGCGGCGCGCCCGCGGCGAGCGCGCCTTCCGGATCGGTGACGCTGCGCAGGTCGCGGTAGTCGACTTCCACGAGATCCGCGGCGTCCTGCGCCGCGGCGGCGCTCTCGGCGACGACCAGCGCGACCGCCTCGCCCACGAATCGGACCCGCCGGTGCGCGAGCACCGGGCGCTCCGGCGAGCGCGCCTTCATGCCGTTCCTGCCGGCGAAGCCCATGGTGTGGGGCGCCCTCACGTATCCCGCGCGCACGGCGTCCTCGCCCGTGAACACCCGCCTCACGCCGGGGAAGGCGGCCGCCTTCCTCGTGTCGACCGAGACGATTTCCGCGTGCGCCCGGTCGGAGCGCACGAAATGACCATGAAGCTGGCCCGGCACGTTCCAGTCCGAGGCGTACCTGCCGGCGCCCGTGACGAGGCGTTCGTCCTCCACGCGGCGGCCGTCGTGATGGTCGTGGCTATCGTGACTCATGGTGCTCGAGGCTCCCCGGGCGCGGCGACAGACGGCGAGTCTAGCAAACCGGGCGGCGCCGATGCGCCCGGCGGTTCACCGCGGCCGGGCACCGCCGCCGAAGCCCGCCATCACACCCGCAACAGCTTCGCCGCGGTCTCCCCCAGGATCGCGATGCGCTCCTCGTCGGTCAGGCTCGGGGTCTGGAGGATGTGATCCACCGCCCTGTCCTCCCACGGGTAGGGATAGTCGGTGCCGAGCATGATCCGGCTGGAACCCACGTTCGCGGCGAGATGGCGCAACGCCTCGGGCGTGAAAATGAGCGCGTCGTAATAGAGATCCTTCAGGTACTCCGTCGGGCGCTTGTTCAGCGTCCGGGTGCAGCGGTTCGGGAACGTGAGGCAGCCGTGGTCGGAGCGATCCATGTAGGAGGCGAGGTAGCCCCCGCCGTGAGCGGCGAGAATCTTCAGCCCCGGGAACATGTCGAGCGTGCCCTCGAAGATGAGATGCGAGAGCGCGATCGTGGTGTCGAGGGGATTACCGATCACGTTGTCGAGCACGCCGTTGCCCTTCAGGCGCCGCGCGAGGTCGGGGGTGCCCTGCGGATGCAGGAAGACGAGGACGTCGAGCTCCTCGCACTTGCGCCAGAACGGGTGAAACTTCGGATCGGCGAACTCCTCGTCACCGACGCTCCCGCCGACCGCGGCGCCGCGCAAACCGAGCCTTTTCACGGCGTGCTCGAGCTGCTGCACGGCAAGCTCGGGAAACTGGAGCGCGACCGAGGCGAACGCGACGAAACGCTCGGGATCGCGCGCGCAGATCTCGACGAGCCCCTCGTTGTTAAGACGCACCACTTCCGCCGCGGTATCGCGATCGGCCCGGTACCAGAAGGGATTGATGCTCAACGCCTCCATGTCGATGCCCTGCGCGTCCATGTCGCGCAGCCGCCTCGATGCGTCCTCCATGACGATGCCGTCGGTATGGTGCTTGTAGGCGTCCTCGCCGAGCAGCTTCGACGCCGCCGGGACGAGGCAGTGCGCGTGCACGTCGATGGTCTTCACGCGGCGGCCCTTGACGGTGACCTCGCGGCGCCCGGCCGCGGGTTGCGCCGTGCCCGGGCCGCGCCGCACCGCCGCGGCGAGGCGCGCGCCCCGCTCGGCGTGGAGCTCGCAGCCCGTGAAGAGGATCGCGGGGTCGGCCGCGCGCGGATGCGTTGTGCCATGCGTGATCATGCCCGTCTCCTCCCTGGTGTGCCACCGCAACTATACAGCCTCGACCGGCCCCGCGTGGCGCCGCCGTCGGCCGGGGCCGCGGCGCCCTCGACGTGACCGGCTTCCCCGGCGCCGGCTCGGCCCGGCCCACCCCGCCGCCTCACGCCGGCGTTCGTGCGGCGCGCGGGTAAACCGGTGATAATCGTCGCCACCAGCGCCGTCGTTCCGGCGCGAAGGAGCTATTTGCATGTCGAAAGTCGCAGTGATCGGCAATACCGCGCGCGCGATCGGCGCCGTGTGCGCATCGGACCTCGCCCTCGCGGGACACGAAGTTCGCTATGCGGTCTTTCCGGAGCAGAAGGACCAGTTGGCGGCCGTGCGCAAGGCGGGCGGTTTCACCGTCGAGGGCGAGGCGCGCCACCTCGTCTCCGGGAAGACCGGCTTCGCGAAGCTCGACCGGATCTGCGACACGACGGCCGAAGCGTTGCAGGACGCCGGCGCCGTGCTGATCGAAGTCGACATCGGCCGGCTCGAGGAGAAGTTCCGCCCGATGATTCCGGAATTCGCGCGCGGCGCCGTGGTCCACGTTCAGAGCCACGGCTACTGGCCGGCGGCGCGCCTGACGCCGCTCCTGCGCCGGGCGGGCCGCGAGGACGTGCTCGTGACCGAGGCGCCCGCGCCGACGCATGCCGCGCGGATCGAGGGCACGGTGGTCTCGGCCAAGGGGCTGCGCAAGGGCATCCGGATCGCGACGGTGCCGGCTTCGCGGTCACCGCGGGCGCTGGCGGCGCTGCAGCCCCTCTTCCCCGATTTCGCGGCGGCATCCTCCGTGCTCCAGACCGGGCTCGAGAATCTCAACCTGATCGTGCATCCGGCGATGGTGCTGCCGAACGTCGGCGCGATGGATCGCGCGAAGCTCGAGGGGAGGAAGTTCGGCTTCTACCAGGAGGGCGTGGTGCCGGCCGCCGGAGTGCTCGGCGACGCGCTCGATGCCGAGCGCAGGCTCGTGTGCGAGGCCTACGGCGTCGTCCACACGCCGATGGCGCTCGCGATCGAGCAGTACTACGGCTATCGGAGCAGTACTTTCTACGAGGCGATGCAGAATCCCGTCTACCGGTCCCTGCCCCCGTTTCACCCCGACATCTGGCGCGCGTGGTCCTCGGACGATCTGCCCTACGCGATCGTGCCCTGCGTCGAACTCGCCGAACAGGCGGGAATCAAGGTGCCGCTCCACCGCGCGTTCGCGGAGATCCTCGGGGTGCTGCTCGGCGTCGATGCGTGGCGGTGCGGGCCCTCGCTCGCCGACATGGACCTCGCGGGCTCGCCGCAGGCGGTGCGCGAACGCGTGCTCGGCGCGCGCGAGCCGGACGGCCGATAACGTTTCACCGGCACCCGGCCGAATGGAAGAGCCGCATCCGGCGTCCGTTCCCGCCCCCGCCGCGCGCCCCGCGCCGCAATTCTACGAGCGCCACGAACGCGTCATCGCGATCGGCGCCTTCGCGGCGGGCTTCGTGTTCGATGTGCTGACGCTGCCGCGCGTGGACTCGTGGCTCGCGATCGCGCAGCAGGCGATCTACATCGCGGCGATCACCGCCGTGCTCGCGCACATGCTGCTCGAGCAGGCGGCCCCCGCGGCGGCGGCCGGGCCCGCCGCCGGGCCCCGCCACTGGTACCGGCGCTACCGCAACGTTTGCGTGCATCTGCTCTTCGGGAGCCTGCTCAATCTCTACACGATCTACTACTTCAAGAGCGCGTCGTTCTTCGCGTCGTTCGCCTTCCTGATCGTGCTCGTCCTGCTCCTCGCGGTGAACGAGTCGCGGCGCTTCAGGGCGTCGGGGCTCGCCTTCAAGTTCGCGCTGCTGGCGCTCTGCGTGCTCTCCTTCGCCGCGCAGGTGATCCCCGTCGTGGTGGGCTCGATCGGTCCGCTGGTGTTCCTCGCCGCCATGCTCGCGGGCGCCATGATCATGACGGGTGTCGCCGCCGGAATTGCCGCCGCGCCGGGATGCGCGCCTCTCGCGCGCCGCCAGGTGCTCGCCCCGCTGGGGGTCGTGCTGGCGCTCTTTCTCGCTTCCTATCTCCTGCGCCTTACCCCGCCCGTGCCGTTGTCGATGCCCTTCATCGGCATATATCATGCGGTCGAGCGCACGGCGCAGGGCTACCGGCTCGCCCACGAGCGCCGGGGCTGGCGCTTCTGGGAGATCGGCGACCAGGATTTCCGCGCCCAGCCCGGCGACCGCGTGTACGTGTTCTTCCGCATCCATTCGCCGACGCATTTCTCGGACGAGGTGCTGGTGCGCTGGCTCTACAGGGACCGGGCGGCCGGCTGGGCGCCGCAGGGCGCGGTGCGGGTCGGCATCACCGGGGGGCGCGCGGAAGGGTTTCGCGGGTACGCCTGGAAGCGAAACTACCGGCCCGGCCGCTGGAGGGTGCAGGTGGAGACGACCGACGGCCGGGAAATCGGGCGCATCTATTTTCGCCTCGCGCTCGTGCCGCCGGCCCCGCGGCGCTTCGCGATCGAGGTTCAGTGACGGGAAAGGGTGGACGGCGTGCAGGCAGCCAACAGGAAAATCGCGGTGCTCGGGTGCGGCGCGATCGGCAGCAGCATCGGCGCGGATCTCGCGAAGGCCGGCTGCGAGGTGACGGTGATCGATCAGTGGCCGGCGCAGGTCGAGGCGCTGAGGGCAGGGGGCATCGTCGTGCAGATGCCGGACGGCGAGGTGAGAACGCCGGTACGCGCGCTGCACCTTTGCGACCTGTCGTCCGCGGGACTCGAGTTCGACATCGTGTTCCTTGCGGTCAAGTCGAACGACGACCGCTGGCTCGCGGAGTTCATCCGGCCGTGGCTGAAGCCGGACGGCGTGCTCGTCGGCACGCAGAACGGCATGAACGACGACACGCTCGCCTCGATCCTCGGCAGGGAGCGCGTGATCGGCTGCGCCATGGAGCTCTCCGCCGAGATCTTCACGCCGGGGCTCGTCAAGCGCAACACCTCCCACCGCACGACCTGGTTCGCCGTGGGGGAGCTTGACGGCTTCGGCACGGACCGCGTGAAGGAAATCGCGGCCATCCTCGGCAACGTCGGGCGCTGCGACGTGACCGGCAACATCTACGGCGCGAAGTGGACGAAATTGATCGCGAACAGCATGACGATGGGGCCGTTCGGGCTCCTGGGGCTCGGCAATTCGGACGCGGCCGCGCTCCCCGGCATGTTCGAGGTTTCCCTGCGGCTCGGCCGCGAATCGCTCGCGGTCGGCACCGCGTCAGGCTACCGGATGGAACCGATCTTCGGGTTGCGCGCCGACGAGTTCGCCGGCTCGGAGGACGAGAACCTCGCCACCATCGCGAAGACGCTGCTCGGGCACGTGAGCCGCGGGCGCACCGCCCCCATCCACGACCACATCAAGGGCCGCTGGAGCGAAATGGAGTTCATCAGCGGCGTCGTCTCGCGCAGGGGAAGGGAGTTGGGCATACCGACTCCGGCCAATGACGCCGTCGTCGCGATCGATCGCATGATCAACCGGCGCGAACTGCCGATGGATCGGTCCAACTTCGAACTCCTGCGAAAGTTGGCAGCCGATGACGGGTAGCCGGGGCGGGCGATCACGCTGGTCCGTCATCCGGACTGCCGTTCGCGGCCATTCGAACGAGCGGCTTGCCGTCCCCGGTGGAGCCCCCTAGAATGAGTTCACGGCGGCACGGAAGGCGCCCCGTTGGCAATATAACGAGACCACTCAAGGAGGTATCCATGAAGATGCTGCCCATGGCGGCTGCTGTCGCCGCCGCTGTCGTCGTGTCCGGCTGCGCGGTCAGCCCGGAGACCATCAGTTGCCTGCAACCGAACCGCCGCGTGGTGGTCGAGGTCGGGGGCTTCAAGGTGAAGCCCGCGCCCGCCCCGAAACCCGGTGCCAAGCCGGGCAAGCCCGGGCGCGACAACGTGCTGCTGACCCGGCTCGCGCAGGGCGATTCGGCGTTCGACTTCGGCAGCGCCGTCCTGAAGGACGGCGGCAAGGCGGAGCTCGACGGCTTGGTCAAGATCATCCACTCCGGTGCCGGGAAGGACAAGCGGCCGACGAACGTGGGGTCGATCATCATCACGGGGCACACCGACCAGGTGGAAGCCTCGGACAGCGCGAACAAGGATCTCGACGAGAAGCGTGCCGTCGCGGTGAAGGACTACCTCGTGGGCAAGGGCGTCGACTCCAAGCTGATCTTCTGGGAAGGCAAGAACTCGAAGGAGCCGGTGCCGGTCACGAAGTTCTGCGATATCTAGGAATCCGCCGGACTGTCGCCCGTCGAGATCCATCCTCCGGCGGGACCCGTGGCAATGCGCCCCGTTCCGTCGGGGCGCATGCATTTCCCGGAGCGGGCCGGCGATTTTTCCCGTTCACTGCGGGAGCCGACTCCACGAGCGGGCGCCGGGCCGCGCTCAATCGAGAAAGACCGCGTAGTCGTCGACGGCGATCCGCGGCGGCTGGAACGTGTTGACGACGTCCTCCGGGTCCGCGTATCCCATCGCCATGCCGCAGATCACGATCCAGCCCGGCGTGATGCCGAGCTCGCGCCGGACGATGTCCGGGTAGCTCGCGATCGCCGCTTCGGCGCAGGTGTGAAGTCCCCGGGCGCGAGCGGCAAGCATGATCGTCTGCAGGAACATGCCGTAGTCGAGCCAGCTTCCCCGCTCGAGCTCGCGATCGATCGTGAAGACGAGGCCGGCGGGCGCGCCGAAGAAGTTGTAGTTCCGCGCGCGGTAGGCCCTGGACTTCGCGTGCTCGCCGCGCCCGATCCCGAGCGTGCCGTAGAGCCCCCAGCCGCACTCGCGCCGCCGCGCGAGGTAGGGCTCGCAGATCGGGTCGGTGTAATAGTTGTAGTCGCGCTTGTGCCCCGGTTCGTCCGCGAGAAACGCGCGTCGTATCGCCGCGCCCACGCGCGCGAGCGTCGCGCCGGTCAGGACGTGCACGCGCCACGGCTGGATGTTCGAGCCGCTCGGCGCGTGCCGGGCGAGGGCGACGATCTCCCGCAGCGTCCCGGAAGGCACGGGATCGGGCCTGTAGGCGCGAATCGAGCGGCGCGTGCGCGCGGCTTCGAACACGCCGGGTGCGGGCTGGTCGATATCGTATCGCATGGTTGTCGAATCGGCGTGAATCGGCGTTCATCGGCGGCCCCCTGACCGCAGTGAACGTATCAGATGATCAGCTCGACGAGGTAAGGCCCCCGCCGCGAGAACGCGCGCTTCAATTCCGCAGCGAACGCTTCCAGCGTCTCCGCGCGCCCCGCTTCCACCCCCTGCCCGCGCGCGAGCGCGGTCCAGTCGAGGAACGGCCGGTCGAGGGTCAGCATGTCCTGCGCGCGCTGCCCGGGCGTGCCCGCTCCCATGTTCTTCAGTTCCCCGTGCAGGATCTGGTAGGAGCGGTTGGCGAAGAGCACCACGGTCACGTCGAGGTCGGCGCGCGCCATCGTCCACAGCGCCTGCAGCGTGTACATCCCGCTGCCGTCGCCCTCGAGCGCGACGATCTTGCGGCCGGGGGCGGCAATCGCCGCGCCGGCGGCGGCCGGCAGTGCCCAGCCGATCGAGCCGCCGCGGATTTGCATCCAGTCGTGCGGCGCGGCGCTCGCCATCGACGCGCCGAGGTTCCGCCCGGAGGTAATCGACTCGTCGGCCACGACCGCGTTCTCCGGCAGCAGCGCCGCGAGCACCGCCGCGATGCCGTCGTGGGTCACGGCGCCCGCCGGCAGCGCCGGGCGCTTCAGCTCTGCGATCGGCGCGGGCGGCGTGCGCGTGGCGCCGAGTTCGGCCGCGAGCGCATCGAGCGCGCCGTCGAGATCGTCGGCGACGCCCGCCAGCGTCGTCGCGGCACACTCTTCCGGCACGATCACGCTGGGTTTGCCGGGATAGGCGAAAAAGGTGACAGGAGGTTTCGCGCCGGCGAGGACGAGACGGCGCGTGCCTTTCATCGCGGCAAGCGCGTTGTCGACCACGTAGGGCAGCCGGTCGATCCGCACGCGGCCCGCGCCGCACTCCATGCGCGAGTTGTTGTACTCCGCCATCAACCGGCAGCCGGTCCTCGCGGCAATGCGTCCCGCGTTCTCCAGCGCCCTGCCGCGGAGCGCCGCCCCGCCCAGCATCAGCATCGCGGGCTCCCCGCTCGTCAGCGCGCGCGCTGCCTCGGCCACCGCGTCGGCGGAGACTTTCCTGCGGGGCAAGGCGGGTTCGGCCTCCACCGGCGACTGCGCCTCGCCCCACGCGGTGTCGGCAGGCGCGATGAGCGTCGCGATCTGCCCGGGCGCGACGCCGGCCGCGCGGATCGCGGCCGCGCAGTCGCCCGCGAGCGTCCGCGCGTTCGCCGCCGTCTTCACCCAGTGCGACACGGGGCGCGCGATGCCTTCGATGTCGGCCGTCAATGGCGCGTCGTACTTCAAGTGATAGGTCGCGTGCTCGCCGACGATGTTGACGATGCCCGAGCCCGCCTTCTTCGCGTTGTGGAGGTTCGCGAGCCCGTTGCCGAGGCCGGGTCCCAGGTGGAGCAGCGTGCACGCGGGCTTTCCCGCCATGCGGTAGTAGCCGTCCGCGGCGCCCGTCACCACGCCCTCGAACATCCCGAGGATGCAGCGCATGCCCGGCACGCGATCGAGTGCGGCGACGAAATGCATTTCCGAGGTGCCGGGATTGGTGAAGCACACTTCCACGCCGTTCACGACGAGGGTGCGGACGAGGGATTCGGCGCCGTTCATCGGTTGTTCCTGGTGACCAGATAAGAGTGACGAGGTGGGGGTGACGAGGTGAGGGTGACGGAGCGGCGACACGCAGTGTGTATCACGATCCTTGAGCTCTCGTTCCGGCCAGCCAGGGATATTCCACCTGTTCCTGGGTCAGCGCGTGACCTGTCGTGTGCAATGCCGTCCTGCGAGCAGTAGCCCGCCGAATCGTCATTCAATCGACCTGAATCTTCCGCCCACGCCTCGTCGCCCGAGACAAGGAGGTCAGGAGGCGGTCGCCTGCTCCCGCGGGTGCATGCTCGGGTATTCCCGGACTTCAAGCTGCATCCGGTCGATTTCCGCGAGATAGCCTGACACCGCAGCCCGATAGTTGACCGGGTTGGTCTCCGTATTGCGCAGGTGCGCGACCTGATTCTGGAACCGGGCAATCCGGTCCAGAGTCATTCCGAGTTCGTGATCACTCGTGATCATGACTCTCCCTCCACGATCTCCACGATACCCCGGGCACTTCCGTCACGCTTGAGCTGCCAGCCAAAGACCGCCTCTTCCTCGTCTGGCCAAGCCGCCAGCTGGCGCAACCAGAAAACGCTGGCACCAAAGTGCGCCTGCGCGCCCGCGTGATCGAAGACCAACTGTGCCTCGCCCGTGACTTGCGCAAGGTCGAATGTGTCGTGCATGATCATGAACACATCGACGTCCTCCCGCTCGGGCTTCGCGGTGACGAAGGATCCAAACACGATGAATCGCTTTACCGATCCGGTTCCGTCGGCCAGGTCGTACACGCGCCTGAGGCGCATGCAAACAAGCCTACGCCGGACACTGGCCTCGCCAAAACGATCCAAGACCTGCTGCAACGTCGCCCGGTGCAAGCCCGGCGGCAAGTCTCCCGTCTCGGCGAATGGTGGCAATGGCACGGGCAACCAAGATCTACTTGAATGGCGGCCTTGATTGTACCCCGCCTCGACGCTCTATCTCGTCACCCTTACCTCGTCACCTTTAGCTCATCACCTCTTTCTCGTCACCTTTTCGCCACGTCAATCAAACCACCGTCGCTTGTACACCAGCCCCGGCCCGTTCGGCCCGGCGCCGGAGGGCTCCAGCCACAGGGTCTTGCCGGCGTGCCTGAGCGGCTTCCCCTCGAAGCGCTCGCGCAGCCAGTCGCACACGAACGCGTGGATGTCGGCTTCCCACACCGAGCTTCGCGCCTTCTGCGTCACCGAGCCGTTGTGGTGCTGGTCGGGAAGCGCCCACAGCTCGTACGGCGCTTTCATCTGGTCCATCAACCGGTAGACCTCGGCGATCGGCGCGCGCGGGTCGTACTCGCCGGTCACCACCAGCGTCGGGCACCGGATTCTCTCCATGAACCCCTCCATCGTCATCGCCTCCCACACGCGGTCGAGCTCGGCTTCGCTCTCCGACTGCGTGAGGTACGCGAAGAGCTGCTTGTAGCGAGGCGACTCTTCCGTCATGAGGTAGTACTTGTCCACGAAGGACGCCCACGGGCACGCGGCCGCGGCGATCCGGTGCTCGGTCGCGGCGATGCGCATGCCCCAGTACGAGCCGAACGAGAGCGCGTAGACGCCGATCTTCTTCGCGTCCACCTCCGGGCGCCCGGCGAGGTACGAAATCGCCGCGCTCGCCGCGCTCTCGTAGTTATCGGCGGTCAACCGGATGCCGCGGAGGTTGCTCTCGCCCTGCCCCGGCCCGTCGAACGAGAACGCGTGCATGCCGCGCTGCAGCGCCTGGTTGTAGTACGGGTGCGGCCACGCCTCCTTGGTCTGGTCGCAACCCGGGACGTAGAAGACGAGCGGTTTCCGTCCTTCCCCCGGCGCGAGATGGAGATTGCCCGAGACCACCGTGCCGTTCCACGGCACGTCCACGTGCTCGATGCGATAGGGAGCGAGCTCCCGCACTCTTCCGTAGCAGCGCATGAGCCCGCCGTGGAGAAAGCGCTTCTCGTCGCTGGTCTCGAAAACGACGTGCTGCGCGTCGGCGTACTGGAGGGTTGCCTGGTAGTAGAGCTCCATCGCGGTTTCGCGGTGCCCCGCCGCCGCCTCGGCTTCCGCGAGGCGCTCGGAACGCTTGGCGGCGAGCCCGACGTGCTTGGCGATCATGTCGTGGCTGCGCACGGTGCGCGGCAGCCGCCCGCGGCCGTCCGGCTGGAAGTGGAAGGTCTTCCCGTGTTCCTTCACCATCCAGTCGAAGAACCATTGCTGCTCGTCGCGCCTGAGGTGCGGCCGGCCTTTTCTCGCTGCTTTCGGGCTCGTCATGGTCGTTTCGCTTTCGTTCGCATCGGATCAGCCACGGAGATCACAGAGGACACAGAGCGACCGCAGGGGCATCGGTTCTTCTCCGCGGGCTCCGTGTCCTCTGTGGCGGGAAAACACGAGAGCAGTCTCGTCAGTCGGCCTTGACGTTCACCGCCTTGATCACCTTCGCCCACTTCGCGACCTCGGCGCGCAGGAATTCGGCCGACTCCTCCGGCGTGCGCGGCCGCGGCTCCGCGCCGATCGCGAGCAGCGGCTTTGCCATCTCGGGCGCGTTGAGGATGGCCACGATGTCGCGATTGAGCCGCGCAACCACCGCTTTCGGCGTGCCTGCAGGCACGACGATCGCGTACCACGTCGGCGCGTCCACGCCGGGCAGCCCTGCCTCGCCGGTGGTCGGCACATCGGGCATCCCGCTGAAACGCTTCTGCGAGGCGACCGCGAGCGCGCGCAGGCGCCCGGCCTGGACGTGCGGGATAGCCGCGGGCGGGCCGATCATCATCAGGTGCACCTGCCCGGAGATCACGTCCGGGAGGCCGCCGGCCGTGCTCTTGTAGGGCACGTGCGTCATGCGCACGCCGGCAACGAGCTGGAAGAGCTCCGCGGTGATGTGGTTGGTCGCGCCCACGCCGCCGGACCCGAAGTGATAGCCGCCCGGCTTCGCCTTGAGGAGCGCGATGTAGTCCTTGAGGTTGGTCGCGGGCAGCGTCGCCGGAGTGACGACGAGATTCGGGATGTCGGCGGCCGTCGTGACGGCGATGAAATCGCGCAGCGGGTCGTACGGGAGGCTGGGAATCAGCGTGACGCTGATCGCCATGGCGGACGAGGGCAGCGAGATCGTGTAGCCGTCCGAGGGCGCCTTCGACAGCAGTTCCAGCCCGAGCCGGCCCGCCGCGCCGCCGCGGTTGTCGCCCACGACGGGCTGGCCGAGCCGCGCCGCGAGCCGCTCGGCGACGAGGCGCGAGAGCACGTCGGTGGCGCCGCCCGCCGGAAACGGGATGATGAAGCGCACCGGCTTGGAGGGATACGCCTTTTCGTCCGCGCGCGGCTTGCCCTGCCCCATCGCGCCGCCTGCAATGGCCAGCATCGTTGCCGCCGCGGCTGCGATTACCCTGCGGCGCCGGCCCATGATTCACCACCAACACGCCACCCGTCACTCATCACTCGTAACGCACCAGTAGTGTCCGACACATTTGAGGCCGATCGATCGTAACTCTAGCGCGAGCACGGGTTTTTATGACTTTTCGGGGTGTTAACGACTTGAATTGCGAACCCCGCTTCGGGCAGCCTGCCGGGATT
>JADZGE010000054.1 GCA_020854035.1 Burkholderiales bacterium | reverse complement strand
GCTGCCGCCGAGGGATTCCGGGAAGACGGCGCCGTAGAGACCCGCCGCCCCGGCCTTGCGGATGAGCTCGCGCGGAAACTCGCCGCGCCGCTCGTAGCCGTCCATGACGGGCACGACTTCCGTCTGCATGAAACGGTTCACCATGTCGCGAACCGCCTCCATCTCCTCGGTCATTGCAGGATCCATGTTCCTTCCTTGCTGGTTGCGGGCGTCTGCACTGCGCGCCCCTCGGGTGGATCTCGTCGCCGCGCCGGGCGGCGGCCCTGCCGGACGCCGCCGACGGGCGGACCCGCCAAGTGCAGCGGCCGGCGGATTGCCTGGCCGCCGGAGCCCGGCGGCGGCAGCGGCATCCGAACGTTCTCGCTGCGCGTCCGGCTGCGCCCCCCGCCGCGCGCGCTCACCCGGCCGTCATTGCAGAGGGATCTTCGCCATCCGGATCACGCGCGCCCACCTCGGCACTTCCGCGGCGACGAGCGCAGCGAGCTCCTCGGGCGGCCCGGAGGCTTCCTGCAGCCCCTGTTTCTCGAAGACCTCCACGGCGTCGGGCTGCTTCAGCCCCTTGATGACGGCCTCGCCGATGCGCCGCACCACCTCCGGCGGCGTCCCCGCCGGCGCGAACATCGCGTTCCACGACGTCACTTCGTAGCCGGGCACGGTCTCGGCGATCGTCGGCGCGTCGGGAAACGCCGGGAAGCGCTTCGCGCCGGTCACGGCGAGCAGGACGACCCGCTTCGCCTGGATGAGCGGGACCACGGTCGTGCTGCCGAACGCGAGCGCGACCTCCCCGGAGAGCAGCGCCGGGATCTGCTGCCCGGTGCCGCGGAAGGCGATGTGCGTCAGCCGGAAGCCCGCCTCGAAACCGAGCAGCTCCCCGGCGATGTGCGTGGTGGTGCCGATGCCCGCCGACGAGAAGTCGAGCTGGCCCGGCCGCGACTTGCCGAGCGCGATGAGCTCCTTCACCGATCGCACCGGCAGCGACGGGTGACACACCAGGAACAGCATGTACGAGCTCAGCCGCGAGACCGGGGCGAAGTCCTTGGCGGCGTCGTACGGCACCTTGCGAAAGAGGCTGGGATTCACGGCGAAAGCGCTCGGCGTCACCAGCAGCATGTGGCCGTCCGCGGGCGACTTCGCGACCAGCTCGGCGGCGATGTTGCCGCCGGCCCCCGGCCGGTTCTCGATGATGGCGGGCTGGCCGAGCGCGGCGTGCAGCTTGCCCCCGGCGACGCGGGCCACCATGTCGGTGGAGCCGCCCGCCGCGAACCCGACGATGATGCGGATCGGCTTGGTCGGATACGCCTGAGCGGCCGCGAGCGCGGGCAGCAACGCAACGGAGGCGGCAAACGCGAGAAACCACGAACGGCGACGTGCAGTCATGTTCTCTCCTCCGGCGGTTACGGCGGCCGGCGCTCTGGGGCGCCGTCGTCGACCATACTCTAGCAGCGCAAACTCCGGCACTGGTTCCGGCAGCCGAAATCAGGACGGCCCGCCCGCGACGCGGGCGCCTTCGCGCGCCACAGCACCGCAACGCCATCCCACCCACGCGCGAACTCCCGGCCGCTCAGCGCCGCGCGGTCGCGGTCTCGCGGCGCGCGCGCGTGCGCGCGGGCGGCGCCTTGCGCGCAGCGCTCGGCGCCACGACGGCATCGCGGGCCGCACCGAGCCGGCGCGAGATCTCGTGGGTCGCGGTCAGCAGCACGGGCACGAACTCCTCGATGCGCGGCTTCAGGCGGACGGTGGGCGCGGTGATCGTGACGCAGTAGGTGGCGGCATCGCCGGTATCCCATACGGGCGCCGAGATCGCGCTCAGGCCCAGGACACGCTCGCCGTGCGAGACGCAATAGCCGTCCCGCCGCACACGGGCGAGCTCGGAGGCGATCTCCGCGCGGGTGCGGCCCTTCGCCTTGGCGGCCAGCCCCACCACCTTCTCCTGCTCGGACGCCGCCATGTGCGCCATCAGGGTCTTGGCCGTCGCGCCGGTGTGGTCGAGCGGCACGTGCTGTCCCGGGCGGGCGAGGCTCATCAGCGGGGCCGGCGTGTCGATGACCTCGATGCAGGTGCGGTCGCGACCGCCCGCGACGTTCAGCGTGACCGTCTCGTTGGTGCGGCGCTGCAGGTCCAGCATCATCGGCCGCGCGACCTGGCGGATGCCGAGCGTGCTCATCACCAGCCCGGCGAGCCGCGTGAAGCGGAACGACAGGCAGTACTTCTGGTCCTCCAGCCGGATCAGGTAGCCGAGCTGCTCCAGGCTGTGCACGATGCGGAAAGTGGTGGACTTGGGCAGGTCGATGCCGTCGGCGATCTCCTGCAGCGTGAGGCGCATGCGCTGCGCGGTGAAACAGTCGAACACCGCCAGCGTCCGCTCGACACATCGCATCATGGTCTCGTTGCCCTCCTCGCGCAGCACAGTGCGCAGCATCATAGCAGTTGCGGCCACCGGAACACGTTCTGGAATGACGACCGGCCCCTACCCAGAAACCTGCCCGCATAAGCGGGCACACGAAGCTCCCCTCTCCCCCCGGGAGAGGGGAGGGGGGTGAGGGAGAGAGGCCACGACAGGGTTCCGGGGCGCAAGCCGCGACATCCGCGTCGTGGCCTACCCAGAAACCTGCCCGCTGATGCGGGCAGGGTGATAGGGGGGGCTCGATGCGAAGATCGTGGATGTCGCGCGACGAGAAAGGCGCCCGTTGGTTTCGTTCATCGGAACCGATTTCGATGATTGACAGGCGCGCCGGCCATCGCCTAGAGTCCCTGCGACCCGGGGGAGCATCCGTGACGCGCGGCGCTCGAAAGCCGCCGCACGCCATCGCGCCCGCACCGCGCGCCGCAGCGGGCGCGGGGTCGGCCGCCCGGCCCCGCGCCACGCAGACCAGCCGAGACCACCGCCATGCCTGCATCCGCCGACGCCTCCATCCACACGGCCGCCCCGCGCGCGCTCTACGGCGCGCGCGAGCTCACGCGTCTGTTGCGCCCCCGCAGCGTCGCGGTGATCGGCGCGTCGGCCACGCCCGGCTCGTTCGGGTACCGGACGATCGAGAACTGCAGCTTCGGCTACGCGGGCCGGGTGTACCCGATCAACCCGAAGCACGGCGAGATCCTCGGCCACCGCTGCTTCGCGTCCGTGGAAAGCCTGCCGGAGGTACCCGACTGCGTGGTGCTCTCG
Source organism: Burkholderiales bacterium (assembly GCA_020854035.1). Classification (GTDB taxonomy): domain Bacteria; phylum Pseudomonadota; class Gammaproteobacteria; order Burkholderiales; family SG8-41; genus SG8-41. The sequence goes on along the minus strand of JADZGE010000054.1, from coordinate 889 downwards.
GTGCCGGCCGCGCAGACCCTGCAGACCATCGAACAGTGCGCCGCGCTCGGCGTCGGCGGCGCGGTGATCTACTCCTCGGGCTTCCTCGAGACCGGCGATCCCGAACGCGTCGCGCAGCAGCACCGCCTGGCACAGATCGCGCGCGCGAGCGGGATGCGCATCCTGGGGCCGAACTGCATCGGCATCATGAACTTCGTCGACCGCGTCGGCGTCTCGTTCCAGCCGGGGCTGAGCCAGTTGCCGATGATCACCGGCCCGATCGGGCTGGTCGTGCAGAGCGGCGCGCTGGGCTTCATCCTCACCCAGGGCATGCAGCGCGGCCTGGGCTTCAGCTACAACGTGACGCCGGGCAACTCCTGCGACGTGGACGTGTGCGACCTGATCAACTTCATGGTCGAGGACGAGACCACCCGCGCCATCGCCTGCGTGTTCGAGGGCATCGCCGACGGCGCACGCCTGATCGAGGCCGCACGGCGCGCGCTCGCCGCCGGCAAGCCGCTGGTCGCGTGCAAGCTCGGCCGCAACGAGCTGAGCCGGCGCACCGCGCTCTCGCACACGGGGACGCTCACCGGCGCCAACGCCGCCTACGAGGCCGCGTTCGCCCGCACCGGCGTCATCCAGGTCGACGACTTCGAGGCGGTGCTGGAGACGACGGCCTTCCTCGCCCGGGCCGGCAAGCCGTGCACGCACGGCATCGGCGTGATGTCCGCCTCCGGCGGTGCCGCGGTGATGGCCGCGGATCGCGCCGGTGAGCTCGGCGTCCCGCTGCCGCCCCTCGCCCCGCAGACGGCCGCGCGGCTGCGCGAGCGGATGCCCGATTTCGGCTCGAGCGCGAACCCGTGCGACATCACCGCCGCCTCGCTGCGCGACCACACCATGTACGGCCACT
>JADZGE010000053.1 GCA_020854035.1 Burkholderiales bacterium | reverse complement strand
CACGCTGTTGTGTGGTACCTTCTCGCATCAAAGGCCTCCTCACTGGTGCATTACGCTCTGTGGCAAGACGTTTTGTACCAGTCCGTGAGGCCTTTGTACATTCATTTCATGAATAATCCGGGCTAGGGATCGTGGCGCGGGTGCCTTTCGGAGATCCGCACCGGCGTTGAAGCGGCATCCGGGAATCGGGAGAAGGAGGCGGCAATGCCGATACGCGTCGAAGTCGTCCGCGCATTGCGCGAGGAGCAGGTACTGGTCGCGCTCGATCTCGAGGAGGGCGCGACGGCGCGGGAAGCCGTCCTGCGCTCCGGTATTCTTGCTGGAGAGCCCGGAGCCGCCGCCGCACCCCTCGTGCTGGGCATATACGGCAGGGTCGTTCCGGCCGGGACACCGCTCAGGGACGGCGACCGGGTCGAGGTCTATCGCCCGCTCGCGGCCGACCCGTCCTCGGCGCGGCGCGCTCGTGCCCGGTGGCCCCGGGCGCGCCGGGATTGAGCGGCCTGCGAAGGCGGGGTGAGAGACAGTCGCACCGGCGTTGCGGCGCGCGCGATCAGTTGCAGCTTTGCGCGATGCGGGCCCGCGCCTTCTGCTCCTCGGCGGTGCGCTCGGCGTCATTGAGGTAGGCGCGCTCTCCGGTCTTCGGATCGGTGCGCGTCAACCGCTGGCCGCCCTGCACGGCCGCAAGGTAGGCCCTGGCGTTCTCGCAGGCTTCACGCTTCTGCGCGGCAAGCGCCGACTCCCTCGCGTCCTTCTGCTGCGCCTCCTGCTGCTCGATCATGCGCTTCTTGAACGCGGCGTCCCGTTCCACGAGCGATTTCGGCGCCGCGGGCGGCGTGCCGGCGCTCCCCGCGGGCGCGGAACCGCGGATGCCGGTCTGCTGCTCGACGGTGCCTTCGGGGCAGGTCGAGGCATACGTCACGGCCCCGCCCTTCGCGACGCACTTCAGCAACTTCTGCTGGCCCCATGCCCCGGCCGAGAGCGCCAGCATCGAAAGCGCGAGTATGATCTTCACTGTATCTCCCATCGCCGGCGGAACCGGGCGGATCGCGCTCGCCGGATCGCGCGAATGGTACAACATCAACGCCTTCTTCCGCTTACCGTTGACAGCCCGCTTTCGTATAATACGCCCTTTGCGAAAGGCCTAAGAACATGCGAGTGGCACAGAGGGCCTTGACGTTCGACGACGTTTCGCTCGTCCCCGCCCACTCCTCGATCCTCCCCCGCGAAGTAAGCCTGAAGACCCGTCTCACCCGCGGCATCACGCTCAACATTCCGCTCATGTCCGCCGCCATGGACACCGTCACCGAGGCGCGGCTCGCGATCGCGATCGCGCAGGAAGGCGGCATCGGCATCGTGCACAAGAACATGTCGCCGAAAGCGCAGGCCGCCGAGGTGACGAAGGTCAAGCGTTTCGAGAGCGGCATCGTCAAGGATCCGATCACGATCACGCCGGAGATGAACGTGCGCGAAGTGCTGGCGTTGACGCGCCAGCACCGCATTTCGGGGCTCCCCGTGATCAACCAGGCCGGTCGCGTCGTCGGTATCGTCACCAATCGCGACCTGCGCTTCGAAACCAGGCTCGATCAGCCGGTCAAGAACATCATGACGCCCCGCGAGCGGCTGGTGACCGTGCTCGAGGGCTCGCCGCCCGAGGAGGCGATGGCGCTGCTGCACAAGCACCGGCTGGAGCGGGTGCTCGTCGTCAACCGCAATTTCGAGTTGCGCGGGCTCGTCACCGTCAAGGACATACTGAAATCCACCGAGCACCCGAACGCCTGCAAGGACAAACTGGGGCGGCTCCGCGTGGGCGCGGCGATCGGCGTGGGCGAGGGCACCGAGGAGCGCGCGGCGGCGGTGATCGAAGCCGGCGCCGACGTGATCGTCGTCGACACCGCGCACGGTCACTCTCAGAACGTCCTGGCCCGGGTGCGCTGGGTAAAGCGCCACTTTCCGCGCGTCCAGGTGATCGGCGGCAACATCGCGACGGCCGTGGGTGCGAAGGCGCTCGTCGACAACGGTGCCGACGCGGTGAAGGTGGGTATCGGGCCGGGCTCGATCTGCACTACCCGCATCGTCGCCGGTGTCGGCGTGCCGCAGATCACGGCGATCGCCAACGTGGCCCGGGGCATCGCGAAGAGCGGCGCGGCGCTCGTCGCCGACGGCGGGATCCGCTACTCCGGCGATATCGCGAAGGCGATTGCCGCGGGCGCGCACGTGGTGATGATCGGGAGCCTCTTCGCCGGCACGGAGGAGTCCCCCGGCGAGATCGAGCTCTACCAGGGACGCTCCTACAAGTCCTACCGCGGCATGGGTTCGCTTTCCGCGATGCAGCAGGGCTCGGCCGACCGCTACTTCCAGGACGAGGGGCCCGAAACCGAGAAGCTCGTCCCCGAGGGCGTGGAGGGGCGCGTGCCCTACAAGGGGCAGTTGGGGCCGCTCGTCCAACAGTTGACCGGCGGATTGCGCTCCAGCATGGGCTATCTCGGCTGCGCCACCATAGACGACATCCGCGCGAAGGCGGAGTTCGTGGAACTCACTCTCGCCGGCATGCGCGAGTCGCACGTGCACGACGTGCAGATCGTGAAGGAAGCGCCGAACTATCGCGTCGAGTGACGCGACAGTTCGGGGCTCCAGGAAGCCGTTTGCCTCGTCAAGTTTCAAGTCCTGATCCGTAGGCCCAAGCGCTCGAGTGCAGCACGAAAAGATCCTGATCCTCGACTTCGGCGCGCAGTACACGCAACTCATCGCCCGCCGCGTACGCGAATCCCGGGTTTACTGCGAGGTCCATCCGGCGGACGTCGATGACGCCTTCGTGCGGGGGTTCGCGCCGCGCGGAATCATCCTCTCGGGCAGCCACATGTCCGCGTACGAGGAATCGACCGAACGCGCGCCGGGCGCCGTGTTCGAGGCGGGCGTGCCGGTGCTCGGCATCTGCTACGGCATGCAGACCATGGCGCAGCAGCTCGGCGGGCGGGTCGAAGCCGGCAAGGTGCGCGAGTTCGGGCACGCGGAAGTGCGGGCACGCGCGCACACGCGGCTGCTGGAGGGCATCGAGGACGCGCGTTCGCCGGAGGGGCACGGCCTCATCCACGTCTGGATGAGCCACGGCGACAAGGTGGCGGTGCTGCCGCCCGGGTTCAGCGTGATGGCCTCCACCGCGGCGTGCCCGATCGCGGGTATGGCGGACGAGGCGAGGCGCCTCTACGGCGTGCAGTTCCATCCCGAGGTGACGCACACGCCGCAGGGCGCCGCGATCCTGCGCCGGTTCGTGCTCGACATCTGCGGCTGCCGCGGGGACTGGAGCATGCCCGACTTCGTCACCGAGGCGGTGGCGCGCATACGCGCGCAGGTCGGCGCCGAGGAGGTGATACTGGGACTCTCGGGCGGCGTTGATTCCTCGGTCGCGGCGGCGCTCATCCACCGGGCAATCGGGGAGCAGTTGACGTGCGTCTTCGTCGACCACGGGCTGCTCCGCCTGAACGAGGCGGCGCAGGTGATGGATACCTTCGCCCGGCACATGCGTGTCAGGGTGAACCACGTGGACGCCGCCGGGGAGTTCTATTCGGCATTGAAGGCAGTGAGCGACCCCGAGGAGAAGCGCAGGATCATCGGGCGCCATTTTGTCGAGATCTTCCAGCGCGAGGCGGCGAAGGTCGCCAACGCGAAATGGCTCGCGCAGGGGACGATCTACCCCGATGTCATCGAGTCGGCGGGGGCGAAGACGAAGAAGGCGCAGAACATCAAGTCCCACCACAACGTCGGGGGGCTGCCCGAGACGCTGCATCTGAAACTCCTCGAGCCCTTGCGCGAACTCTTCAAGGACGAGGTGCGCGAACTCGGCCTCGCGCTCGGTTTGCCGCACGAAATGATCGCCCGCCATCCCTTTCCCGGGCCGGGTCTCGGCGTACGCGTGCTCGGCGAGGTGAAGGCGGACCACGTGAGGCTGCTCCAGCGCGCGGACGCGATCTTCATCGAGGAGCTGCGCGCGTCGGGCTGGTACGGGAGGACCGCCCAGGCCTTCGCGGTATTCCTCCCCGTCAGGTCGGTCGGCGTGATGGGCGACGGGCGCACCTACGAGCACGTCGTCGCGCTGCGGGCGGTCGATACGCAGGACTTCATGACGGCGAAGTGGGCGGAACTTCCCCACGAACTCCTCTCGCGCGTCTCGAACCGCATCATCAACGAGGTGCGTGGAGTCAACCGCGTCGTATACGACATTTCCGGGAAGCCGCCAGCGACCATCGAGTGGGAGTAATTCGGCGTCATTCTTGATCTATCTGGATCTACCGAAATAGTAGATCAAAACGCTGATATACAAAGATATTATCTGTCGAGATGTATCGGGATGTATCGATGGGGTGCCTTTCAATCTGACGGTAAATTTGACGGTAAAAGTTTCATGGCTGCATCTCTAAAAAGTTTTACCGTCAGATCAAAAGCCAAGTTGACGGTAAAAATAATTACAAAAAGTAATGTAATAACAATGTGTTAATGAATTTGTAGCGCCATTTTTGTCGTGACGGTAAAATCGTCGCGAAAGGAGGGTGGTGCGATGCTGTCTGATGGAATGCTTAGGGGCCTAAAGCCCCAGGCCGCCGCCTACAAGATGACGGACCGGGATGGGATGTACGTGACCGTCTCGCCCAAGGGGACGGTCACCTTTCGCCTCGACTATCGGCTCAACGGCCGGCGCGAGACGCTCACGATCGGCCGCTACGGGACCCCGGACGGGATTTCTCTGTTACTGGCGCGCGAGCGCTGCGCCGAGGCGCGCAAGGCGATCGCGGCCGGGCTTTCTCCCAGCCAGGAGAAGCAGCGCGAAAAGCGCCGCCTGTCAGAGGCCAAGACTTTCGAGGCATTCGCTAATCGCTGGCTCGAAGGGGCACGGATGGCGGAAACCACGAAGGCGATGCGCAAGAGCATTCTCGACCGGGACATCATGCCGGTGTTCCGCAATCGCCGGCTGACCGAGATCGGGCCGGAGGATCTCCGCAACCTTTGCAACAAGGTCAAGGAGCGCGGCGCGCCCGCCACGGCCGTTCACGTCCGCGACATCGTCAAGCAGATCTTCGCCTTCGCCGCGCTGCACGGCGACAAGGCCCCTAACCCGGCCGACGAGGTCGGCCCGTCGTCGATTGCGACGTTCGTGCCGAAAGATCGGGCGCTGTCGCCCTCCGAGATTCGAGTCATGCATCGCGTCCTCGATGCCACCACGACGTTGCCCACCATCCGCCTGGCGCTGCGCCTGATCCTGCTCACTCTCGTGCGGAAGAGCGAGCTCATTGAGGCCACCTGGAACGAGGTCGATTTCGAGAACGCGGTCTGGACGATTCCGAAGGGCCGCATGAAGGCCGGCAAGCCGCACAACGTCTATCTTTCCCAGCAAGCGCTCGACATCATGGTCGCGCTGCGCACCTGCGCCGGCGGTTCGCGTTATCTGCTGCCCTCGCGCTATGACGCCGATCGCTGCATGTCGAAGGCGACGCTCAACCGCGTGACGCAGGCTATGGTCGAGAAGGCCAAGGAGTCAGGCCTTCCGCTGGAGCCGTTCACCGTGCATGACCTGCGGCGGACGGGCTCCACCATCCTCAACGAGCTGGGCTTCAACAGCGATTGGATCGAGAAGGCCCTCGCTCACGAAGACGGACGTTCATCGCGCGGCGTCTACAACAAGGCCGAGTACGGAGAGCAGCGCCGCCACATGCTGCAGGAGTGGGCCGACATGATCGACGCGTGGGTGGCGGGGGAGTCTCACACGCCGACCCTGCTCCCGCCGAGCACGCGCGTAGTGACGACGTCGGCGCCGATTTGATGGTGCTCGTGGCGGGCGGTGGCCTTGGGCGTGAGACGACTGTCGGCCCAGAACCGGTCTCGGATTTACTGAGCTTGGCCAGTAGTGTCCGACACATTTGAGGCCGATCGATCGTAACTCTAGCGCGAGCACGGGTTTTTATGACTTTTCGGGGTGTTAACGACTTGAATT
>JADZGE010000052.1 GCA_020854035.1 Burkholderiales bacterium | reverse complement strand
GGGGCAGCGGCCTGGATACCCTGCGCGGGGGCACGGGTGATGACCAGTATGGGGTTGACCACGTCTCGGACCTCGTCATCGAGAACGCCGGCGAGGGCCTCGACACCGTCAGCGCATCCATCTCCTACACGCTGCCCTCCCATGTCGAGGGGCTCAACCTCGCCGGTCTCGGCGCCATCAACGCCACCGGCAATACCCTCGACAACACCATCAACGGCAACGCCGCGGCGAACGTCCTCGACGGTCGCGCCGGCGCGGACATGCTCTACGGCGGCGCCGGTGACGACATCTTCGCGTTCCGGGCCGGCGAGGCGGACGGGGATGCCGTGCTCGATTTCGCGGGCAACGGCGCGGCGGCCGGGGATACCCTGCGCTTCTCCGGGTTCGGCCCGGGCGCGACGCTCGCGCAGGTGGGGGCGAGCGACTACTGGACCATCAACTACGGCGCGTCAGCCGAGACGATACAGCTCGCGGGCGTCACCATGCTCGACGCCGCGGACTACACGTTCATCTGATTGCGCCGGGGGGCTTCCCCGCTCGATTCGTCGCGGCCGCCGGAGGCCCGCGAAGCCGCCCGGCGTCAGTCCCACGCCGGCGCCCGTCCCGCCGGGTTGGCGATGCGCCCGTCCGGGCGCGCGAGGCCGTGTATGCGGCGCATCTCCTCGTCGGTCAGCGTGAAATCGAAAACCCGCAGGCTCTCTGCCATGTGCCGCGGGTTGGCCGAACGCGGGATCGGCGCGATCCCGCCCTGCTGGACGATCCAGCGCAGCGCCACCTGCGCGATGGTGCGGCCTCTCGCGCGGGCGATCCCGGCGAGGGTCTCGTCCTTGAGAAGCCTGCCGCGGCCGAGCGGGCAGTAGGCCATGAAGACGAGTCCTTCGCCGCGGCAGAACGCGAGGAGCTTCGTCTGGTCGAGGTAGGGATGGTACTCGGCCTGCAGCACCGCCAGCGGCTCCGGGCAAAGGCGCATCGCCTCCCGCGCCAGCGCGATGTTGAAGTTCGCGACCCCGATATTGCGCGCTTTCCCCTCGCGCTTCGCCCGTGCGAGCGCGCCCGCGGTTTCGGCGAGCGGGGTGCCGTCGATGGCGGGCCAGTGGATGAGGAGAAGGTCCACGTAATCGGTCCGGAGTCGCGCGAGACTCTCCTCGACCGATTTCGCGAAGTCGGCCGCGCGCAGGTACTCGTGCGACACCTTGGTCGTGAGGAAGATGTCCCCGCGCGGCACGCCGGAAGCCCTGATTCCCTCGCCGACGCCCTTTTCCGTGCCGTACTTCCACGCGGTGTCGATGTTGCGGTAGCCGGCCTTCAGCGCGGCGGCGACGATCTCGCCGCAGTCGCCGAGTTGCGAGGTGCCGAAGCCGATCGCGGGCATCGTCACGCGCCCCGAGGAGAGCCCGGGTATCGCCGGCGGATCGAAAGCGGCGTCCATGCACGCGTCCTCGCGTCCCCCGGCGCCCGCCGCCCGTTATGACTCGCTACGCCTACTGGGGCTCGATGCCGGCGACCTTCGCCGCCTTGCGGTAGCGCTCGATCTCCCTCACGAGAAATCCGTCGAGTTGCGCCACGGTCTGCGGCCACGGCTCGGCGGCCTCGCCGGCCAGGAACTTCTTCATCTCCTCGGTCGCGAGGATCTTGTTCACCGCGGCGTTCACCGCGGCGACCCGGTCGGCGGGCATGCCGGCGGGACCGAACAGGCCCCACCACAGCTCGTAGGTGTAACCGGGCACGCCGGCCTCGGCCGCCGCGGGCATGCCCGGGAAGAGCGGAGAGGGCTTGAGGCTCGTCACGGCGAGCGGGCGCACGCGCCCGGCCTTGACCTGGGGGCCGAGCGCGGCCTGGCTCGCGATGACGATCTCGACCTCTCCCGACGCGAGCGCGGTGACGGCCCCCGAGATCCCCTTGTAGGGCACGTGCGTCATCTGCACGCCGGCCGCGGCGGCGAAGAGTGCTCCCGAGAAGTGGTTGTTGCCGCCCGAGCCGGACGAGCCGTAGTTGAGCCTTCCTTTCGTCCGCTTCGCGACGGCGACGAGTTCCTTCACCGACTTCGCGGGAACGGACGGGTGCACCGCGATCAGCATGGGCGCGCGCGCGAAGGTCGCGAGCGGGACGATGGCCCGGGCGGGATCGAAGGGCAGTTTCGCGCGCACCGCGGCGGTCGCCGGGTACGAGGAGGTGTGGCCGAGCAGCACGTGACCGTCGGGATCCGCCTTGGTGACGATCTCGGTGCCGATCATGCCGCTTGCGCCGGGGCGGTTGTCCACCACCACGTTGCGGCCCCACGCCCTGGAAAGCGCCTGCGCCATCGCGCGCGAGTAGAGATCGATCGAGCCGCCCGCGGTGTAGGGCACGACCACCTGCACGTTGCGCGAGGGGTAGGCTTGCGCGGCGGCGTCGCGCGCGGGCAGCAGGGCGCAGGCAAGGCCCCACACGGCCGCGCCAGCGGGAATGATCCAGGGTTTCATGCGTCGCTCCTCGTTGTGATGGCAGGCGCTCCGCCGAGCGCCGCGCCACGGCGATGATAGCAAAGGCGGGGCGCGGTGCGCCGCCGCGGCGCTCACGGCCGCTTCTCGCGTGCCTCGACCGTCTTCGCCTCGATCTCGTAATACTCGTCGAGCCCGATGAGGTCCTCCACCGCCTGCCGCGCCTCGACGAAGTCGGCTTCGCTGATGCCCTTGTAATCGCCCGTCTCGCGCAACTCCGCCATCGCCTTCTTCAGGAAATGGAACGCCGTGCAAAGCACCACCTGCGCTTCGATACAGCCGGCGTAGCCCATCTGCGCGAGTTCCCGCCGCGCAAACATGGGCCGGCCATCCCGGTTGCCGCGGCTTTGCACGTAGACGAGCGGCAGGCGGCAGACCCGTGGCGCGCGCTCGGCCTCGGCGGCGTCGCGCGGAAAGAGCAGCCCCAGGTCCGCTCCGGCGTCGGCGGCGCGATTGATGCGCATGCTCGCCTCCTCCAGCCCCAGGGCACGGCAGGTGTCGGTGCGCGCGATCACCACGAAATCGGGATCGGCAGCCTCGCGCTGGCGCACCGCGTACTCGATCTTCTCGACGAACTCCTCGACGGGTATGCCGTGCACGACGTACTTGTGGTAGTGCGCCCGCTTGGGATAGAGCTGGTCTTCGATATGCACGCCGGCGATGCCGTGGCGGATGAACTCGCGCACCGTGCGCATCGTGTGCACCGGCTCGCCCCAGCCCGCTCCGGCATCGGCGACGAGCGGGATGTCGAGACTCCCGGCGATCGCGGACGCGAGCCCGACCTGCTCGGTCATGGTGAGGAGCGGCTCGGTCACAGCGCTCGCCCCGCCGGTGACGTAGCCCCCGACGTACGCCGCCTCGAAGCCGAGCGACTGGACGAGCCGTCCCCCGAGCGCGTCGTAGACCGAGGGCATGTGGAGAAAAGTGCCGGCGCCGAGCAGCGCACGCAGCCGCGTGGACTGGCGTTCCCTCATGCCTCGCTCTCTCCGGACGGCGCGCCCGTTTGCGCGGCTACTTTTCGAGGCGGCGCAACTCGGCCCGTGCCGCGCCGTGCTCCAGCATGTCGCCCGGGCAGCCGGCCGCGACCTCCTTCAGGAGCGCCGCGGCGCGCGCGCGGTCCGCCTGCAGGAGGTGCCATTGCGCGACGTAGAACCCCGCCTCGCAGGTCTGCTCCAGGCGCCGCCGCGGATCCTTGTCGGTGGCGGCCGCCATCACGGAATCGACGTTGGTGCGGCCGAGGTAGAGCAGCACGAGCGGGGTGGGCCAGCCGTTGCGCAGCGCCCGCGTATCGCGATCGAGAAGCGGCTCGGCCTCCTCGCCGCCCGCGCGCCTGCGCGCGAGGTAGATCCACAAGGCGGAGTACTCGTTCGGCTGGAGCTTCAGCGCCTGCTCGAAATCCGGCAGGGCGCGCGCGTATTCGCCGGAGTAGAAATGGACGCGCCCGCGCCCGAAGTACACGCTCGCGCCGTCCTTCGGCTTGAGCTTCACGGCGAGTTCGTAGTCGGCGAGCGCGCGCCCGTAGTCGCCCCGCATGGCCCACTCGTCCGCCCGCGCGGCATAGGGCGCCGCGTCCTTCGGGTCGAGCTTGATCGCCGCGTCGAAGTCCGCGACGGCACGGGCGGAATCGCCCTTGCCGGACCACGCGATCCCGCGATTGTAATAGGCGTCGGCGTAGCCCGGATCGAGGCGGACCGCCGCGTCGTAGTCGGCGATCGCCCGGTCGCGCTCGCCTTTCCCCATCCAGTCGACGCCGCGGCTGAAATGCAGGCGGGCGAGCTCCGCGCCCGAGTACTGCTTCGACTCGATGGCGCGCGTGCAGTACTGAATCGAGAGATCCGGATTGCCGGTCGTCGTCGAGCAGCGCTCGGCGTCGGTGGCGCCCTGTCCGGAGGCGGCGGGCGCCGCCGCCAGCAGCGCGGCGGCGGCGAGGGTGCGCAGGGTCTTCATCGATTTCATCTCGTGAGCGGCCCGGGCCGCGTCTGGGACCTGCCCGCCTTCGGGCGATCCAGGCCGCGAGTATACCGCCGCTTCGCGCGGGCGGCTGCGCCGCGGCTCGCTCGACCGATGTGGTGCAAGTCCCGACAATCCGCCCCGACACTCCGCGAGGAGCGCGAGGTGCGTTTCAGGATGGCGGAACGGTCGGCCGGTGCGCCCGTTCGGGCCGGAGCGTCAGGCGAGCGGAGACTTCGATTCGAGCCCGGACTCGCGCGCGATGCGCGCGAGGTCCGCGCGGGTGTCCTCCGGGAGTTCGATGCCGTCACGGCGGTTGCGCGGGTCGTTGCGCGCCTCGATCTCGCCCGGGTAAAACACCTCCTCGAACCCCCTCGCGGGCGGCACCGCCTTGATCTCGTCGGCGAAGCGCTCCATGCGGGCATTGAACTCGGCGAGCGGCTGGAACGCCCCGATGTCGATGGCGATCATGAGGTGACCGCAGTTGCTCTTCTCCGCGGTCTTGTACGGGCTGTGCACCGCGGAGAGGAACCCGCTGCCGGTCAGGACCCCGGAGAGCACATCCACCATCGCCACGATGGCGTAGCCCTTGTGTTCGGCCATCGTCGTGTAGTTCATGCACGTGCCGAAGTGGTTGGAGCTCCTCACGCCGACCGCGCCGATGCCGTGCCGCTTCGCGCGCCCTACCGCTTCCTTCGCCGCCAGGACTGTGAGGACATGCCCGACGCCGTCGTGGCCGTCGACGAGCGCCATCGCGCCCGCATCCACGACGAATTCCGGCTTCGTCACCGGGTCCAACACCCGGTTGCGGATCCGGTCGAGGTACCACCCCAGGCGCAGCACGCCGTGCGACTGGTGGCCCCACGGATCGGCCTGTACCAGCGTGTCGGCGACGAGGCGTGCGTCGGCATCGCGCACGCCCGCGCCGGCATAGACGGCGGCGCAGAAGTCCAGCAGGCGCTCGTGATTGACTCTAATGGAAGCCATGATCCGCCCCTGTGAAGCGATATGCATTACGCTGGTGCCGCCTCCTTGCGTGCGAGCCCGATTGGAATGGGATTGCGTATGGACGATCGCCGGAGGCCCGAGTGCAGCACGTATTGCCGGACCGCGGCAGTGATGGCTTCTGGCGTCAACCCACGAGGCCGGCCACGCGGCTGCCGAAGGCTCTTGTGCCTAGCCTGCCGCCGAGGTCCGGCGTGCGGGACTCGGGCTGCTGCAGCGCGCTGTCGATAGCGGACTCGATCGCGGCGGCCGCACGCGCGAACTCGGAGCGCCCGTGGCGCTCCGCCAGCCATTCGAGCAGCATCGCCGCGGAGAGGATCAGGGAAGTCGGGTTTGCCTTGTCCTGCCCGGCGATGTCGGGCGCCGATCCGTGCTGGGCCTGCGCGCAGCAGGCGTCGTCGCCCGCCATCGTTCGACGTCCGGGTAGTCCTTTGCCACCGCGCGCACTTCGCGCAGGAACAGCCCGTCGGAGACGCGCAGCACGTTTGCCTTGTGCACGGCGGTGACCTTCTTCCTGCGCCTCCTCGCCCATGCGAACGCGACTTCCGCGATGCGCCGGCACTGGCGCGCGGTCACCTTGCGCACGGCGAGCGCCACGTCCCCGGTCGGCATGAACTCGCCGCTCCCGGAGAACATGTTGCGGTCGGCGTAAAAGCCCTCGGTGCACTCGCGGAAGATGACGAGGTCGACGGGCGTCCCGGTACGGCCCAAGCCCATGCGGGATCTCGCGGGGCGGATGTTGGCGAAGAGGTCGAGCTTCACGCGCAACTCGCCGGACGGGTTGATTCCCCCCTGTTCGCGCGGCGGATACTGGAGGTGATCCACCGGGCCAAGGATGATGCCCGGCGCCGTGCGCGCGGCTTCCATCACTCGCTCCGGCAGGGTGGTGCCTTCCTTCTTGAGCGGTCCCAGGCCGATCTGCCCGGTGTGCCACTCGAGGCCGAGGCTGAACTTCGCGTTGGCGCGGTCGAGCACGGCGAGCGTGGCCTGCGTGATCTCGGGGCCGATGCCGTCGCCGGGTAGTACCAGGATCTTCATTCGGGCTCCCTTGCCGGGGTACGGGATTGCTAGAGTTGCGCGGCCAGTTTCGACCGGGCGCGTTGCGGTTGGCCGCCGGGCTCCGTTTTCAGCGCGCGCACGATGTCGAGATGCTTGCGCAGAAAGCGCGCGGCATCCTCGCGGTCGCCGCGCCGCAGCAGATCGACGAGAAACAGGTGCTCGCGGCACTGGCCGGCCAGTCGCTCGCGGTCGTACTTCGCGCGGTATTCCAGCAGCCGCCGCGTCGCGTTCAGCCTGCGGATTGCCTCCACGATGAAGCGGTTGCCGGAGAACCCGGCGATCGTCTCGTGGAAGTCGGAGCCGATCTCGAAGAGCCGCGCGCGGGAAAGGCGAAGGATGCCCCCATCCAGCAGCATCCGCTGGTCCCGCCGCACCCGCTCCAGTTCAGCCGGGACGACGCGAAACCCCGGTTCGAGCAGCGCGGCCGGTTCCAGCAACATGCGGAACCGATAGCCTTCCGCGTGCGCTTCGGCGGCGCCCTCCGCGCCGCGTCAATCGGGGAGAAAACCGTGCTGAAGCGCTTCGTGTTCCTGATGTGCGTCGCGGCGGGCGCCGTGCACGCCCAGTCCTTTCCGGCCAGGCCGGTGCGCCTGGTCGTTCCGTTCCCGCCCGGCGGCGGCGTCGATGCGACTGCGCGCGTGCTCTCCCAGAAGCTCACGGAGGCGTGGAAGCAGCAGGTGATCGTGGACAACCGGACCGGCGCCGGCACGACCATCGGGACGGAGATCGTCTCGCGCGCTGCACCCGACGGCTACACGCTGCTGCTCACCAACAACGCGCTCGCCATCAGCGCGGGCCTCTATCCCCGGCTGCGCTACAGCACCGCCCGTGACTTCGCGCCCATCATGGAAGTGCTGAGCGCGCCGTTCGTGCTGGTGGTTCCGGCGGCGTCTTCATTCAGATCGGTGAACGATCTCGTCGCGGCGGCCAGGGCGCGGCCGGGTGAGCTCGCCCTGGCGAATACAGGCGTGGGCTCGGGGCCGCATCTCGCCGGCGTGCTGTTCGGCGTCATGACCGGCACGACCTTCAACCACATCCCCTACAAGGGGGGTGGCCCCGCCATCCAGGACCTCATCGCCAGCCGGGTCCAGCTCTTGTTCACCACGCCGCTCGCGGCCAACCCCCACGTCCAGTCCGGCCGGCTGCGCCTGCTTGGCGTGACTTCCGCGAAGCGCGCGGCGGGATTGCCCAACACGCCCGCCATCGCCGAGGCGGGCGTCAAGGGCTACGATGTTTCGACCTGGTACATGCTGCTCGCGCCGGCGAAGACGCCGCAGTCCATCATTCACCAGGCGCAACGCGACGCGGGCGCCGGGCTCAGGCAGCCGGACGCGGTGAAGATTCTGGGGAGCGAGGGCGCGGAACTCGTCCTCTCTTCGCCGGAGGAGGCCTCGACGCTGCTGCAAGCCGAGCTCAAGCGCTGGGCCGCCACCATAAGGAAGGCCAATCTCAGGCCGGACGAGTGAGAGTGGCGGCGCCGGCAGGAAGCCCCGGATCCCGGCGGGAGCCGCCCTTGACCGCGGCCCGCCGCTGGCGCTGTAACGGCGGGACCCTGCGCGACGTGGTGCGGCGCTCGCACGCCGGCTGACGCTGCCAGGAGCTTCACATGGGCGAAAGCGCGCTGCGCGAGAGAATCTGCGAGCTGGCGCGATCGATACACGGCCGCGGCCTCACGCACGGCAGCACCGGTAACGTGAGCGCGCGCGGCGACGACGGCTGGCTCATCACGCCGACCGGATCGAGCCTCGGCCGGCTCGCCCCGGCGCGGCTGGCGAAGCTCGACTGGTCCGGGCGGCTCCTGGCGGGAGACGCGCCGTCCAGGGAAAGTTTCCTGCACCTCGCGATGTACGGGGAGCGGCCGGGCAACGGGGCGGTGATCCACCTCCACTCGACGTAACCACGGGCCGGTCGTCGCCGGCACCGACCTCGCGGCGGCGGCCGACGCAGTCGAAGAACTGGAAGCGACCGCCCGGCTCCACCTGCTGCTCGCGGGCCGGCGGGTGCGCACCCTCACGCGGGAGCAGTGCGACGAGTTGCGTCGCCGTCTTCCCGCGTGAAGCCGGTGCGGGAGCCGGGTGTGCAATAATCAGGCCTACCCCAACAACAGTCGATGGAGGAACCATGAATCAGCCAATGCAACCGGCCGCCGCCCGGATATTGCGAGCCCTCTGCGCGGGCTTCGCGCTCACCGTGGCGGGCGTCGCCGCCGGCCAGCAGTACCCGGCCAAGGTCGTCCGCGTGATCGTGCCGTTCGCCCCCGGCGGCGGCAGCGACATCACCGCGCGGCAGGTTTCGGCCAAGCTCTCCGAAGAACTCGGGCAGCAGTTCGTCGTCGACAACCGCGGCGGGGCCGCCGGCCTGATCGGCATGGAGCTGACGGCGAAATCTGCGCCCGACGGCTACACCATCATGATGATGTCCGGCAGCTTCGCGGCGACCTCCGCGACGAAGAAGCCGGCGTTCGATCCCATCAACAACATCATTCCGCTCGCCGAGTTCGGCATCACGCCGTTCGTGCTGACGGTGCACCCCTCGCTGCCGGTGAAGACCACCCGGGATCTCATCGCGCTCGCGCGCGCGAAGCCCGGCGGCCTCACGTACGCCTCGAGCGGCGTGGGCGGCCTTACGCACATGGCGACCGAGCTCCTGCTCAACATGACGAAAACGAAGATGGTACACGTGCCCTACAAGAGCACCGGCGCGGCGATGGCGGATATCCTGTCCGGGCAGGCGCCGATCATCGTGGGGAGTCTCCTGCCGGTGGTCCCCCACCTGAAGACCGGGAAGCTCCGTGCGCTCGGCGTCACGACCGCGAAGCGCTGGTACTCCCTTCCGGACGTTCCCACCGTCGGCGAGGCCGTGCCCGGCTACGAGGTCGAGCTGTGGTTCGGCGCCATGGCCCCGCGCGGCGTGCCCCAGCCCATCATCGACCGGCTGAACGGCGCGATCAACAAGGCGCTGCAGAGCGCCGACATGAAGAAGAACCTCGAGACGCAGGGGATGACCGCGACCGGCGGCACGCCGCAGCGGTTCGGAGACCGGATCCGGCGCGAGTACGACCGCTGGCTGAAGGTGGTCAAGGATTCCGGCATCAAGCCGGAGTAGTGCCGAGGGCGGTCGCCCGGCAGGGCGCCAGATCGCGGCGGCCGCGCCGGTGAAGCGCCGGCCGCCGCCGCCACGGGAGCGCCGGCGCGTGAGCCGCGTGCCGGCGTACTATTTCGGAACCAGCCCGATGTCGCGCGCAACCTTGCCGTACTTCTCGTACTCGCTCTTCAGCAGGTTGCCGAAGTACTCCGGCGACTCGGCCCACACTTCGAGCCCGAGCGCCTCGAGCTTCCCGCGGACCTCCGGCAGCTTCATCGCGGCGTTCGCCTCGCGATTGAGCACCGCGATGACGTCCTTCGGCATGCCGGCAGGCGCGACGAACCCGAACCACCCGCCGGATTCGAAGCCGGGTACGGTCTCCGCGATGGTGGGCAGGTCGGGGTAGTTCGGGGCGCGGGTCGCCTTGGCGATGCCGAGCAGGCGCACTCTGCCGTTCTTCACGAACGGGTAGATGCCGGTGAACGAGGTGAACGCGGCGTCGACGTTGCCCGCCATCAGCTCCTGCCCCATCTGCGGCACCCCCTTGTACGGGACGTGGAGGTACTGGAAGCCCACCTGCGAGCGGAAGAGCTCGGTCGCCATGTGGAGGAAGGCGCCCTCGCCGTTGGTGGCGAACGCGACCTTGCCCGGGTTCGCCTTGAGGTATTTCACGAACTCACCGACGTTGTGGAAAGGCGTCGTCGGGTTGACGACCAGCGCGAGGTAGTTCGTCGCGACGAGCGCGATCGGCGCGAAATCCTTGAGCGCGTCGTAGGGCACGTTCTTCATCGTGTGGGGGATGACCGACATGTTGCCCCCCTGCCCGCACGCGATGGTATAGCCGTCCGCGGGGGCCTTTGCCGCCAGCGCGAGACCGATGGTGCCGCTCGCCCCGGGGCGATTGTCGGCCACGAATTGCTGGCCGAGCCGCTCGCCCATCCTGTGTCCGATGAGGCGCGCGAAGGTGTCGCACGAGTCACCGGGGAGCTGGGGTACGATGATGCGCACCGACTTCGCCGGGTACTTCTGGGCGAGTACCGCGGCGCTCGTCCCGGCGCAGGCGAGGCAGAGGAAAAGCGATAAGATGCGTCCCGTGGGTGCCAAGGTCTCTCTCCGTGTCATGGAACGGCGATTCTGCCCCAAAACCCCGCGCCTGTCGCGCGGGCAGCCCGGGTCCTTGCGCGCCGACTTGATCCGCGCCGCGGATTGTTCCTCCCGATTCGGCGGAGCGCCGGGCCGGCGAGATCCCGACTGACCGCCCTTGGGCGCGACGACGATAGAGAAGATCCTCGCGAGGGCCTCCGGGAAAAGCGCGGTGAGGCCCGGAGAGGTCGCCGTCTGCCGCCCCGACATGGTCGTGCACATCGACCTGCCGATGGCGATCGAGGGGGCATGGTACCGGCCGACGAGGGTATTCGACCGGGAGCGCGTCGCGGTCATTTTCGATCACGCGGTTCCCTCGCCCAGCATCCGGGATGCTTCCGCGATGTCCGAGGGACGCCGCTTCGCCCGGCAGTTCGGCCTCGCGTACTTCCGCGACGTCGGGCGGCACGGCATCGCGCACGTCGTGGCCGCGGAAGAGGGGCTGGTGCGCCCGGGGGAGCTGCTGGTGTGCGCCGACTCCCATACCTGCGCCTCGGGCGCGCTCAACTGCGCCGGCCGGGGTACCGGCATACCGGACACGCTCCAGGCGATCACGCGGGGGCTCGTCTGGTACCCGGTGACGCCGACCGTGCGCTACGAGTTCAGGGGCGCGCTCGCGCCCATGGTGAGCGGCAAGGACGTTTTCTTCCAGATCGCGCAGCTCTGGGGCGCGCACGGCAACACCAGTATCGAGTACGGCGGTCCGGGATTGCGGGCGCTGTCGATCTCGGAGCGCCGTACCATCGCGACGATGTCGGCGGAGCTCGGCGCGGAGTTCGCCATATTCGATCACGACGAGGCGACCGCCGAGTACCTCGAGGGCCGGCTCGGCAATCCCGCGGTTCCGGCGCACCCCGACCGGGACGCGGACTATCTCGACGTGCGCGCCGTCGACCTCGCCGGGGTCGAGCCGATGGTCATGCTGCCGCACACCGTCCCGCGCAACGGCGCGCGGTTTTCGGAGCTGAAGGGGCCGGTGCGTATCGACCAGGCCTTCATCGGCTCGTGCGCGAATGGCCTGATCGAGGACTTGCGCGTCGCCGCGCGCATCCTCGGGGGCAACAAGGTGGCGCCGGGCGTGCGTTTCATCGTGACCCCGGGCTTCCAGGCCGTCTACCTTCAGGCGGTACGCGAGGGCCTCGTCGCAACCTTGACCGAGGCCGGCGCCGTGGTCACCAACTCGACTTGCGGCGCATGCTTCGGCTACCACATGGGCGTGCTGGGGCCCGGCGAAGTCTGCGTCACGGCGAGCACGCGCAACTTTCGGGGGCGCATGGGAAGCACGGAGGCGAGCATCTACCTCGGGTCTCCCGCGACCGTCGCCGCGTCGGCGCTCACCGGGGTGATCACCGATCCCCGCACGATCGCCGCATCGCCGTCACCGGGCGGTGCCACGGGCGGATCATGACCGGCGGAATCGAACTCGTTCGCGAGGGTCGCGTGTGGAAGTTCGGCGACCTCGTCAACACCGACATGATCATGCCGGGCACGGCCTTTCGCCTGCCGAAGGGCGAGCAGCACACGCTGTGCTTCGAGTCGGTGCGTCCCGGGTGGGCGCGCGAGGTGGCGCCCGGCGACATCATCGTCGCGGGCCACGACTTCGGCATGGGTTCGAGCCGCCCGATCGGCGATGTCCTGCGCGCCTGCGGCATCGCCGCCGTCGTGGCGGATTCCATCAACGGCCTGGCGCTGCGCAATTGCATCAATGCGAGCCTACCGGGCTTGAGTTGCCCCGGTGTCGCGGCGCTCTTCGAGGACGGGGAGCGCGCGCGCGTGGACTTTCTCGCCGGGCGCATCGACAATCTCTCCCGGGGGGGCTTTGTGCAGGCGCCTGCGCTCGTGCCGCTGCTCGCTGGGATCGTCGGCGCGGGCGGCGTGATCGCGATGCTGGTGAAGGACGGCGACGTGGAGGCGGTGCCGTTCGTCGCCGCGTCCCGCTGACCCGGACCGCCGCCGCGCGGCGAGCCCTCGCGGGGCGGAACGAAAGCGCTGCGGCAATGAGCCCGCCCGGCGCCCCGAGGAAGGAGACACGCCATGAATCCGGCAGCAAAGCTCAGGGAGAACATCCGCGGCGGACCCATGATTGTCGCGCCGGGCGCGTATGACTGCATCACCGCCAGGCTGATCGAGCAGGCCGGGTTCGGCGCCGTCTACATGTCGGGGGGGTGCTCGGCGGCGATGCTCGGTTTCCCGGATTACGGTCTCACCACCATGTCGGAAATGGCGGACAACGCCGGCCGTATCGCCGGCGCGGTCAGCGTTCCCGTCATTGCCGACGCCGATACCGGTTTCGGCAACGAATTGAACGTCACCCGCACGGTGCGCGAGTACGAGATGCGGGGCGTCGCGGCGATCCAGATCGAGGATCAGGGTTTTCCCAAGCGCTGCGGACACCTGGACGGCAAGGAGATCGTGCCGGTCGGGGAATTCCTGACGCGGATCAGGGCGGCGGCTGCCGCGCGGCGCAACCCGGACACGCTGATCGTCGCCCGTACCGATGCGCGCGGCGTGGCGGGCTTCGAGAAGTCCATATACCGACTGAACGCCGCGCTCGACGCGGGCGCGGACGTCGCCTTTTTCGAGGCGCAGCAATCGGTGAGCGAAACCGAGCGCATCCCGCGCCTTGTGCACGGACCGTGCCTCGTCAACGTGACGCGCGGCGGGAAGAGCCCCGTGCCGGATCTGCGGCAGGTCGAGGACATGGGCTACCGGATCGCCATCCTTCCGGGGCTCCTGCTCATGCACATCATCGGCAGCTGCCGGCAGGTGCTCAAGGAGGCCTACGATTCGCGCCGGCACCCGGTGCCGCTCGGCGATATTTCGATACCGGAAATGTGGCGGGTGGTCGGCGCCGAGGACTGGGACGCGATACAGGCGCGCCACAAGTGAGCCGGCGCACAGCGCGCCCTGCCGCGCCTTGATCCCCCGCATCTTTCGCCAGCCGGAAAATGCAATGCCCGCTCCGCCGAAACCCGCCGTGGTCGACGAATTCTGCGACGCCCTGTGGCTGGAGGACGGCCTCGCGCGAAACACGCTGGAGAGCTACCGCCGCGATCTCGCGCAGTTCGCGGCGTGGCTTGCGGCGCGGCGCGGCGGCACGCTGCCGGCGGCCGCCAACGCCGATATCCAGGCGTATCTCGCGCACCTTTTCGGCCGCAAGGCGCGCGCGTCGAGCGCCGCCCGCGCATTGTCGAGCCTGCGCCGCTTCTACGGCTGGTGCGTGCGCGGCGGGAGGCTCGCCGCGGACCCGACGTTGAACGTGGACTCGCCGAAGCTGCCCCGCGGATTGCCGCGCTCGCTCACCGAAGCCGACGTCGAGCGGCTGCTCGCCGCGCCGCCGGTCGAAGACGCGCTGGGGCTGCGCGATCGCGCGATGCTCGAGACGCTCTACGCAACCGGGCTGCGCGTCTCGGAGCTCGTCGCGCTGAAGCTCGCGCAGGTGAGCGAGGACATGGGTGTCGTGCGCGTGATCGGGAAGGGCTCGAAGGAGCGGCTGGTGCCCCTCGGCGAAGAGGCGCTCGCGTGGATCCGCCGCTACCTCGACGCCGCCCGGCCGCGGCTGCTCGCCGGCCGGGCGAGCGACGACCTCTTCGTCACCGCCCGCGCCGCCGCGATGACGCGGCAGATGTTCTGGCGCCTGCTTCGCCGCCACGCGGCGCGCGCCGGGCTCGCCGCGCCGCTCTCTCCCCATACGCTCCGCCACGCCTTCGCGACGCATCTCCTCAACCACGGCGCGGACCTGCGCGTCGTGCAGCTCCTCCTGGGGCACGCCGACATCTCGACCACCCAGATCTACACCCACGTCGCGCGCGAGCGGCTGAAGGTGCTGCACGCGAAGCATCACCCGAGAGGCTGAATCGCCCGCGCGATCGGGCCCCGCCCGGGCCCCGGCGCAGGGCAAGGAGCTCCGCCGAAGTCCGGGGGAGCGTGGCACGGCGCGCTCCGCCTGGCGGGCGCGCGGCGTGCTCAAACCCCCCGCGAACCGCGCTCGACCGTCACGCCCAGGCGCTTTACGCCGCGCAGCGCGGCGAGCTTGGCGACGCTCACCCTGACCCACGGCGAGCCGAATTCCTGCATCACGAGTTGCGCGACGTGCTCGGCGAGGCGCTCGACCAGCACGAAGTGGGTGTCCGCCAGCGACTCCGCGATGCGCGCCACGACCTTGCCGTAATCGATCGTCTCGCCGATGCGGTCGCTGCGCGGGCGGCCGGAATCCGGAATGCCGATCTCGAGATCGAACTGCACGGTCTGCCGCGCCCGGCGCTCCCACTGGTAGACGCCGACCAGGATGTCGAGCTTCAACTCCGAGATGAAGATGATGTCCATTGCCGCTAGAATGAGCGCGCATTGTATGTGAAATCCGATGACCGTTGGCGCGCTCGCACTGCTGGCCTATCTGATCGGCTCCGTGCCGTTCGCGGTGGTGGTGAGCCGATTGTTCGCGCTGCCCGATCCGCGCAGCTACGGCTCGGGCAATCCCGGGGCGACCAACGTGTTGCGCACCGGGCGCAAGAGCGCCGCGGCGTTGACTCTCGCCGGCGATGCGGCGAAGGGCTGGCTCGCCGTGGCGCTCGCGCAGCGATACGGCGGCGAGGACGCCGTCATGGCGGCCGCGATCGCGGCGGTGGCGGTGTGCGCGGGGCACATGTATTCGGTTCTCCTGCGCCTGCGCGGCGGCAAGGGCGTCTCGACGGCGGTCGGCGTGATGCTCGCGGTAAACGGCTACGTCGCGGCGGGCGCCGTAGCGACGTGGTTCATCATCGCGGCCTTCTTTCGCATTTCATCGCTCGCCGCGCTCGTCGCCGCGGCGTTCGTGCCGTGTTTCTCCCTTCTGCTCTACGGCATGAACGAAATCGCGCTCGAGCCGGCGCTCGCCCTCGCCGCCGTCGCCGCGCTCGTGGTGTGGCGGCACCGGGCCAACATCCGCAATCTCGTCGCGGGCACCGAGGGCAGGATCGGCGAGCGCGATCCGGGGGCGAGGGGGGGCTGATGCCGTGAGCCCGGTGCCCGGCGTCTTTCGGGGGGTGGATTCCGGGCCCAGGACACCGGGGAGCGCGTCGGCGGAACCCGGCTTCAGGCACGGGCGGCGGCGAGATCCCAGCGCGGCCGCACGGTGAAGCCGGCCGCGGCGCGATGCCCGAGAACGGGTCGCGCATCCTGCCCGATGCGCAGCGCGGCGGCGAATGCGATCATCGCGCCGTTATCGGTGCAGAATTCGAGCGCTGGGTAGAACACGCTCACGCCGAGCCGGCGCGCGCGCTCGTCGAGCCGCTCGCGCAGCAGGAGGTTCGCGCCGACTCCGCCCGCGACGACCAGGCGCCGTAATCCTTCGCGAGCGACCGCCGCGAGCGACTTCGCGACAAGCACCTCGACGATCGCGGCCTGGGTCTCGGCCGCGAGGTCCGCGCGCCGGGCGTCGTCGAGCGGCCCCTCGCGACAGGCGAGGAGCACCGCGGTCTTCAGGCCGCTGAAGCTGAAATCGAGATCACCGCTCGCGAGCATGGGCCGCGGCAGCCGGCAGCGTCCCGGGCGGCCCCGGGCGGCGAGCGCGGCGAGGGCGGGCCCGCCCGGGTAGCCCAGGCCGAGGAGTTTCGCGACCTTGTCGAAGGCTTCGCCCGCGGCGTCGTCCTGCGTCTCGCCCAGGAGTTCGTAGTCGCCCACGCCGGCGACCCGCATGAGTTGGGTGTGTCCCCCCGAGACCAGCAGAGCCACGAACGGGAACCCGGGAGCGGGGCGCGCGAGCAGCGGGGAGAGGAGGTGCGCTTCGAGATGATGCACGCCTAGAACCGGCGCCCCGATCGCGTAGGCGAGTCCGTGCGCCACGGCCGCCCCGACGAGGAGCGCTCCCGCGAGTCCCGGCCCCTCCGTGTAAGCGACCGCCCCGATGTCCGCCGGGCGATGGCCCGCGCGCTCGATCAAGCCCTGCGCGAGTGGAATCAGCCGCCGGATGTGGTCACGCGAGGCAAGCTCGGGCACGACCCCCCCGTATTCCGCGTGCATCCGGGCCTGGGAATGAAGCGCGTGGCCGGCGAGGCCGCGCACCGTGTCGTAGAGCGCGGCCCCGGTCTCGTCGCACGAGGTTTCGATTCCCAGTATCAGCATCGCGGCGCCCGGTGCCTTGGAAAGCGGCTCCGGGGTTGCTACAATAGCTTCCCCACGCCGCCACTTCAGGGTATGTATGCCGACCGTCCGGGTCAAGGAAAACGAGCCATTCGAAGCGGCTCTTCGCCGGTTCAAGCGCACCGTCGAGAAGACGGGGCTTCTCACCGAGCTTCGCGCCCGCGAGTTCTACGAGAAGCCCACTACCGCCCGCAAGCGCAAGCTCGCCGCGGCGATCAAGCGGCATCACAAGCGCCTGCGCTCGCAGGTTCTGCCGCCGCGCATGTTCTAGGCACCCCGTTACGGGGTGAGGAGCGAGGGGTGAAGGGACTGGACCTTCACCCTTCATCGTTCTTGCGGCACGGGCTCATGATCCTCTCCTGACGCCTCTCTCGACAGATGTCGCTCAAGGCACGCATCAACGACGACGTCAAGACGGCCATGCGCGGCGGCGACGCGCCGCGCCGAGACGCGCTGCGCCTGCTGCTCGCGGCCGTGAAGCAGCGCGAGGTGGACGAGCGGCGCGAATGCACCGACGCCGACGTCGTGGCCGTCGTTGAGCGCCTGATCAAGCAGCGGCGCGAGTCGATCGTGCAGTTCGAAAAAGGCGGACGGCCAGACCTCGTCGAGAACGAACGCCGCGAACTCGATGTGCTCATGGCCTACATGCCGCAGGCGCTGTCGGACGCGGAGGTGGAGGCCGCCGTCGCCGAAGCCATCGTGGCGAGCGGCGCCGGTGGCCCGGCGGACATCGGCAAGGTGATGGGCGTCCTGAAGGGAAAGGTGGGGGGCCGTGCCGACATGGGCAAGGTCTCGGCGCTGGTGAAGTCGAAGCTCTCGGCGCGGTAGGCGATTCCCCCCGGCACGGCCCGCGCCCCGTCCCGCACCACTCTGCGAGAGACCGGGGCCGGGGCGCGCCGCTTCGACATGGGCAAGGTCTCGGCGCTGGTGAAGTCGAAGCTCTCGGCGCGGTAGGCGGGCGGCTTCCCCCGGCGCGACCCGCGCCCGGATGCGCCGGGTGCCCTCGCGATGGTTTGTCCGGCGCGCGCGCCTCGCTATACTTCCCGGATGCGGGACTACCGGTCACCCGTCCCCCGTTTCCCGTCGCCCGCGCCCGGCAGATGATCCCGCAGTCGTTCATCCAGGAATTGCTCGGACGGGTCGACATCGTCGATGTGATCGACCGCCACGTGAAGCTGAAGCGCGCGGGCGCGAACCACGCCGCGTGCTGCCCGTTCCACAACGAGAAGACGCCGTCCTTCACCGTGAGCCAGGCGAAGCAGTTCTACCATTGCTTCGGCTGCGGCGCGCACGGCACGGCGATCGGCTTTCTGATGGAGTACTCGGGCCTGGGTTTCGTCGAGGCGGTGAAGGAGCTGGCACAGGGTGTCGGCCTGAAAGTCCCGGAGTCCCGCGCGGAGCCCGGTCCGGCGCGCGCACGGGAGGCACAGGACCTGACGGCCGTGCTCCTCAGGGCGGCGCAGTTCTACCGTTCCCGCCTCAAGGATGCGCCCGGTGCGATCGCCTATCTCCGCAAGCGGGGGCTCTCGGGGGAGGTCGCGAAGCACTTCGGCATCGGCTACGCGCCGGACGGCTGGCAGAACCTCGCGGCGGCATTTTCCGACTACGACGGGGAGCCGCTGGCCGCGGCCGGCCTGGTGAAGCAGAACGAGGAGGGGCGGCGCTACGACGTCTTCCGCAACCGGATCGTGTTTCCGATCGTCGACCTGCGCGGGAACGTGATCGGCTTTGGCGGGCGGGTGCTCGAGGCGGGAGGCGCCGATTCCGCCGCCCAGGGTTCGCCCAAGTACCTCAACTCGCCGGAGTCGCCGGTATTCGAGAAGGGGCGCGAGCTCTACGGGCTCTACCAGGCGCGCCGCGCGATCCGGGAGTCCGGCCGCGTGGTCGTCGTGGAAGGCTACATGGACGTAGTCGCGCTCGCGCAGGCGGGCATCGGTAACGCCGTGGCAACCCTCGGCACCGCGACTACGCCGGTCCACGTGCAGAAGCTCCTGCGCCAGACCGACGAGGTCGTCTTCTGCTTCGATGGCGACAGCGCCGGCCGGCGCGCGGCCTGGCGCGCGCTGGAGGTAAGCCTCGCGCACCTGCAGGACGGCAAACAGGTGAAGTTCCTGTTCCTGCCGGACGGAGAAGATCCGGATACTTACGTGCGCGGGCGCGGGCGCGCCGAATTCGAGCGGCTGCTCGCCGCCGCGCAGCCGTTGTCGCGTTTTCTCCTCGACGATCTTGCCGGCCGACACGACCTCGCCAGCGCGGAGGGGCGTGCGGCGCTGATACACGCCGCGCGCCCGCTCTTGAGGCAGCTCCCGGCGGGGGCGCTCCGCCTGCAGCTCGCGCGCGAGCTTGCGGAGCGCGGCCGTTCCACGCCCGAGGAGGTCACTGCCCTCTGCGAGCTCGGGCCGTCGACCCCGCCGCGCGCCGCCCCGCCGCGCGCGCCCACCCGCCCCGTCACGCCGCTCGGGGAGCGGCTGGTGCGCCTGTTGCTGTCCGATCCCGCGTGCGCCGCGGCCGTGACGCCGGCAGAGCGCGAGCTGCTCGATGCGCCCGGGTTCGCGCCGGTCGCGGAGCTGATCGACCTCCTGAAGGACGGCGGCTGCTCGACGCCGGCGATGCTGATCGAGGCTACCCGTGACTCGCCGCATGCGGCCCTCTACCGGAGCGTGGCCGGCGAGTCGCTCACGGCATCCCCCGAGGATCCCGGGGCGGCCGATGCGTTCGCCGAAGCGTTCCGGAGGCTCGAGCACGATCGTGTGAAGGGAGAGTTCGAACGGCTGAACGCCGCCGGCCCGCTGAGCGATGCGGAACGGCAACGCTTCCACGCCCTCATCCGGCGCCTGGCGGAGCTGAAGGGAGCGTCGCGGGCCGGGGTGCGGCAGGAGACATGAAGCATAGCGCCGGTTGACCCGGCGCCGCCTTGTCCGCGCCGGCCGAGAGGTGCCGTGGAAACGCCGGATCGGGCCCGAAATTTGCTTGAAACACAGGCGCTTGTGGCGGAAACCCGCGCGTGTAACGGCGGTCGAACCGCGGTATAATCCGCAGCCTTTTTCGCGGCTCGCGGCGAAGGATCGACGACATGGCAAAGCACCGGAAAGCAAAGCCCAGGGCACGGCCCGTTTCGCGCAGGAAGCCGCCCGCGAAACCGAAGCGGCGTGCTGCCCGGGCGAAACCCGCCGCCAGCGCGAGGCCCGCGCGCAAGGAACAGATCGCGAGGGTGCTGGCGAAGATCCTGCCGAAAAACAAGACCGGCAAGCCGCAGAAACTCGACAAGGCGACCCTCAAGAAGGCGCTGCTCACCGAACGTATCGCCCGCGCCAGGGCCGAGGGCAAGCCGCGCTCCACCCGGGGACTCACCGCGCGCGAGCGCGCGCTCGTGAAGGAGTTCGAACGCCGGGAGCTCTCGCCGGCCGACGCCGAGGCGCGGCGCACGCGCCTGAGGAACCTCGTCGTTCTCGGCAAGGAGAGGAGTTACCTCACCTACTCCGAGATCAACGATCATCTGCCCGACGACATGCTGGACGCCGAGCAGATCGAGAACATCATCAGCATGATCAACGACATGGGCATCCAGGTCTATGACGAGGCCCCGGATGCCGAGACCCTGCTGATGGCGGAAGTGCCGGCCGCCGTGCCGGACGAGGAAGCCGCGGAGGAGGCCGAAGCCGCGCTCTCCACGGTCGACTCCGAATTCGGCCGCACCACCGATCCCGTGCGCATGTACATGCGCGAGATGGGCTCCGTGGAGCTGCTCACGCGCGAGGGCGAAATCGAGATCGCGAAGCGCATCGAGGACGGCCTGCGCCACATGATCCAGGCGATCTCGGCGTGCCCCACGACCATCGCCGAGATCCTCGCGCTCGCCGACCGGATCGAGCGCGACGAGATGCGGGTCGACGAGGTCGTCGACGGGCTGGTCGATCCCGCCGCCGAGGTGGAGCCGATCGCCGAGATCGCGGAAGAGGAGGAGATCGAGGAAGAGCTCGATGCCGCCGTGGACGAGGACGAGGAGGGGAGCGGCGCCCCGACCGCCGATCAGCTGAAGCTCAAGGCGGATGCGCTGAGGCGCTTCACGGCCATCCGCGGGCTCTACACGCGGATGACCCGCGCGCTCGCGAAGAACGGGCCGCGCAGCCGCGCCTACCTGCAGGCCCGCGACGCGATCTCGAACGAGCTGATGACCATCCGCTTCTCGGCGAAGCAGATCGAGGCGCTCTGCGACAGCGTGCGGCGGCTGGTGGACGAGGTGCGCACCTACGAGCGCAACATCATGTCGCTGGCGGTCGACAAGGCGGGGATGGCGCGCGCGCACTTCATCAAGGAGTTCCCGGGCAGGGAAGGAAACCTGCGCTGGGTGAAGGGCGAGATCGAGGCCGCCCGCCCGTGGAGCGCGGCGCTCGAGCGCTTCGAGCCGGCGATCGTGGAGAAGCAGCAGAAGCTCATCGATCTTCAGGCCCGCGTCGGCATCCCGATCAAGGATCTGAAGGAAATCAACCGCCAGATGTCCACGGGCGAAGCGAAGGCGCGCCGCGCCAAGCGCGAGATGACGGAAGCGAACCTGCGCCTCGTGATCTCGATCGCGAAGAAGTACACCAACCGGGGGCTGCAGTTCCTCGACCTCATCCAGGAAGGCAACATCGGGCTGATGAAGGCGGTGGACAAGTTCGAGTACCGGCGCGGCTACAAGTTCTCGACCTACGCCACCTGGTGGATCCGCCAGGCGATCACGCGCTCGATCGCGGACCAGGCGCGCACCATCCGGATCCCGGTGCACATGATCGAGACCATCAACAAGATGAACCGCATCTCGCGCCAGATCCTGCAGGAGACCGGCCAGGAGCCCGATCCGGCGCTGCTCGCGCAGAAGATGGAAATGCCGGAGGAGAAGATCCGCAAGATCCTCAAGATCTCCAAGGAGCCGATCTCGATGGAGACGCCGATCGGCGACGACGACGATTCGCATCTCGGGGATTTCATCGAGGACCAGTCGACCGTGGCGCCGAACGAGGCGGCGGTCTACGCGAGTCTGCGCGGCGTCACCAAGGACGTGCTCGACACCCTCACCCCGCGGGAGGCGAAGGTGCTGCGCATGCGCTTCGGCATCGAGATGAACACCGATCACACGCTCGAAGAGGTCGGCAAGCAGTTCGATGTCACGCGCGAGCGCATCCGCCAGATCGAGGCGAAGGCGCTGCGCAAGCTGCGCCATCCCTCGCGCTCGGAGCGGCTGCGGAGCTTCCTCGACCAGGAGAACTAGGCGCGCGGTGCGCTGAATTGAGGCCGGAGGACGGGCGTATTCCGCGCTCCGCCCCGCCGCGCCTCGCCGGATACTGCGTGCTGCAGGGACCGGCATGCAGCCATTGGATTCCATATCGTCCGGCGCGGAGCGCGCGGGGGAAGGCGAACGCGACCGCGCGGGCTCGCAGATGCCAGGCGCCGTAATCGCCGCCCCGGCCGACGCGCACGAGGGCGCGCACGAGGGCGGAATCGCGCGCGCCAACTGGGCCGTGCCGTGGTCCGATCTCATGATGACGATGTTCGTGCTGTTCGCGGCGCTGCTCGCCGCGCAGAGCGCGCAGCAACGCGTCCGCGAGACCGCGCCGCGGGAGAAGGCGGCGCACGCACGGCAGGGCGCGGGCGAGCGGGAGCGCGAGCGGGTGAATGAGCGGGTGGAGGAGCGCGTGATCGAGCGCGAGCATCCCGTGCCGGAGCCCTCCCCTGCGCGCGCGCCGGGTATCCCGCCGCTCGTCGAGGTGAACGTTCTCGAGCGCAGCCGGCAGGCGGTGCGCGAGGCCAGCCTGCAGAACGCGGAGATCGTGCTGATGCACGACCAGTCCGTGAAGGTGAGCGTGCAGGGCCCGATGTTCTTCGCGCTCGGCAAGGCCGAGTTGAGGCCCGAGGTCACCCGCTTTCTCGAGCGCCTCGCGGGCGTGATCCGGCAGACGCCGTACGAGGTAAACGTCATCGGGCACACCGACGACCTCCCCATCGCCACCGCGCTCTATCCCAGCAACTGGGAGCTTTCGCTCTCGCGGGCGAGCCAGGTGGCGCGCTACCTGATCCGCGCCGGCGGCCTCGACCCGCGCCGCTTCGTGGTGATGGGGCGCGGTGAGTACGAGCCGGCGGCGGCGAACGCGGGCGAGAACGCCCGGGCGCTCAACCGCAGGGTGGAGATCGTCATCACGCGCACCGTCGCCGGCGCCGGCGAGGCGGGGGGACGATGAATCGGCACAGCGCGATCGCGATCGCTCTTTTCTCGGGCGTCTTTCTCGCCGGTTTTCTCGTGCAGGGCAACGCGGCCCTGTTCGTGAATGCGACTGCGTTCGCGATCGTCGCCTGCGGCACGCTCGGCGCGCTGTTCCTGTGCTACCCGGCGGCCGACCTCGGCGCGGCGCTGCGCGTCACGCGCAACCTCTACCGCTATCCGCCGCCCACCTCCAACGAGGTGATCCACACCCTGATCGAAATCGCGCTCCACTCGCGCGCGAAGGGCGTCCTCGCGCTGGAGACGGTGAGCGGCCAGTCGACCCTCACCTTCCTCAAGCGCGCGCTCGCGCTGCTCGTGGACGGCCTGAGGGAGGACGAACTCGCGGAGATCCTGCACGCCGAGATGGCGCATTTCCGGCAGCGGCGGGCGCAGATCGAACGCATGTTCCGGCAGGCGGCGCTGTTCGCCCCGGCGTTCGGGGTGGCGGGGAGCGTCGTCGGGCTGATCGACATGCTCGCTGGCATCACCGAGCCCGGCGTCATCCTCGGATCGATCCCGGTCGCGCTCGTCTCGCCGCTCTACGGCATCGTCGCGGCGAACTCCCTGTTCTTCCCGATCGCCGAAGGCATACACGCGAAGACGGAGAAGGAACTGCTCATCCACAAGCTGATCGCCGACGGGGTCGCCGTCATCGGCCGCGAGCCCAATCCGCGGCGCCTCGCGATCATGCTCGAGTCCTTCCTCACGCCCTCCGCGCGCACCCTGGAGAACCTGTCCCTGAACGAGCTTCGCGAGCGGCTGCGCGAAGCGCGCGAGGGCGGCGCTGCGCGCGCGGCGCGGCCCCTCTCCCGCATCGGCGAGGCCGCGGCGCGCGCCCGTACCTGAGCGGCGGTCCCGGAGCGCCGCCCGCGGGCGGGCGCGCTGTAGAATAATCGTCGCGGGGACGGGCTGCGCCCCCGCGCCCGCCGCCGCCCGCGCGCGGGCGCAGGCCCGTCCGCGCACCAACGGAACCGCACGATGACGCCCATCAACACCG
The DNA here is from genome assembly GCA_020854035.1 of Burkholderiales bacterium. Taxonomy (GTDB): domain Bacteria; phylum Pseudomonadota; class Gammaproteobacteria; order Burkholderiales; family SG8-41; genus SG8-41. Next base: position 4,899 of record JADZGE010000052.1, on the reverse strand, counting down.
CGGCCGCCGCCACGGCGCACGACGAGGCGCTCGCACGCGAGCGCAATCTCCTGCGCTCGGTTATCGACAATCTGCCCGAACTCGTGTTCGTGAAGGACCTCGACCACCGCCTGGTCCTCGCCAATGCGGCATGGATCCGGGTCCGCGCACGGGGTGACGCGAGCCTAGTCGGCCGGCCCGTGACAGGGATCGATCCCCCGGAGCTGCCGGCCCGCATCCTCGCCGAGGACCGCGAGGTGTTCGAGTCGGGCCGGGCGAGCGGCGAGCGCGAAATCGAGATCGAGGACGGTCCCGGGGACCGGCGCTGCTTCCTCGTTCGCAAGAGCCCGCTGCGCAACGCCGCTGGCGGCATCATCGGGCTGGTGGGCATCTGCCGCGACATCACCGAGCACAAGCAGCACGTCGAGGACCTCGCCCGTTTCACCGCCGGGCTCGAAGCGCGGGTGCGCGAGCGCACGGCGCAGCTCGAGCGGGCGAACCGCGAGCTGGAGGCGTTTACTTTCTCGGTGTCGCACGATCTGCGCGCGCCGCTGCGCGCGATCGACGGCTTCACCGAGCGCGTGCTCGCGGAGGGCGCGGGTGCTCTCGGCGCGAAGGCCGAGGGTTATATCCAGCGGGTGCGGCACGCGAGCCAGCGCATGACGCGCCTCATCGACAACCTGCTCGAGCTCTCCCACACCGGCCGCCGGGAGCTGCGCCGGCGCAAGGTCGACCTCTCCGCGCTCGCGAACGAAATCGGCGCGGAGCTGCGGGAATTCGAGCCTGAGCGCACGGTTGCGCTCAAGGTGCAGCAGGGCATCACCGCGGTGGCGGACGGCGAGCTCCTGCGGATTGTGCTCGACAACCTGTTGCGCAACGCCTGGAAGTTCACGAGCGCGCGCGCGCGCGGCGAGGTCGAATTCGGGTGCGAGCGGCGCGAAGGCGGCGCCGTCTATTTCGTGCGCGACAACGGAGCCGGCTTCGACATGCGCCGGGCGGGGCGATTGTTCACGCCCTTCCAGCGCCTGCATCGTTCGGTGGAGTTCCCCGGCACCGGCATCGGGCTCGCCGTCGCGCAGCGCGTGGTGCGCCGCCACCAGGGCGCGATCTGGGCACAGTCCGAGGTGGACCGGGGCGCCACGTTCTTTTTCACGCTGGACGCGGGCGCCATGCCCGCCGCGGCCGACGCCGCGGCGGGTGCCGCGGGGGCGGCACACCCGGCCCCGCCCCGCCCGGCGCGGGACGCCGCGCCCATGGCGGCGCGCGAGCAGCCGGCGGTGCTGATCGTCGACGACGACGAAACCGTGCTCGATACGCTGCGCGAGGAACTGGGGCGCGACGGCCACCTCGTCTTCACCGCGCCGGACGGGGCCGCCGCACTGGAGCTGCTGAAGCGCGGCGATGTCGCGGTCGTCGTGTCCGACTACTCGATGCCGGGCATGAGCGGCACCGAGTTCCTGGGGGCGGTGCGCGAGCGCCATCCCGGCGTCGTGCGGATCCTCTTCACGGGGCGGCCCGACGTCCGGGTGCTGAGCGAGGCCGTGAACGAGGGCGGCATCGACTACCTCGTCGACAAGGACTGGGACCACCTTTACCTGAGGACGCGGGTGCGCGAGTCCGTCGTCTCGGCGACGCGAAGCCGATGAAGCGCGCGGGTCACGTGGAGCGCGCGGGTCACGTGGAGCCGGCGGGCGTCGCGGCCCGGGGCGGCGCTAAAGCGCCGCCCGGGTCGGGCCGTTAACGGGAGCAATCGGGCGTGGCGGACGCGGAGCGCGAGCTTACGGGCCTCAATCTCGATGCGGCGCTGCGCCTGCTGCGCGCGGCCGGGTACGCGGGAGTCGGCGAGGGCGAGCCGGTTGGCGCGCCGCTCCTGCAGCGGGTGATCGACGGGCTGTGCGACCTCTCGCAGCGCGACGGGCTGACGGGACTCGCGAACGCCCGCCACTTCCACCTCGCGCTCGAGCGGGAACTTGACCGGGTCGCGCGCACCGGGGCTGCCGCCGCGCTCCTCTTGATCGACATCGACCATTTCAAGCTCGTGAACGACACGCATGGACATCTTGCCGGCGATCAGGCACTGCGCGCGGTCGGCGAGGCTCTGCTGCGGGGGGTTCGCCCCATGGACCTCGTGGCGCGCACGGGGGGCGAGGAGTTCGGAGTGATCCTGCCGGGCAGCTCGCCGCAGCTCGCTCGCGTCGCGGCCGAGCGCCTGCGCGCGCGCGTGGAAAACACGGCGATCGAGCTGCCGAGCGGGGCGCCCGTAAACGTCACGGTGAGCATCGGCGGCGCGGCGGTCGCGCCGTGGGAGCGCGTGACCTCCCGGCACCTGATCGAGCTCGCCGACCGCCATCTCTACGCCGCCAAGCACCAGGGGCGCAACCGGGTCTCCCTCGCGCCGGCCCCGAGCGCCGCCGTCACGAACGACGAGCGCGTGATGCTGCTCGAACGCACACGGAAGCGCAAACATGATTGAAGCCGGGTTCTCCGCTCGCGTCGTCGCCGTGGTGAGCGGCAAGGGTGGCGTCGGCAAGACGCTGGTGGCGGCGAACCTGGCGGGAGCGCTCGCCCGCGCGGCCTACCGTGTGCTGGTGCTCGACGCCGATCTGGGGCTCGCCAATCTCGACATCATCCTCAACCTCTCCCCGAAGCGCACGCTCGACGAGTTCCTCGCGGGCGAGGGCGCGCTCGACAACGTCATCGTGCCGGCGCCGGGCGGCTTCTCCGTGCTGCCGGCCGGCTCGGGCCTGTCGGATCACGCGCGCCTGCCGGAGGAGGCACGCACGCGGCTTGCCGGCGCGCTCGCAGAGATCGGGCGGCGCTACGACTTCGTGCTGATCGACGCCGGCGCCGGTATCGCGGACGTGGTGCTGTACGCGGCCTCCCTCGCGGACGAGATCCTGCTCGTCACGACACCCGAGCCGACGGCGCTCGCCGACGCCTACGCGACGATGAAGGTGCTCTCGATGCAGCAGCATCGCGGCGCGCTCGACCTCGTCGTGAACCAGGTGCGCCGGGCGGGCGAGGGCCGCGTCATCGCCGGCCAGCTCCAGCAGGTCGCCGATCGCTTCCTGAAGCCCCCCGTGTGCCGGCGCGTGGCGCTGCGCTACCTCGGCGAAGTGCCCGTGGACGCCGCCGTCGGCCGCTCGATCCGCCGGCGCGCGCTCCTCGTCGAGTCGAGCCCCGACAGCGGCGCGGCGCGCGCGCTCACCGACATCGCGACGGCGTTCGGCCGCACCCGCGCCCGCTCCGCTGCCTAGGCCGCCGCCGGGACGGACGGTCTGCGGCGAGCGCGCGGCGCGGGGTGCGCCGGGGCGCCGGCCGGAGCGGCCCGGTCCATCAACGGATATGCGGCCCTAATCCCCGCCAGATTGCCGGTTGGGCGCCTCGCGCCGCGTTGTCAAATGCGGTGCATGAAGCGGCGCCTTCCGAACCGCCTTGCGCTCGCTCTGGCGATCGCCCCTCTCGCGGGCGGGTGCGCGGGCGGCTCGGGCCACCTCGAGTCCTTCCTGAACGAGGTGAACCCACTCGATGCGGCGGCGCTGATCGGCGTTTTCATCCTCGCCAACGTTCCCGAGGCCGGGTGGAGCACCCGCGTCGCGGAGCGCGGCCCGCAACGCTATGAGATCGCGGTCGTGCGCGAGCGCTGGTCCGGCGCCGGCGACGGCGAGTTCGGACGCCGCTTCGGCGAAGCCGCGCAGCGTGTCGCCGGCGAGAAGGAGTGCGGCAACTACACCGTGCTCGCCTACGCCGAGCGCTACGAAGCGGCGCTGCTCGGCACCCGCCGGGTCGCCGAAGGCCTGATCGAATGCCGCTGATGAAACCGCAACGCGAGACCAGGAAGGAAACCCCGTGAGCGCACCGACCACACGCAAGGACGCCGCCCCCGAGAATCCCCGCGCCCGCGCCATGCCCCAGGGCGACCCCGAAGCGCCCTCGGTCCGCCGCCTCGCCGAGGTGCGCCAGGCGATATCGCGCGCGGAAGCGGAGGCGCGCGCGGGGGTCGCCGAGGAGGCGAGGGCCGCGGCGGAGCTCAGGCTGCAGGCGGCAGCGCAGCGCCGGCTGGAAGCGGAGCGCGAAGCGGCGCGCCAGCTGGAGCTGCGGGTGGCGGCGGAGGACGAAGCACGTAACCTGGCCGCCTCGCGCAGCGCGGCGGAGCGGCTGGAGCAGGAGACCACTGCCGAACGCAAGCGCCTCGAAGGAGAGCTTCTCGACGCCGCGCGGGCGCGCACCGCCGCGGAGGCCGAAGCGCGGGGCGCGCTGCGGCAACGGCTCGCGGCGGAGGAAGCGGCGCGGCGCGGCGCCGAGGCGCGCGCCGCCGCGGAGCAGGAACTCGAGCGCGCGGCCCGCGAGCGCCAGCGTGCGGAGGAAGATGCGGCGGAAAGGCTTGCCCGCGAGTCCGAACAGCAGCGGGCGGCCGAAGCCCAGGCGCGGGAGCGTGCCGAGGAACGGGCGCGCGCGGAAGCCGCGGCGAGCGCGGCGGCGGAGGCCCGTTCGCGGGCGGAGACACAGGCGCGCGCCGAGGCCGAGACGCGTGGGGCGGCCGAAGCACGCGCACGCTGCGCGGCCGAGAGCCGCGCCGCGGAAGACGCGCGCGCGCGCCTGCTCGCGGAGGCACGCGCGGAGGCCGATGCCCGCGCCACGGAGGAGGCGCGGGCGCGCGCGGCGGTCGAGGCGCGCGCGGCGGAAGATGCAAGGCAGCGCCAGATCGCGGAGGCGCGCGAGCGCGTGGCCCTGGAGGCGCGCGCGGCGCACGAAGCGACGGGAAGGCGGGGCGCCGAGCGCGCGGCGGAACTCGCCGAGCGTGCGGCCGAGGAGGCGCGCCAGCGGGCGGCCGCCGCGGCGGCCGCAAGGGAGGCGGCGCGCGAGCCACTAGCGGCCGAGGAGGCGTTGGAGGAGACCAACCGCATGCGCTTGCGGGCC
>JADZGE010000051.1 GCA_020854035.1 Burkholderiales bacterium | reverse complement strand
TTGCGCCTGTCCTCCTGCTCGCGACGCCGCTCCTCTGCTTTGCGTTTGTCCTCCAGCTCGCGCCGCCGCTCCTCTGCCTTGCGCTTGTCTTCCTTCTCACGCTGCCGGTCGTCCGTCTTGCGCCTGTCTTCCCGTGCCTTTTCGCTGGTGCGTTTGCGCTCGTCGCGCAGCCTGCGCCGCTCCTCCACGTCCCGGCGGCGATCGTCGCGGCGCTGGTCGAGCTCGCGCTGCACCCGCGCATGCAGGCCGGCGAAGCGCGCATCATCCCGTGCCGGGCGAAACGCGCCGGGTATGCGCGCCAGCACGCGCGGCAACGATGCTCCCTCCCGCGGCGCGAATCCGGCCTGGTTCGGGCGCACGCGCACTGTGCCCTGCTGCGTGCGGATCTCCGTTTCGCCCGCGTATACGCGGTCGTAGGTGCCCGCCTCGCCCCGCGAGCTGCCCGCGGGTATGACGAGCGGCTCGTGATCGGTGCCGCGTATCCCGATGGTCGCCGTGGGCGTCTGCACCGTGACGCGCTGCGCGCCGGTCTTGGCGATCCAGCCGGTAACCGAACGAAAAGAGCCTTCCAGCAGGTTGACGAGGGAGCGATCGCCGTCGTTGCCCTCGGCCCGGAAGTTCACGATGCGCAGTCGCGTGGAAGAGCGAACCGCCATGTAGCCGCCGTCGTCCATCCGCAGGTGCACCTCCCCCGAGGGGCCGGTCTCGATGCTTTCGCCTTCGTGCAGCGGGTCCCCGGGCGAGGGATGCCGTGCCCGCCGGCCGCGGTCGAGAAAGCGCACTTCGCCTTCCACGAGCTCCACCGTGCCGGCGACGGGCGGCAAAGCCGCGCCGGCATCGGGATCGCGCGCGCGATCGCAGCCCGACAGCGCGACGCATAAGCCCACGCCGGCGAGCATTGAACGGAGCACGCACCTTCTCCTTGTCGGAAGCCTGCGAGTTCGCCTCCGGATCGGGGGATCCGCACCCGGGATACGACGCGCGTTCCTGCAAAACGCGGATGGTGCGCGCCGGGATGACCGCTCGCGCGTCGCCGGGCGTGCGAAAAGTCACGTTCGCGCGATGGAACGGGCACGGCCGGCGCGCGTAAGCCGCGCGGTAGCGGGCCGCGCGGTGTCCACACCGGAGGGGCGCCGTCAGCCCGCGCCGCCACCGCCCGGTCCCCGCCGCGCGGCGCGTGCCCGCGCCGCCTCGCCGAATGCCGCGTAGAGCGCGCCCGAGAGCGTGTGCTCCCCGGGCTGCCATTCGGCGTGCCATTGCACCCCGACGATGAACTGCGCCTGGTCCTCGTAGCGCACGCCTTCGACCACGCCATCGTGGGAGGTCGCCTCCACGACGAGGCCTTCGCCCAGTCGATCCACGCCTTGCCCGTGGAGCGAATTCACCAGCATCTCGTCCTCCCCGGTCAACGAGTGGAACAGCCCCCCCGGGGTGAGCCTCACCATGTGCCGGAGCCGGTACACCTCCTCGGGTGTGACGTCCTCGCGGCGCGGCATGCGGTGGTCGTCTTTCCCCGGCAGCGCGTGTATGCGGTAGTGCAGCGAGCCCCCCAGCGCCACGTTGATCTCCTGGATGCCGCGGCAGATGCCGAACACGGGCACGCGTTGCGCGATACAAGCGCGCACGAGCGGCAGGACGAGCGCGTCGCGGCCGGGATCGATCGGTTCATCGGGAGGAAAGGCCGGTCCCCCGTAGTGGTGCGGCTCGACGTTCGCGATGCCGCCCGTGAGCACGAAACCATCCATGCGTGACACCAGGCTCGCGACATCCATCGCCGTGCCCACCGGCGGCATCAGCACGGGGATGCAGTCCACCATCTTCATGAGCGAGCGCACGTAGCGCTCGCCGGCGGCGTACAGGGATTGCCGCCGGGGGTCGGCCAGCCGGGCATTGGCGGCGACGCCGATCAGTGGCCGTGGTGCGGTTATCGTCATCGCGCGGATACTCCGATCGTCTCACGTCCGGGTGGTCGCGCCCGCGTCGGCTACGGTCGGCTCCGGCTGGGTGTCGAGCCGCATCTCGTCGGCGGGCGCCTCTTCCGGCAGGCCGGTGGCCGTCTCGGTCGGCGTCGCGTCGGGCACGAGAAAGCCCCCCGACTGATGCCGCCACAGCCGTGCATAGTGACCGTCGAGCCGCAGCAGCTTCTCGTGCGTGCCCTGCTCGACGATGCGGCCGGCCTCGAGCACGACCAGGCGATTCATGCGCGCGATGGTGGACAGGCGGTGCGCGATCGCGATCACCGTCTTGCCCTCCATGAGCCCCAGCAGTTGCTCCTGTATCGCGAGCTCCACCTCGCTGTCGAGGGCCGATGTGGCCTCGTCGAGGACGAGAACGGGCGCGTCCTTGAGGATGACGCGCGCGATCGCGATGCGCTGGCGCTGCCCCCCCGAGAGCTTGACGCCGCGCTCGCCGACATGCGCGTCGTAGCCGGCGCGCCCGCACCAGTCCTTCAGGCCGATGATGAAATCGTGCGCGTGCGCCTTGCGCGCCGCCGCCTCGATCGCGCGCGCGCTCGCGCCGGGCCGGCCGTAGCGGATGTTCGAGGCGATCGAACGGTGCAGGAGCGAGGTGTCCTGCGTCACCATGCCGATCGCCGCGCGCAGGCTCTCCTGCGTCACCGCGGCGATGTCATGCCCGTCGATCGCGATCGTGCCACGCCCGGGCTCGTAGAAGCGCAGGAGCAGGTTGACGAGCGTCGACTTGCCGGAGCCCGAGCGCCCGACGAGGCCCACGCGCTCGCCGGGACGGATGACGAGGGTGAGATCGTCGATGACGGGCGGCCCGTCGCGCCGGCCGTAGTCGAAGGTGACGCCTTCGAAGCGGATCTCCCCGCGTGTCACCGCGAGCTCCCGCGCGCCGGGCCGGTCCACGCCCGAATGCGGCACGGCGATCGTCTCCATGCCCTCCTGCACGACCCCGATGTCCTCGAAGATGCCCGTGACCTCCCAGCTCACCCAGCCCGCCACGTTGGCGATCTGCCACGCGAGCGGCAGCGCGGTCGCCACGATCCCGGCGGAGAGCGCGCCGCTCGCCCACAGCGAAATGCCGATCGCGGCGGTGCCGGTCAACAGCGCCGCGTTCATGACCGCGAGCGCGAACATGAACTGGGTGATCAACCGCATGTGCGCCGCGATCGCGGCCTGGTGCTCGTCGATCACCTCGCGCACGTAGGCATCCTCGTCCGCGAGCCGCGCGAAGAGCTTCACCGTGAGGATGTTGGTGTAGCTGTCCACCACGCGCGCCATCACGTGCGAGCGCACTTCCGAGCTCGCCTTGGCGAGGTCGCGCATGCGCGGCACGAAGTAGCGCAGGAACACGAGGTAGCCGCAGAACCACAGGAAGGTCGGAATCGCGAGCCGCCAGTCGGAATAGGCCATCAGCGCGAGCGCGGTCACGCCGTAGACGGCGATGTACCAGACGGCGCGGATCGCCGCCATCACGCTCTCGCGCAGCGCGTTGGCGGTCTGCATGACGCGACTCGCGATGCGGCCGGCGAAGTCGTTCTGGAAGAAGGGCCAGCTCTGGCGCACCACGTGCCAGTGGCTCTGCCAGCGCACGAGGCTCGTCGCTCCGGGGATCAGCGCGTTGTGGCGGATCGCGACGTCCGCGAGGATGACGAGCGGGCGCGCGAGGAGCACGAGCGCGATCATGCCGAGGAGGAGCGGCCACTCACGCGCGAGCGCGGCGTGCCGGTCGGCCGCCTCCATGAGCGAGACGAGCCTCCCGATGAAGAGCGGGATGACCGTGTCGATCAACGCGACCGCGAGGCTGGTGACGAACATGAGCGCGTAGAGCCCCTTCGTCTGGCGCGCGAAGTGCCAGTAGAAGGCGGTGAGACCCGCGGGCGGGGCGCCGGGCCCGGTGCTGGCCGTGCCGCGCACCAGCGACTGGAGATAAGCGAACATGGAGGAAGGCTGTCCGACGGCAGTCCGGCATTATCGTTCCACCGCCCGGGGCTGGCCAGAGCGCCGGTGGTGCGGTAGGTTGCCGGAAGGGATCGAGCCGGGCCGGCCAGGTGCGGGTGCTGACCGTCACTTCCCCGGAGCGCCTTGGGGACGTGCTCGCCGGCGTGCCGGCATGGACCGGACGGGGCCTCGACGTAGTCGTGTCGAATTCCCGCGGCGTTACCGGGCAGCGCGGCATGACCGAGGCGCAGGTCGCGTGGTGGGACCAGGCAATGCGCAAGCTGATCGGGTCCGATATGAAGGACAGGAAAGATGGCGGATGCGGGTACGTGCCCCGGAAACAACGGCGAGTCGGGACTCCTGCCGGGGAAGCAACTGCCCGCACTACGATTCCGAACGGGATCGCCGGCCAAGCTTCCGCAGGATGGTCGCGGATGGCACCATACCAGAAGGCGTCGCCGCCGCCGACGGCGTGGCCCTGCACTACGTGGACGGGCGCCTCGCGCGCGTGGTATCGAGCCGCCCGCGCGCGAAGGGCTGGCGCGTGACCCGCGCGGGCCGCCGCGCGGTGGAACGGCGGCTGCCGACGCGCTTTCTGGGGTGACGAGTGACGGGTGAGGAGGAGCGTCCGATGCAATCAGCAGCCAGCCGAGTCGTGGGGATCGCCGCGTTTCTTCCATTGATGATTCTGGGCGGAGCGGCAGCGGCCCAGAATTATCCGGTGAAGCCGATCCGCATCGTCGTCCACTTTCCGCCGGGCGGGCCGACCGACATGGTCGCGCGCACGATCGGGCAGAAGCTGACCGAAGCGTGGGGCCAGCAGGTGATCGTCGAGAACCGGCCCGGCGCGGGCGGAGTGATCGGTGTCGAGGCCGTGCTGCGCTCGCCGCCGGACGGCTACACGCTCCTTTTCGCGACCGGCGGCAGCATGGCTGTCGCGCCCGCGATCGGCATCAAGGCGTCCTACAATGTTTTCACCGATCTCGCGCCGATCGGGCTGCTCGTCGTCAACCCGCAGATACTCGTGGTGCATCCGTCGGTGCCCGCGAACAGCGTGGCGGGCCTCGTCAAGCTCGCGAAATCGAAGCCCGGGCAGATCAACTATGCTTCCGTGGGGCCGGGCAGCCCGCAGCATCTGGGCACCGAGATGCTCAAGCACATGACCGGCATCGACATGGTGCACATTCCCTACAAGGGCACCGCGCCGGCGGTGACCGACATCCTCGCCGGCCACGTCTCGCTCATGTTCAACAGCATGCCGACCGTCCTGCCTCTGGTGAAGGCGGGGCGGCTGAAGGGCCTCGCGGTGAGCAGCGCGAAGCGCTCGCCCGCGGCACCGGACATTCCGACGGTCGGCGAGACGGTGCCGGGCTTTCAGTACGTCACGTGGTACGGCCTTTTCGCGGCTGCCACGGCGCCGAAGGACGTGATCGCGAAGGTGAACACCGAAATCGTGCGCATTCTGAAGGAGAAGGACATCGGGGAGCGCTTCGCGAGTCAGGGCGCCGAGCCCGCGCCGGGGACGCCGGAGGATCTCGCGAAGTTCATGAAGGCCGAGTACGAGCAGTGGCGCAAGACCATCGCGGCGGCAAAGCTCAAACTCAACTGAGGCGACGTGACGAGAGTGACGGCGTAGCGTCACCCGCCGTCGCCGCTCCCGCCCGTCATGTCCGGCGTCCCCCTGAACGAATCCGGCGTCGCGGACGCGGTGCACATGCGGCTCTGCATCGGCACTTCCCTCGCGATCATGGCGCCGACCAGCATCCGCTCGTACCTCGCGCGAAGGGCACGGTGCTGTCGGAGATCGTCCGGCACTGGACGCCGGGCGTGCTCGCCGGCATCGCCATCGGCTCCGCCGTCGCCGCGGTTGCGCCCCCGGCGGCGTTCAAGATCGCGTTCGTCGTCATCGCCGCGATCATCGGCGGGAAGCTCCTCGTCGGCCGCGAATCGTGGTGGTTGGGAGAGGGCCTGCCGCGGCATCCGCTCGCGCGGCTTTTCGGGCTCGCGGTGGGATTGATGGGCTCGCTGACCGGTGTCAGCGGCGACTCGCTCTGCACGATGGTGCTCGCGCTCTACGGCATGCCCATCCACCAGGCGGTCGCGACCTCGGCGGCCATCGTGGTCCCGATTGCGCTTTCTCGCCAGCCTGCTGTGAGGAAGGCGCGTGCCGGAGCCGAGCCCGGCACACGCCCTGCGCGGCGCGCTCAGTTGGCCTGCGTTCCGGCCGCCTTGAAGACCTTGGTGCGGGTTTCGATCTCGGTACGAACGATCCTGTCGAACTCCTCCGGCGTGCTCGAGCGCGCGCGCCCGCCCTGCGCGGCGATGCGCTTCTGAATGTCGGGCATCTCGACGATGCTTGCGATCTCCTTGTTGAGCTTCCCGATCACGGTGCGGGGCGTCTTCGACGGCGCGAGCACGCCGAACCAGCCGTCGTACTCGTAGCCCGGAAGCCCCGCCTCCTCGACGGTCGGAAGATCCGGCAGCAGCGGCGCACGCGCTCTCGTGGTCACCGCGAGCGGGATCAGTCGTGCTTCCTTGACCATGGGCAGCACCGCCAGTATGGGCGGCATCGCGTAGTTCGTGCGGCCCGCCACGGTATCCGTGATGCTCTCGGGCGTGCCGCGGAAGGGGACGTGGACCGTTTCTATCTTCGCCATGTAGCGGAAGAGTTCGTTGCCGTAGTGGGTGCCGCTGCCGATGCCGGAGGAAGCGTAGGTGAGCTTGCCCGGCTGGCTTCGCGCGAGCGCGATCAATTCCTTCACCGAGCGCGCCTTGATCGACGGATGTACCACCAGCACCAGCGGATTGCTCGCGACGAGGCTCACCCCCGAGAGATCCTTGATGGTGTCGTAGGGCAGTTTCGGGTAGATGGAGGCCGCGCCCGCCAGCGCCGACGAGTTGAGGAGCAGGGTGTGTCCGTCGGGCGTGGCGCTCGCGACGATCGCGGCGCCGAGGGTGCTGCCGGCGCCGGGCCGATTGTCGACGACCACCTGCTGCCCCCACGCTTCGTTCAGCTTCGGCCCGATCTGGCGTGCGAGGAAGTCGCTGGCACTGCCGGCCGTGAAGGGCACAACGATGCGTATCGGACGGTTGGGGTAGTCGGCCGCGGTGGCGGCGCTTGCGAACACCGCAAGAAACACGGAACAGAACCACGGCAATCGAGCCATGCGCGGATCCCCCTCCTGGGTCGTTGCCCGGTTTGCGGGAATCGGGCGTTGGGCCGCCTCTTGATCCGCGCGAGAGTGTAGCACCTATCTCAACATCTCATCATCGCCTGCGGCAACGGCACGCAGTGGCAGGCGCGGGCGAGAGGCCTCAAGGTCGAACTCGTGCGCAGCGACGGCACGAAGACCGCCGTCATCGGCAATCCCATCCGGCTTTCCGCCACGCTCGTCGCCTACCGCCGCGGGGCCCCGAGGCTCGGCGAAAACGCCGCCGAAGTGCCCGGCGAATGGCTGGGCGCAGGGGAGGAGGAGATCGAGCAGCCGCGGGCGGCGGGAGCGTTCGGGAGGTGAAGGTGACGAGATACGGGTGATGAGATGATCTCGTCACCTTCCGCGCAGCGCGCTCTCAGGTCGCAACGCCGACCGAGTACCGGAAGCTCACGTTGTCGATGCGTCTCAGCACCCACCGCCCGCCCTTCCATTCGTAGTGGAGCCGCAACTGCCCGGACACCTGTACCACGGGCTCGCGCGGCTTCGGCACGCTTCTCGTCAGCATGAAAACCAGCAGTTCGCGCCCCGCCGCCGTCGGGCGCTGCTCGACGATGTCCACGCGGCGGTACTCGCCGGCCTCGAAGGTCCACCTGTCGCCCGGCCCGGCCCCGGAGAGCTCCGGCACCGCCACGATCCTGCCGACGACGTCCTTCGAGACCTGCGCGGCGGTAATGGCGGGTTTCGCCGACTCCTGCACCGGGATTGCGGATCCGCCGCTGCCCCCGGCGGCGGCCGGGCCGGCGGGCTGCGGTCCGGCGCCGCATCCCGCGAGCGCGGCAGCCAGGGTCACGGCCATCATGAGAGCGCGAGTCATGGGACCGGGAGTATACGGCCGATGGTGGGCAGGCGCGGATTCCGGCCCCCTCGGGGGCGTTCGCGCCCCGCCCCTGCCGGCAGCACGCGGGGAATCGCGGATCGGAGAGAGCTGCCGACCTCGCGCCGGCGAGCCTTCGCCCCGCCGGGTAGAATCGGGCTGAACCGGAGCGCTCGTTTCCGGCTGGAGGGGCGATGCCTGCCGTGGCGACGAATCATTTCACCGTCCTCGTCGAGCTCCGCTTCGGCCTGTCGAAACAGGCGGCGCAGCGCTCGCGCGAACCGGCATGAACTGGCTCGAGATCAACGGAGTCGGCCTCCGCTACGAGCTCTCCGGCGCCGGGGCGCAAACCGTCGTGCTCGTGCACGAGTTGGGCGGAGCGCTGGAAAGCTGGGACGAGACGCTCCCGGTTTTTCGGGAACATTTCCGCGTGCTCCGCTACGACCAGCGCGGATTCGGGCTCTCGGAGAAGGCGCGCGGCACACTCGGGCTCGACGACATGGTGGCCGACGTCGCGGGGCTCCTCGACGCGCTCGCGCTTCGCGAACCGTGCCACGTCGTGGGGTCCGCGCTCGGCGCGGGCATCGCCGCGGCGTTCGCGGCGCGGCATCCGGCGCGGGTGGCGCGTCTCGTCGTGCAAAGTCTCGTCACGTGCTCGAGCCCCCGGTTCCGCGAGCAGATGATCGCGCGCGCCGCGGAAGTGGAACGCACGGGCATGCGCGCGCAGGCCGGCGCGAGCCTCGACCGGTCCTACCCGGAGGTGCTGCGCTTCGAGCGCGCGCGCTTCGAGCGCTATCGCCTGCGCTGGATCGCGAACGATCCGGGGAGCTTCGCCGCGGTGAACCGCATGCTGCTCGACATGGACGTCGACGGGGAGCTCGCCGCGATCCGCTGCCCGACGCTCGCGATCGGCTGCGTGCACGACGTGCTGCGCAAGCCGGAGATGGTGAAGGAACTCGCCACGAAAATCGCCGGCGCCCGCTACGTCGAGGCGGATTCCGGGCACTTCATGCACGTGCAGTCGCCCGGCCTTTTCGCGGAGATGGTCGTGCCGTTTTTGCGCGAAGGGCGGTGACTGGACCTCGTGACCCGCTCAACCGCAGGTCGAGCGCCGCGGATCAGCCGGCAAGCCGGAGGTTGACCAGCACCGCGCCGCTGACCGTCAGCAGCGCTCCGGCCGGCACGCGCCACGTGATCGCCTCGGCGTGCCGCAGGAACAGGAGCGCGAAGGCGACGGTGAACAGCGGCGAAGCCTGGATGAGCGCCACCATGCGATAGACTTCGCCGCGCTGGAGCGCGCCCGCGAAGAAATACTGGCCGATGGCCGCGACGACGCCGACGATCAGCAACGGTTTCCACGCCTTTTGGATGCCGCCGGCAATCCGTTCAGGCATGACGGCGAGGGCGTAGGCGAGCGTGAGCACGAAAGCGGCGACGAGGCCGACCAGCGCGCCGGCTATCGCGTCCGGGAACATCGGCAGCGCCTTCCGCCAGAAGATCGCGCCGACCGCGGAAGAGGCGGCCGCGGCGAGCGGCCAGCAAGCGTCGATCCGCCGCCACCGTCCCTCGGTGCGGCCCGAGGAGATGATCACGATCCCCGTGACGACGAGGAGCACGCCGGTGAGGTGATACCACTCGGGTTGCTCGCCGAGGAAGATCACCGCGAGGACGAGAGCGAGGAGCGGCGAGCTGCCCTTGATCGGGGCCGCGCGGGCGACGCCGATCTTCGCGATGCCGAACATGAAGAGAATGATGAACAACCCGGGGTTGAATATGCCCGCCACCGCGAGCCAGAGGTAGTGCTCGCCGAACGGCGGGAAGCGCGCTCCGGTCGCCGCCATCAGCGCGGCGAGGGTCAGGATTCCGAAGAAGGGCGTGATCGTCGCGCCGACGAAGGGATTGGTGTGGAGCATGCCGAAGCGCAACCCGATGTCCGCGACCGCGTAGGAGAGCGCGGCGCCCATGGCGAAGAAGAACGCGGTGTCGAGGATCAGCATGGGTTGCGGGTGGCGAGATGAAGGTGACGAGGTGAGGGTGACGAAGTAGGCGCCTTCCGCGTTCCCGGAAGCGGACCAGCGATGGTGTCGATCCGGGACAATCAATCGCGGTTCGCGGGCGGATCCCGGGTCCCGGGACCAATCGAGGAACAGTCCGGCGAGTCCGGATGCCGCCGGCAGCGGATTGGGTCAGGCAGCAGGCGGGAGCAGGATCGTGGGCGTTCCCGAGTAGCGCGCTGCGGGCAGGGCAGGGTTGGACGAGCGGCCTGCAGGCCACCCGTCATCCATATTCGTCACTTCCGTCCCGTCTCCAGTACTCGTCGGCTTCCTACAGCTTCTTCAGCTCCGCGAGCATCTCCGCGGTCTCGGGAATCTTCCCGGGCTCGTAGAGCTTCGAGTAACGCACGATGCCCTGCGCGTCCACGACGAAGGCCGCGCGCTTGTCCATGCCGCGCTCGTCGTTGAAAACGCCGTACGCCGCGCCGACCGCGCCGTGCGGCCAGTAATCGGAGAGCATCGGGAACGGAACGCCGCCGAGCTTCTCGCCCCAGGCCTTGATCGAGGGCAGCGGATCGGCGCTGATGTTGAGGATCTCGCAGCCGAGCTTCCTGAATTCTTCGTAGTTCGCACGGAACCCGTTGACCTGGTTCGTTCACCCACCCGTGAACGCGAAGGGCATGAAGGTGACGATGACCGGGCGACCCTTGAAGCTGGAGAGCGTCACCTTCTCATCGGTGTGCGAAGTCAGCGTGAAATCGGGCGCCGGGCTGCCCGGTCTGGGTTCCATGATGAGGTTCCTCTGAGTGGCTCCGGTTGATGTGGTGATGCCGCGCCAAGAATACCCGCGCCCGGCGCCGGCGGCAATCGGGCCGGGACCAGACCATGGACATCGATTTCGACACGCCCGCCAACCGGAATGCCCCGGAACTGGAAGCCGACCGCGGCTGGCGGCTCGAGCTCTCACGGGGGCGATCGGGCTCCACGCCGGCGTCGCGCACCCGCAGGGCAAGGCGAGCCAGTACCTCGCCGCGGTTCGCGACGAAGGCAGCGCCTACCGCACCGGCACCGGGCGCGGCTTCGTGCGTCGTCCCGACATCGCGCACGACGGCACCACGACGAGCGCTGCAGGGTGTTCGAGCGGCGGCAGGCGGCGGCGCCGGGAATGAGGGAGGGTTGGCGCTCCCGCGGTAGTGACGCGCTCCACGGTGACGAACCGGCGTTTCAATCCTTCCCCTCCGCGCGGGAGGGGTGGTCGCACAGCGACCGGGGTGGGATTGCATGCTTTCCGCTCCGCCACCCGGCCGGGGGGGGGTAGAGCCATCCGGTTTCTTGTGATGGGCACGCTGGACCGCCCCCGCCACCCACCCTGTTCTGGCGGAGCAAGTCGGCGGGGGAAACTGCGGAGGAAACTGAGCCTGGCTCGGAAAGCGAACCTGCCTGTCGACACTCTCGCATTCCGAAAGACAGCATTCAATTCTGCAGGTACCGCCATCACGTCTTGACTGGGTTGAAGGGCTACAGGGGACGGCGCAGATTGTCGCCTCGCAACACGGCTTTTCGGCCGTCCACTTCAGAGTCATGCAGCAACACTACTGTCCGACACGTTTAAGGCTGATCGATCGTAAGTCTAGGTCCTGAAACATGGTTTTCGACTTTTCAAGGTGTTAACGATTTGAATAAGAAATGCCAAACGCGAGACCCTTCCCGGATTCTCTGGGGAGGGACCGATGCACGCAGGCAAGCTTGTCTTCGCGCAGGTGATGGAGTTTGCGCCGTGGCACACCTTTCGACGTGTGGTCGCGAAGTATCAAGGCGACTTCAACGTTCGCAGCTTCAGCTGCCTGGACCAATTCCTGTGTCTTGCCTTTGCACAGTTGACGTATCGGGAGAGTCTGCGCGACATCGAGGCGTGTCTGCGCGCGCAGCCGGGCAAACTCTACCACCTGGGGTTGCGAGGCAATATCAGCCGCAGTGCGCTCGCCGACGCGAACGAGGAGCGCGACTGGCGCATCTACTACGAGTTCGCTCAAGCGCTGATCCGCATCGCGCGCCCGCTCTACGCTGGCGAATCGATCGGCGTGGACATCTCCAGGGGTAATGGGGTCAAGTCTTGCAGGGGTAATGGGGTCAAGTCTTGTCTTTTGCCTGCCAGCCCGCGCGGCCGGCGGCATCGAGTCGAAATCAGCGCTTTCTGCGCGAGCACCAGTTTTCTCCTCCGACGTGCATCAACCGAACAGGGTGGGCGGCGAGGGCGGTCTCAGTGGGCCCATTGCAAGAACAGCCGCAGGGCCCTACGACTCCGCGGCCGGGTGGCGGAGCGGCCGGTGACTGAGCCGGCTCTCCCTGTACGGTACTGCCTCAAGACTACGCGACGGCCAGATCCTGCGTGCACGCCGGGAGAACCGGATCAGGCGCCGGCCGCTCCGACAGGACCCGGCCAGCGGGAAGCCCACCCCGTCCGCTTCGCGTCCATCCCTGGCGCTCCAGGATGCGCCGGACGACGGCGACCGCACCGCCGGCGTCGCCGGCCTCCGCGCTACTTCGCCGCCACTCCCGCGTCCCTCAGCACCTTCGCGTAGCGCTCGGTGTCGTTCCTGATGATCTCGTCGAATTGCTCGGGCGTGGTGGGAGCGGGAAACGAGCCGAACCGGGACAGCCGCTCCTTCACGTCCTCCATTTGCAACGCCGCGGCGACGTCCCGGCTGACCTTGACGCGGATGTCGCGCGGCGTACCCGCCGGTGCCATCAATCCGAACCACGACTCGTACTTGTAGTCCGGTACCGCGGTCTCCGCGATTGTCGGAACGTCCGGAAGCTGCGGAGCGCGCTTGTCGGAATTGATGGCCAGCGCACGGACTTTGCCGCTGGCGGCGAGGTCGCGCGCGTTCGGGATAGGCGCGAAATACATTTGCACGTCGCCGCGTATGACCGCCGCCGTCGCGTCCGGCACCCCCTTGTAAGGGATATGCACGAGGTTGAGCTTCGCCTGCTGCCGGAAAATCTCGGCCGAGAGGAAGGATGTGCTCGCGAGGCCCGCCGAGGAGAAGTTGAGCCTGCCCGGAGACCCGGCCGCCAGCGCGATGAAGTCCTTGAGCGTCCTGGCCGGAAGATCGGCGGGAACGATCGCCACGAGCGGCACCGACGCGATTACCGTCACCCCGGCGAAGTCCTTCACCGGATCGAAGGAGACCGCCGCGTTGATGACCGCCGCGATGGTGTGGCCGTTCGAGGTGAGCATCAGAGTGTGGCCGTCGGCTGCGCTCCGCGCGACCACCGTCGTCCCGGGAAGCCCGGGCCTGTTGTCGACGATCACGTTCTGCTTCCACATCGGACCGAGCTTTTCGGCGAGCACGCGCGCCATGCCGTCGGTGATGCTGCCGGCCCCGAAGGGGACGACGATCGACACCGTCCGCGCCGGATAGGACTGCGCCGCAGCCGGAGACGGCCCCAGCGCGCCGAAGCACACTGCGGCGATGACCCCTGTTGCAAACTCGCACTTGCCGATCGTCTTCATGACTCCTCTCCCTCTGTCGGTTTGGACGGGACGCTGCTGCCGCGATGCGCGATCGATTATAGTACCCGGGTCAGGATGAAACAATCGAGCGCCGCAGGGCGTTCGAGCGGAGGCAGGCGGCGGCGCCGGGAATGACAGTGGAGTGACGCTCCCGAACCGGTGACGAGCTTCGCGTTGGCGAACCGACGTTTCAAACCTTCCCCTCCCGAGTGGAGGCGAAGGTCGAGCACGGCATCGATTCGTTACCCTGGCCGTGCCGCCATCTCCGTGCCCGATCCCGGCGGGTGCGTAACGATCGAGACGAGCGCGGGCGTCGGCCGCGCGAGCCTCGCCTCGTCGGGCCGCGGGCGCCGCAGCGAAGGAATCGCCGCGAATGCCTGCTCCATTGCGTGTGCCGCTCCGAGGAGCGCGCGGTCGGCGCGGAACGGGCCGATTACCTGCAGGCCGAACGGCATGCCCGCATGGTCCACGCCGCAGGGGAGCGAGATCGCCGGGTTGGTGGCGAGCGTGATGACGTAGGTCAACGCGAGCCAGTGGTAGTAGTTGCGGAGCTTCGCGCCCTCCAGCTCGGCGAGATACGGCTCGCTCCACGGAAACGGCGTGACCGGCGTCGTCGGCGCCAGCACGAGGTCGCAGTCGCGAAAGGACTCCTGGAAACGGCGGAAGATCCGTGTCTGCTCGGTGTGCGCCCACGCGACGTCGGCGAGCGACATGCCAGCGGCGAGCTCGTAGTTGGCGCGCACGTTGGGGCCGAGCGAGTCGCGATCCTTTTCGTACGCGTCGCGATAGCGAGCGGCATAGTTCAACGCGCGGATCACGTCGAAACAGCGGTCGGCCCCGCCGAAATCGAAATCGGCCGGTTCGCAGGAGCGGAAGAGATGCCGCATGGTCGCGAGTCGCTCGCGGAAGATCGCTCGTATGGGCGCCGACACCGGGCATACGCCGAAGTCCTCCGTGTACACGACCCGCAGCGCGCCGGGGTCGCGCGGTTCGGGCGCGGCGAGGGCGCGTGCATCGACCGGATTCGACAGCGGATCGCAGTCGTCGAACCCCGCCTGCCCCGCCATGAGGAGGCAGGTGTCCGGCACCGTGCGCCCGAGCGGGCCCACGACCGAGATCGGCGTCCAGCCGAGCGAGCGCCGCTCCACCGGGACGAGCCCGGGAGAGGGCCGGAAACCGATCACCCCGCAGAGCGCGGCGGGGATGCGCAGCGACCCGCCCGTGTCCGAACCCGTGCAAACGGGCAGCATGTCGCAGGCGAGCGCCGCCGCGGAACCGCCGGAGGAGCCGCCCGCATTGCGCATCGGGTCGAAGGGATTGCCGGTCGCGCCCCACACGACGTTGCGGGAGTTGGCGCCGGCGCCGAATTCGGGCACGTTGGTCTTGCCGACGACGATCGCGCCGGCCGCGCGCACGCGGGCGACCATCGCGTCGTCGCTTTCGGGAACGAAGTCGCGGTAAAGCGGCGAGCCGTAGGTGGTGAGCAAGCCCGCCGTCTCGTCGAGATCCTTGATGCCGGCGGGCAGCCCGTGCAGCAGCCCGAGCGGTTCGCCGCGCAGCACCGCCCGCTCCGCGGCCCGGGCCTCGCCCCGGGCTCGCTCGTAGCATGTCGCGGTGACGGCGTTGACCGAGGGATTGATGCGCTCGATGCGGGCGATCGCGGCCGCGACGAGCTCGACCGGGGAGATCTCCTTCGCGCCGATCCGGCGGCGCAGTTCGACGGCGGTTTCGGCAAGCAGCGCTTCGTTGGCAGGCAAGGCGATTCTCCTTCGGCGCATTGCGACAGCCGACAGTATGCCAATATATGGCACGTCCCGGCCCGAGGAGGAACGGCATGAGTCTTCTCCTGCGCATATCCCCCCGCCTGCCCTCGTGTGGACAGTTGCGGACGGCGCCGCCGGCTACCCGGAGCGGCCGCTACGCTACGTCATTCCCAGCGCCGCGGGCGGCGGCCCCGACGTTGCGGCCCGGGTCGTCATGCAACAGCTCGGGAGGCAACTCGGCCAGCGGGTCAACATCGACAACCGTCCCGGTGCGAGCGGGGTCATCGGCACCGAGTTGCTCGCGCGGGCACGCCCGACGGCCACACGATCGGCCACGGGAACATCCTGACGATGGCGATCGGCCGCAGCGTGCTGCCGAAGCTGCCCTACGACATCGACCGCGACTTCCGGCCCGTCGTACACCTGTACGGCACGCCCGACTTCCTCGCCGTGACGCTCTCCCTGCCGGTGAAGCCGGTGCAGGAACGGATCGCGCACGCGAAGAAGCATCCCGACGCGCTCCTCTTCGGGACGGCTCCGCGGGCTCGCCGTGACCAGTGCGCGGCGGGTGCCGGCGTTCGCCGAACTGCCGGCCATGGCGGAGGCGGGCGTGCCGGGTTTCGACGTCGCGGCGTGGGCGGGAATCATGGTGCCCGCGGCAACGCCGAAAGCCGTCATCGCGCGGCTCAACGCGGAAGTGAACAAGGCGCTCGCCACGCCCGCGTTGGCCGAGAGGCTCCCCGAGCTGGGCCTTCAGGTCGCCGGCGGAACCCCCGAGTTCGGCGAGCACATCCGCAGGGAGGCCGCGCGCTGGGCGGGAGTGGTGAAGAAGGCGGGGATCAAGGCCGACTGGAGCCGTCAGCCCGCCGCTCGTGGCCCGTGGCTCACCACTCGCGGCTCGCGGCTCGTAGCCGACGGCAGTCAGTAAAGCGCCGACTTCAGCCGCTCGTAGAGCCCGTCGTCGTAGCTCTCCGCGTCGAACTTCGTCTTCGCCAGATCCGCGACGATGCGCCCGGTGCTCGCGAATGTCTCGCGGGCGCGGTGGCGCGCGGGGTCCCACAGGTTCGAGCGGAAGATCGCGCGCGCGCACTGGAAGAACACGGTGTCGACGGACACGACGATCACCGAACGCGGCCGGCTCCCCCGGACCGCGAAACGTTCGAGCAGCGCCGGCTCGGTCGTGATGGCGGCGCGCCCGTTCACGCGCAGCGTCTCGCCTATGCCGGGAATCAGGAAGAGGAGCGCGACATGGGGGTCGGCGATGATGTTCTTCAGGCTGTCGGCGCGGTTGTTGCCCTTGCGGTCCGGAATGAGGAGCGTCCTCGCGTCGGCGACGGTCACGAAGCCCGGCGCGTCCCCGCGCGGTGAAGCGTCAACGCCCCCCGGCCCGTTCGTCGCGAGCACGACGAACGGGGCGGCGGCGATCATCGCCTGGTAGTGCGGATGGAGATGGTCCACCTCCTTCTCCACCGCCGCGCCCGAAGGAAAGCCGTAGAGCGCTTCCAGCGCCTCCACCGTGTCGATCCGGTGCTCACCGGTCACCTGGTCCATCGCACATTCCTCTCTGGTGGCAACACGCCGAGACGGGCATTTTCCCCGCGGGCGGCGAGAAAGTCCAGATTACCTCGTCCTGCGGCGGTGGTTGCGCGTGGCGCCGGGTGGCGTTGTTCCCCTGCGATCGACCAGCGCTCACCGTTTCGCTCCCGAGACGATGCCCGCTTTCTCCAGTGCCGCGACTTCGTCGCGTCCCATGCCAAGCACCTCGCGCAACACCTCGTGAGTGTGCTGCCCGAGCAGCGGCGCGGGCGCGCGCATCCTCGCGGGCGTCCCGGAAAGGCGCACCGGCGAGCCCACCGAGCGCACCCTGCCGGCCGTCGGATGATCGAACGCCACCAGCGCTCCGCGCGCCTTCACCTGAGGGTGTTCGACCACCTGGCCGATGTCGTTGATCGCGCCGACGGGCACGTCGTTCTCGAGGAGCAGCTTCTCCCACTCCTCGTAGCCGCGGGAGAGGAATACCTCCTGCAGCACCGGGATCAGCGCGTCGCGGTTCTTCATGCGGTCGGTGGTGGTGCGGTAGCGCGGATCGTCCGTGAGCTCCGGCCGGCCGATCGCCCGGCAGAAGATCCGCCAGAGCTTCTCCCCGGCGATCGCGATCGCGAGATCCTTCGTCTTCGTGTGAAAGGTCTGGTAGGGGACCACCACGGGGTAGGCCGTACCCATCGGCCTGGGCACCGCGCCGTTCGCGAAGTAGTTGCAGAACGCGGTGCCGAGCAGCGCGAGCTGTCCCTCCAGCATGGAAATATCCACGTACTGGCCCTCGCCGGTCTTCTCCTTCACGCGCAGCGCCAGCATGACGCCGTAGGCCGCGTTCATCCCCGCGGCGAGGTCGGCGATCGAGACCCCTGCGCGCGTGCCGGAGGTGCCCGGCTCGCCGGTCACGCTGATCATCCCGCTCTCGGCCTGCAGGATGAGGTCGAGCGCGGCGCGGTCCCGGTACGGCCCGTCCTGACCGAAACCCGAGATCGAGCAGTAGATGATGCCTTTGTTGCGCCTGCGGGCGGCCTCGTAGTCGAGCCCGAGGCGCTTCAATGCGTCCACGCGGAAGTTCTCGAGCACCACGTCGCACCGCTCGGCGAGGCGAAAGAAGATCTCCTTGCCTTCGGGGCGCTTGAGATCAACCACGATGTCGCGCTTGTTGCGGTGCAGCCCGACGAAATACGAAGTCTCCCCGCCCGCGATCGGGATGCCCCAGCCGCGCGCGAGATCGCCCGCGCCCGGCGGTTCGAGCTTGATCACCTGCGCGCCGAAATCAGCGAGCATCGTCGAGCAGAACGGGCCGGCAAGGGCGTGAGTGAGATCGAGAACCTTGACGTCTTCGAGTGGAAGCTGCATGGGGGTCGAGGGTCGGGTGTCGAGTGATCGGCAGCGGTGCCGCGGGCATTCTCGCACGGCGGCCTCCCGCGGCTAAGCCGCGCGGCGGGCTGCTACCATGGCGACATGAAATGGGTGGCGAGGCTCTTTCTCCTCGCGCTGCTCGGGCTGCCGGTGGCCGCCCTCGCCGCGCTCTGGCTGTGCTTTCAGGACGCGCCGCTCGTAGCCGGGAAGGCGGACATTTCGCCGGCGGACATCGAGCGGGCGAAGCGCATCCTGTCGCGACACGATCCGCGCAAGGCGAAGCCGGGAACGCTGCGCACGATCGTCGCGACGCAGCAGGACGTGGACCTCGTGCTCAACTACGCGGCCACCCGACTGCGACGGGGCTCGGCGCGCGTCGTGCTCCAGCCGGGCCTCGCGGTGGTGCAGGCGAGCCTGGAAGCGCCGCCCAACCCGCTCGGCCGCTGGCTCAACGTGGACGCGGCGCTGCGCGAAACCGGGAGCTTGCCGGCCTTCGATCGTCTTCGCCTCGGGAGCCTGCCGGTTCCGGGATTCGTTGCCGATTTCGTGCTCGCGCGGCTCGCGACGCGGCTCAACGAGACCGCCGAGGGGCGGCTCGCGAACGACGTCCTCCGGAGCGTGAAGCTCGCCGCGGGGGGGTGCAGGTGGTCTACGAATGGCGCGACGATATACCCGAGCGCGTACGCGCGGCCGTGCTCCCGCCCGGGGAGGAGGAGCGTTTCCGTGCCTACTGGGAGCGGCTCGCCGGGGTGATCGACGGTGAGGCGCCCGCGCGCGGCGTGTCGGTCGCGCGGCTCATGACCCCGCTCTTCGCGCTGGCACGCGAGCGCTCGGCGGGCGGCGATCCCGCGAAAGAGAACCGCGCGGGCACGCGCTTCGGCAGGCTTGCAGTGGATGCGCCGCGCAGGCTCCAGGACACGCTCGCCGCCGGCGTGCGGGAGCGGTCGCGCTGTTCCGCCAGGGTCAGTAGGGCGCGAAGCAGTAGAGCAGGCCGGCGCCGCCCGTGGCGCGCAGGGCTTCCTCGCCGCAACCACGCGTTGCATGCGAGGAGTTCCAGGATCGCGACGGTTCGTCCTCGCGCAGGCCGCGGCGGTCGTGGTGCCCGACGATGGCGGCGCCCTTGCCGCTGCTCGTCCAGTTGCCGCAAGTCGTGTCGCCGGGGCCGCCCATCGCCATTCCGCCGGGCGTGGAGCCGGTGAGGATGTCGTGCATGTTGGGCGTGTCACCCATACCGTTCACCACCTCGCCCTTTTCCGTGAGCGCCGTCTGCTTGTCGAGGTTGTTCGCGCCGTGCAGCTCATCCAGGTTGCGCGCGACGATGACCCCCTTTGCGTTGCGCCAGGGACCGTTGCCGATGCGCTCGCGCGCGTGGCGCGTCGGCGAATCGGCGCCGGCGGTGGTGCTGAGGTAGGCACGCCAGGTACGCAGGCCCGCACCGGCCTCCCGGGCGAGCATCTGGCAGTGCGCGTCGGCCCCGCCGAGACCGCCGAAATCAGCGCCCTTGCCCGCGCCACGGCTGGTGACGAAGAAGGTCATGCTGAACTGGTTGTCGTAGCGCTCGATCGTTTCGCAGCCGGCGAGGAGAAGCGCGCCGGCGAGGCACGCCGCGTGAAGCGAAGTGGTTTTCAATCTGCCTCCCGGCAACGCCTTCGGTTCGCCCGCGCCGCACCCCGCCGAGAGCGGCACCCGCTTGCCGATCCGGGTTTCGCGCGGGTTATCATGGGCTAAGTGTAGCCCATGATCACCCGCAGCAGCGTGCCCGCGGACCTGGCGGGGATAGCCTCTCGCACCCTGGAACACTACGAGCGCAGTGCCGAGTCGTTCCGGGCCGGCACGTGGGACCACGATGTCACGCAGAACATCGAGGCGCTCCTGCGGGCGCTCGAGGGACCGCCGCCGCTCGCCATCCTCGATCTCGGTTGCGGGCCCGGTCGCGACCTTCGCGCCTTCGCCCGGCGCGGACACCTCGCCGTGGGTCTGGAAGGCGCCGCGCGGTTCGCGCAAATGGCGCGCGCGCACAGCGGCTGCGAGGTGTGGGAACAGGACTTCCTGGCACTCGATCTGCCCGCCGGCCGCTTCGACGGCGTGTTCGCCAACGCCTCGCTCTTTCACGTCCCGTCGGCGGCGCTTCCGCGGGTGCTGCGCGAGCTCCACGCCGCGCTCAAGCCGCGCGGGGTGCTCTTCAGTTCGAATCCGCGGGGAAACGGCGAGGAAGGATGGGCCGACGGGCGCTACGGGGTGTATCACGACCTCGAGTCGTGGCGCCGGCACGTTACCGGCGCCGGCTTCGAGGAGGTGGAGCACTATTACCGTCCCGCGGGCGAACCGCGCGAGCGGCAGCCGTGGCTCGCCAGCGTGTGGCGGCGCCCGTGAACCGATAGAATCGGCCGGACATGGACGAACGGGACTTTCGCCGCGGGCTCGGCAGCTATCCCACCGGCGTCGCGGTGGTGACGGCGCGCTCTGCCGGCGGGCGCGCGGCCGGCGTGACGATCAATTCGTTCGCCTCGGTGTCGTTGCGCCCGCCGCTCGTGCTCTGGAGCCTCGCCGCGCGTGCGCCGAGCCGGCCGGCGTTCGAGGCGGCGACGTATTTCGCCATCCACGTGCTCGCGGGCGACCAGCGCGTGCTCGCCGAGCGGTTCTGCTCTCCCGCGGCGGACAAGTTCACCGGGGTTGCCACGGGCGAGGGGCTCGGCGGGGCGCCGCTGCTCGAAAACGCCGCCGCGCTCTTCGAGTGCCGCGCCCGCCACTCCTACCCCGGCGGCGATCACGTCATCCTGATCGGCGAGGTCGAGCGCTACGCCTACTTCGACCGGCCACCGCTCGTGTTCCACGGCGGGCGCTACGGCGCGCTCGCCGAGCTGGAGCAGGATGCCTCCTGCGGGGAGACCGCGTTCGACGCGTGGGAGTCCTTCTACCATGTCGGCCCGGCCCCGGCGGCCGCGCCGAAATCCGCCGGCTGACCCGCGGGTCAGCGCCGGTTCGCCGGTGCGTCGGGCCGCCAGAACTCGGCGCGCCAGCGCAGCGCGATCGCCACGGTGACGACGATGCCCAGCGTGCAGTAGAGCGTGGCGGTGAAGGCGTAGCCGTACGCCGGTATCAGCACGCCGGCAGTCCACAATCCGGGCAGGTTGCCGTAGATGGCGAGCATCCGGATGCCCATGATGCGCCCGCGGAAGCGCTCGTCCGAGTTCCGCAGGAGCGTCGTGAACATCGAGATCTGTCCCAGCGCGAAGGCGATACCCGCGAGGACGAGAGCCGGCACGCCGGTGGCCGGCGCGGCGGTCTGGGCGAACAGCATCAGCATCGCGTACCAGGCGCAACTGAACACGATGACCATGCGCCCGGCGGGAAACGTGCCCCGGTAGCGGGAAAGGGCGACCGAGCCGAGCAGCGCGCCGCAAGCGCCCGCCGCGACGAGGTAGCCGAGCGTCGCCTGGTCCGCCCCGTAGACGTCCTTCGCGACGTACGGCATGAGCGAACTCATGAGCGGGAAGGCCGTCATGTTGAGGAAAAAGGCGAGAGTCATCAGAGCGAGGAGGAGCGGCGCGCGCCGCACGTAGGCGAGCCCCTCCCTGAGATCGCGCCAAGGCGAACCGGCGGCCGGCTCGCCGCGCCGGTCGCGCGCGCCGCGCCCGCCGCCCGTCTGCAGCGTGAGCAGTGCGCTCGTTGCGTAGAAGGCGGCGACGACCGTGTAGGCGGGACCCATCCCGAGCGTCGCGACGAGCGCCGTGCCGGTCAGCGCGCCGGCGATCCGTGCCGAGTCCTGCGTTGTGCGCTGTATGCTGATCGCGCCCATGAGAAGCGCGGGCGGCATCGTGTCGCTCGCGAGCGCCGAGCGCATCCCGACGTCCGAGGGGCGGACTACCCCCGTCACCGCCGCAAGGACGAGCACGACCGCCGGGTCGAGCAGGCCGGCGTAGGCGAGCGTCATCAGGGTGGCGGCGAGAGCGAAGTACGCCGTGCGCATCGCGCAGAGCACGGCACGGAGCCCGACGCGGTCCCCCATCACCCCGAAAAGCGGCGCGACCAGCGTGCCGACGTGTTGCAGGGAAGCGAACAGCGTCAGCAGCAGCACCGACCCCGTCTCGGTCAGCACGTACCAGCCGAGGATGATGGTCTCCATCTCGAACGCCCACGATGTCGCGAGATCGGCAGGCCACTGGTAGCGGAAGCTGCGAACCCGGAAGGGCGCGAACGCGGCAAGCCTGGGCCGGGCGCTCAATGCCGCGTCCCGCCGCCGCGACCGCGAGCGATCGCAGAGTGGAAATCGGAGACCGGAGACCCGGGACTGGAGAGAAGAAAGCGGGGACCCGGGACGCGGGATCGGAGAACGAGGGCGGGAGAGCGGGAGACCGATGCGCGTGCGGGGTCACGCACCGCCTCCGGCGCTGCCGCGGCTGCGCTATCCCGCCACGCTGGTGATCGCACCTGTCGCCTCCCCGCGCCGATTGTATCCGTCCCCGGCATCGCGCCCGAGTACCCCGTCCGCGGTCGCGAGTCCCCGGCGCCCCGATCGCCGGCCCCGGGGCTCCGTTCCCCGCTCCCTAGATCTTCCGCAGCAACCGCGGAAAGTGGAGGTGCAGCAGCAGCCCGCGCAGCCCGAGGTAGGCGGTGATGGCGATCCACAGGGCGGTGTTGCCCAGGGCGGGCAGCAGCGAGTGGAGGAGGACGAGGAACAGGACGAAGGACGCGACGACGGTGTTGCGCATGATCGTGGTGCGGGTGGCGGCGAGGTACACGCCGTCGTAGGTGTAGGCCCAGACCGACACGAGCGGCAGCAAGACCGGCCAGAGAAGGTAGGCGCCAGCCGCCGCGCGCACCTCGGGTATGCCGGTGAGCAAAGCGATGATGGCATGACCGGCCGCCGCGTAGAGGAGCGCGTTCAGCACGCCGGCGAGCCCCGCCCAGACGAACACCACCCGCAGGCTCGCGCGGAAGGCCGCGCGGTCGCGCCGTCCCACCGCCTCTCCCAGTATCGCCTCCGCCGAGTGCGCCACGGCGTCCAGCCCGAACGAGGTGATCGCGAGGAAGTTGTGGAGCACCTGGTTCGCCGCGAGCGTGAGATCGCCGAGCGCCGCGCTCTTCGCCATGAAGAAGCCCAGCACGGAGACGACGCACAGCGTGCGCAGCAGGATGTCGGTGTTGATCGAGAGCATGCGGGCGATGCGGGCCGGGTCGAGCACGCGCGCGGCGGCCGTGCCGCGCGGCAATCGCCGCAGCTCGCGCCACACGTACGCGAGCGAGAGCACGAGCCCGGCGTACTGCGCGATGACGGAGGCCGTCGCGACACCGCCGACGCCCCAGCCGAAGCCGAACACGAACAGGAAGTCGAGACCGATGTTGAGGCCGTTGGTGAACACCTGCGTGACGAGCGGCACGCGCGCTTCGCGCAGGCCGTAGAACCAGCCGACGATGGCATAGCCGGCAAGCACGGCGGGCATGGACCAGACCCGGATCACGAAGTACTCGCGGGCGTAGTGCTCCACTTCCGGGCTCGCTGCGATAAGCCAGAACGCCAGCTCGATCACCGGGAGCCGCAGGACGATCACCGCGCCGCCGATCGCGGCCGCCAGCAGCAGCGCGCGCGCGAGGATCGCGCGCGCTTCGGCGTAGTCGCCCGCGCCGCGCGCCTGCGCGGTCGGTCCGGTCGTGCCCATGCGCAGGCAGTTGAACAGGTGATAGATGTAGACGAAGATCATCGCGCCGATCGCGACGCCGCCGATGTAGTACGCCTGGGGGAGGTGCCCGACGACGGCCGTGTCCACCGCGGAGAGCAACGGCACCGAGACGTTGGCGAGCAGGATCGGCCCCGCCATCGCCCAGAGCTGGCGGTGCGTCGTGCCGGGCTGCGGGGTCGGCGACACTTTGCGGGTGACGAATGCAGTGCGGGCGGCGATACTACGCGGGCGGGGGCATTTTGCCGGTGCCGGTGCACTGGTTCTCGCGGCAGGCGGTGAGCGCGGCGACGAGGCAATCCCGGCGCTGGCGCGAAAGGCGCGGCGCCTCGCGCAGCCCTTCGCGCAGGCAGAGCATCCGCATCCGCAGCACCACGAACTCCCGCTGCTGGCCGGCGAGGGTGGGCACGCCGGGCAGCGGCGGGCGCCCGGGCGCGCCCTGGAAGTCGAATACCATGAGGCTGCTCGACGATAGCACAGCCGCCGGCACGAGCGCTCCGGGAAGCGCCTGCCGCGGCGACGGTGTTCCGGGCCGATCGCCGCTGCACTACCATTGGCCGGATGGACGTACAGCCTCTCCTCAGGACCACCCCGTTTCACCCGCGGACCGCGGCGCTTTGCGCGAGCCACGCGTGGCGGCGCTGGGCAGGCTACCTCGCGGCGAGTTCCTACGAGTTGTCCCACGAGCGCGAGTACCACGCGATTCGCGCCGCCGCCG
The DNA here is from genome assembly GCA_020854035.1 of Burkholderiales bacterium. Lineage (GTDB taxonomy): Bacteria > Pseudomonadota > Gammaproteobacteria > Burkholderiales > SG8-41 > SG8-41. The sequence continues at coordinate 8,806 of JADZGE010000051.1, read as the reverse complement.
CGCTCTTCGACGTGACGCCGCTCTACAAGTACCTCGTGCAGGGCAGGGACGCCGCCCGCCTCCTCGACCGGGTGGTGACGCGCAACGTCGCCCGCGCCGAGGTCGGGCAGGTGCTCTACACCACGTGGTGTGACGCGACGGGAAAGGTGCTCGACGACGGCACCGTCGCGCGGCTCGGCGATACGACGTTCCGGATGACCTGCGCGGAGCCGAACCTGCGCTGGCTCGAAGCGAACGCGACGGGGCTCGAGGTCGAGATCGAGGACGTCTCGCAGATCACGGCGGCGCTCGCGCTCCAGGGCCCGCTTTCGCGAGGCATACTCCAGGACCTTCTGGACATCGATCTTTCGAAACTGAACTATTTCAGGATTGCCGCGGCAAAGCTGCGGAAATCCCCGGTGACGGTCTCGCGCACCGGTTACACGGGCGATCTCGGCTACGAGATCTGGCTCGACGTGACCGACGCGCTGCCGGTGTGGGACGCGCTGATCGAGGCCGGCGCGCGCCACGGCATCGCGCCGGCGGGACTGGCCGCGCTCGACCTCGCGCGCGTGGAGGCGGGACTGATGCTGATGGACGTGGATTACCACTCCGCGCGCAAGGTCCTGATCGAGTCGCAGTCATCCACGCCGTACGAGCTCGATCTCGGCTGGACGGTCAGCCTCGACAAGGAGCACTTCGTCGGGCGGGCGGCGCTCGCGAAGGAGCACGCGCGAGGGCCGCGATCGCGCTTCACGGGGGTGGAGGTGGAATGGGATTCGCTGGAGCGAATCCACGCCGAGGCCGGCCTCGCGCCGCAACTGCCCCCGGGCGCGTGGCGGGCGAGCGTGCCGCTTTACGCGGGCGGGCGGCAGGTGGGCCACGCGACGAGCGGCTGCTTCTCGCCGCTGCTGAAGAAATACCTCGCGCTCGCGCACCTCGAAGCGCGGCACGCAGCGGCGGGCACCGCGCTCGAGATGGAGATGACGGTCGAGCATCGCCGCAAGCGCGCGGCGGCGCGCGTCATCGGCAAGCCGTTCTTCGACCCGGAGCGCAAGCGGGCGTAGACGGAGACCCGACGATGAACGCCGACGAGCGCCGATTGCCCGCGATGATCTCTGGCGCACCGCGCCGGGCGCCCACGTGGCGTGATGCGTCCGCCCTCGCGGCGGCGAGCCCGGCATCGCTGCCGGCAACGATCACGCCTCCTTCGCGCGTGTCTGCCGTCATTCGGGGTGCATAGCGCCTCGTTCATTCGCAGCAGGATGAGAACCGCCTACGACGCAATCGTGATCGGCGCGGGCCATAACGGGCTCGTCTGCGCCGCGTATCTTGCGCGCGCGGGGAAGCGCGTGCTGGTGCTCGAGCGGCGCGAGCGCGTTGGCGGCGCGGCGGTCACGGAGGAAGTCTTTCCGGGCTACCGGTACTCCGTCCATTCGTATGTCGTGAGCCTGCTCAGGCCGGAGATCATCCGCGATCTCGACCTGCCGCGGCACGGTCTTCATATCCTGCCGCTCGAGAGCACGGTGACGCCGCTGCCCGATGGCGACTACTTCGCGCAGTGGGGCGACCACGACCGCAACCGCCGCGAGCTTGCGCGCCACTCGTTGCGCGACGCCGAAGCCTGCGACGAGTTCGGGCGGCTCATGTACCGCATGGCGCGCGCAGTGAAGCCGCTGCTCGGCATGATTCCGCCGGACCCCGCGTCGCTCGCCCCGTGCGATCTCGCGGGGCTCGCGCGTCTCGGCTCGCACCTCAAGGGACTCGGTGCGCGCGATTTCAACGCGCTCTCGCGGCTGCTCACGACAAGCGCCGCGGACTACCTCGACCAGTGGTTCGAGACGGAGGCGCTGAAGGCGACGAAGTCCGCGAGCGGCATCATCGGCACGATGCTGGGCCCCCGCTCGCCCGGAACGGCGTACGTGCTGCTGCACCACTACATGGGCGAGATCGACGGTGTCTTCCGTGCCTGGGGCCTCGCGAAGGGCGGCAACGGCTCGGTCACCGGCGCCATCGCGGCGGCGGCGCGCGCGGCGGGAGCGGAGATCCGCGCCGGCGCTCCGGTTGCGCGCGTGGCTCTCCGCAGCGGGCGCGCGAGCGGCGTCGTTCTGGAAAGCGGCGAGGAGATCGCCGCGCCGGTCGTGGTGTCGAACGCCGACCCGCGCCGCACTTTGCTCGGCCTCGTCGGCGAGTCGAACCTGCCCGGGTCGGCCCTCGCCGAGGTGAAGCGCATCCGCTACCGGGGCGCGTCCGCGAAGGTGAACCTCGCGCTCGGTGAATTGCCCGATTTCACCTGTCTTCCCGGGCCCGGCCCGCACCTGCGCGGCGCCATCTCCGTGAGCCCGAGCGTCGAGTACCTGGAGCGGGCGTACGACGATGCCAAGTACGGGGAATTCTCGCGCCGCCCGTACATGGACATCCTCATCCCCTCGCTGCTCGATCCGGGCATGGCGCCGCCGGGGAAGCACGTGATGTCGATCTTCGCGCAGTACGCGCCGTACCACCTCAGTGGGGGCTGGACCGCCGCGCGGCGGGAGGCGTTCGGCGACGCGGTCGTGGACACGCTCGCGCAGTACGCACCGAATCTCCGGTCCGCCATCCTGCACCGGCAGGTCGTCACGCCCGCTGACATCGAGGACACCGTGGGACTCGCCGAGGGGAACATTTTTCAGGGCGAGCTGACGCTGCAGCAGATGTTCTTCCTGCGCCCCGGCACGGCGTGGGCCCGCTACCGCACGCCGGTCGACCGGCTCTACCTCTGCGGGGCGGGCGCGCACCCGGGAGGCGGCGTGATGGGCGCGCCGGGGCGTAACGCCGCCCTCGAAATCCTGCGCGGCGGCGCATGACGGGAGCGGGCATGGACGCCGTCGTCATCGGCGCGGGCACGAACGAACAGGCTTGCGCGCGCCTGCTCGCGCGCGCCGGGATGAAGGTCGCGGTGCTCGCGGGTGGCCCGTACCTCGCCGGCCCGGGTGCGGCCCGCGGCTCGCCGCCGCCCCGGCTCGCGCGTGAACTCGGCCTGCGCGCGCACGACATCGAGCCGCGGCGACCCGACCCCTGGCTCACGGTGCCGCTCGATGGCGGCGGGCGTCTCGAACTCTCGCGGGACATGACGCGCTCGGTAGCGGCGATACGCCGGCTGAGCGCGCGCGATGCCGCGCGCTGGCCGGAGTTCTGCGCGCGCATGGCGCGCATCGCGGGCGCGCTCGAGGCGCTCTACCTCGATCACCCGCCGGATTTCACGGGTGGCGCCGCCGCGAATCTCGTTGCGCTCGCGCGGCATGCGCTCAGGCTGCGCGCCCTGGGGCGGGTGGGCCTGGAGGATTTCCTGCGTGTCGTGCCCATGCCGGTCGCCGACTGGCTCGACGACTGGTTCGAATCCGACGCGCTCAAGGGTGCGCTTGCGGCGGCCGGCGTGGCCGGCCTCGCGCACGGCCCCCGCGCCGCCGGTACCGCACTGCGCCTGCTCGAGAGCCAGCTCGGCAACGCGCCGGGCGTCTTTCGCGCGCCGGACTCCGGGCTCGGCGATCTCGCGGCGGCGACACCCGGCGTCGACCTGCGCGCGGACGCCGAGGTCGCGCGCATCATGGTGCGTGGCGGACGGGTGACCGGCGTCGCGCTCGCGGGCGGGGAAGAGATCGCGGCGGCGATCGTCGTTTCCGGCGCCGGCCCGAAGCGCACGCTTCTCGAACTCACGGATCCCGCGTGGCTCGATCCCGAGTTCGCGCGCGCGGTGCGCGGCATCCGCGCCCGCGGCGCCATGGCGCTCGTCACGCTTGCCGCCGAAAGCCCGCCCGGCTGGTCACGTCTCGTCGTCGCGCCGTCGCTCGATTACCTGGAGCGCGCGAGCGACTGCGCCAAGTACGGGCGCGTCTCGGATGCACCATTCATCGAGGCGGGCGCGGGCGAACGCCGCGCGGACGGGCGCTACGCGATCCATGTCCGGGCGCAGTACACCCCTTGCGTACTGGCACAGGGCGAGTGGGAAGAGGAGCGACGCCGCGCGGTGGGCGAGGCGGCCGTGCGCGCGCTGTCGGCGCGGGCCCCGGAACTCGCGGGGACCGTGGTCGAACGGGTGCTCGTCCCGCCGGATCTCGAATGGCATTACGGCTGGCCGGAAGGGCAGGAAGACGAGGCCGAACCGCTGCTCGACCAGTGGCTCTGGATGCGGCCGCTGCCGGAGCTCGCGCGCTACCGCACGCCGATCGACGGCCTCTACCTCTGCGGGCGGGCGATGCATCCGGGCGGCGCGCTCCCGGGCGCGGCGGGCTGCCTCGCGGCGCGGCGGATCATCCGGGACGGCGCCGCGCGCATGCGCCGGGCTCGCGCATGACGGCTGGCGCAGGGCGATCTCCCGCCGTAGGGCTGAGTCTCGTCATGTGCGGCGCGGAAATCTGCACCATGACGGGGTTCGCCTCGTACACGACGCTGATCCCCGTGCTCCAGCGCGAGTGGCACCTCAGCAACTCGGAGGCCGGGTTGATCGGCGGCATCTTCTACGCGGGATTCCTCGCCGCGACGCCCGTACTCACCAGCTTGACCGACCGCATGGACTCGCGCCGCGTCTACGTCGGCGCGTGCGCGGTCTGGTTCACTGGCGCCGCGGGCTTCGCGCTCCTCGCCGAGGGCCTGCTCACCGCGATGCTCTTCCAGGCCGTGCTCGGCGTCGGCTTTGCCGGGACCTACATGCCGGGACTGAAGATGCTCTCCGACCAGATGGAGGGCGAAGCGCAGGCGCGCGCGGTGGGGTTCTACGCCGCGTGCTTCGGCATCGGTTCCAGCACTTCGATCCTCGCCTCGGGAGCGCTCGCCACGGCGTACGGGTGGCAGTGGGCGTTCGCGCTCGGGGCGTTCGGACCGGTCGCCGCCGCCGCGCTCGTCGCTTCCTTCATGCCCGCGGGGCGGGTGCGCCCGCGCGAGGCGCGCGCGGCCGCGTTGCTCGATTTCCGGCCGGTGTTCGCGAACCGGCGTGCGCTGCCCTTCATCGCCGGGTGCACGGTCCACGGTTACGAACTCTTCGGGCAGCGCTCGTGGATGGTGGCCTTCCTCGTCTACTGCGCGAGCTTGACGCCCGACGGGACGGCGCTGGCGGGGGTGGCGACGCTCGCGGCGCTCGTCAATCTCTGCGGCCCGGCGGGGAGCGTCGCCGGCAACGAGCTCGCCATCCGCCACGGCCGCGAGCGGGTCATTCTCACCGTGATGTGCGCGTCCGGCGTCATGTGCTGCGGGATCGGCTGGTTGGCGGGCCTGCCGCTCGCGGTGGTCTTCGCCGTCATGTGCCTGCACTACAGCCTCATGCTCGGTGACTCCGCCGCGCTCATGTCCGGGCTGATCGCCGCGACGCCGCCGGAGCTGCGCGGGGCGACGATGGCCGCCTACTCCTTCATCGGCTTCTCCGGGGCGCTCCTCGCCCCCTTCGCCTTCGGCGTGGTGCTCGACCTCGCCGGCGGCAACCGCAGCACGACGGCGTGGTGGCTCGCGTTCGCGAGCATCGGGGTGTTCGGCGCGGCTGCGCCGCTCGCGCGGTGGCTGTACCTGCGGAGGCAGGCCCGTAGCCGCGAATCCACGGAGGAACGGGAGCCTCGCGGATGACCCATGTCGCCCCGCGAACCGCCCGTCAACCGAGCCGGCGAAGCAGGTCGAGCAGTCGACAGAGATGGTGCGGTAGGCCGGGACCTCGGCGGGGTTGCCGCTCCGGCAGTTCGGGCAGGCGGCCGGGAGAGAAGGGTGGCATCGCCGATTCAAGGTCACCGGGCCGATGTTCGTCGCGACTCGTCACTTCGGGGGAATGATCGGCAGCAGCAGGTACGACAGCCTGTCACCCCCGGCGTGCACCGTGTTCTGCGCACCGATGTTGTAATCCGCGGAGTAATGGCGGTAGACGGACGAGCCGACCCCGTCCCTCGGTTGAATGTCCAAGCGGATGCGGTGCCCTTTCTTGAAAACCATGCTGGTGGGCCAGATCTCGACGTGGCACTCTACCGGCTTGCCCGGATCGAGCCATTGCCGCTTCGCGTGAGCGTGGTAGGGGCGGCAGGGCAGGGAGCGCCCCGGGTCGAGCTCGCGGTGGGAGGCACGCAGCCATCCCTTCGCCACCGGCACTTCATCCCAGCCCTGCTGGCCCGCTTCCCAGACGTCCTTGCCGTCGGGACCGATGTTGCGGATCGTGGCGAATATGTCCATGTCCTCCGACGAGCTGGAGACCCAGACCACCAGGACGATGGGGCCCGTTATCTCCGTATCCTCGGCAAGAGGCGGCGAGTCGAACGTAACCCCCGCGCGCCCTATCATCCCGAAGGTCTGAGCCGGCGAAGACGAGGTGACGCCCGCATGGGACGGCGGACTGGCCTGGTAGGTGGCGGACATCTCTTCCCGGGGCGGGTCGGGCAGCAGCTCGCCTTCGGGGGAACCGTCCGCGGTCGGCTTGCGCGTGTTCACCTTGAGATGGTACCTGGTCCACTTCGTGCGTCCGATCGGCCATTCATTCTCGAAACGGAACCGGTACGTCCTGGCGTTGCCTCCCCCCGTGCGGATCATCAGCTTGACCGGCGGCTCATCCATGATGCCGGTGTCGATGCCCTTCAACCAGTAATCGAAGAACCGCAACTGATCCAGTCGTCCTTCCTCGGAATGGAACGGATGGAAATGAGTCCCGGTGTGTATGCGCATCTTCTTGTGCTTCGATGCCGCCAGCATGAACGCCTCGGTGGTGCCGCGCAGGTGCAGGCCCATCCCGGTCCAGTTCCCCACCGCGTACACGGGACCCGTGATCCGATCCCACTTTGCGCTCCGACCGCGCCAGAAATCGGAGTCCAGGCTGTTCGCGGCGAAGTTCCAGTACATGTTGTTGTTGAACGCGTTCGGGTTGTAGCTCCGCGCCCGCCCGATCAGGTTGTGGGCGATGTTGGCCGCGACCCAGTTGGACAGAAAGCCCATCGCGAATATGCCGCCATGAAACGCCTGGTCACGATAGAGATCGGCGCGTCCTTCCCATGGAATGATGGCTTTCAGCGAGGGCGGCTGCAGGTTGGCGGCGCGCCACTGGCTGTTCGCGTGGTAGGAGACACCCAGGGTGCCGATGTTCCCGGAGCACCAGGGCAGCTTCGCGACGGACTCGATGGCATCGTGGAAGTCGACGCCTTCCTGGTACGAGTTCGGGTCGGAGTGTCCGGGTGACTTGCCGGAGCCCCGCGAGTCCACGCGGACGATCGCGTAGTTGCGCGGGCACCACCACAGGGGATTCGCGGTTTCCCAGGCGAGATACGGATTGGCTTCTTCCTCGAGGTCCTCCGGCGGGATCCACAGGCGGTCTTTCTGGTACGGGCCCATGTTCATGATTGCCGGAACTTTCTCGCCGCCGTTATCCGGCCGCAACACGTCGGCATACAATATCGCACCGTCGCGCAGGGTGATCTTCACGTCCTTCTCGACGATGAGTGCGTGGTTTCCGGGCTGTGATTCCCTGGCGTAGGTCTTTTTCATTTTCGGCCTTGGTTGTCGAACGGTTGCGAAACGTTGCCTTGATGGGTGCGCCACGGCCCCCATCGGACGCACACGATGCATCACTGGGTGTGGTAGAGCCGGGCGGCTTTCACGACGGCTTCCCACTTGTTGATCTCGCTCTTCAGCAGTGCGCCGAACTCTTCCGGTGTAGTGGGTACTGCATCGCTTCCGAGCGAGTTCAGGCGTTCGCGCAGACCCGGAGACGCGAGCTGGCGGGCGAACTCACGATTCAATTTCTGGATGATGTCGGAGGAGGTGCCGGCCGGAGCAAGCAACCCACCCCACCCCGTCGCGATCGTCCGCGGGAAGCCGGATTCCACCATCGTCGGGGCTTCCGGGAAGGCCGTCGCGCGCTGCGCCCCGCAGGTGGCGAGCAATCGGAGCTTGCCGGAGCGAATGTGTGGCGTCACGGCCGCCGAGGGTGTGAACATGAGCACGACCTGGCCGCGCAGCAGATCGGTGATGGCGGCCGTCGAGCCTTTGTAGGGAACGTGCAGCATTCGAAGGCCGGACTCGACCAGGAACAGCTCGGCGGCGAGGTGCGTCTGATTGCCGACGCCGGCGGATCCGTAATAGATCTCACCGGGCCGGGCGCGGGTGAGCGCGACGAGTTCCTTCACGTTGCGCGCCGGTAGACTTGGATGGGTTACCAGCGCGATCGTATTCGCGACCGTCTGGGTGACCGGCGCGAAATCCCGTAATGTGTTGTATGGAAGGGACTTGTAGACGGACGGGTTGATCGTCAGCGCGGACGTGTAGCCGTAGAGGAGCGTGTAGCCGTCCGGCTTCGCCTGGGCGGCGAGCTCAATGCCAATGATGCCGTTGGCGCCCGCGCGGTTATCCACGACCAGCGCCTGCCCCCAGGTCTCGGGGATACGCTGGACAATGGCGCGCACCACGATGTCCGAGCCAGCGCCCGCCGCCTGGGGCACGATGACCCGGATCGGCCTCGTGGGATAGTCAGCCACGCGGCCCTGTGCGCCGGCATGCGTCACGAACAGAGCCACCGCGAGAGAGAGCGTCAAGCGGTACAGCAGAAGATGTTTCACGCTAGCCCCGATATCCCATGATTTCTCATGAAGTGGTTGTACAAGTGCCCGGTACGAACCCACCGGCACAAGAGTTGCAGCCGCAGGGCGTAATGTACCAGCAAGGTGGCCCTTGATGCGGCGAGGCGGCACACCGCGACAGTGGGGTCAGGACAGTGGGGTCAGGTCTTGTCTTTTGCCTGCTTCGGGAACGACGGTCTTGGGCGCCCGCATGCGAGGCAGAAAGTCAAGAACTGACCCCAACGCTATCCTCACGGCGAGGCGACGCTTCAATC
>JADZGE010000050.1 GCA_020854035.1 Burkholderiales bacterium | reverse complement strand
CTCGGCGGCCGCGGCGCGCGCCGCGGCCGCCCGCCCGGACCTCGCGGCGTCGCTCGTGCGCGTGCGCGAGAGCGAGGCAGCCCGCTCGCTGGCCCGGGCCCAGCTGATTCCCGAACCTGGACTCGCCCTCGTGTACCAGCCCGACGAGCCGTTTGCGAGCGGGTTGCGCTTCGCCCCTGCGATCTCGTTCTCGGTTCCGCTCTTCAACTTCTTCGGCGGCGAGCGCAGCCGCGCGGCGGCCGGGCTCCGCCAGGCCCGCGTCATGCTGGACCAGGCGCGGGCCGGCGTGCACGCCGACGTGGATCTCGCGCTCGCCGACTTTCACGCCGCCGAGGCCCGCGTCGCCCGGTACGGTGGCGGCCTTCTGCAGCAGGCCGCTACCGCGCGCGACGACGTCGCCTACGCGTACCGCAGCGGCGCAGCGTCGCTCCTGGACGTCCTCGACGCCATGCGGGCGTACGCTGAGACCCGCGTGGACTACGCCACCGCGGTCCATGACTACTGGGTCGCCTCGTGGGCGGTTGACCGCGCAACGGCCCAGGACATCGCACTCCCCTGACGCGCCGATCCCAATGATTCGAACGAGAGACTTCCGGTTCTCCGCGATTATCGTCGCGTGCGCCTGCGCGGCGGCCTGCCGCGCCGCGCCCGACGCCCGCCAGCAGCCCGCGTCCGATACGCCCGGCGAGGTCCGTTTCGCCGCCGGCGCCCCGCAGCTTGCGTACATCGGCGTTGATACCGTTTCCGCCCGGCGCGATCGCGTCGTCGCCGTCCTTCCCGCAGAGCTGGCGTTCGACGAAGATCACACCGTCCGGGTGCTCTCGCCGGTGTCGGGGCGCATCGGTTCGCTCGACGCGCAGCTTGGCGACAGAGTGCGAGCCCACGGTGCGCTCGCGCACGTCAACTCGTCCGACATGGCGCAGGCCCGCAGCGACCTCGCGAAGGCAGTTTCCCAGGCGTCACAGGCGGGAGCGGCGCTCGTCCGCGCGCGCGACCTCTTCGACCACCACGTCATAGCGCGGCGCGACCTCGAGCAGGCCGAGAACGACGACGCTCAGGCAAGGGCCGACCTCGCGCGCGCCCGCCAGCACCTCGATCTGCTCGGGGGCGGCGCGGGCGCCGAGGGCGAGTACGTCCTGCGTTCGCCGATCGCGGGCGAGGTGGTTGACCGCACGGCGAACCCTGGCCAGGAAGTCCAGCCAGGCGCGGCCCCGCCGCTTTTCACGATTTCGTCGCTCGATACGCTGTGGCTCCTCGCCAGCGTGTACCAGCGGGACCTGCCCCTCCTCAAGCCGGCGGCGCGCCTCGTCTTCACGACGGACGCCGCTCCGGGACGGTCATTCGAGGCAATCGTGCGCACGATCGGCAACGCGCTCGACCCGCAGGCGCGGACTGCCCAGCTCCGCGCGGTGCTCCCGAACCCGGGACGCCTGCTCAGGCCGCAGACCATCGGCAACGCCCGCCTCGTCGTGCGCGAGCCAGCCGCCATGCCGGTGGTTCCGTCGTCCGCCCTCGTGACCCGCGATTCGGGGATGGTTGCATTCGTGGAAGTGGGGCCAGGTCACTTTCAGCGGCGCGACGTGGTCGTCGCCGAGGATGACGGCCAGGTCGCGACGATCGTGCGCGGCCTCCGCGTTGGCGAGCGCGTGGTGACGCGCGGCAGCGTGCTCGTCGCCGCCGAAGCGAACCGGACCCGGTAGATGCTTCGCCGGCTCATTCGCTTCGCGCTGCGCCAGCGCCCGCTGGTCATTGGCGCCACGTTGCTCATCGTCGTTCTCGGCGTGCGCGCGTTCAACAACTTGCCCGTGGAGGCGTTTCCCGACGTCGAGGACGTGCACGTCCAGGTGATCTCGCTCTGGCCTGGCCACGCGGCCGAGGAGATGGAGCGCTCGGTCACGCTCCCGATCGAACGCCAGCTCAACGGGACGCCGGGCCTCGCAAGCCTGCGCTCGGTGTCCATGTTCGGCCTCTCCGTCGTGACGCTCACCTTCGAGGATGGCACCACCGACTACTTCGCGCGCCAGCAGACCCTCGAGCGCCTGCGCGAGGCTACCGTGCCGGACGGCGTGCAACCGTCGCTCGCGGCACTCTCCAATTCCACCGGCGAGATCTACCGCTACACCCTCCGCGGTCCGGGCGCGCTCCGTGACCTGAAGGCGATCCAGGACTGGGTCGTCGAGCCTGCGTTCCGCACCGTGCCCGGCATTGCGGACGTAGTGTCGTTCGGCGGCGCCATCAAGCAGTACCAGGTCGAGCTGGACCCTGCGCGCCTCCACGCGTACGGCGTGTCCCTCGCCGAGGTCGAACAGGCCATCGGCGGCGCGAATGCGAACGCCGGCGGCGGCTACATCACGCACGGGCACGAGCGGCAGGTCGTGCGCGGCGAAGGGCTGTTCCGCTCCGTGCAGGACATCGCCGACGTCGCCGTCGCGACCAGAGACCACGTGCCAATACGCGTCCGCGACCTCGGCGCCGTCCGCATTGGCGACGCGCCACGCGAAGGCATCGTTGCGAAGGATACCAGCGACGATGTGATCGAGGGCATCGTGCTCATGCGCAAGGGCGAAAACGCCCTCGCGGTACTGAAGAAGGTGCGCGCGATGACTGACGACCTCAACGCGTCGCGGCTGCCCCACGGCACGAGCATCGTACCGTTCTACTATCGCGCCGACCTCGTGAACCATACCGTGCGCACCGTCGAGGAAAACCTCGCCATCGGCGCGACGCTGGTGCTGGTCATCCTCATCATGTTCCTCGGCGACTGGCGCAGCGCCGTGATCGTGGGCATCGTGATCCCGCTCTCCCTGCTGGTCGCGTTCATCCTGATGGATCAGTGGCACGTGTCGGCGAACCTGATATCGCTCGGCGCCGTGGACTTCGGCATCATCGTTGATTCAGCCGTCGTGCTCGTGGAGGCGTTCCTCGTGCGGCTGGCGCTCTCGCCACCTCCAACGCCGGCGGAGCTTGAGCGGGGCGATCGCGCGGCGCCGGCGGGAGAGGCGCAGATGGAGCCGCCGGGCGCGGCCGACTACCGCCGCCTGGCGTCCGTGTCGAAGCGCGACCTCCTCGCCAACGTAGCCGAAGGAATGGGGCGCCCCATCCTGTTCGCGAAAGCCATCATCGTGATCGCGTTCCTGCCCATCTTCACCTTCCAGAGGGTGGAGAAGCGCATCTTCTCGCCGATGGCGTTCACCCTCACTTTCGCCATCCTGGGGTCGCTGCTCTTCGCGCTCACGCTCGTCCCCGTGCTCGCGAGCTTCTGGACGAAGCCGGAGCACGGTGCGAGTGAACCGGTCGTGGCGGCGTGGATCCGTCGCCGTTTCGCGCCCATTCTCGACTGGGCACTGGCGCGTTCGAAGGCCGCGATCGCGATTGCCGCGGCGCTGCTCCTCGTCGCGCTCGGCGTCGGCCGTCGCCTGGGAACCGAGTTCCTGCCGGAACTCGATGAAGGCAACATCTGGCTCACGGTCACGATGCCGCAGGATGTGTCAATCGAGACGGCCAAGGACATCGAACGGCGCGTGCGCGCCGTTGTGCTCAGTTATCCGCAGGTGCGGCAGGTGGTATCGCAGATCGGGCGCCCCGATGACGGCACCGATTCCAAGGGCATCAATAACCTCGAGGTGTTCGCCGACCTCAAGCCCCGCAGCGAATGGGGAAAGATCCGCGATAAGAACGAACTCGTTGCGCAGATGAATGCGCAACTCGAGGACATTCCCGGCCTGGACCTGAACTTCTCGCAATACATCAAGGACAACGTCGAGGAAGCGCTCTCCGGCGTGAAGGGCGAACTCGTGGTGAAGATCTTCGGCCCTGACCTCGCGGTGCTGCAGCAGAAGGCGGGCGAAGTGCGGGCCGTGCTCGCCGGCGTGCAGGGAGTGGCCGACCTTGGCGTCGAGCAGCAGTTCGGCCAGCCGCAGGTCCGGTTCGTCGTTGACCGCGAGGCGCTTTCGCGCTACGGAGTGAGCGTCGCCGACGTGAACGATGCCATCGAGACAGCCGTCGGCGGCCGGGCGGTGACGCGGTTCCTCGAGGGCGATCGCGCGTTCGACGTGAGCGTCCGCTTCGCCGCCGCGGCCCGCGACAACCCCAGCGCGCTCGAGCACCTCGCCATCGCCACGCCCGGCGGCTCATCGGTACCGCTCGCGAGCGTGGCCCGCATGTCAACCACGGACGGCGCGTCCCGGATCTCCCGCGAGGCAAACGAACGCCGGATCGCCGTGAAATGCTCCGTGCGCGGCCGTGATCAGGGGAGCTTCGTTGCAGAGGCGCAGAAGCTCGTGGCCAGCCGCGTGGCGATGCCGCCCGGCTACAGGATCACATGGGGCGGACAGTTCGAGAACCAGCGCCGGGCCACCGCGCGACTCGCGGTCATCGTGCCGGCAAGCATCATCCTGATCTTCGCCCTCCTCTTCAGCGCGTTCGGGTCGGTGAAGTACGCGTTCCTCGTCCTGAGCAATCTGCCCTTTGCGCTCATCGGCGGGATCCTCCTTCTCGCCGCGCGGCACATCAACCTCAGCGTGTCGGCTGCCGTCGGGTTCATCGCGCTCTTCGGCATCTGCGTACAGAACGGCATCATCCTCGTGGCTGAGTTCAACCGCCTGCGGGGGGAAGGCATGGAACTGCGACGCGCGGTCAGGGAGGGAACGCTCGACCGGCTCCGCCCGGTGCTCATGACCGCGCTCATGGCCGCCCTCGGCCTTCTCCCCGCGGCGCTCTCGCGCGGGATTGGCGCGGAGACCACGCGTCCGTTCGCCACCGTCATCGTCGGCGGGCTCGTGAGCGCCACGGCGCTCACCCTGCTGCTGCTCCCGATCCTCTACCTGACCTTCCACGAGGAGAAGCACGCCGACGTGCCCGAGTAGCTGGTGGCGCGGCCGCGCCGCCGGGTAACCGGACGCTACGAACCGTGGTGCGGCGCTTCAGCGCCGGACGATCGGGTAGCGGACGGCCGCGCGCGAGTCTGGCAGCCGCGCGAGGATCTTCCGGAGCCGGGGCGTGTCGCGCGCCACGTCAATCGGCTTCAGCATGATGTCGAGCACCACCAGGTCCGGACGTTCCTCCATCACCCGGCGCAGCCCTTCGGCGCCATCCGCCGCCTCCGAGAGACCGTACAGTTGAAGTACCGCTCGAACACCCGGCGGTACAACAGAACGAGCGTCGGGTCATCTTCGATCAGCAGCACGTTGGACATTGCGTGCTCCGGTCACGCGGGGACGGCCAGCGGCAGCACCGGGTACCCCCGGCGAGGCCGGGCGAGGGTGCATGTTCTTCAGGTTCGGACGATGGCCGCTTCAACTTGAGTCCGTGCCCATCAAGGAAGCGCGCGCCGCGCGGGTTACGCAGAGCCACAGGTCAGGATTGAACTGACGACCGCTCGATTACGAATCGAGTGCTCTACCACTGAGCTACTGTGGCGGTGTTACTGAATGCCCTGGCTCGGATTCGAACCGAGACGCCTTGCGGCACCACCCCCTCAAGATGGCGTGTCTACCAGTTTCACCACCAGGGCATCACAACTTCGATTGTAGTCCATCAACAACCACGGGAGCGACGGGGCTCGAACCCGCGACCTCTGGAGTGACAGTCCAGTGCTCTAACCAAGCTGAGCTACGCCCCCTGCATCGGCGATTTCGAATCCACGCGACGCCGCGGGACCATAGCCGCCTCTTCCTGCCTTCCTGCAACCTTCCGGTTCGATAGCCCCAACGGGAATCGACCCCGTCTTTGCACCTTGAAAGGGTGCCGTCCTAGCCGATAGACGATGGGGCCGCCATCATCCACTACGAACCCGACGATCCGCGGCAGTCAACCAGACCAGCCGCCATTGCTCCGATAGCGGTAACGGGATTCGAACCCGT
>JADZGE010000049.1 GCA_020854035.1 Burkholderiales bacterium | reverse complement strand
ATCTTCGCCGTTTCAGCCAATTGGGCTCGCTCGAGCCAAAAAACCGGACAGGTATTGGTCCGCACCCCGCCGCGGACAAAACCCAGCAATTTCAGGGCAAACTACGCGGCTATGTCAGGAGGTCTGAGATTGCGGCGCACGCGCGCGACCGGCGCGCTCCCGGAGGGGATGCTCCATGAGAATCGTATCGCTCGCTGCCATGCTCGTCTGCGCGGCGTCATGGGCGCAGGGTGAGCCCGCGCGCTATCCCGAGCGCCCGGTGCGGTTCATCGTGCCCTATGCGCCGGGCGGAAGCTCCGACATCATCGCGCGGCTCTTCGGCCAGCGCCTGTCCGAAACGCTCGGCCAGACCTTCGTCGTCGACAACCGTCCCGGCGCGGGCGGCGTCATCGGCACCGCGTTGCTCGCGAAAGCGCCGGGCGATGGTTACACGCTGATCCTGCAGGACATGCCGCACACGATCAATCCCGCGGTGCACGGCAAGGTGCCGTACGACCCGGTGCGGGACTTCACGCCGATCACGCTCGTCGCGCGCGCCCCGCAATGGCTCTTCGTCCACCCGGCGGTGCAGGCGAAATCGGTGCGGGAGCTCGTTGCCCTCGCTCGCGCGGAGCCCGGCAAGCTCAGGATCGGGTCGGCCGGCAACGGCAGCGGCACCCACCTCATGGCGGAGCTCCTGATGCGCGGGGCCCGCATCGAGCTTACCCATGCGCCCTACAAGGGGGCCGGGCCCGCAGTCGCCGCCACCGTCGCGGGAGAGATGAACGCGGTATTCACGTCGATGCCGGCGGCCGTCGCGTTCGTCCAGTCGGGGCGGCTGCGCCCGGTCGGCGTCACGACCTCGGGCCGGCAGGCGTCCCATCCCGGCGTTCCGACTTTCGAGGAAAGCGGCGTGCCGGGCATGGTGCTCCATCACTGGTTCGGCGTGCTCGCGCCGTCCGGGCTGCCGAAACCCGTCCAGTCGCGACTGCACCGCGAGTTCACGCAGGCGGTGACCCACCCCGCCGTGGTGGAACGCTATCGCGCGCTCATACTCGAGGCGGCTACGGCGACGCCGGAGGAGTTCCGGCGGTTGATCGAGGCCGATCTCAAGCGCTGGGGCAGGGTCGTCAGGGAAGCGAACATCCGCGCCTCCTGACGCGGGCACCCGCGCCCGGCGGGGTTCACTTCCGCGCGGCGGCCGCCCGGATCGCTTCGCGGGCGTCCTCGCGGCGCTTGAGCCACCACGCGTAGCCGTGGGGAAGGAGATCGAGATAGCCGGTCACGCCGAGTTCGCGCGCGGCGTGCGCCGGCCAGTTCGGATTCCACAGGAGCTCGCGCGCAAGCGCGACGAGATCGGCCTCGCCCCGGCGCAGTATGTCCTCGGCATGGCGCGGCTCGGTGATGAGACCGACCGCGATGGTCGCGATTCCAGCGTCCCGCCTGACCTTCGCGGCGTACGGCACGTGGTAACCGGGCGTGCGCGGCACGGGGGCGGCGGTGCCGGGCCCCGCGATGCCGCCCGAGGAGGTCGTGACGACGTCCACCCCGCGTTCCTTCGCCGCGCGCGCGAGCAAGACCGTGTCCTCCATGCTCCACGCGTTCTCGCTGCCGTCCACCGCGGAAACCCGCATGAACACGGGGTGCTCCGGCGGCCAGACGGCGCGCACTGCCTCGACGATCTCCAGCACGAGCCGCATGCGGCCCTCGAGGCTGCCGCCGTAAGCATCGTCGCGGCGGTTCGCGAGCGGGGACAGGAACTGGTGGAGGAGGTAGCCGTGCGCGGCATGTATCTCGATGACATCGTAGCCCGCCTCGAGCGCCCGGGCAGCCGCGGTGCGCCAGCTCGTCACGACGCCGGCGATCTCGCCGGCAGTGAGCGCGTGCGGGGCGGGCGCGCGCGGGTCGGCGGGGACCGCGCTTGCCGACACCGTTCGCCATGGCGGGACCCCCCGCTTCGCGTCCTCGTCGCCGAGCGGGCGATAACCTTCCCACGGCGCCGTGCCGGATCCCTTGCGCCCGCCATGCCCGATCTGTATCGCCGGCACCGCGCCCTGGCTCCGTATGAACTCGTTGATGCGCCGGTACGCCGGGACGTGCGCGTCGTCGTAAATGCCCGCGCAATGGTGGGACTTGCGGCCACGCGCCTCGACCGCCGTTTCTTCCGTGAAGACGATGCCCGCGCCGCCCATCGCGAACTTGCCGAGATGCACCAGGTGGTAGTCGGTCGGACCCCCTTCCTCCGAGGCGTACTGGCACATTGGCGACACCACCACGCGATTCCTGATCGAAAGGCCGCGAAGTTGCATTGGGGTGAAGAGGAGCGAGGGGCTGGAAACGGCAGGCATGACAATGATCCCTGAATCTCCCGGGTTGAATAGTTCGAATTGTAAACTGTTGACAGTTTAATGTCGGCTCTTTAGCCTTACCGTGTGGCCCCTACTCCCCAATCGGAACGTGGAACCGCCCGCGCGGCGGTCAGGGCAGAGGAGGCCGTCGAGCGACGCCGCTCCCAGACGCTGGTCAGCATCTGCCAGGCAGAAATCGAACGCATGATTCTCGATGGGGAACTGCAACGCGGCGCGCGGGTGAACGAGTTCGCGCTCGCTGCGCGACTCGGCGTGAGCCGCGGCCCGGTGCGCGAGGCCTGCCGCTCGCTCACGCAGGCGGGGCTCCTCGAAGCGCGCTCGAACCGCGGGTTCTTCGTGCGCAAGCTTGCGCTGAAGGAGGTAATCGACCTCTACGACCTGCGGGCCGGGCTCATGCGCGTCGCCGGAGCGCTCATCGCGAACCGCGCGACGGCCGCGGAGATCGCGCGCCTGCGCGCGCTCGTCGAGGAGATGGAGCGGGCGCGCGGGCGCGCCGATCACGAGCGCTTCCTCGAGCTCAACGCCGGGTTTCACGGCGCGCTCGTGGAAGCGGCCGACAATCGGCGCTTGCGGGAAGTCTGCGACGGCCTCGCCAAGGAACTGCGCATCTTCCGGCGCCGCGGACTGCTATCCGGCGGGGCCATGGAGTCCTCCAACCGCGAGCACGGCGCCATAGTCGACGCGATCGCGGCGCGCGATGCCGAGCGCGCCGCCGCCGCGATGGAGGGCCATATCCTGCGCGGGAAGGCACGGTTTCTCGCCGCCGCGGTGGACGAATTCGAGGACTGACCGAAGCCTGTGCGCGCCGCGCGCATCCGGATTGCTTGAACGGCCCGCAACGAACCGCACGAGGGCACCGATGAAGTTCAGCGACTTCCTCTTTCCCGCGTCGATGGATCGCGCTCGCGACCACGGGGAGATCCACGTATTCCCCCGCGACGGTCGCGGCACGAGTTTCACGGCCGACAGGACGGGCCGGGCGCGGGCCTGTGTGCTCGCGGGGCTCGCCGCCGCTGCCCTGGCGGCGGCGCAGGGCGCCGGGGCGCAGGGCTACCCGAGCCGCACGGTGCGGCTCGTGGTTCCGTGGGCCGCGGGCGGATCGACCGACTCTATCGGCCGCATACTCGCGCAGAAGCTCACGGAGTACACCGGGCAGCAGTGGATCGTGGACAACCGCGGCGGCGCGACCGGCACCATCGGCCACGCGTTCGCGGCCAAGGCCGCTCCCGACGGCTACACGCTCCTCCTCGGCACGAACAGCACTTTCGCCATCGCGCCGCACCTCTACCGTAACCTCCAGTACGACAACGACAGGGCGTTCGCGCCGGTATCCCTCGTCGCGATCAGTCCCCAGATCCTCTCGGTGCACCCGTCGCTGCCGGTAAGGAGCGTGAAGGAACTCGTCGCGCTGGCGCGGGCAAGGCCGGGGGCCATTCCGTTCTCGACCGCCGGTGTCGGAGCGACGAGCCACATGGCGACCGAGCTGCTGATGAACATGGCGGGCATCCGGATGACGCACGTCCCCTACAAGGGGGGCGGACCTTCGGCGCAGGCGCTGATATCGGGCGAGACGGCGCTCTCGTTCGTGGACGTCATCACGGCGTCCCCCCAGGCGCAGGCGGGGCGGCTGCGCCCCATCGCGACGAGTACCGCGGCCCGCACCCCGCTCATGCCGGAGCTCCCGACCATCGCCGAATCGGGGCTGCCGGGCTTCGAGTCGGTCACCTCGTTCGGTCTTTTCGCGCCCGCGGGCACGGCGCAGGAGATCGTCTCCCGCGTCAATCGCGAGGTGGCGCGTGCGCTCGGCGCCGCGGACGTGCGTGACCGCCTGCGGGCGCAGGGTATCGATCCGGCCGGCACCGCCCCCGGGGAGCTCGTCGCGCACCAGAAGCGCGAAACGGAGAAATGGGGCAAGGTGATCCGGGAGCAGGGCATTCGTTTCGAGTGATCGGGAAGACGACAGTGACCAGGGCAGGGGGCTTCCTTTCAGAACGTGTCGGGCGCATCAAGGTCTCGCCGAGCAACGCCGGCGCGCAGCGCGTGCGGGAGCTGCGTGCCGCGGGGCGCGATATCATCGGACTTACCATCGGCGAGCCTGATTTCGAGACGCCCGCGCACGTCAAGGCGGCGGCGGCGGCCGCGATGGAGCGCGAGGAGACCAAGTACACCAACGTCGACGGCACGCCCGAATTGAAGGCCGCGATCCGCGCCAAGTTCAAGCGCGAGAACGGCCTCGACTACGAGCCCGACCAGATCCTGGTCGGCAACGGCGGCAAGCAGGTGATCTACAACGCGCTCATGGCGACCGTGTCGGCGGGCGACGAAGTGGTGATCCCCGCGCCCTACTGGGTGTCCTACGTCGACATCCCGCTGCTCGCCGACGGGACGCCCGTCATCGTTACCTGCCGTCCCGAGGACGGGTTCAAGATCACCCCGGCGGCGCTGGAAGCGGCGATCACCCCGCGCACCAAGTGGTTCATCGTCAATTCGCCCTGCAATCCCACCGGAGCGGTGTATTCGCGCGCGGAGCTCAAGGCGCTCGCGGGGGTGCTATTGCGGCATCCGCACGTCCGGGTGATCGCGGACGACATCTACGAGCACCTCGTCTTCGACGGTATCGAGTTCGCCACGCTCGCGCAGGTCGAGCCGGCGCTCTACGAGCGCACGCTCACCGTGAACGGGGTGTCCAAGGCCTACGCCATGACCGGGTGGCGCATCGGCTTCTGCGGCGGGCCGAAGGATCTCGTGCGCAACATGGCGAAGATCCAGTCGCAGACGACCACCAACGCCTGCTCCATCAGCCAGGCCGCCGCTATCGAGGCGCTCGAGGGACCGCAGGATTTCGTGCCCGCGCGCGCGCGCGCCTTCCAGGAGCGGCGCGACCGGGTGCTGGAGCTTCTGCGCGAAGCGCCCGGGATCCGGTGCTTCCGGCCCGATGGCGCGTTCTACATCTTCGGGAATTGCGCCGGCATGCTGGGCCGGCGCACGCCCGGGGACGCCGTGCTCGAGACCGAGGCGGACGCGGTCGACTACCTCCTCGAGTCCGGCGGCGTGGCGCTCGTGGTGGGCGCGGCCTACGGGCTCTCCCCGTGGTTTCGCATGTCGATCGCCTCGCCCATGGACGAGCTCGCCGAGGCCTGCCGGCGGATCCGCGCCGCCGCCGCGGCACTGCGCTGATCGGGCGTCGTGGCGGTCCGCGAGTTCCCGGCCGGCATGCTCCGGCGCGCCGCGCGCGAGGTGGCATGAGCACGCGGGCTCGCCGGCGCACCGCGGCACGGCTGCGCGTCGCCGTCGACATCGGCGGGACGTTCACGGACGGGCTCGCGGTGCTCGTTCCCGGCGGGCGCATCTGGGTCGCGAAGACGCTCACCACGCCGCGGGACCCGGGCGACGCGGTGAGCACCGTGATCGCCGATCTGCTCCGCCAGGTCGGGGCGCTCGGGCGGCAGCCGGCCGCGCCGGTCGCCGAGGTGGTTCACGGCACGACGCTCGTCACCAACACGCTGATCGAACGCAAGGGGGCGAAGTGCGCGCTCGTGGTGACGGCGGGCACGCGCGACGTCTTGACCATCGGGCGCGAGATTCGCTACGAACTCTACGATCTCAACCTGCGGATCCCCACGCCATTGATACCGGAGGAACTGCGGCTCGAGGTCGGCGAGCGCATCGATGTCCGCGGCGAGATCGTCACGCCTCTCCCCGATGCGGGCATCGAGAGGCTCCTCGGGGAACTCGGCTCGCTCCGGGTCGAGGCCGTTGCCGTATGCCTGCTGCACGCCTATGTCAACGACGCGCACGAAAGGGCAATCGAGGCGGCGATCCGCGAGCGTTTCCCGGGTCTCCCGGTGTCCATATCGTCCGGCGTCGCGCGGGAGATCCGCGAGTACGAGCGCATGTCCACGACCGCGGCGAACGCCTACGTGCAGCCGCTCGTCGCCCGCTACCTCGAGCGGCTGGATGCCCGCGTGCACGCGCTTGCGCCCCGCGCGCCGCTGCGGATCATGGTGTCGAGCGGCGGCTTCACCTCGGGCGCTGCCGCCGCGCGCACGCCGATCCTGCTGCTCGAGTCGGGCCCCGCCGGCGGCGTGCTCTCCGCGCTCAACACCGCGCGCCTGAACGGCATCGACCGCATCCTCGCGTTCGACATGGGCGGCACCACCGCCAAGGCGTGCGTCGCGGTCGGCGGCGAGCCGCTCGTCGCCCACAGCTTCGAGTGCGCGCGCGTATCGCGCTTCGCCCGCGGCTCAGGGCTGCCGATCCTCATGCCCAGCATCGATCTCATCGAGATCGGCGCGGGCGGCGGCTCGATCGCGCACGTGAACGAGCTGGGACTGCTCAACGTGGGACCCGAGAGCGCGGGCGCCGATCCGGGACCGGCCTGCTACGGGCAGGGCGGCACGGCGGCGACCGTCACCGACGCCGACCTCGCGCTCGGCTATCTCAACGCGGAGAACTTTCTCGGCGGAGAGATGAAGCTCCGCCGCGAGCTGGCCGACGCGGCGCTGCGCGGTCTCGCCGCGAAGCTCGGGTTGACGGCGACCGAGGTGGCGCGGGGGGTCTCCGACATCGTCAACGAGAACATGGCGGCCGCGGCGCGCATCCACATCGCGGAGAAGGGGCACGATCCGCGCGCGTTCACGATGGTCGCCACCGGCGGCGCCGGACCGGTGCACGCGGTCGAGGTGGCGAGGAAGCTGCGGATTCCGCGCGTGCTGGCGACCATCGCGGCGGGGGCCGGCTCCTGCCTGGGCCTGATCGCCGCGCCGGCACGGGTTGACCGCGCGTGGTCGAGTCCGGCTCTCGTGAAGGACGTCGACTGGAGCCGCGTGGCGAAGGCGTTCGGCGGGCTCAAGGCGGATGCCGAGCGGGAGCTCAAGTCCGCGGGCGCGGAGCCGGGGCGGCTCACGTGGTGGATCGGCGCCGAGATGCGTTATGCCGGCCAGGGCCACAACGTGGCGGTGAGCCTGCAGTGGTGCAAGGTGAGCGCGGCCACCGCGCCGCGGCTGCTGAAGGAGTTCGAGCGCCGCTACCGGCAGCTCTACGGGCGGCTCGTGCCGGACGCGGCGCCACAGGTCGTCACGTGGCGGTTGACCGGCCGCTCCGCCGTGACGAGCCAGCGCTTCTCGTGGGGTGACGCGCGGGTGTCCGCGCGGCCGGTGAGCCGCGGCAGGCGCGAAATCTGGCTGCCGCTCGCGCGCCGCTTCGGGTCGGTGCCGGTCTACGATCGCTATTCGCTCGCGCCCGGGAGCCGCCTTGCGGGGCCGGTTGTGCTCGAGGAGCGCGAATCCACGCTCGTCGTGCCGGTTCCGGCCGCCGTTACCGTCCTGCCCGAGCATACCGTCTCCGTCACGCTGAAGGACGTTCCATGAGGAAGAAGGCGCTCGATCCCATTTCACTCGAGATCCAGTGGAAGCGGCTCGTCAGCATGGTGGACGAGGCGTCGGCGGCCTTCGTGCGCGCGTCGTTCTCGGTGCTGGTGCGGGAGGCCAACGATTTCGCGGTCGTGCTGACCGACGCGCGCGGGCGCTCGCTCGCGCAGTCGGTGCTCTCGATCCCGTCGTTCATCGGCACGCTGCCGGCGACCGTCAAGCATTTCCTGAAAGCTTTTCCGCGCGAGTCGCTGCGGCCCGGCGACGTTCTGATCACCAACGATCCGTGGATGGGCACGGGCCACATCCACGACGTCAATGTCGCGATGCCGATCTTTCACCGCGCCCGCGTCGTCGCCTTCGCCGCGGTGGTCTCGCACATGCCGGACATCGGGGGGCGCATCCGCAACGCCGGCATCCGCGACATCTTCGAGGAGGGCCTCCAGATCCCGCGGCTCAAGCTGATCGAGGCCGGCAGGCCGAACCAGGCGCTTCTCGACATGATCGGCCGCAACGTGCGCGTGCCCGAGCAGACGCTGGGCGACATCTGGGCGCAGGTCGGCGCCTGCCGAATGCTGGAGGAGCGCCTTCTCCCGCTATTGCGCGAGATCGATCTCGCGGCGCTCGGGACCGAGATCCGCGGCCGCTCGGAGGCGGCGATGAGAAAGAGCATCCGGGCCGTGCCCGACGGTGTGTACCACGGGTGCACCCGGCACGACGGTTTCGAGGAGCCCATCGTCATCAAGTGCGCGGTCACCGTGAAGGGCGGGCGCATCGCGATCGACTACGCCGGGTCGAGCCCGCAGGTGCCGCGCGCGGTGAACGTCGTGCCGATCTATACCTTCGCCTACTCCGCGTTCGCGGTCAAGGCGCTGCTCTGTCCCGAGGTGCCGAACAACGAGGGGAGCTTTCTTCCGATCACCACGTCGGCGCCACCGGGATCGATCTTCAACCCGCGCTATCCGGCCGCGAGCGGCGGGCGCGGCATGATCGGGCACATGATGGTGCCGGCGATCTTCATGGCGCTCGCCGAGGTACTGCCCGAGCGCGCGCTCGCCGAGGGCACATCGAATTCGTCGATCACGGTGACCGGCGAGCACGGCGGGCGCCCGTACGCCGCGGTCAATTTCATGAATGGAGGCCAGGGCGCGACCCGGCGTCGCGACGGCTTCACGATGCTCTCGTTTCCGTCCAACCTGTCGAACACGCCGATCGAGGTGTTCGAGCAGATGGCGCCGCTGCGGGTGATCGAGCGCGCGATCCGGCGCGGCAGCGGGGGCGAGGGCGTGCACCGGGGCGGCGACGGACTGCGTTTCGAGATCGAGGTCGCGGCCGACTCGCCGATGATGGCTTCGATGATCATGACGCGCTTTCGCACGGCGCCGCAGGGCATCTTCGGCGGGGAACCGGGCCGCGTCGGCGGGTTGTGGCTGAACGGCCGGCCGATCGATCCCGCCGAGCACTGGGTGCTCAAGCGAGGCGACCGGGTGCGGATGGAGACCGCCGGCGGCGGCGGCTGCGGCAAGCGCGCGTGATCCGGCATCGGCGTCACGCCGCGGTGATGGACCGCCCGCGGGCGGCGAGAACGGGACACCGATGATCGTCGTCCCGGACGATTTCCCTTCCGTCTTCGAAGGTTCCGAGGCGCACGAGCGCGCGCGCCGGCTCGGCGAGGTGCGTGTTTTCACCGGGCGGGGCGCGGACGACGAAGCGGAACTCGCGCGCCGGATCGCGCACGCCCGCGTCGCGATCAACATCCGGGCCCATGCCCGCTACACGCGCGCCGTGTTCGCCGCCTGCCCCGCGCTCGAGATGATCTCCATCTGGGGCGTCGGCACCGACAACATCGACCTCGAAGCGGCGCGCCACCATGGCGTCACCGTCTGCAACACGCCCGGGGTCAACGCCTTCGCGGTCGCCGAGCACGCCATTGCCCTCGCGCTGGCGGTCGCCCGGGGGATCCCCGGCATCGACGCGCAGATGCGCGGCGGCGCCTGGCCGCGCGCGATGCTGACGCAGCTCTGCGGAAAGCTGCTCGCCGTCTTCGGCACCGGCGCCATCGGCTCGCGCGTCGCGCAGCTCGGCCGCGGCATCGGCATGGAGGTGCTCGCCTGGAGCGCACGCGGCGCGGACGAGGCTGCCAAGGACGATATGCTGCGGCGCGCGGACGTGGTATCGCTCCATGTTCGCTTGACGCCGCGGACGCGCGGCTTCATCGGCGGGCGCGAGTTCGGCCTCATGAAGCCGGGGGCGATACTCGTCAACACGGGGCGCGGCGCGCTGGTGGATCGCGAGGCGTTGCACGCGGTGCTTGCCGCGGGATCGATCGCGGGCGCCGGGCTCGACGTCTTTCACGACGAGCCGCTCCGGCCCGACGATCCGCTGCTCGGCCTGCGCAACACCGTGCTCTCTCCCCATAACGCGGGGCAGACGCCCGAGGTGCGGCGCGAGGGGCTGTTGCGTGCGATCGGGAACGTCGAGGCGTTTCTCGCCGGCCGGCCCGCCAACGCCGTCGGCCCGTAGGAACGCACCGGGTTCGTCGACGCACCGAACTCCCGGGCGGGCGCCGGACCGGGGAATGAGCGCTCACGCGAGGCTGTGCGAGACCAGCCCGTCGGCGAGCTTCGGCTCGAACCAGGTCGATTTCGTCGGCATGATGCCGCCCGCTTCGGCCACCGACATCAGGTCCTCCATGCTCGTGGGGTAGAGGGCAAAGGCGGCCGCCATCCCGCCGGTATCGACCCTTCTCTCGAGCTCCGTCAACCCGCGGATGCCGCCGACGTAGTCGATGCGCTTGTCGCGCCGCAGGTCCGTGATGCCCAGCACGGGGCCAAGCAGACGCTCCGACAGCAGGCTCACGTCGAGGCGCGCGACGGGGTCCGCCCGGGGAATCAATTCGCGGCGGATCACCAGGCGGTGCCACCTGCCTGCCAGGTACAGTCCGAAGCTGCCCGGACCGGCGGGCCTGGCCGGCGACGGGCCGGGATGCACGGAAAACGACTCAGCGACACGCGCGAGGAAGGTCGCGGCGTCCATGCCGTTCAGGTCCGCGACGACCCGGTTGTAGTCGAGGATCCGCATCTGGTGGTGAGGGAAGATCACCGCGAGAAAGTAATTGTAGCCTTCCTCGCCGGTGTGGCCGGGGTTGGCTGCGCGGCGCGCGGCGGCAACGCGCGAGGCCGCCGCCGAGCGGTGGTGTCCGTCGGCGATGTAGATCGCCGGCAGCGCGTCGAAAGCGCGTGTCAGCCGCGCCTGCACGGCGAGCTCGCGCACCACCCAGAGGGAATGGCGCACGCCATCGTCCGCGGTGGCGTCCGCGTCGGGTTCCCCCGCCGAGCAGCGGGCGAGGAGTTCGTCGATCTCCGGCGCGGCCGGGTAGGCGATCATGACCGGGCCGGTCTGGGCGTTCAGGGCCTCGATCTGGCGCACGCGGTCGTCTTCCTTCGCCTGCTGCGTGTGCTCGTGCTTGCGGATGCGGTTGACGTCGTACTCCGCCACCGAGGCCGTCGCCACCAGTCCGGTCTGGACGTGCCCGCCCATGATCAAGCGGTAGACGTGGTAGCAGGGCGCCGGGTCGCGCGCGAGGAGCCCCGCGCGCATCATGCGGTCGAGATTCTCCGCGGCCCTGGCGTAGACCTGGGGCGCGTACGGATCGGTGCCCGCTGGCAGGTCTATCTCCGCCCGGGAAATGTGCAGGAAGCTCCACGGCCTGCCGGCGGCGCGCACCCGCGCCTCCTCGGTGGTGAGCACGTCGTAGGGCGGGGCGATGACTTCGGCGGCGCGGCCGGCGGCCGGGCGCAGGCCCGCAAAGGGGCGAATGAGAGGCATAAGTGAACGCGGTCAGTTCCTGACCATGCATGTCGAATAGCGCGCCCGGAGTGTAAGGTCGATGCCTTTCTCTTTCCGGAAGTTGAGATTCACGCCGCAATGATATCCTCTTCCGTTACGTGGTCGCCCGTCGCATGGTCCCCGAGTTCGAAAGTCAGCCGCGCCGCCGCCTTGTCACGCGCGACTCCGGGGAGTGACCCCGCCGACGATGCGTTGCGCGCAAAACCGCTGTGTCATGACCTGACCCCGATGGGTGACGAAGACGGGGTTCGAGCGGCTGCACCGGGCGAAGCGGGGGTT
>JADZGE010000048.1 GCA_020854035.1 Burkholderiales bacterium | reverse complement strand
TCGCACAACCCGTTTCCCGCTGACGGCCCACAGGGGGCCCGGAATGTAGTGGTAAAGAACCCCGCACGCTCCGCAACTACCTGAATTCGTAACTTTTTAAAAACCGGCGTGTCAAACTTGAGTTTGAGCTCGTGATAGTCGTGCTCGATGCGCCAGCGCATCTTGGCCGTGTCGACCAGGCGTTCGAGTGGGGTGTCGGCGGGCAGGCTCGAAAGCCAATACTTGATGGGCTCGCCCTCGGCGCGCGGCCATTCGATGAGCAGCCATTCTTCCGCACGCATCGTCGTGCGTTGGTAATCGTGATGGGCCGCATGCACGCGCACGCGGGCAAAGCGCGAAGCGAGCGTCTTATTGGTGCCCTCGCGCCACGTGAGCGTGCGCCACGCCGAATCGTTGAGTTGCAACGCGAGCTGCTTCACGCTGATCGGTTCATGACCTGGGCCACGACGCAATTTGGTGGGCACCCGCCCACGCCCGCGGTAGCGCGCCGGGGGCAGCGGCTTTACCCCGGGCGGCCACGCCGTGACACTCGAGAACACGCCCACCGCGTAGGGCAAGCCCAGTTCGGTGAGCGTCTCGCGCCAGGCGGTGTCGCTGCCATAGGCGGCATCCGCGATCACTACCCCGGGGCGCACGCCACGCGCTTGGGCAGCTCGAATCTGTGCCAAGGCGATCTGCGGTTTGGTCTGGAAGACCACCTCCTCGGGAACGCCCGCCTTGCGCCGGCGTTTGCGATCGAAGGCCCACGACTTGGGCAGATACAGCCCATAGTCAATCGGCACACTGCCGCGCGCGCTCGCCAGCGACAAACTTACCGCCACTTGGCAATTGTCGTCTTTGCCCAGATTCCCGCAATACTGATGCGCCACGCCAACCGAATGGCTCCCGTACTTGCGATGCCCGGTATCGTCGACCATCCAGAACGTGCCTTGCTCAAGATCGAGGTGCGCCTCAAGGTATCCGTGCACCCGATCCAGCACCGCCCGGTCCGCCCACGGTGCATTGGCCACAAAATGAAGCAGCGCCTGGTGCTTGGCGGGCACATCGCGCGGATCGGCCTCCGCGGCCAGCGGCTCGACGCTCTTGCGCTTCAGCGGCAGCATCAGACCCCCGCAATATTCCGTCAGGTGCTCGCTTCGCGTCGAATAGCCCAGGGCATCGCCGGGAATGGCGGACGTCAGCTCCTCTCCGGCCGGAGAGGAAAACGGGAGACGGAGGCGGGATGGGGGAAACCCACCTGCCTTCGCTGCGTCAGCAGCCGGCGGGAATTTGCGGGACTCGAACCCGGCGCCCCGTTGGAGGCGGCCGAGCAGCGCAGGTGCGGTCGGGGTTTCGCCGAGGACTGTCGAGCAGTGGTGATGTCGGTAGAGTGATCGCGCATCAGCATCGATGACGATTGCCCGAGCGTTGATGGTGCGCGAGTTCCGCAGGCGCCGAACGCGGCGAGCACGCGCAGGGAACTGCTACGAGTTTACGAGGTAGCAGCCGCCGACCGGGGCGCTGGGTTCGAGTCCCGCGGCTTCCCGCCAGCGCACCGCCCACCCACCCGCAGAGGGGAATCGCTTCTTCCTTCCGTGTGTGTCCGTGGCCGCATTGGACATTGTTCCCGACCCTTGGCGGTTCGATCCGATTCGAACGCATCAGCGTTCATCCGCGTTTATCTGCGGCTTAAGTATTCAGTGTCTTCTCCGCGCCTCTGCGTCTCTGCGGCCAATCCGATTCAGCCGCAGGCCCCGATCGCCCCGCACGCCGTGCAGAACTCGCACCCGTCCTTGTGGATGACCGCGGCATTGCCACATTCGCCGCATTTCCGCCCCGGCAGCATGCGGTAGGCGGGCTTCGCCGCTTCCACGCGCCCGTGCTCCGGGATCTCCAGCACGCCCATCTCGGTCACGGGGAAGCCGCGCTCGTCGAGCACGTTCAGCATTGCGTAGCGGTGGATGACGAGGCGCGCGACATAGGCGATCGTGCTCGCGTAGTGCTGCTGGCGGTGTTCGCCCGGCACGCGCGCCATGAAATCGCCGAGCGGCTCCTCGTAGGAGAGGAGCTTGCGCAGCTTCATGCCGATCCACGCCGGGTCGATGACGCGCATGTCGAGCGAGAGGAGCTTGCACAGCCCGTCGAGCGCGCGCGGGTACTCGCCCGCCATCCAGATCGAGTAGGGGCGCCGCTGGCCGCCGGGGAGGACGAGCTCCTTCAGGATCAGCACGAAGTCGTCGCCCGCCCGCGCGTTGTGCACGTCGATCGTCCATGACATCGTGCCGTCGGCGCCGGTCTTGGGCTCCTTGCGGGCGAAGAGCGCGTCGAGCACGGGCGAGGGCCCGTCGGATTTCGCGAGCGCGCCGAGTTGATCGACGCGGTGGCGCACGATGCGCGCGAACGCCGCGACCATGCTCGGCACGCGCTGCACCGAGCCCTCGGGCGGCATCGGGCAGTCGAACGCGTCATCCCCCGCCGTTCGCGCGAGCATGTCGAGTTTCGTCCGGAGCCAGGCCCGGTCCTGCGCCCGCATGTCCATCGAGAGCGTCTTCGCCACGGCGCCGAGCCCCCGCGGCTGTTCCGCGCCGTTCACCCACACCTCGAACGGGTAGGGCGTGCCGTTCTCCACGTGGCCCACGAAGATCGCGAACGCGCCAAACGGCGACTCGACCATGTAGGTCCAGGAGGGATTGCCGGCCGCGAGTTTCGGGCGCCCCGGCCAGCGCAGGCTGGAGAGCGCCGGTTGCGGCGCCGCCTCCAGGCGGATGCGCCGGTCGGCACTGGTGTCGAGATCGTTCGGCTGAGCGGCTCCGGCCGTGTCCGCCGGGGCCGACACGGAGAGCACGGACCCCAGCACGCGGTTCGGGCGGTAGGTCGTGATGCCCTTCAGCCCCGCGTGCCACGCTTCCAGGTAGAGATCCTTGAACTCGTCGTAGGGGTAGTCCTCGGGGACGTTCACCGTCTTGCTGATCGCGGAATCGACATACGGCGCGACCGCCGCCACCATGCGCATGTGATCGAGCGCGGAGATGTCGAGCGCCGTCACGAAGTACGGCGGCAGCCTGGCGGGGTCTCCGCCGCGGCCGAGATACGCTCGCCACGCGTGGTCCTCGACGTCGTAGGTCTTCATGGTGCCGTCGGGCATGCGCTTCTTGCGCTGGTAGGTCCACGAATAGGCGGGCTCGATCCCGTTCGAGGCGTTGTCGGCGAAGGCGAGCGAGATCGTGCCGGTCGGCGCGATGGAGAGGAGGTGGCTGTTGCGCACGCCGTGCCGGCGGATGTCGTTCTTCAGCGGCTCCGGCAGGCGTGAGGCGAAATGCGGCGCGCCGAGGTAGCGCTCCGCGTCGAAGAGCGGAAAGGCCCCCTTCTCGCGGGCGAGCGCCACCGAGGCCGCGTAAGCCTCGTCGCGCATCGCCTCGGCGATGCGGGCCGCCATGCGCCGCGCGTCTTCCGTGTCGTAACGCAGCCCCAGCATGATGAGCGCGTCGCCGAGCCCGGTGAACCCGAGCCCCACGCGGCGCTTCGCGCGAGCCTCCGCGGCCTGCTTCGCAAGCGGCCACACGGTCGCGTCGAGCACGTTGTCGAGCATGCGCACGGCGGGCCGCACCACCCTGCCGAACGCCTCGAAGTCGAATCGCGCCGCGGGGCGGAAGGCATCGCGCACGAAGGGCGCGAGGTTGATCGATCCAAGGCAGCAGCAGCCGTAGGAGGGCAGCGGTTGCTCGCCGCACGGATTGGTCGACTCGATCTTCTCGACGTACGACAGGTTGTTGTCGGCATCGGCGCGGTCGACGAAGAACACGCCCGGCTCGGCGTGATCGTAGGTCGAGCGCATGATGCCATGCCACAGATCGCGCGCCTTGATCGTGCGGTAGACCCACGACCCGTCGCGGCGCCGCAGCGGCCTGCCCTCGAAATTCTCCGCCGGCGGCTGCTTGTGCACGAGCTCCCACTCGCCGTCGGCTTCGACCGCTTTCATGAAGGCGTCGGTCACCGCCACGCTCACGTTGAAGTTCGCGAGCTCGCCGTGGTCCTTCGCGTGAACGAACTCCTCGATGTCGGGGTGGTCGCAGCGCAGTATCCCCATCTGCGCGCCGCGACGGGAGCCCGCGGACTCCACGGTCTCGCAGCTCTTGTCGAAGACGCGCATGTAGGACACCGGCCCGCTCGCGGTGCTTTCGGTGCCGCGCACGCGCGCGCCCTTGGGGCGGATCGAGGAGAAGTCGTAGCCCACGCCGCCGCCGCGCCGCATTGTTTCGGCGGCCTCCTGGAGCGCAACGTAGATGCCCGGTTTTCCGTCCACCGTTTCGGAGACGGAGTCGCCGACCGGCTGGACGAAGCAGTTGATGAGCGTCGCCTGGAGCTCGGTGCCCGCGGCCGAGTTGACGCGACCGCCCGGGATGAAGCCGCATTCCAGTGCCTCATAGAACACGGGCTCCCAGCGCGCGGGCTCGCTTTCGACCGCGGCGAGCGCGCGGGCAACGCGCCGGCGAACCTCCTCGACACTCGATTCCTCGCCCTTTGCGTATTTCTCCAGCAGCACGTCGAGCGTGACCTGCTGCGGGGCAAGCGCAAGGCAGGTGTCGTCAGGCTTCATCGCAGACTCCCCCCCGCCCGGCGCCGCCGGGCGCTCGAATTAACCGATTTGAGAACATGATACTCCGGATGAGTAATCCGGCGTAAGCGCCTGATGTTGCGAATTTGACCTTGGTCAAGAAAGCGGCGGAAAACCGTGGGTTCCGCGCCGCGGCGGCGCCCGGTGCCACCGCGCCGCGCGGCTGCTCACGCGCGCGCGTCAGCCGGACTTGCGACGGCTGAACAGCCCGAAGAACGCCGGGAGGATCGGGCGCTTTCCGGACTCGCGGCCCGCCTGCGCGGCCGTGTCCCGCGGCGAGGCCTGCGCCGCCGCGGGCTGCACGGGCTGCGCGGGTCCGCTTCCATATTGGCCGTAGGCGGCAACGAGCGGCTGCCGTCTTTCGGTGCGCCCCTCGTCGCGCGCGTCGCGGTGGGATGGGGCGGAGCGCTGCCCGCCGCGCCGGCGTCGCCGGCGGTTCTCTTCGTGCCGGCTCGCCGCGGCTTCCCGGCCTTGCCGGTGCGCGTGATCCCGCGGCTCGTCCCCCGCCCCGCGTCGCCCGCCGGGGACGTTCCGCGCCGTAGCGGCCCGCTGCCCGCCGTGCCGCCTGCGATCGCCATGCGAGTCCCGCCGCGGCTCATCGCGCGCTTGCGCCCGCTCTTTCTCCGCGGCACGCGGCAACGCGGCCTGCGGCGCGGACCGCGCCTCGCCGTCCACCCCGCGCTGCTCGATGCGCCTGCCGATGAGCCGCTCGATCGCCGCGAGGAGCGGCCGCTCCTCGGCGGACACCAGCGACACCGCCTCACCGGTCGCGCCCGCCCGCCCGGTGCGCCCGATGCGGTGCACGTAGTCCTCGGCGACGTGCGGCAGATCGTAGTTCACGACGTGCGGCAGCTCCTCGATATCGAGTCCGCGCGCCGCTATGTCGGTCGCGACGAGCACGCGCAGTTCCCCGTCCTTGAAGCGCTGCAACGCGCGCGTGCGCGCGCCCTGGCTCTTGTTGCCGTGGATGGCATCGGCTTCGATGCCGTCTCGCAGCAACTGCTGCGCGAGGCGGTTGGCGCCGTGCTTGGTGCGGGTGAACACCAGCACCTGGCGCCAGTCGCCGTCCTTCACGAGGCGCGCGAGCAGCTCGCGCTTGCGCTCGCGGTGAACCGCGTAGGCGGCCTGCGAGATCAGTTCCACCGGGCGATTGCGCGGCGCGACTTCCACGGTCGCCGGCGCGCGCATGAACGAGCCCGCGAGCCTGCGGATTTCGTCCGGGAAGGTCGCCGAGAAGAGCAGGTTCTGCCGTTCGCGCGGCAACAGCGCGAGGATGCGGCGGATCGCCGGGATGAAGCCCATGTCGAGCATGCGGTCGGCCTCGTCCAGCACGAGGATCCCGACGTGGCGCAGATCGATGGTGCGCTGCTCGACGTGGTCGAGCAGCCGTCCCGGCGTGGCGACGACGATGTCCACGCCGCGGCGAAGCGCTTCCGCCTGCGGGTTGAAACCCACGCCGCCGAAGATCACGCTCGAGCGCAGCCGGAAGTACCGGCCGTAGGCACGCACGCTTTCCTCGACCTGCGCGGCGAGTTCGCGCGTGGGCACGAGGATCAGCGCACGAACCGGGTGGCGCGCCGGCGAGGCGCTGCCGTTCGCGCCCGTGGCGAGCCGCTGCAGGAGCGGCAACGTGAAGCCGGCGGTCTTGCCCGTGCCGGTCTGCGCGGCCGCGAGGAGGTCGCGCCCCTCAAGCACGACGGGAATCGCCTGCGACTGGATGGGGGTGGGTTGGGTGTAGCCCTGGTCCGCGACGGCGCGGACGAGCTCGGCCCGCAAGCCGAGGCTTTCGAATGACGTACTGATGATTCTCTCCTGGACGATCGGCCCGGGAAGGCATGCGCCTTCCAAACCGGTTCAGGCAGACACGAGTGAGGCTGGGTGATTCGCCGGCCCGGGATGGGCCGTGAAACAACTGAGACGCTAACCGGATGACGCGAAACAGGAACCTTCGTGCGCACTATACATGATTCTCGCGCCGCCGTGCAAGAATCGTCGATTCGCGCTCGCGGTGAGGCGACCGCCGCTAGACGAGGGGCGGCGCGGCCGGCGGCGGCGTGAGCGGCAGCGTCACGGTGAACTTGGTGCCCACGCCCACCCTGGAGACGACGTCGATCCGCCCGCCGTGACCTTCGACGATCTTGTAGGCGATCGAGAGCCCGAGACCCGTGCCCTGCCCCACGTCCTTGGTGGTGAAGAACGGATCGAAGATCCTCGGCAGCACGTCCTGCGGTATGCCCATGCCGTTGTCCTCGAAGTCGATCGCGACGTGCGCCGGGTCGGGCGCGCGCGTCGTGATCGTGAGGCGGCCCGCCTTGCCGTCGAAGGCCTGGGCGGCGTTGGTGACGAGATTGAGGAACACCTGGTTGATCTGCGAGGGCGAGCCGGTGACGGGGGGCACCGGCCCGAAATTCTTCTTCACCTCCACCGATTTCAGCAGGTGGCGCGCGATGACGAGCGTGCTCTCGATGCCGTCGGTCACCTTGAACTTGTCCACTTTGCTGCGGTCGAGGCGCGCGAAGTCCTTGAGGTTGCCGACGATCTCGGAGATCTGCCCGATGCCGTACTGCCCGTCCTTCACGAGCTTCGCGAGCTCGCCCGCGGTATCGTCCGCGCGGAACTGGCCGACCGCTTCGCTCACCAGGGCGAACTGGGCGGCGAGGGCGTCCTGCGTCGCGTTGCCGGAGCCGAGCAGCGCGAGCAGTTGCTCGGTCCGGTCGACCAGCGCGGCGATGGGCGGCAGTTGCATGCCGAACGCTTCCAGCCCGTTCTTCACGTAGGCGAGCGGCGTGTTGATCTCGTGCGCAACGCCCGCGACCATCTGCCCGAGCGAGGACATCTTCTCGGTCTGCACCAGCATCGCCTGCGATTCCTCAAGGCGCTTCAGCGCCTGCGAGAGCTCGCGGGTCCGCTCCTGCACGCGCTGCTCCAGCCCCTCGTTCGCGCTCGTGAGAGCGGCGTTCGCCTCGTTCAGCAGCCGGTAGCTCTGCACGAGCTGCGAGCCCGCGTAGAGCAGCAGCACGAGGAGCGCGCCGGCGAAGGAGGCGAGGTAGATGCGGTAGACGTCCTTGTGCTCGAGCGTCGCCTCGATCTCCCGGAAGAAGGCGCCGTTCAGCGCATCCACGCGCGGGCCCGCGGTGAGAAAGGAGACCCGCGTGAAGAGCTCGGTCTCGCGGGGCTTCGCCTGCATCACGGCCTCGACGTGGCGGGACAGGCGCGCGACCGCGGGCCGCAGCGGCGGTTCGAACTGCGACTCGGCGCTGCGCAGCGCGGCCCGCGCCGACTGCATGGCCTCCTTCTGCCTGTCGTCGGGAGTGAGAAGATAGCGCACGAGCCCCGATTCGAGCTCGTAGAGGCTGTTCTCGAGGCTCGCGAACCGGCCCTTCATGCCCGGGCGGGCGAGCACGGCGCCGCTCATCATCGCGCGCACTTCCTTCATCGACGAGTCCACCCCGGCGAGGCTGGATTTCAGTTCGCCGCTCAGCGCGCGGTACTTCTCGATCAGCGCGATCTTCTCCTCGAAGCTCTTGCGCAGGGGATCGATGCTCTCGCGGACCGCCGGGCTGCTCGGCGCCGCGGCGGCAAGGCCGTTTAGCGCCCGGCGCACCGCATCCGCGAAATCGCGCTGCGGCACGTTCGTGTTCTCGCGCTCGAAGCGCCCGCGGGTGAGATCGGAGTCCCACCGCGCGTCGATGTCCTTCAGCTCGCGCAGGTACGAAAGGACGAGGCTCTGCTTCTTGAAGTCGATCGCCTCGGACTTGACGAAGAGGAACGCCAGCATGCCGGCCAGCACGACAGCCAGCGCCGTTCCGACTCCCGCGCGCCAGTTCTTCATTTTCGCCTCCCCGCCCGCGAGCGCGGGCGCTCTCCGCATCAACCGCTATGGTGCCAGAAAAAGGCATGGCGTTCCCGCCCGGCACGCGCCGGGGATCGTACGCCGCGGGCTGACGCCAGGGGCGTGTTGCGCTACCATGCCCGGCGACGGATGGCCCTGCATCTCCGGACGGAAATCGCATGAGCAGAATCGACGGGCGCGGCGCCTTCCTGCGCCTGCTCGCCACCGAGGGCGTGGAGATCCTGTTCGGCAATCCCGGCACGACCGAGCTGCCCATCATGGAAGCGCTCGGCAGGCAGAACGAGATCCGCTACGTGCTGGGCCTGCAGGAGGCGGTCGTGGTGGCGATGGCGGACGGCTACGCGCGCGCCGGCGGCCGCATCGGCGCCTGCAACGTGCACGTGGCGCCCGGTCTCGGCAACGCGATCGGCGCGCTCTACAGCGCGCGCTTCGCCGGGTCGCCGGTCGTGATCACCGCCGGGCAGCAGGAGCAGGGCCACGGATTGACCGAGCCGCTCCTCTACGACCCGCTGGTGCCGATCGCGCAGCCGCTGGTGAAATGGGCGATCGAGGTAACTCGCGTCGGGGACCTGCCGCGCGTCGTGCGCCGCGCGGCGAAGGTGGCGATGGCGCCCCCGGCCGGCCCCGTTTTCATCAGCCTGCCCGGCGACGTGCTCGATGCCGAGGCCGATCTCGACCTCGGCACCCCGACCCGCGTCGATACGCGGACGCGTCCCTCGGACGAAGTCGTCGAGGCGCTCGCGCGGCGGCTGCTCGCCGCGAGGAACCCGGTGCTCGTCGCGGGTCACGAGATGCAGCTCTACGACGCCCTCGGGCCGGGCGGCGAGCTGGCGGCGCTCCTCGGCGCGCCGGTCTACCAGCAGACCATGCCGCACTCGGCCCAGTTTCGCTCGGACCATCCGTGCTTCATGGGACCGCTCTCGCGCAGCCAGCCCGATGTCCGCAAGGTGCTCGAGCCCTACGACGTCGCGCTCTTCCTCGGCGGGGACGTGCTGCGCATGTCGGTGTGGAGCCCCGTCGATCCGCTGCCGCGCGGCACCGCCGTTCTCCAGGTCGCGGAGCGCGACTGGGAGCTCGGCAAGAACTACCCGGCGGAGATCGCGTTGAACACCAACGTGCTCGAGACGCTGCGGGTGCTCGTGCCGGCGGTGCGGCGGCTGCGCGATCCCGCGCGCGCCGCGGAGGCGGAGCGCCGGATCGCCGAGCTCGCGGCGCTGAACTGGAGCGCGCAACGCGGGAAGCTCGCGGCGGCGGCCGAGCGGGCCGCCGCCGCGCGGCCGATCGACCCGCGCCTGCTCATGCTGCGGATCGCCGACGCGCTGCCGCCCGACGCCGTGGTGGTCGACGAGGGCATCACCACGACCGCGTCGCTGCACGCGTTTCGCGCGCTCACGCACGCGCGCGCACATTTCGGCATGGCGAGCGGGGGCATCGGCTGGGGTATCGCAGCGGCGAACGGCGTCGCGCTCGCGCTCCCGGGCCGGCCCGTCTGCGCGCTGATCGGCGACGGCAGCGCGATGTACGGCGTGCAGGCGCTGTGGACGGCGGCCCACCATCGCCTGCCGGTCACCTTCGTCATCGGCAACAATCGCGGCTACCGCATCCTGAAGGAGCGTCTCGCCTCGATGCGCGGGGTGGAGAAGGCGATCGGGATGGATCTCACCGATCCCGCGCTCGACTGGACGGGACTGGCGCAATCGATGGGCGTGCCGGCGCGGCGCGTGACCGATCCCGCCGACATCGTGCCCGCGATCCGCGAGGCGACGGGCCGCGCGGGCCCCGGCCTGATCGACGTGGTGGTCGAGGACGGTTTCGGCGGCTGAAGGGCCGGCGATTCCTCGCCGCGGGGCGCTCAGGGTCGCTCGTACGCCGGCGCGGCTTCCACGCGCTCGTCCCGGTGCGCGAGCGGGACGGGACGCGGGACTGCGGTGGCCGACACGAGAGCAAGGGTGACGGCGGCGGCGTAGGGCGCGGCAACGATGCCGAGCACCGCAAGCCAGACGAGTTCCGCGGGGTCGGCCGTCCTGCCGGAGGCGACGGTGACGGCGATTGCCGCCACGCTCGCGGCGAGCAGGGCCGTTTCGGCCGCGGCCTCGCGCAGCGCGCGCAGGAGCGGCGCCGCGTGCTCGCACTTCGGCGTGCGCAGGAACGGCCGCGAGGACGTACAGAGCCCCGCCACCACCGCCTTGCCCACCGTGCAGGCGAGCGCAAGCCCGGTGGCGGCGGTCGCGACGGCGCCGGCGTAGCCGGTGCCGAGCCGCGCCACGTTCAGCGAAATCGCCTTGGCGAGCTTTACCGCGAAGAGCGCCAGCGCAACCCCGGAGAGCGCGGCGAGCGGCACGTCGAAATGCCTCGGCGCGATCGCGATCAGCGCCGTCCAGGCGAGTGCCGCGAGGCTGAAGCCGAGCCACAGGCCGTCGGCGAGCCACGGCAGCCACCCGGCGAGGAAATGGTAGCGCTGCGCCGGCGTGAGGCGCGCGGGGTGCCCCATTACCGTCGCGTCTCCGGCGAGCACCGCGGCGGCGTGGCGCTTCATGATCTGCATCGCGCCGTAGACCCAGCGGTAGCGCTGTCTCTTCCAGGCCCCGAACGTGTCGGGCACGAGCCCCTGCCCCAGGCTTTGCGGCAGGTACAGCGCGCGGTGGCCGGCCTCGAGCAGGCGCAAGCCGAGCTCGGTGTCCTCGGTGATGCACCATTCGGCCCAGCCCCCGGCTGCCTCCAGCGCGGAGCGGCGTATCACGCACATCGTGCCGTGCTGGATGATGGCGTTCTCCTCGCCGCGCTCGATCATGCCCACCCGGAAGAACACCGCGTACTCCGCGTTGCATGCTGCCTTGAAGGCGCTGCTGCCCCCGTCGCGGTAATCCTGCGGTGACTGCACCAGCGCGACCGCGGGGTCGGCGAAGCACGGCACGACGCTTTTCAGCCAATGCGGCATGACCTGGTAGTCGCTGTCGATGACGGCGACGAGCGCCGCGGCCGGGCCGGTCGCCGCGAGGGCGCGGTTCAACGCGCCGCCCTTGTAGCCGTTCACGCCGTCGAGATGCAGGAAGCGGAAGCGGGGCCCGAGCGCGCGGCAGTACTCCGCGACCGGCCGCCACAGCGCGTCGTCGCGCGTGTTGTTGTCGAGCACGATGACCTCGAAATCCGGGTAGTCGAGCCGCGAGAGCGCGGCGAGCGACTGCACGACCATCGCCGGCGGCTCCTCGTGGATCGGCACGTGGATCGACACGCGCGGCGCGTGCCCGGATCCGCGTGGCGGCGCGGGGCGGCGGCGTTCGCGCCAGAGCGCGAGCGCCCACTCGACGCACTCGGCGAGGAGCAGCGCCGCAGCGAAGGCCGCCGCCGGGACGATTGCCACCGCGGCGAGGAGCGTCCCGGCGCCGGCGTAGCGTAACGGCCATGCATCGACCACGAAGAGCGCGCCGGAGGCGACGGCGGCGGCGCTGCCCGCGAGGAGCACTTGTCCCGGCAGGCGCACGCGCGGCGCGAGCGCGAGGACGAGCGTACCGAGAAGGAGGGTGCCGAGCGCCGCGGCGAGGGCGTAGGCCGGCCAGCCGGGAAAGGAAGTGAGCGGGCCCGCGAACGCAAACTTGGGCGCGCGCTCCGCGTCGAAGAGACCCCAGTGGGCCCCGACCGCGCCTTCCTGGCCCGCTTTCCATGGCTGGTCGTAGGCCTCGAAGGCGTAGTAGTCGGCGTGGCGTGCCGCCGCGAGCGCCGCGAAATCCCGCAGGAACCAGGCCGCCATGGCGGGCGAGGGCACGGAACCTTTCTTCACCCGGCCCTCCGAGGGCCATCCCGCCTCGCCGATCACGATGCGCTTGCCCGGAAATGCCTGCTCGATCAGCCCGAGCCGATGATCGATGTAGCCCATCGCGTCTGCCGCCTTGATGCCCTCCCAGTAGGGCAGCAGGTGGATGGCGATGAAATCACCGGCGGCGCCGAGCTCCGGGTGAGCGAGCCAGGTCGCCCACACTTCGGCGGTGCCGACCGGAATGCGCTTCGGAATTGCCTTGCGCACGCGCTGTATGTAAGCGGTCACTTGCGCCGCCGTCAGTTCGCCGCGCAACAGGGTTTCGTTGCCCACGATCACCCGCTCGATCGCTTGCGGGTGCGCCTTGACGACCTCGATTGCCCGTGCGATCTGCGCTTCGTTACGCTCGATGTCGTCGGAGAGCCATATCCCGAGCGCGACCCG
Organism: Burkholderiales bacterium; assembly: GCA_020854035.1. Lineage (GTDB taxonomy): Bacteria > Pseudomonadota > Gammaproteobacteria > Burkholderiales > SG8-41 > SG8-41. The sequence goes on along the minus strand of JADZGE010000048.1, from coordinate 19,048 downwards.
CATGCCGAGTGCCCCGGCGAGCGCCGGGACGCGGTCCAGGCCCGGGTCCACCGAGTAGGTGCGTATGCGCCGGGTGATCGTCGAAAGCTTGCGCAGGTCCTCGCGGACGACCGCCTCGGGGTAGCCCTGGCGGCGCTGGCCTTCGGAATAGACGCCCGACGGGTTATAGGCGATGCCCGCAAGGCCGCCGTGCCAGTCGGGTGCCGGGAGCGGCCGGTCGAACCCCGCCCACAGCACCACCGACGCCGCGCAGGCGGCCAGCAGGACCAGAAACTTGCGCATGGAACCGACCATAATTCGCGGCGGAGCGTAGCGGTTTACACGCGCGGGGGAAATGCACTACCGCACACGCGGCAAGCCGCGCTGGGCGAAACGACGGCTACGGCCGGCGGGGCCGTGACCGCGAGCGCCCTGTGCCCTCCGCGGCGGCACCGCCCTGGTGACGCTTTCCACCAGCGGCGTGCCGGGTGCGCCCGGCACGCCGTGCCCGCTCAAGCGGCCTTCTTGCGGTTCGCTTCGACCCAGCCGTCGACGAGCGAGACGGTCTGGTCGATCGCTTCGAGCTTCAGGCCCTTCTGGGCGGCGATCGCCTGCACGAGGCGATCCACGCGCTCGATATTCGGTGCCCCGTTCGCGAGCGCCCGGGCCGCGGACGAGGGCGTGAGAAGCGACAACGCCGCCTGCGCGTACTTGTCGAAGGGCACGAGATCCTTCTCCGCGGCGCCGAGCGACACGCAGAGTTTGACGACCCAGTCGTAGACCGAACGCGAGGCGGCGAGGTCGGAGTGCACCGCGTCCTTGATGGGGCGCATGCCGTCCTTCTGCACGCAGCGGTAATTGCCCGCGAGCAGCATCGACCACTTGGCGAGCGGCACGAACACCGACTCGTGCACCTTCAACTTGACGGGCAGCTCGATTCTCGCGCCCCGCGCTTCGTAGCGCGCCGCCTCGATATCCGCTTCCAGCCGGCGCAGGATCGCGGTGTGTGCGTCCGAATCGAAGCGCGCCGCCTTGAAGTTGGTCGGCAGCCGCACCTGCAGGACGTTCACCTTGTCCTCCGGCGGGCGGAAGGCCTGCGGGTCCGGGCTGCAGAGCGTCATGAACTTCGGGTCGAAGCTGTCCCACACGGTGGGATCGGTGTAGCAGCCGCGGCACGCGGCCGCATTCACGCCCGGCACGCGCGAGAGGTAGGTGAGCGGCGGCATGTTCATGATCGACATGCAGGGCACCTTGGCCCGGGCGACGGCGTCGAGGAGCTCCCGCGCGCCGGGCGAGCGGTACTGCGGCTCCTGCATCGCGAGCACGACGAGATCGTACTCGCCGGGATTGACGCCCGCGGTGCCGCCGGCGGAGAGCTTGCCGGGGAGCTTCCGGGTGTTGACCTCGACCAGGCCCTCGTGACCCTTCACCGGCATGCGCACGATGGCGCCTTCCGCGTTGATGAGTTCCGCCTCGGCGGGGAGACAGATGAGCTTCGCGTTGTGCCCCGCGAGCAGGAGTTTCATCGCGAGGAGCGAGCCGTACGAAGCGCCCATGATGAGTACGTCGAGGGGGGTGGCCATCGGGGTATGTCTCTTTCGGTTGAATTCGCTACGGGGCGTGCATTCCGTATCGTGAAATCAGTTTGCGCGCTTCTCAAAGGCGCGATGCTAGTCGAAGCGACGGGGCGGACGCAACTTCGGTTCAGGACGAAAACCGGGGACGCACCGCCAGATCCCACCAGGAGATCAGGAAATGGGGGTGCGTCCCCGGTTTTCCCGCACCAGTTGGAGCACGAACCGCCCGGGATCGACGGCATCGGCGAGGTCGGCTTCGAGCGGCGGCGGTTCACCTTCGAGATGCGCCGCGATGAGTTCCGCACCGAGGCAGCACCAGGTCAGCCCGCGCGAGCCGTAGGCGATCGCCGCGTAGAGTCCCGGCTGCCGCGGCAGATCTCGCGGTTGCGCGCCGGAGAGCGCCGCCCGGCGCGACCGCGCCGCCCCGAGGTCCGCCACGCTGCCGATAAACGGCAGCCGATCGCGCGCGACACAGCGAAAGCCCACCGCGCCCCCGAGCACCGGCGCATCGGGGCGTGGGGTCGCCTCCAGCAGTTGCCCCAGCCGTTCGAGGTTGGCGATGTGGTCTGACACGCGCGGGGCGGGCTCGCCGTCGTCGAAATCGTAGGAGGCGCCGGCCACGACGCCGTCCGCCAGCGGGGCGAGATACGCCGCGCCCGCGAGTACCGCCGCGAGATCGCCGCAACTACCCGCCGGCAGGACGGTCATCTGTCCGCGCACCCGTCGTAACGCCGGGCCGCCGAACGCGCAGAGGCGGGCGGCGTCGTGCGCGTTCGCGAGCACGCAGACCGGTGCGGCGGCGATGACGGAGCCATCCGGCCCGATCGCGCGCCAGCCCTCGCCGTCGCGGGCGATACGGGTGACTTCCGCGCCCGCGTGCAGGGCGAGGCCGGGCGTGCGCCCGCGCGCGGCGGCAAGCTCCGCCGCGACAAGGGAGGCGGGGCGCATCCAGCCGCCGTCCGGAAACCAGAGTCCGCCCGCTTTCACGGCGCAGCGCGCGCGTGCCGAGCCTTCGTCGCGCGACAGGAACGCCGCATACGCGGCGGGCAGGCGGAGCTCCGCGACCGTGCGCGCCATGCGCGATTCCTCCCGTGGATCGCGCGCGAGCTGCAGCAGGCCGCAGCACCGCCAGTCGAGCGCATGCCCGGCCGACTCGAGCGCGCGCCAGCGCCCGAGCGCATGGAAGCAGCCCGCGCGCGTGAGACGCGCGAGCACGCTCTCGTCACGCGCGAGGAGCGGATGAAACACGCCCACGGGCAGGCCCGACGCTTCGGCTGCCGGCGTCGAGTGGCGCTCGATGAGATCGATCCGCCAGCCGCGGGCAGCGAGCCGCTCCGCGACCGCCGCGCCGGCGAGTCCCGCGCCGATCACGATCGCCCGCCGCCCGGACCACGCGGGCGCCGCGGGCGGCGCGTGCCGCGTGCGCCAGCGCGGCGCGTAGCGCGCGGCGAGCATGCGGCGCTTGCGCGCAAATCCCGCCCGCAACTCGCAGGAAAACCCGGCCGCCGCGAGCGCATCCCGGACCACCCGGGACGTGGACCACGTCGCGAGCGTCGCTCCCTGCCGGGCGAAGCGCGCGAGCGACTTCATGATCGCCGGCGACCACATCTCCGGATTGCGCGCCGGCGCGAAACCGTCGAGGTAGAACGCGTCGGCGGCGAGCCGCAAGTTGCGCAGTACCTGCGCGGCGTCGCCGAGCGCGAGCGTGAGCGTTACCCGCCCATCCTCGAACTCGAGCCGGTGCAGCCCCGGAAGCGGGAGCGGCCACGCCGCGCGCAGTTCCCGGGCGAGCGGCGCAAACCCGGGGTAGCGGGCGTGGAGCGACGCGAGGTCATCGTGTAAGAAGGGGTGCTTCTCGACCGAAACGAAGTGAAGCCGCTCCGGACGCGCGGCGTCCTCCCGCCACGCGCTCCACGTCGAAAGGAAGTTCAACCCGAGCCCGAAACCGGTCTCGACGATGGTGAAAACGCGCGCGCCGGCCCAGCGCCCGGGCAGGTCGTTGCCGCCGAGAAAAACATGACGCGCCTGGCCGGGCCCGGAATCCGCGCTGTGATAGACGTCGCCGTATTCCGGCGAGTACGGCGTGCCGGAGGCGTCGAATGCCGGCAAGGCCGGCACGATGGTAATAAGCCTTTCAGCCACGCGGCATCATAACCGTCACGTCGATCACGCTTTGTCACTGGAAACGACGTTCCCTCCCCTTCAAGGGGAGGGTCGGGGTGGGGATGGGTCTGCCGCCGGATCGATGCCGGCCGGCATCACTGGCCTCGAAAACGCCATTCGCCCTATCATCCCCCAATTCCCTCCCGGACGGACCAGGTCTTGAGCAGCGGCGATCTCGACTGGGTCGCGAACTTCATCTGGGGCATCGCCGACGATGTCCTGCGCGATCTCTACGTTCGCGGCAAGTATCGCGACGTCATCCTGCCGGTGACGGTCCTCCGCCGTCTGGACGCGGTGTTTGACGACAGCCAATGACCGCCGCCCCCGCGCCGCTCCTCGCGAACGCGACGCGCGATCTCGCCGCCTTCGCAGCCGGGCTGCGCTACGAAGACCTGCCGGCGGAGGTCGTCGAGCGAATCAAGCGCTCGGTGCTCGACAGCCTCGCCTGCTGCCTCTACGGCGCGACGCTGCCGTGAACGCGCAAGGTGGCCGCGCTGGCGCTGGGCGAGGGCGCGCGCCCGATCGCTTCCCTCATGGGCATGGGCGAGAGGACCTCGATCGCGCTCGCCGCGCTCGTCAACAGCACGCCGGGACACGCCTTCGAGCTCGACGACATCCACAGGGAGTCGATCGTTCACGCGGGCTCGATCGCCGTCCCCGTCGCCCTCGCCATCGCGGAAGCGCGGGGCGGGATGCGCGGGCGCGAGCTCGTGACCGCGCTCGTGGCGGGCTACGAAGTCGGCCACCGCGCGGGCAGTGCCGCGACGATGAGCCTCTTCTTCCGCGGCTTTCATCCGCAGGGCACGTCCGGCGTGTTCGTCGCCGCGGCAACGGCGGCGCGCGCGATGAATCTCGATGCGGGCCGCTTCCAGCATGCGCTCGGCATCGCCGGCTCGCAGGCGGGCGGGTTGATGGCCGCGCAGGAGGGCGCGATGGTCAAGCGCCTTCACAGCGGCCGCGCGGCGCAGAGCGGCGTGTACTCGGCGCTCCTCGCCGCCGACGGCTTCACCGGCATCACCGATGTGCTGGAGGCGGGCTACGGCGGTTATCTCTCCACGCTTTCCGATCGGCCGAACGCTGCGCGCCTGACGGCCGGCCTCGGCTCGCAATGGGAAACGCTTGCCGTGGGCTACAAGCCGCACGCGGCCGTGACGAGCATTCACACCGCGCTCGACGGCCTCGCGGCGATCCTGCGGGAGGAGAAGCTCGGCGCGGACGACGTCGCGGCGGTGGAGGTGGGTCTGAGCCCGATGACCCACGTTCACTGCGCGTGGGAGTATCGGGCGCAGGGGGTTACCGCCGCGCAGATGAACCTCTACTACGGGCTCGCGGTCATCGCGCTCGACGGCGTCGCGTTCACGGACCAGTACCGCGAGGAGCGCCTCACCGATCCACGGATACTCGATTTCATCGGGCGCATCACGGCGCGCGTCGACCCGGAGATCGAGGCGATGGGACCCGGCTTCCGGCATGCGGCGCGAGTGAAGGTCCTGCCGCGCGCGGGCAGCGCGGTGGAGAAGCTGATCCTGAATCGGCGCGGCAGCCCCGAGGACCCGCTCTCGCCCGCTGACATCGAGGACAAGTTCCGCCACGTCCTGCGTTCCTGCGTGCCGCCCGAGCGCAGCGAGAAGATCCTCGGGCTTGCAAGCCGGCTGGAAATGCTGGAGAGCACGCGCGAGCTGACCGACCTCGTCGCGCTGCGCGTGGACGACCGGAATCCGGCCGCCGATGAACGCCGATAGACGCCGATCCGGCGGTCACGGAAGCCACGGACGGAGCCCTGCTTCGTTCTGCTCGCGGCTCGCAGCCCGTAGCGCGCAGCCCGTAGCCCGCAGCTCACAGCCCGCCGTCGCGACCCGCCATCCGCGTTCATCGGCGTCGATCGGCGGCTGAACCTTCCGGCGCGGCCTCGCTCCGCCGGAAGACGATGACATGCTGCCACGGCAGCGCGCGCACCGTCCTCACCCAGAGGAGCGGGTGCGCGGCCGCTTCCCGCCGCACCTGCTCCTCGCTCGTGGTGTGGAGCCGCTTGACCGGCACCGCGGGGTCATCGGCGCGATACTCGACGAACGCGATCCGCCCGCCCGGCTTTACCGCGCGCACGATCGCCGCCAGCATCTCGTGGGGAAATTCGAACTCGTGGTAGACATCCACCATCACCGCGAGATCGAGGCTCGAGGGTGGCAGCCGCGGGTCGGTCGCGGTGCCGAGCACCGTCGTCACGTTCGTGGCGCGGTGGAGCGAGAGGTGCTTCTCGAGGAGCTTCATCATTTCGGGCTGCAGTTCGACGGCGTACACCGTCCCCTTCGAGCCCGCGCGCCGCGCGAGCCGCCGCGCGTAGTAGCCGGTGCCGGCGCCGATGTCCGCGATCGTCATGCCGGGCTTCACGTCGAGCGCTTCGAGCACGAGGTCGGGTCGCTCCTCGTTCGCGCGCTCGATGCGCTCGAGCCACGCGGCGCCCTCGTGGCCCATCATCCGCGCGATCTCGCGGCCCAGGTAGAGCCTGCCGATGCCGTCGGGGCTGGCGGGGACCTTCGAGTAGCGCGGCGGGGCTTTCTCCGCGGCGGGCGCGAGGCCGGGAAGCGCGAGCGCGAGAGCCAGAACCAGAAACAGCCGCCGATGAACGCAGATGAACACCGATAACCCCTGCAATCCGGCTGCGGCCGCCAGCGACCGATGGCCGTCCGCAAGGCCTGACCAGGTCGAGCAGGAAAGCAGGGCTCGGAAGCGGGAAGGCGTACTCCCCGCCGCTCGGGAGGGGTGCCCGCGAAGCAGGCGGGGTGGTACCAAGCCGACAATCACGGAACGAAGCCGATCAAGCAGAGGTTTCTGAGCCTGGAACACACGTGTTACCACGGAAGAGCCGGCTGGAATCCTCGCGAGCGTAGCCCAACAGGGTGATTCCTTGCAAAGCGTACCGGTTCGCGGCCAGGCTCGGCGGGTGCGCGACAACGCAGCACTTTCTCGCGCGCGGCTCGAACCAGTGGACGCGGCCGGCGGCCCGCCCGTGGTCGGTACCGGATTCACCCTCGTGCGGCTCGCCTTCCAGCCCGGTGATCGCTTCTTCCTTGACGCAACGCCTCGCGCCCGGAGTAAGATTGGGCGCGGCGTGAGTGCCGTACGGCGCCGTTTCCCGACTGGACGCGACTGCCGGAATCGGCCATTGCGGAGCTCGCGCTTCTTTCGGATTGCCGGGAACGCGGCGTTAACCCGCTTTCGGCAAGACGTTTCCACAGGCCGAACGAATCCTGGTGGCGGGCGTGACCCACAGAAACAGCGTCCTGGCGCGGCAGGGGATCCTCGAAGACGTCGGCGAGGAACCGGATGCCGAAGCGTATTCGACCGGAGTACTGCCGTCGCAGGAACTGGAACACCTCGTCAGGGTGACGCGGGAAATCCGCGCGGTAGACGAGATCCAGGAAGACCAGTTCCAACCCGCCAGCCTCGACCTGCGCCTGGGGCCGGTTGCCTACCGCGTGCGCGCGAGTTTCCTGCCGGGGAAGGGGGCAACGGTCGAGCAGCGGCTCGAAGATCTCGCGATGCACCGGATGGACATCAGCCAGGGCGGCGTGCTGGAGCGCGGCTGCGTCTATATCGTCCCGTTGCTCGAACACCTCAGCCTGCGCCATCGCACGTCCGCGATGGGGAATCCCAAGAGTTCCACGGGCCGCCTCGACATATTCACGCGGCTGATCACCGATTACGGGACCGAGTTCGATCGCGTCCGGGAGCAGTACAGGGGGCCGCTCTACGCCGAGGTCACGCCGCGAACGTTCAGCGTCCTCGTGCGCAAGGGCTCCAGACTGAGCCAGATCAGGATACGCCGCGGCAATCCGCCCACCACCGACGAGGCGCTGAGACGCCTGCAGGGAGAGCTGCAGGTAATCGGATCGGACATCAACGAAGGCGAGATCCGCAACGGCCTTCCGATTTCAGTCGACGTCCGCGGTGAAGCGTCCGGCGGGCTGCTCGGCTACAAGGCGAAGAACCACGCGGGGCTCATCGATATCGACAAGGTCCGCCACTACGATATCCGGGACTACTGGGACCCGGTATGCGCGCCTCATCGAGGCGGTCTCGTGCTCGACCCGGCGGATTTCTACATACTCGCCTCGCGCGAAGCGGTGAAGGTGCCCCCGACGCACGCGGCCGAGATGATCGCCTACGACACCCTGGTCGGCGAGTTCCGGGTCCATTACGCGGGGTTCTTCGACCCCGGCTTCGGCCATCCGGACGCGGGCGGCGAGGGCGCGCGCGCGGTGCTGGAAGTCCGGTCCTACGAGGTTCCGTTCGTCATCGAAGACGGGCAGGTGGTCGGTCGCCTGACCTACGAGCGGCTGACTTCCCGGCCCAACCGGCTTTACGGGGCCGGCGTGAAATCGTCATACCAGAAGCAGGGCATCGCCCTCAGCAAGCATTTCAAGCCGGCCTAGCGTGCGTCCCGGGTTGATCCCGGGGAGCCACACCCATCTTCCTCCACCGGCGTCAGCCGCGTTCATCCGCGGCCTCGTCCGGCGCGACACCGCGCTCCCGCAGGAACTCGGCCAGTATGCGCCCGGTATGCGAGCGTGCTTCCGCTATCCCGGCGCGCCCCGCCGCCCCTCGCCGGGCGGGACGGGAGCCGGCCAGCCCCGCCACCGTCTCCGGCGTGCCTTCGGCAACGATCCACCCGCCGGCTTCCCCGCCCTCCGGCCCCAGGTCGATCACCCAGTCGGCTTCCGCGATGACGTCGAGGTTGTGCTCGATCACGACCACCGTGTTGCCGGCGTCGACGAGCCGGTGCAGCACGCCGACGAGTTTCTCGACGTCGGCCATGTGCAGCCCCACGGTGGGCTCGTCGAGCACGTAGAGCGTGAGGGCCGATGACGCTGCGCCGGCGACCGAGGGCTCGCGGCTTGCGGCGGGCGGCCGGGTGCCCGCGGCTTCGCCGGCCCGCGCCCTGGCGAGCTCGGTCACGAGCTTGATGCGCTGCGCCTCGCCGCCGGAGAGCGTGGGGCTTTGCTGGCCGAGCGTGAGGTAGCCGAGCCCCACATCCTGCAGCAGCCGCAGCGCGCGGTGTATCCACGGGTGCGCGTCGAAGAAGCCGACCGCCTCGTCGACGCTCATCAGCAGCACCTCGCCGATGCTCCGGTCCTTGAAGCGCACCGCGAGTGTTTCCGGGTTGAAACGCACGCCCCGGCACGCTTCGCAGGTCACCTTCACGTCGGGCAGGAAGGACATCTCGATTTTCTTCAGTCCCTGTCCCTCGCACGCCTCGCAACGCCCGCCCCCGGTATTGAACGAGAAGCGCGCGGCGGTGTAGCCGCGCATGCGCGCCTCGGTCAACCCCGCGTAGAGCCGCCGCACTTCGTCCCAGAAGCCGACGTAGGTCGCGGGACAGGAGCGCGGCGTCCTGCCGATCGGGGTCTGGTCCACTTCCAGCACGCGCGCCACCCGCTCGGCGCCGTCGATCGCGCGACAGCCGATGAGCTTCCATGACGGCGGGCGGCGGGCGGCGGGCGGCGGGCGCCGCCCCGCCCCGCGGCCGCGGCGCGGCGCGGGGCGGCGCGCGGCGAGCACGCGCCGCAGGTTCTCGTAGAGCACGTCGCGCGCGAGCGTGGACTTGCCCGAGCCCGAGACGCCGGTGACGACGACGAGGCGGCCCAGGGGCAGGCGGAAGTCGAGGGACTTGAGGTTGTGCAGCCGCGCGCCGGCGAGCGAGAGCGCGGCGAGGCCGGCGCCGACCGGGCGGCGGGGATGCAGGGGATGGCGGAGCGGGCGCGCGAGGAAGCGGCCGGTGACCGATGCGGGGGTGCGCATGAGCTCGGCGGCCGTCCCGGCCGCGACCACCTCGCCGCCGCGACCGCCCGCGCCGGGCCCGAGATCCACCACGTGCTCCGCGCGGCGTATCGTCTCCTCGTCGTGCTCGACCACGATGAGCGAGTTGCCCTTTCGCTCCAGCTTCGCGAGCGTATCGAGCAGCACGCGGTTGTCGCGCGGGTGCAGCCCGATCGTCGGCTCGTCGAGGATGTAGGCGACGCCGCGCAGATTCGAACCGAGCTGCGCGGCGAGCCGGATGCGCTGCGCCTCGCCTCCCGAGAGTGTCGGGGCCGCGCGGTCGAGGGCGAGGTAGCCGAGCCCCACCTCGCGCAGGAAGGCAAGCCGGCTGGCGAGCTCCGCCACCACATCCCTCGCGATTTCCGCTTCTCGTGCCTCGAAGCGCAAATCGCTCACAAAGTTCTCGATCTGCACCACGGAGAGGCGGGAGAGATCCGCGATGGAAAGCCCCCGGAACTTCACCGCCAGCGCGATCGGATTGAGCCGGTTCCCCGCGCACGCGGAACAGGTGACCGGCTCGCCCTCGTACCAGTCGTTCCACCAGATTTCCTCGCCGCTCTGCTCGGCATCGAAACCGGAGAGCGCGAGACCGGTGCCGAAGCAGCTCGGGCACCAGCCGTGCCGCGAGTTGTAGGAGAAAAGCCGCGGATCGAGCTCGGGAAAGCTCGTGCCGCACGACGGGCAGGCGCGCTTCACCGAGAACACCGTCTCGGTCATCCGCGCGAGCGCGGGGTCGCGCCTCGCCATGGCGAGCTCGAGCGCTTCGAGCGGCGCGAGCACGTTCACCACGCCCTTGCCGTGGTCGAGCGCCCGGGCGAGCGCCGCGCGCAGCCGCGGCTCCGTCTCGGGCGCCGCGCGCACGTCGGCGACCGGAAGCTCGATCGTGTGCTCGCGAAAGCGCGAGAGCCGGGGCCAGTTCCCGGTTTCGATGAACGCGCCGTCCACCCGGAGGTGGGTGTACCCCTTGCCGGCCGCCCAGCGGGCGAGGTCGGTGTAGTAGCCCTTGCGATTGACGACGAGCGGCGCGAGCAGGCCGACGCGGGCGCCGCGCTGCCCGCGCACGATGCGCGCCGCGATCGTTTCGACGCTCTGCGGCTCGATGGCGATGTCGCACGAGGGGCAGTGCTGCGTTCCCAGCTTGAGGAAGATGAGGCGCAGGAAATGGTGAATCTCGGTCAACGTCGCGACCGTGCTCTTGCGCCCGCCGCGGCTTGCGCGCTGCTCGATCGCGACCGTCGGCGGGATGCCCGTGATGGCGTCGACGTCGGGGCGGGCGGCCGGCGCGACGAACTGGCGCGCGTAGGCGTTCAGCGACTCGAGGTAGCGGCGCTGCCCCTCGGCGAACACGAGATCGAAAGCGAGCGTGGACTTGCCGCTGCCGGAGACGCCGGTCACGACGGTGAACGCGTCGCGCGGTATCGCGACGTCGATGTTTCGCAGGTTGTGCTCCCGGGCGCCGCGGATGCGAATCGCGTTCTCCGTGGCCGGTCGCGGGAGGTCCGGGAAACCCGCCGTGCCGGCGCGCGAACGGACGGGCGATGCGTCGGCGGCGGCGTAGTCGGGGATCGCCGCGGCTTCCTCCGCCCTCGTGACCGGGGGGCACGATCCCGCGAGTGCGGCGTCGTAGTCGCGCAGCGCCCTGCCCGTGTGCGAGCGCGGATGCGCGGCGATCTCGCGCGGCGTGCCGGTCGCCACGACCTCCCCGCCCGCATCGCCGCCCTCGGGACCGAGGTCGATCACCCAGTCGGCGGCGCGGATCACGTCGAGATTGTGCTCGATCACCACGAGCGAATGCCCGGCGCGCAGGAGCTGGCGGAAGGCCTTCAGGAGTTTCCCCACGTCGTCGAAATGAAGGCCGGTGGTGGGTTCGTCGAACAGGAACAGTGACGACTGGCGGCCGAGGGCTGAGGGCTTGCCGCGGCGCTGCGCCGCCGCGGCGAGGTGGCCGGCGAGCTTCAGGCGCTGCGCCTCGCCGCCGGAGAGCGTGGGCACGGGCTGGCCGAGCCGAAGATAGTCGAGGCCGACATCGGCGAGCGGGCGCAGCGCGGCGGCGACCTCGCGCTCGCCCCCGAAGAAGGCGAGTGCCTCGGTCACCGTCATCTCCAGCACGTCGGCGACGGACCTCGTTTCCCCCGCCGGCCCTTCGAGCTTCACCTCCAGCACCTCGGCCCGGTAGCGCCGGCCGTCGCAGTCCGGGCAGCGGAGATAGACGTCGGAGAGAAACTGCATCTCGACGTGCTCGAAGCCGTTGCCGCTGCACGCCGGGCAGCGCCCGTTGCCGGAGTTGAAGCTGAACGTGCCGGCGGTATAGCGGCGCTCCAGCGCGACGGGCGCCCGCGCGTAGAGGCGGCGAATGGCGTCGAACGCGCCCACGTAGCTCGCCGGGTTGGAGCGGGTGGTGCGCCCGATCGGAGACTGGTCCACCATCACGACATCGGCGATGCGCTCGTGGCCGTGCAGCGAACGGTGCGCGCCGGGGGCATCGGTCGGCTTTCCCTTCGCCTTGCGCAGGGCGGCGTAGAGCACGTCGTTCACCAGGGTCGATTTGCCCGACCCGGAGACGCCGGTCACGCAGACGAGGCGTTCCAGCGGGAAGACGACGTCGATGCCGCGCAGGTTGTGCTCGGCGGCCCCGCGAACGGTCACCCGGGGGCACCGGAGCGGGTCGGTTTCGCGCGGGTTCGGCTGCCCGCCGGCGGTGCGGCGGCCCGAGAGGTATTCGCCGGTCAGCGTGGCGGCGCGCCGCAGTTCCTGCGGCGTGCCGCAGAACACGATTTTCCCGCCGCGCTCGCCGGGGCCGGGCCCGAGGTCGAGCACGCGGTCGGCGGCGAGCATGATTTGCGGATCGTGCTCGACGACGATGAGTGAATTGCCGGCGTCGCGGAGCCGATGCATCACGCCGATCACCCGGCCCATGTCGCGCGGATGCAGGCCGATCGAGGGCTCGTCCAGCACGAAGAGGGTGTTGGTGAGCGAAGTGCCGAGCGCGGTGGTGAGGTTGATGCGCTGCACCTCGCCGCCCGAGAGCGTGCGCGACTGCCGGTCGAGCGTGAGGTAACCGAGCCCCACTTCGGCGAGGTACGCAAAGCGCGCGCGGATGTCGGAAAGCAAAAGGTCGGTCGCCTGATCGAGCGGTGCAGGCAGACGCAGCGCCTCGAAAAACGCCCGGGCGGACCCGATCGGCAAGAGCGCGAGGTCGTGCATCGTGAGCCCGGGCAGGCGCGCGAGGAGGCCGGGGTCGTAACCCGCTCCGCGCGGCCGGAAGCGGCGCCCGGGCGCGAGCACGGCATCGGCGTTCTCGCGCGTGCCGATGCGCCAGGCAAGCGCGTCGGGCTTGAGCCGCGCGCCCCCGCACGCCTCGCACGGCGTGTAGGCCCGGTAGCGCGAGAGCAGCACCCGCACGTGCATGCGGTAGGCCTTCGATTCCAGCCACCGGAAGAAGCGCGCGACGCCGTACCACTTGCCGGGCCACGACCTGCGCCAGCTCACCCAGCCCGCGTCGCCCTCGATTACCCAGCGGCGCTCGGCGGCGGCAAGCGCGCGCCACGGCGTGTCGGTCGCAACGCCGCGCTTCGCCGCGTACTTCACGAGGTCGTCGTTCCAGCCGCGGTAGGATTCCGAGAGCCACGGCCGTATCGCGCCTTCGCGCAGCGTCTTCGATTCGTCGGGTATGACGAGCCCGTAGTCGACGCCGATCACGCGCCCGAAGCCGCGGCAGGTTTCGCACGCCCCGACCGGCGAGTTGAACGAAAAGAGGCTGGGTGCCGGTTCCCGATAGTGAATGTCGCAGTCGGGGCAATGGAGATCGGTCGAGTACTTCCAGACCGGCTCGCCGCCGCCGGCCGGCGACGGACGGCCGTCCTCGCCGCCGGCGAGGACGTGTACGTTGACGCGGCCCTGGCCGACCCGCAACGCGGCCTCCAGCGCATCGATCACGCGCGCGCGCTCCGCGCCCTGGAGGCGCAGCCGGTCCTGCACGATCTCCAGCGTCGTGCCGCGCCTCGCGTGCACGCGGGCATAGCCCTGCCGCGCGAGGAGATCCAGCACCTCGGTTTCCGTGAAGTTGGCCGGCACGTTCACCGGAAAGGTGATGGCAAGGCGCGGGTCGCCCGAGGCGCGCGCCCGCGCCGCGAGATCCTCGCGGATGGAATCCGGCGTATCGCGCGCGACCGGGCGGCCGCAGCCGCGGCAGTAGAGGCGCGCGGCGCGGGCGTAGAGGAGCTTCAGGTGATCGTTCAGCTCCGTCATGGTCCCGACGGTCGAGCGCGAGGTGCGCACGGGGTTCACCTGGTCGATGGCAATCGCCGGCGGTATGCCTTCGATCGCGTCCACGCGCGGCTTGTCCATGCGGTCGAGGAACTGGCGCGCGTAGGGCGAAAAGGTCTCGACGTAGCGGCGCTGGCCCTCGGCGTAGAGCGTGTCGAAGACGAGCGAGGACTTGCCCGATCCCGACACGCCGGTCACGACGACGAGTTCGTTCGCGGGGAGTTCGAGCGTCAGGTTGCGGAGATTGTTCTGGCGCGCGCCGCGAACGACGATGGCGCCCGCTGGTGCTTCGCGCATCGGGGTGAACTCGATCGAGCAGGGAACGGGGGCACGCCCTGAGCCGGTCAACCGCCCGGCGTGCCGAGCCGTTATTGTAGAACTTGTTCCATGACCGGGCACGTGATGTCTCGTGGCCGGGGCGGACCGGGCGCGGGGCGCCCGCTATAATGGGCTCCGCGCGCGCCCAACGTGCCGCCGGGCGCGCACAGGAGGACCGCGACATGATCGAAGGGTTGAAACCGGCGCTCCCGCTGCTCGCTGTTGCGCTCCTCGCCGGGCCGGCGTTCGCACAGCTCCAGTACAAGTCCATCATGTCCGACGGCCGGGTGGTCTACGGCGATGCGCCGGTGCCCGGCGCGGCGAAGGTGGAGAAGCTCAAGGCCAGCACGGCCGACCAGGGCATCACCGCGTCCACCCCGCGCGAGGCGGCGGCGTTGAAGCAGATGGAGGCCGAGCGCGCGGTGCGCGAACGTAAGGACGCGTCGGCGGCCTCCGCGGACGAGGCGCTGCGCCGGGCCGAGGCGGCGCTCGCCGCGGGCAAGGAGCCGCTGCCCGGCGAGCGCATCGGTACCGCCGGCGGCGGCTCGCGCCTGACCGACGCCTACTGGGAGCGCCAGAAGCGGCTCGCTGCCGCCGTCGAGCAGGCGCGGCGCAATGCGGAATCCGCCCGGGGTGCGCCGGCGCAGCCGCCATTCGGGGCGAGCCCGCCGCCCGCGAGCGGACAGGGTTTCGACGCCTTCAAGAAGTAGGGCCGAAGTCGAGGCTCGCGCCGGGCGGGCGTACGATCGTCCCGCGCACCGCTTCGATGAGCGCCGGCGCGTCCTCCAGCCGGCCGATCGCGGCAAGCCTGCCCCCGCCCTCGACGAAGCGGCACGCCGCCTGCACCTTGGGCCGCATCGGGCCCGGCGCAAAGGCGTGGCGCTTCAGTTCCTCCGGCACCGTGTCTTTCACCGGACGCGATTGTGCGGTGCCAAAGCCGAGGTAGACCGCATCGACGTCGGTGAGCAGCAGCAGGGCGGCGGCGCCGAGATGATGCGCGATGAGCGCGGCGGAGAGATCCTTGTCGACGACGGCCTCGACCCCGCGCACGGCGCCCGAGGGGCTTATCGCAACGGGAATGCCCCCGCCGCCCGCGCAGACGACGACCGCGCCCGCGCGAGCGAGCAGCCGGATCGCCGGCAGCTCGACGATCCGCAACGGCTCGGGAGAAACGACCGCGCGCCGCCACCGCGCGCCCCCCTGCGCGAAGCGCCAGCCGTAATCACGTCCTTCACGGGCGTGCGTCCCGGCGGCGCGCGAGCCAGGCCTCGACCGCGGCCCATAATCCGGGGTTGTCCAGCTCCGTGAACTCGTAGCGGGCGCGCAACACGGGCTTGCCGGCGCGAACGAGCCCGGCGAGGTCGATCGGCGTCCCGGCGACGACGATGTCGGCGGCGGCGGCGTCCAGCGTCTCGGCCAGCGCGGCGAGTTCCGCCGGCGAGTAGCCCATCGCGGGGAGCACCGGCCCAAGGTGGGGATAGCTCGCGTAGGTCCGCGCGAGCTCCCGCACCGCCCACGGTCGCGGGTCGACGATCGTTCCCGCTCCCGCCGCGACGGCGGCCGCGTACGCCGCCCCGTGGGGCATGCCGCCGTGGGTAACCGTCGGCCCGTCCTCCACCGCGATGACGCGCTTGCCGCGCACGGCGCCGGCGCGCTCGAGCGTGACGGGCGAGCCCGCGCGCAGGATGGCCGCCCGCGGGTTCACCGCGCGCGCGGCGGCCGCGAGCGCCGCCACGTCCGCCGCGGGAGCCGCGTCGGCCTTGGCGAGGACGACGATGTCGGCCATGCGCAGTACCGCTTCGCCCGGGTGGTGGGTGATTGCCTGACCGGGCCGCAGCGCATCCGCGAGCACGACGTGCAGATCGGGACGCACGAAGGGGAAGTCGTTGTTGCCGCCGTCCCACAGCACGAGCTCGGCTTCGGCCTGGGCGCGCTCGAGCACGGCGCCGTAGTCGACGCCCGCGAACACGACGCTGCCGGCGGCGAGGTGCGGCTCGTACTCCTCGCGCTCCTCGATCGTGCAGTGCGCCTCATCGAGGTCGGTACGCGTCTCGAAGCGCTGCACCCGCGCGGCGGCGAGATCGCCGTAGGGCATCGGGTGGCGGATCACCGCCACGCGCCGGCCCGCGTCGCGCAGGCGGCGCGAGAGGTAGCGCGCGGTCTGGGATTTTCCGCAGCCGGTGCGCACGGCGGAAACCGCGATCACGGGAACCCGCGCCGCGAGCATGGTGCGCGCCGGGCCGAGCAGCACGAAATCGGCCCCGGCGGCGAGCGCCCGCGAGCCCGCGTGCATCACGTGCTGGTGCGAGACGTCGCTGTAGGCGAAAACGACCTGTTCCACCGCGTGCCGGGCGACGAGCGCCTCCAGTTCGGACTCCGGGACGATCGGAATACCCCGCGGATAGAGCGGTCCCGCGAGCTCCGGCGGATAGCGCCGCCCGGCGATGCCCGGAATCTGCGCCGCGGTGAAGGCGACCACCTCCACCGCGGGGTCGTCGCGGTAGGCCACGTTGAAATTGTGGAAGTCGCGCCCCGCCGCGCCGAGTACGAGCACGCGGGTGCGCCGCCGGGTGTCGGACACTGTCTGGCCCTCGTTGTGGGTCGGGTGAGCTACCTTAGACCACGCGCGGGCCGGGCGCGGCTTGCGCTGGATCAAACCGCGCGGGTGCGGGGTGGCGGGCGCGCTGCGCCCCTGACATAATCAGCCACCGCGGCGGAGGACAGGACATGAAAGCAATGGTGCTCAAGGCGAAGAATACCCCGTTCGTGCTGGAGAACGTACCCGACCCCGTGCCCGGGCCGGGCGAGGCCGTGGCACGGGTGCTCACTTGCGGCGCCGGCCTCACCATCCACCACGCGCGCGCGGGCCGTACCCCCATCGAGTACCCGCGGATCATCGGACACGAGATCACGGGCGAAATCGTCGCGCTCGGCGCTGGGGTGACGGCGTTGAAGGCCGGCGACGCGGTGACGGCCTACTTCTATCTCACGTGCGGGCACTGCCACTGGTGCCGCGTGAACCGCGAGACCTTGTGCGACAACTTCGGCGGCTACGTCGGGCGCGAAGTCGACGGCGGCTACGCGGAGTACATCAAGCTGCCGGCGAAGAATTTCGTGAGGCTGCCCCCGGAGCTCGACTGGCGCGGGCATCCGGCCGAGATCGGCGTCATCTGCGACGCGATCGCGACGCCGGTCAAGGTGATCCGGCGCGCGCGCGTCACCCCGCACGATACCGTCGCCGTGTTCGGCGCGGGCGGCGGGCTCGGCGTGCACATGGTCAAGGTCGCGCGCTGGGCGCACGCGCGCAAGGTGATCGGCGTCGACGTGATGGCCTCGAAGTTCGAGACCTGCGTCAAGGCCGGCGCGGACGCGACGGTGGACGCCTCCGAGGGGCGCGTTGCGCAACAGCTCCTGGAGCTCACCGGCGGGCGCGGCGTCGACGTCGCGATCGACTTCGTGTGCGCGAACGGCACGCAGGAGGCCGCGCTCGCGGGCCTCGCCAAGGGCGGGCGCTACGTCGTGCTCGCCGGCCACAGCGAGCCGTTCACGGCCGACCCGGCGCTCTTCCTGCGCAAGGAGGTGGAGCTCCTCGGCAGCCGCTATGCCACGCGCCAGGAGGTGCTCGATTCCCTCGAACTCGTCGCGCGCGGCGAGCTCTGGCCGCTCGTCACGGAGAAGGCGCCGCTCGCCGAGGCCGAAGCGGTCCACCAGCGCCTCGACAGGGGGCTCGTCACCGGGCGCGCCGCGCTGATCGTCTCCTGACGCGACGCTCAGCGCTTCACGCCTGCCCGCCTGATGATCTCCTCCGCGCGCTTCATCTCCGAGGCGAGGTGCGCGCGGAACTGCTCCGGCGTGCCGCCTTCCGGCTCGGCCCCGTCGGCGAGGATCCGGTTCCTGACTTCGGGCGCCTCGACGGCCTTCTTCATGTCGCCGGCGAGCCGCGTGAGGACCGGCGCGGCGGTGCCGCCGGGGGCGAGAAGACCGTACCACGTCGTCCTCTGGTAGCCCGTCACGCCGGCTTCCGCGATCGTCGGCAGGTCGGGCGCGCCGGAGGAGCGCTTCGCGCTCGTGACGCCGAGCGCGCGCAGCCGGCCGTTTCTCACGTGGCCGAGCGAGGAGAGCACGCTGCCGAAAGTGAGGTGCACCTGGCCCGCCATGACGTCCACCAGCGCGGGGCCGGCACCCTTGTACGGTACGTGCACCATGCGGATGCCGGCGAGGTACTGGAACAACTCGCCCGCGAGGTGGCCCGAGCTGCCGGTGCCGCCGGAAGCAAAATCGAGCGCGCCGGGCCGGGCCCTGGCGAACGAGACGAGCTCCTTCACCGATTTTGCCGGCAGCGAGGGATGGACCACGAGCAGAAACGGCGCCTCGGCGAGGAGGCTGACCGGCACGAGATCCTTCACCGGGTCGAAGGGCAGGTCGGTGTAGAGGCTGGGGTTGATCGCGTAGCTGCTGGAGACAACCAGCAGGTTATAGCCGTCCGGCGCGCTCTTCGCGACGAAAGCGGCGCCGATCGAACCGGCCGCGCCGGTGCGGTTCTCGACCACCACGCTCTGGCCGAGGTGCTCGCCGAGCTTCGGCGCGACCAGGCGCGCCACGACGTCGGTGGCGCCACCCGGCGCCTGCCCGACGACCAGGCGCACCGGTTTCGCGGGATAGACGCTCTGCGCCTGCGCGGCGGGCGCGAGCAATCCCGGCAGCGCGGCGAGCGCCGCAACGGCCTTGTACATGGTGCGGTCTCCTCGCCGGGTTACGATGCGCCGGCTGGACAGCAAGCATTCACGTGTATACACTAACATCAGACCTCCTGACATAGCCGCGTAGTTTGCCCTGAAATTGCTGGGTTTTGTCCGCGGCGGGGTGCGGACCAATACCTGTCCGGTTTTTTGGCTCGAGCGAGCCCAATTGGCTGAAACGGCGAAGAT
>JADZGE010000047.1 GCA_020854035.1 Burkholderiales bacterium | reverse complement strand
GGTGAGCTTCTGGCCGAGCAGGCGCGCGATGATCGTGCCGCTGCCGCCCGGCGGGTAGGGAACGATGATGCGGATGGGCTTGCTCGGGTAGCTCTGGGCCTGCGCCTGCGCGGTCGCGGGGAGCAGGAGGGCGAGCGTCGAGACGGCGAGTGCGGTGAGCGGGCGCATGCGGACGGCTCCTCCAGGCGGGCGCGAGCGAGCGATGATATACCGCTGCGCGTGCGACGCACACCGATGCGTGGCGGGGACGAGCCCTGCCATGAAAGCACCTTCGACGGGCCGGCGAACCGCGCCGCGCCCTCAGCCGCCCGTGAACACGTCCTCGGGCAGGAACGCCGAGACGATCCAGTTCGGGGCGTCGACGATCTCGCTCACCCGCAGGTCCACCGCGACGCTGCACAGGATGTAGGCCTGCTCGCGGGTGAGGCCGCGTTCGCGCACGAGGTGGTCGATCATGTGCCGCACGGCTTGCCGAGCGCATTCGTGCAGATCGGGGCCGTGGCCCGTGGTGACGTACTGCGGGCCCAGCTCGCAGGCCCGCGCGGCGCGCCGCGGCATGCGGAACTGGGGCTCGGGCAGGTGGCGGGCGGACAGCAGGCCGAAGCGCAGCGTCGCCCGCGCGTTCATCTCCACCGCGGTGATGCAGACCTCGCCGTCCCCCTGCGCGCCGTGGCCGTCACCGATGCTGAACAGGGCGCCCTCGACCAGCACGGGCAGGTACAGCGTGGTGCCGGCGGTGAGCTGGCGGATGTCCATGTTGCCGCCGTTGCGCCGCGGCGGGGCGGTGACGTGGCTGCCGGGCTCGGGCAGCGCCGTGCCCATCACGCCCGGAAACGGGGCGAGCGGCACGGCGATGTCGCGCATGCCGCGCGCGTGGCGGCCGTCGGAGAGATCCCACACCTGCAGATAGGGGCGGTCGAACTCGGCCTGCGGCAGCAGCCCGCGCCCGGGGCGGATGTTGCTCCAGGCGAAGTCGCCGCGCGGCGCGACCTCGAGGATCTCCACCACCAGCACGTCCCCGGGCTGCGCGTCGCGTATCTTCACCGGGCCGGTCAGCGGGTGGCCCTTCGGCACGCGCTGCAGCACCTGGTCGTGGCCGGAGCCGCGATGGTAGAAGCCGTCGGCGGCGTCGCGCGTCTCGAACACGACGGTGTCGCCGGCGTCGATCACGAGCCGCGGTGCGAGTGCGTTGTCCCACCGGTGATGGACGACGCTCGCGTCCAGATGATGCGTGCGGCCGGAGGCCATGGGGTGTGCTCCTTCGTGGAAGGCCGCCGGCGGTCGGCCGGGTGGGGCGAGGTGTGTTCGCGGCGGGCGGGGAGCGGCGCCCGCCGCTGCCGGTCAGAGCGTGGCTTCGCTGCCGAGGATCACCGTGATCTGGCTGGAGAGCACGCCGCCGTTGCCGTGCGCCAGCGCCACGTGGCAGTCCGGCACCTGCGCCTGCCCGCGCTCGCCGCGGATCTGGCGCACCGCCTCGATCAGCAGGAAGATGCCGTACATCCCCGGGTGGCAGTACGACAGGCCGCCGCCGTTGGTGTTGACGTTGAGCTTACCGCCCGGGGCGATGTTGCCGCCCGAGACGAAACGCCCGCCTTCGCCCTTGGGGCAGAACCCGAGATCTTCCAGGAACAGCAGGGTGTTGATCGTGAACGCGTCGTAGAGCTCGACGACCTTCACGTCGGCGGGCGTGAGGCCGGCCATGCGGAACGCCTGGGGGCCCGAGCGTGCCGCACCGGAGACGGTCAGATCCGCCATGTTGCTGATGCTGTTGTGGCTCAGGTACTCGCCCACGCCGAGCACGTAGGCCGGCTTCTTCTTCAGCGTTTTCGCCCGCTCGGCGGACACCATGATCACGGCGCCGCCGCCGTCGGTGACGAGGCAGCAGTCACGCACCGTGAACGGGTAGCTCACCATGCGGGCGTTCAGCACCTGCTCGACGGTGAGCGGCTCCTTCTCCCAGGCGCGGGGATTCATCAGCGCCCACTTGCGGGCGGCGACGGCCACCTGCGCGAGCTGCTCGCGGGTGGTGCCGTACTGGTGCATGTGGCGCGAGGCCGCCAGCGCATACGCGGAGGAGGGCAGGAACGGCTTGTACACCGTCTCGTAGGGATTGAACTCGCGCGGGCTCGAGGCCGCACGGCTCACCGTGCGCTGCGTGCTGCCGTAGGTGATGAGGGCGACTTCGCACAGCCCGGCCTGGATCGCCGCCTGCGCGTGCCCGACGTGGGCCTCGAACGACGAGCCGCCGATCTGGGTGTTGTCGTGGTAACGCGGCTCGATGCCGAGGTACTCGCGCAGGTACAGGGTGGGGCTGCGCGCCTGCGTCGTCGCCGCGAACAGGGCATCGACGTCGGCGAGCTTCAGGCCGCAGTCGTCGAGCGCGCGGCGCGCCGATTGCGCCATCAGGTCGATCGGGCTCATGCCCTGGGCGACCGCGCCCAGATCGGACTCGGCCACCCCGACGATGGCCGCGCTGCCTCGCTTCAGGCCGCTCATTTCCCACCTCCCGCGGGGACGAACACCGGATAGGGCGGCTGCTTGTCGTCGCCCGGATGCATGCGCACCGCGACGCGCATGCCGATCTTCACCTGCATGGGGTCGATGTCCTCGACCCGGCTCATCATGCGAAAGCCTTCGTCCACGTCGATCAGCGCGACGTTGTGGGGCGCGGCCTCCCTGGTGTGCACGACGGTGGTGGCGTGCACCGTGCCCAGCCCCTTGCTCACGCGCCACTCGAGGTTGGTGCTGCCCGAGCCCGGAGCGACGAGCCGCGGGAAGAACACCGGCTTGCCGTCGTCGGTGCAGACCTGGTAGGCGAGCTGCCCCTTGCGGCAGTACTCGACGAACGTCCCATAGGGGGACGACTGTGCTCTCTCATCCAAGGGTGTACTCCTTCGTTTCGAACCGGGGCGACGTCAGTCCAGGCGCACGCCGGAGATGCGCACCACCTCGCCCCACTTGACGAGCTCGTCGCGCAGCAGCTTCGCCAGCGCCTCGGGCGTGCTCGGCGAGGCTTCCGAGCCGAGATTGAACAGGAGCTGCCTGGTGTCGGGCAGGCCGAGCAGCTTGACCGCCTCGCCGTTGAGGCGCGCGACGACCTCGCGCGGCATGTTCGCCGGGCCGAACAGCGCGTACCAGTTGTAGGCCTCGACCTCCGGCAGCCCCTGCTCCGCCGTGGTGGGGACGTCCGGCAGATTGGGCGAGCGGGTCTTCGTGCCCACCGCGAGCCCGCGCAGCTTGCCGGCCTTCACCTGCGGCAGCAGCACGGGGAGGTCGGCGAACATGAGCTGGAGCTGGCCGGCGACGACGTCCATGGTGGCCGGGCCGGCGCCCTTGTAGGGCACGTGGGTCATGTCGATCTTGGCGGCCTGCTTGAGCAGCTCCATCGCCATGTGCGGCGTGCCGCCGGTGCCCGACGAGCCGTAGCTCAACTGCCCGGGGCGCGACCTGGCGAGCTTCACCAGCTCGCCGAGGTTGCGCACCGGCAGCGTCGGGTGCACCACCAGCAGCTCGGGCATGGTGGCCATCCCGGAGATCGGGGTGAAGTCCTTCACCGGCTCGTAGGGCAGCTTGCCGTAGGCCTTGGGGCTGATGGCGAACGGGCCGACCGTGCCGATCACGATGGTGTAGCCGTCCGGCGCCGAGCGCGCGACGTGCTCGTAGCCGATGGCCCCGTTGGCCCCCGCCCGGTTGTCGATGACGATCGGGTTCTTCATCTGCTCGCTCAGGCGCTGCGCGAACGGGCGCGTGAGCGCGTCGATCGGGCCGCCGGCGGCATAGGGCACGACGATGCGGATCGGCTTGTTCGGATACGACTGGGCGGCGGCCGTGCCGGCACACGCCGCCACGACGAAGACGGCGCCGAGCGCGCCCGGGTTGGTGCGGATCATGGTTCTCCTCCTCGCTGCGATCAGGGCTTGACCTTGGCGGTCGTGATGACCTTCTTCCACTTCGCGATCTCGTCGCGCAGGAATGTCGCGAATGCCTGCGGACTGGAGCCGACCGGGTCCGAGCCCTCGGCGCGCAGGCGCTCGCGCATCTCGGCGTTGCCGAGGATGCGTGCCACCTCGGCGGAGAGGCGGTCGACCACTTCCTTCGGCAGGCGCGCCGGGCCGGCAAGCCCGTTCCAGGCCACCGCCTCGAAGCCCTTCAGGCCCTCCTCGTCCAGCGTCGGCAGCTCGGGGAGCACGCCCGAGCGCTTGCTGCTGGTGACGGCGAGCGGGCGGATCTTGCCTGCCTTGAGCAGCGGGTACGCCGACGTGAGGCCGTTGAAGACGAGATCGACGTGACCGCCGACCAGGTCGGTGAGCGCAGGCGCGTTGCCCTTGTACGGCACGTGCACCATCTTCACGCCGGCCATCGCGTTGAAGAGCTCGCCGGCGAGATGATTGGACCCGCCGGTGCCGGAAGAGCCGAAGTTGAGCACGCCCGGCTTCGCCCGGGCGAGCGCGATCAGCTCCTTCACCGATCGCGCCGGCACGCTCGGGTTCACCACCACGACCAGCGGCGTGGTGTTGATCAGCGTGATCGGGGTGAAGTCGTTCAGCGGGTCGTAAGGCAGCTTGGGCAGCAGGCTCGGATTGATCGTGAAGGGCGCCGGCACCACCAGCAGCGTGTGCCCGTCGGGCGCGCTGCGTGCCACGATCTCGGTGCCGATCACGGTACCGCCGCCGGCGCGGTTGTCGACGACGACCGTCTGGCCGAGCGACTCGGTGAGACGCACGGCGAGCGTGCGGCCGATGATGTCCGTGCTGCCCCCCGCCGCGAACGGCACCACCACCCGCACGGGCTTGACGGGATATCCCTGGGCGGCGGCGGGACCGGCCGCGAGTACGAGTAGCGCGCCGGCGAGCGCGATGCGTCGGTGGATCACGCGGAAGCCTCCTTCAGGGCGAACAGCGCGTCGGCCGCGACGACCCCTTGTCCCGCGGCCCGGACGAACAGCGGATTGACGTCGATCTCCTTCACACGGCCGGCGTGATCGGCGATCAGCAGGGAGATGCGCACCAGCACGTCGGCGAGCGCCGCGACGTCGCAGGGCGGGCTGCCGCGGTACCCATCGAGCAGCGCCGCGCCCTTGATCTCGGCGATCATCTCGCGGGCCGTCTCGTGGTCGAACGGTGCGAAGCGGTGCGTCACGTCGTGCAGCACCTCGGTGAGGATGCCGCCGAGGCCGAACAGCACGGTCGGACCGAAATGCTCGTCGTCGACCGCGCCGACGATGACTTCGGTGCCGCTCGCCATCTCCTGCAGCAGCACGCCGTCGATGCGCGCCTGCGGCGTATGGCGGCGGGCGTTGGCGAGCACCTCGCGCGCGGCCGCGCGCACCGACGCGAGGTCGGTCAGGCCCAGACGCACGGCGCCCGCCTCGGTCTTGTGCGCGATGTCGGGCGACTCGATCTTCACCGCGAGCGGGAACGACAGCCCGGCGGCGTCGAGGGCGTCGATCTGCGCTTCGGGCACCACCCGCTCGCGCACGACCGGCACGCCATAGGCGGCGAGCAACTGCTTGGAGCGGTGCTCGCCCAGCGTGCCGGCGCCGGCGGGCAGGTCGAGCGCCTGCGGCGGCAGCGGGCGCGTCCAGCCGCGCTGCTGCGCCGCCGCCAGCTTCGCGACCTTGGCGTGGAAGCGATGCATCGCTCCCAGCGCGTTGATGGCCCGGCGCGGCGAGAGGAAGCCCGGGATGCCGGCGCTCTGGAATACGTCGAGCGCCTCCTGCGTGCGCTCGGAGCCCGAGCCCCAGGTGAGGAGGATCGGCTTGTCGCTGCGGTTCGCCACCTCGACGAAGCCCCGGGCCCACTGTGCCGCCACGGCACCGGGCGCCGAGCGGATCAGCGCCATGTCGAAGTCGGGCGCGGCCAGTACCGCCTCGATGACGCGGGTAAACGAGGCGAAGCCGTCCGCGTACCCCTGCGGCGTGAGGTCGAACGGGTTGGCGAGCGAGCCGAGCGCGGAGCCGATCGGACGGATCTTCTCGAGCGTCTGCGGCGAGGTCTCGGGAACCTCCAGTCCGTTCTGTTCGGCGAGGTCGGCCATCAG
>JADZGE010000046.1 GCA_020854035.1 Burkholderiales bacterium | reverse complement strand
GCCGCCTCCAACGCCGTCGTCGACCTGGTCCACGCCGGCAAGCTCGATGCGGCGGAACAAGCCGCCCGTGACCTGCTGGTGCGCTACCCCGAGGTGCACGACGGCTACGACCGGCTCGGCATGGTCTACCAGGCTCGGGGCGAAACCCAACAGGCCGCCGACTGCTATCGCAAGGTCATCGAGTTCGTGCGCGCCCATCCCGAGAACTACGAACCCGACTTCGAGACTATCTTCCGCGATCTCATCGCCAAGCTCGATCCCCCGGCTGCTGCCGACTGAACCCGGTGAAGTTTGCTCACGCTATGTGAAGGACACCGTCGCCCAAACCTCAACCAGCGTGATCAGAAGTGCCGGCCAAGCACATCAACTTGCGTGCGCCGGCTCAGTACGCCGGCGCCTGAACTCGGTGCGCAAGCTGCTCACGATCCTGGTGGGGATGTTCCCCGAACGCTTGCTCGGCTGTGCGCCGCGGATTGCGGTGTTGGGTGAGCGCCTGGCGTGCCCGCAGGTACTCATGAAGATGCGCGAGCTTGCGTGCGAGCACCTGCAGGCGCTCGCGCGTCCGCTCGGATTCGGGCACCGGCGCCCTGCGGGCGTCGAACGCGAGATCGGTTTCCAACAGCACATGGGGCCAGACCCGCCGCGGCGGGGGCGATAGCGTTCGGGCTCCCTCATGGATGGAGAGCCCGAACATGACCAACGAGCAGTATCGCCAGGCGCTCGCCCTGTTTCGCTACGGGCTGATCGCCGAATTCCTGCACCTGCCCGCGGGCAGCCGGGGGTTATATGCGCGGCTGCGCGAGAAGGCGCGCCTGGACTACGCGATTCCGGGCAGCACGCGCACCCGCGTGGCTCCCGAGACGCTGCGCCACTGGCTCAAGGACTACCGGCGTGGGGGCTTCGATGCGCTGCTGCCCAAGGGGCGCGCCGATCGCGGGCGCTCACGATCCCTGCCCCCAGCGCTGGCCGATGCGCTGCTCAACCTCAAGGACGAGCAGCCGGGGCTGTCCATCCCGCAACTGATTGCCAGCGTGCGCGCCACCGGCGCCGCCCCCGAAACCGTGCCTATTGCCGCTTCCACCGTGCACCGCCTGCTCGCGCGCGCGGGTCTGATGCACAAGGCGAGCGTCGAGGCCGAAGCCAGCACCCGGGATCGGCGCCGCTTCGCCTTCGCGCACGCCGGCGAGCTGTGGATGAGCGATGTCATGCACGGCCCCGGCGTCATCTACGCCAGGCACATCCGGCGCAAGAGCTACCTCATCGCCTTCCTCGATGATGCCACCCGCGTGGCGCCCTATTGCGCCTTCAGCGATGCCAAGATCTCAAGCCCGCCGCACGAAACTTGACTCATTTACTCCAAAACCCGCGAACCAAGGACTCTAGAGGTTGCAGAACGTCAGCTCGAATTCCACGTTCGAATCCGACACCTTCGGCCGGTTCATCCCTTCCTGCGTGGTGAAGCGGATGTTGAGCGCGTGCTTGTTGGCGCTGATTTCGGGCACGCAGTGGTACTCGCGGCCGAGGCGGATCCGCAGCATCTGCGCCATGCGCCCCGCCATCATCTGCTGGAACACGCCCTGATAGGCGGTCTGCGAGGTCGTCTTCCCCGATTCGCGCAGCAGGCGCAACACGATCGTGATGGAATCGCGGATCGGCAGGAACGGCGCGAGCCACGACTGCAGGTCCTGGCGGTGCAGCTCCGGGCCCTGCTGCAGCCAGTAGTGGTACGAGGGCAGGTCGAACTCGCAGGCGCCGCCGGGTATGCTCGTGCGCTGGCGTATGCTCATCAGCCACTCGTTCTCGCGCAATTCCTGCCCGACCTTGCCGGAGGCCTGGTAGAGGCGCGAGGAAGCCTGGTCGATCTGCCAGAGCACGTTGTCGAGCGCCTCCTCGGAGACCTCCGGGTTCTCGCGCAATGCCTCCAGCGCCTGCTTCTGGCGCTCGAGTTCCTGCAGCAGGTCCGACTTGAGATCGGCGCGCCCGGACACTTCCAGAATCTCGAAGATGGAGAGCAGCGCGACGTGGTGCTCCTGCGGATCGACCTTCCGCAGGAAATAGTCCACGCGCTCGAAGAGGTCTTCGAGCCGCAGGAGCGTGCGCACGCGCTCGCTCAATGGATATTCGTAGCTGATCACGTCCCGGCGCGGCGATTGCGAACGGCCCGCAACTACCGCTAAGTATTCAACAAAAACAATGAAAAATAAAGCCTTATCGGGACGGCGGACGCAGCGCGCCCGCCATCCCGATCATGGAGACTCTCGTGAGAGCGCCAGGTATCTTGTATGCAGGGCCTCGACCGAGCGCCGCAGAGAGTCCAGGTTTCCATGGTTCACGATCACGTCGTCGGCACGGACGAGACGCTCCGCGCGGGCGAGTTGCGCCGCCATGATCCGTCGCACGTCGGATTCGGTGATGCCGGGGCGGCGCGAGGCGCGCCGCATCTGCTCCTCTTCCGGGCAGTCGACCACCAGCACGCGCGAGACGAGCCCGCGATAGGCGCCGGTCTCGAAGAGGAGCGGGACCACGAGCAGCACGTAGGATGCCGCCGCATTCGCCACGCGGCTCCCCGACTCGGCGCGTATGAGCGGGTGGAGTATCGCCTCCAGGCGGCGCCGTGCGGATTCGTCCCCGAAAGCGAGTGCGCGCATCTTCGCGCGGTCGAGACTGCCATCCGGCGCGACGAAATCGGGGCCGAACGTCTCCGAGATCGCCCCCATCGCCGCGCCGCCGGGCGCCGTCAGCTCGCGCGCGATGTCGTCGGTGTCGACCACCACGGCCCCCAGTTCCGCGAACATCGCCGCCGCGGTGGATTTTCCGGAACCGACACCTCCGGTGAGACCGATCACCAGCACGGCAGGACGAAACCGCCGATCGACGCCGGTGGCCGCCGATGGAGGCCGCCACGACCAGGCGCCCGGACGGCGGAACGCGCGTAGCTGGCCGGGCGCGCTTGCGTCCGCGCGAACCGGGAGGGAGGCGGCGCACGGCGCTGCCCCGGGCCCGCGGGCGATGCGCCGCGTTCGCGGATGCCCTGGCTCTCGTTCATCGGCGTCGAGCGGTGCTCATCGGCGGCCCATCGGCTACTGGACGATGTCGCGGAAGAGCAGCCGCAGCTCGAACGCCAGCGCGTCGACATGCAGGACGGCGTTCACCTCGCGCCCCCAGAAGAGCAGCACCACGCCCGCCGCCGCGAGGTACGGCCCGAAGCGGATCTTCGCCTGCATGCCCTGACCGCTCGCGACCATCACCACCACGCCGGCCGCCGCGCCCATGAAGGAGGAGAGCAGGATCACCCCCGGCAACGCCTGCCACCCGAGCCACGCCCCGATCGCGGCGAGGAGCTTGAAGTCACCGTGGCCCATGGCGTCGAGATTGCGGATGAATCCCCAGCCTTTGGCGATGATCCAGAGAAACAGGTATCCGGCGATCGCGCCGGTGACGGAGGCGGGGAGGTCGATCCCCAGTGCCTGCCACATGGCGGCGAGGATCCCCAGCCACAGGAGCGGCTGGGTGATGTTGTCGGGCAGGTAACCGGTCTCCTGATCGATGAAGGCGAGGGCGATGAGCGCCCAGACGTAGACGAGCGCGATCAACGCCGCCCACGAAAGGCCAAAGCGCCAGACCGCGTAACCGGTCAATGCGCCGGTGAGCACTTCCACCACCGGGTAGCGCGGCGAGATGGACGCCTTGCACGAGGAGCACTTCCCGCGCAGCGCGAGCCAGCTCAGGACGGGGATGTTCTCAAGCGCGCTGATGCGGTGGCCGCACCGCGGGCAGGCCGAGCGCGGCACGGCGAGGTTCATTTTCTCCGCGGGGGGCGCGGGCGTGCCCGCGAGTTCCGCGCAGTCGGCGCGCCACTGCCGCTCCAGCATCCGCGGCAGGCGGTGGATGACGACGTTCAGAAAACTGCCGGTGGCGAGTCCGATCGCGACGGCCCCGGCGACGAACCACCCGGGCGCCGCCTGGTAGATTTCCAGGACGGTCATCGCCCGGGAAGGCGAAGGGAAGGAGGCGGGCGGCGGCGGCCGGCGATCGGGGGCGAGTCACGCCTCACTTCCCGCCCCTCGCGCCGCGCTCGCCTTCAGACCACCTGGCCCATCTTGAAGATCGGCAGATACATGGCGATCACGAGGCCGCCGATCAGCGTGCCGAGCACCACCATGATCATCGGTTCCATGAGGCTCGACAGCGCCTCGACCGCGTCGTCGACCTCGGCCTCGAAGAAGTCGGCGACCTTGGAGAGCATGGCGTCGAGCGAGCCCGATTCCTCGCCGATCGCCACCATCTGCAGCACCATGTTGGGGAAGACCTCGGTCCCCTGCATCGAGGACATGAGGCTCGCGCCCGTTGCGACTTCGCTCTGGATCTTCTTGGTGGCGACGTAGTACTCGTAGTTGCCCGCGGCGCCGGCGACCGATTCCAGCGCTTCGACGAGCGGCACCCCGGCGGCGAACATCGTGGCGAGCGTGCGCGTCCAGCGTGCGATCGCGGATTTCCGCACGAGGTCGCCGAACACCGGCAGGCGCAGCATGACGCGGTCCATGAAGATCTGCATTTTCACGGAACGCTTCCACGTCCACATGAAGGCGTAGATCGCGCCCCCGATCCCGCCGAAGATCGCGTACCAGTACTCGACGAAGAAGTCCGATATCGCCATCACGATCAGCGTCGGGCCCGGCAGGTCGGCGCCGAAGCTCGAAAACACCTGCTTGAACGCCGGGATCACGAAGATCATGATGACGGCGGTGATCACGAAGGCGACGATCAGGATGGCGATCGGGTAGAAGAGCGCCGACTTGATCTTGCTCTTGATCGCGAGGATCTTCTCCTTGTAGGTCGCGAGCCGGTCGAGGAGACTGTCCAGTATCCCGGCCTGCTCGCCGGCGCCGATCAGGTTGCAGAAGAGCGCGTCGAAATAGAGCGGGTGCTTCTCGAACGCCTGCTTGAGGCTCGATCCCGTCTCGACCTCGGTCTTGACGTCGAGCAGGAGCTTGGCGACCGCCGCGTTGCTGTGCCCCTTGCCGACGATGTCGAATGCCTGCAGGAGGGGCACGCCGGACTTCATCATCGTCGCGAGCTGCCGCGTGAAGAGCGTGATGTCCTTCTCCGTGATCGATCCGCCGCGGCCGAGCCGCTGGCGCTTCACCTCGACCACCTTGATGCCCTGGCGGCGCAGCGTCGCGTTGACCTGCGCCTCGCCGGTGGCGCGCATCTCGCCGCGGACCGTCTTGTTCGACTTGTCCGTGCCCACCCACG
This sequence comes from Burkholderiales bacterium, assembly GCA_020854035.1. Classification (GTDB taxonomy): domain Bacteria; phylum Pseudomonadota; class Gammaproteobacteria; order Burkholderiales; family SG8-41; genus SG8-41. Next base: position 65,910 of record JADZGE010000046.1, on the reverse strand, counting down.
TGAAGTTGAATTCCTTTACGTCGGGCTTCTTGCCTGCCGCAGCCGCTGCGGTTGCCATAGCGTATCCCCCAGATAGTCCGCCGTCCGCGGGCTTCGGCCCGGCAAATACTCGGCGAATTAAGAGCTTACGGGTGCTTGTTCAAGGCTGATGATGCGCCCGGGCCGGTGCTTTGTAAAGGGGAGGAATGCCGGGGCGCCGGCATTCCTATACAGGGTGGATGCCGGGAGTCGCGACATCGACCGGGCCTGGCGGGGCGCCTGCGCGCCGGGTCACCGCGGTCCGATTCCACCGCCCGTCACGCCGCCTTGTCCGCCGGGTAGACCCGCACCGCCTTCACGACCCGGTCGTGGGTCTGGACGATCTCCAGCGGTTGCCCGGCGATCTTGAGACTCGTGCCGGGCTCCGGGATGTCCTGCAGGTACTCGAGGATGAGCCCGTTAAGCGTCTTGGGCCCGTCGAGTGGGAAGCTGTAGCCGAGCTTGCGGTTGAGTTCGCGCAGGAGCGTGCCGCCCTCGACGAGGAAGCTGCCGTCGGGCTGGGCGACGTAGCCGCCCGCCTTGAGCGGGGAGTGCGTCGCGAATTCGCCGATGATCTCCTCGAGGATGTCCTCCACCGTGACGAGCCCCATCAGTTCGCCGTACTCGTCGACGACGAGGCTCACGCGGTCCCGTTGTTCCTGGAAGCCCTGAAGCTGCGAGAAAAGCGGCGTGCCGCCCGGCACGAACACGGGCTCGCGTACGAGCCCGGCGAGCCGCTCCCGCGTGAGCTCGTCGTTGCGCACGAGGTTCAGGACGTCGCGCACTCGCAGCGTCCCGACCACTTCCTCGAGGTGGCCGCGGTAGACGACGATGCGGCGGTGATGCGAGGTCGCGACCTGCTCGGCGATCTTCTCGAGCGGCGCCTCGAGGTCGAAAGCCTCGATCTGGTTGCGCGGCACCATGACGTCGTTTACCGTGATCGCTTCGAGATCGAAAAGGTTAAGCAGGATCGAGACGTGCTTCTTCGGCAGGATGTTCGAGGATTCCAGCACGATCGAGCGCACTTCCTCCACCGACAGCGCCTCCGAACCGGAATCCTGCGGGTGGATGCGCAGCAGCCTGAGGATCGCCTTCAGCAGCGCATCGGTGGACACCGAGAGCAGGTGCACGAAGGGCGCCGACAGCGTGGCGAGCCAGCGCATCGGGAACGCCGCGAGCCGCGCGACGCCTTCCGCGTTGTGCTGGCCGAGGCGCTTCGGCACCAGCTCCCCGATCACGATGGAGACGTAGGTGATGCAGATGACGATGAACATCGTCGCGACGACGGCGCTCGTGCCGGGGTCCATCCCGAGCTTCTGGAGCCGGTGGCCGAGCGGCGCGGCGAGCAACGCCTCGCCGACGATCCCGTTCAGCAGCCCGATGGAGGTGATCCCGATCTGGATGGTCGAGAGGAAGCGCGTCGGCTGGCCGGCAAGCTTCGCGGCGGCGCCGGCAAGAACGTCGCCCTCCTTCGCGAGCGCCGCGAGGCGCGGCCGGCGCGCGGTGAGCAGCGCCACCTCGGACATCGCGAAGACGCCGTTCAGCAGTATCAGTGCCGCGAGTATCGCGAGCTCCATGGTTCTACCTTTGCAGTTCTTCGAACGGGAGAATCGGCCGCGGGATCACCTCGCGCGCCTGCCGCGCCGTCGCCTGTGTTCCCCGGCCGAGCGCTCCTTCAGGCGCGGCCCAGCAGGACTTCCAGGACGAACTTGCTGCCGACGTAGGCGAGGACGAGCATGAGGAAACCGGCGAGGGTCCAGCGCACCGCCACGCGCCCCCGCCAGCCATGGATGTGCCGCCCGGCGAGGAGCGCCGCGAAGATCGCCCAGGAGATCACGCTGAAGACGTTCTTGTGGTTGAATTGCGCGGGCTTGCCGAAGAGCTCCTCGGAGTAGAGCACGCCCGAGGCGATCGTCAGGGTGAGCAGGATGAACCCCGCCCAGATGATCTGGAAGAGCAGCTTCTCCATCGACAGCAGCGGCGGCAGCTCGCGCAGCGGCCTCGAGAGCGCGCCCTCGTGCAGCCGGCGCTCGATGAGCGTCATGAGAAGGACGTGCAGCGAGGCAATGGTGAGCAGGCTGTAGGCCGCCATCGCGATGAGCAGGTGCAGCTTGAACGCGAAGAACTCGGTGTTCGGCAGCGGCCGCGCCGAGGGCAGGAGCGCCGGCAGGAGCGCGGCCGCCGCGGCGACAGGCAGCACGAGCGGCTGCAGCCCGTCGAGCCGGTAGACGAAGCCGCCGGCGAAGTAGACGAGCACGGTGAGCCAGAGGATCGCCGAGACGGCGTTGGCGACGCCGAGGTGCATGCCGTCGGGCGCGAACACCGCGCGCGCGAGCAGCCAGGTGTGGATGAGCAGCGGGGCAAGCACGAGAAAGCGCTCGAACGCCGCCGGGACGCGCGCGCCCTCGGCGGACGCACCTTCCGCCGCGGCAGCCCAGCGCCCGCGCCAGAAGTAATAGGCGAGCGCGCCGTAGAGCAGCGCATTCGCGAGATACGGTAGACTCTCTGCCATCGTCCGCAGTCGGGTCGCTCCCGCAAGTTTACTCCATAGCCCGCGTCATGTTCGATACGCTCACCACCCGCTTCTCCCGCGTGATCAAGAACTTGCGTGGCGAGGCGCGGCTGACGGAAGCCAACATGCAGGAGGCGTTGCGCGAAGTGCGCATGGCGCTCCTCGAGGCCGACGTGGCGCTGCCCGTGGTGCGCGATTTCGTGGCGCGGGTGCGCGAGTCCGCGCTCGGCGAGGAAGTCGCCGGGAGCCTGACGCCCGGGCAGGCGGCGGTGGGCGTGGTGCACCGCGAGCTCGTGCGCCTGATGGGCGAGCGCAACGACGGGCTCGAGCTCGCCGTCCAGCCGCCGGCGGTGATCCTCCTCGCGGGGCTGCAGGGCTCGGGCAAGACCACGACCGCCGGCAAGCTCGCGCGGTGGCTGAAGGTCGAGCAGAAGAAGAAGGTGCTTCTCGCGAGCTGCGACGTCTACCGGCCGGCGGCGATCGACCAGTTGCAGGCGGTCTGCGGGCAGGTCGAGGCCGATTTCTTTCCGTCCACCGCCGCGGAGAAGCCGGTGGATATCGCCCGGCGCGCGCTCGAGCACGCGCGCACGCACTACCACGATGTCCTGATCGTGGACAGCGCGGGACGGCTCGGCATCGACGAAGCGATGATGCGCGAGATCGCGGAACTGCACGCCGCGTTGCGGCCGGCCGAGACGCTTTTCATCGTGGACGCGATGCAGGGCCAGGACGCGGTCAACACGGCGAAGGCGTTCTCCGATGCGCTGCCGCTGACGGGCGTGATCCTCACCAAGCTCGACGGAGATGCGCGGGGCGGCGCCGCGCTCTCCGTGCGTTCCGTGACGGGCAGACCGATCAAGTTCGCCGGCACGGGCGAGAAGCTGACCGGGCTCGAGCCGTTCTACCCGGACCGCATGGCTTCCCGCATTCTCGGCATGGGCGACATCCTCTCGCTCGTCGAGGAAGCGCACCGGCAGGTCGACGTCGAGGAAGCGAAGCGGGTCGCCGAGAAAATCCGCAAGGGCAAGGGCTTCGATCTCGAGGATTTCAGGCAGCAGATCCAGCAGATGAAAAAGATGGGGGGCCTCGCCTCGCTCGTCGACAAGCTCCCCGCGCAGCTCGTCGGGCAGGTGAACCCGGCCCAGCTCCAGGACGACCGCCAGTTGAACCGCATCGAGGGCATCATCAATTCCATGACCCGGCGCGAGCGCGCCGCGCCCGAGATCATCAAGGCTTCGCGCAAGCGCCGCATCGCCGCCGGCGCCGGCGTGCAGGTGCAGGAGGTGAACCGCCTGTTGAACCAGTTCGAGCAGATGCAGAAGATGATGAAGATGATGAAGGGCGGCAACCTTGCGCGGATGATGCGGGGAATGAAGGGGGCGTTTCCGGGAATGCGCTGACTCTCGTCACCGCGTTCCTCACAAGGGAAGCAACTCCTGCATACCCCTTCGCTCGGGGTGGCACCGAAGGGGGGCGCCCCTCCTGCCGGAGGAAGTGGGCCCGCGAAGCGGGCGACGTGGTATCGCATCCAGAGTCGTTGCCCGCGCCGCCACACCGCGTGTGGGTTGTGTCTCCCGGGTTTGAATTCCGTCGGTTTAACAATGAGTTAACATTTTACTCAATACGATGAGTATTATTACTCAGCATATTGAGTAAAATGTCTGCATGACGGAATTCGTCCGCGGGCACGCGGCCACGCTCGAGCGCCGGCTGGCCGAGCCGCGCCGCTTCATCCAGGTCCTCGCCGGTCCGCGCCAGACCGGCAAGACCACGCTGGCACGTGCCGTAGCCGAATCGACGGGCGCACCGTCTCACTACGCCAGCGCCGACGAGCCGACGCTGCGCGAGGGCGGCTGGATCGCCGAGCAGTGGGAGATCGCGCGCGGACGTGCGCGCGAGGCGGGCGGCGGCGGCGCGATCGTGGTTCTCGACGAGATCCAGAAGGTTCCCGGCTGGTCGGAGACGGCGAAACGGCTGTGGGACGAGGACACACGCGCGAAGCTTCCGCTGAAAGTCGTCGTCCTCGGTTCCGCACCGCTCCTGATCGAGCGGGGCCTGACCGAAAGCCTCACCGGGAGGTTCGAGATGCTGCGCTTGCCGCACTGGTCGTACGGCGAGATGCGCGAGGCGTTCGGTTTCTCGCTGGAGCAGTACCTCTACTACGGCGGCTATCCCGGCGCCGCGCCGCTCGTTGCCGAGCCGGAGCGCTGGGCGCGCTACGTCGTCGATTCGCTGATCGAGACCACGATATCGCGCGACGTGCTGCTCCTGACGCGCGTCGACAAGCCGGCGCTGCTGCGCAGGCTCTTCGAGCTGGGTTGTCGCCATTCGGGGCAGATTCTCTCCTACACGAAGATGCTGGGCCAGCTTCAGGATGCCGGCAACGCGACGACGCTCGCGCACTATCTCGAACTCCTCGCCGCCGCAGGAATGCTGACCGGACTGCAAAAGTTCGCGGGCCGCGCCGTGCGCAGCCGCGGCTCGATTCCGAAGCTGCAGGTGCTCAATACCGCGCTCGTCACGGCGCAGTCGGGTCTGAGCTTCGCCGACGCGCGCGCCGACCGCGAGCTCTGGGGGCGGCTCGTCGAGTCGGCCGTCGGGGCGCATCTCGCGAACGCCGCGATGAGCGGCGCGTGCGAGCTTTTCTACTGGCGCGAGCGGAACCGCGAGGTCGATTTCGTCGTGCGCGCGGGCCGGAACGTGACGGCCATCGAGGTGAAATCGGGCCGCGCCGTGCCGTCGCCGCCGGGCATGGAGGCGTTCGCCGCGGCGTTCAGGCCGGCGCGGCGGTTGCTCATCGGCGCAGGAGGCATCGCAGTCGAGGAGTTCCTGTCGAAACCGGCGGAAAGCTGGATCGCCAGATGAGTGATGCCGTGCATGCGCGGGCGCGCTCCGCACCGCGCGCCCGTCGGTGCGGAATACCTGCCGCCCACTGCCGGCCGTCCGAGTTGTTTCATGCGGACGTTGCGGGATAGCGGTACTATGAGCCCGCAGTGGGCCGCAGATCCATCATGACCGCTGCTCTTTCCTCGGGCGATAGCCGCCCGCAGTCGTCGGCAACGTCGACCGCTCCCTCGTCTACGTCCCCGGTGTGCATTGCCGCCTCGTCGTCGTCGGCCCTACCAAGTTCGTTCCGCTTCGAACCGATCAGGACCTGGAACCACTGGTCGCGCTGCATGACAGCGTGGAAGATCCGTTCCTCGTACGTGCCCTTGAGGAGCATGAAGCGAACGTCGATGTAGCCCTCATCGGATCGCCCCCAGCCCGCCCGATCCACGCGGCCCTCACGCTGTTCCATCTTCGCCGGGTTCCACTCCAAGTCGCAGTGGACAATGTATCTGCATACGAGTCAACGATTTGCCGAATGGTCTGCTCGAATGGACCAATAACTTGCGACCGCAGCCATCTGTCGATCGTGTCGTCAGTCGCATTGCCGCATTGCCTGATAGCACGCAGCAGGAAAAGCGGCTGCTCTGTACGCCGGAGCAGGCTCGCCTGATAGGCATCAACCAGATGCTTGCCGCAGTGATCCTTCAGATCCTCGTGTTGGAATTCCTCCGGGATCACGCAGGCGCTATCGTTACGCCACCCCATTCATCGGGCTGAAAGCGGAGGCCATGCTTTTGAAGGAAGCGTTGCATCTGATCGACGCGCTCTTGGCACAACCGCGCCAAGGGCTCCCCGTAGAAAACGCAACACAGGTCGTCGCGCTTGAGCGATAGGACTCGCTGCCTGGCGCGAAGGTGAATGAGCAGGTCCTCGACTTTCTCGATGGGTACAGTCTCCCTGGCTCCGCCCAGGTACTCGACTTCTACGTCGCTTCCTTGAATCTTGCGTACGACGGCGACGAACCAGCGCGAAGTGGTTTCGTTATAACGGACGGCCGCGCCAATTCTGTGCGGGGTGGTCGCCGGAACTCAGCAGCTAGCGCAGGGAACATACCCCAAGAGTTTCCGTCGACCGACTCGTGAGTCGGTTCGACCAAAGACAAATCGCCGGGGCGATCCACGAGATGGTCGGCCGACGGAGGCATTCGACGTTACGCTGACCACTGGCCGCCTCTGCTCCGACGCCCTCAGCTCGCCAGCGGCCCGAACGCCGGCGGCGGGACGCGCCGCCGCGACGCCGCCTCGTAGGCGGAGGCGATCCGGAGCAACACGTCCTCCTTGCCGGGCTCCGCGCGAAAGACCAGCGAGAACGGCAGCCCCGGCTCCGCCAACTGCGTCGGCTTCTCGCCCGCCTTCGCCACGTACCGCTTGCGGTCGGGAGCGAGCGCGAACTCCGCGTCGAAGGCGACGCGGACGTAGCCGGCGGGCACGAGCACTTCCGTCAGCCCCGCGTTCGGTCCGTACTGCGATTCATCGCGCAAGCGCTCGATCACACCCGGTTCGGTCGCGCCGCCGATCAGCGCGGGCGGTAGCGGCGTGTGCAGCCGCACGAGCACGTCGAGGCGGTTCTCGATCAATACCATCATATCCACGCGGCGGAGCAGCTCGCGCAGCATGATGCGCTCGTCCACGCCCTGCCGCCCGCCGAGGGGATTCCGCGGGTCGGTCACCTCCTCCCAGTTCCGGAACGCCGCGCGGCCGTCGTCACCCCAGAACTTCGAGCGGGCGTTCAACGCTGGCCAGTCCGTCAGCGTTTCGCTGTAGCCGCGCTCCGCCCAGTCCGCGGCGCGCCGCGACAGGTACTGGCGGATGTGGTAGCGGAAGGTGTTCGCGAGGATCTGCTGCTGAACGGTCGATACGTCGAGATTGGCCGGTGGCGCGATCCGTCCGTCGGCGAGTTCGACGAGGTAGTCGATCGGCTGGAGGCCGCCGGAACCGAAGAACTTCCCCGGCGCGAACTCGGTGCGCACGATCGCCGCGGCGAACTCGGGGAACACCGGCTCGCCCTGCGGCGTGAGGCGAAAGAGGATGTCCGGCATGAATACCGGGACGAGCCGGGCTAGCGCGCGCCGGAAATCCGTTTTCATCGGTTCGATATCCGGATCCGGCCGCCACAGGGGATCCGACGACTCGACCAGCGTCGCTCCGAGCTTCGCGCCCAGCACCTCCTTCATCTCGCGCGCGGCGGCCGTGGTGATCGGCTCGATGGCCTTGACGCCGGGGTTGAGCATCGACTCGCGTACGATCCCGATCCGCCTGCCCTTCAACGACCCCGGCGCCCCCGAGGAGCGCGCATGGCTTGCGTACGGCGTCGCGAGCACCGAAGGGCGCGGCACGGTGGTGAACGGGTCGCGGGGGTCGTAGTAGCCCTCGACCGGGTCCTTCAACGCGTCGAGCACCTTCGCGCAGTCGGCGAGCGTGCGGCAGAGGATGCCGCTGCGATCGCAGTAGATGTCCGCCCCGATCGCGCCGCCGTCGAAACCGAGGAGTGCCTTGTGCGGGAGGATGAGCGCGACCGCGTTGTGATTGGCGGGGCCGCGGGTGGACGCGCGCGTCTCCTCCCCGAGGCTCGCCATCACCAGGTTGGCGCTGACCGAAACGCCGGAGCCGGAGCTCGATCCGAGCGAAGCCGCGCGCCGGGTGTCGTAGGGGTTGGAGGGATTGCCACCCCAGGAGCTTCTCTGGTAGCCGAGCACCGACGGGAGCACCTTCTCGGGCCGGTGGCGACCGCCGGGATTGCCGGCGCGCCCGTTATACTCCGTGCACACGGCCTTCGCGAAGATGATCGCGCCCTTCTTCCGCAGCTGCTCCACGAGCACGTGGTCGCGCGCGGGAAAATCGATGTCGTAGCGCGCGTCCCCGCCGCCGGTCGTGCGCATGTCCTTCGTGTCGAACGGGTCCTTGAACGAGAACACGACGCCGTAGAGCGGCATCTTCTCGAGATCCGGGTTACGGCCGTACTTCGCGTCGAGCTCGGCGGCCTGCTCGAGCGCGTCCGGGTAACGGCGAAAGAGTTCGCAGACCGCCGGCGCATCCGGGGGCAGCGGGCCATCCTCGGGACGACGGTCGAACTCGCCGCGGCACGTGACCGAGCGCTCGCCGCGGATGTTGATCGTGGAGAGCGCGTTGACCTGCCCGGCCTGCGGTATTCCGGCGATCATCCCGTACTGCTGCGCGGCGGACGGATCGGATGCCGTCGGCTCCATCCGCCCGAACTCGAGCGGCGGGCCCTCGTAGCGGTCGAGATCGGGCAGGAAGGTCGAGGCCTTGAGGGTCTCCGTGGGGAATTCGAGCGGGGCGCGCCCCCGCACCGTTCCCTTCGACCCCGGCACGGACTTCCCGTCCGCCGTGACGAGCACGCTGGCGACGCCGTTGTAGGCGCGCACCCGCGCGAGGTAGCGCTCGACCACCTCCACGCACGTGATCGCTCCCGCCTTGATCGCCGCGTGCAGCTCGTCGATCGTCGCCTCTTCGAGCCGAAAGGGTTCGGTCCTGGAATCCAGCCGTGCCGACATCGTCGTTCTCCTCGTCGTGGTGCACCAGGTCGAGAATAACGCAATCGGCAGTGTCCGTGCCGGGGGGCGCACGCGAGGACGGGCGGGATGCCCGGCGAGCCGGTTTTGAGGTAGCCTTCCCGCATCGGCGCCGCGCGGCGCGGCTTGCAACGGGAGGAACCGATGGGCGGGATGGTGAGCTACCGGCGGCCGGACGGAAAGGATGGCAAGGGCTACCTCGCGGAACCGGCGCACGGGACCCCGGCGCCGGGCGTCGTGGTGATACAGGAATGGTGGGGGTTGAACGACCAGATCAAGGGCGTCGCCGACAGGCTCGCTTCGGCGGGCTACCGCGCGCTCGTGCCGGATCTCTACCGCGGCAAGGTCGCGCTCGCGGCGAACGAAGCCGAGCACCTCATGACGAATCTCGACTTCGGCGACGCCGCCGGGCAGGACGTGCGCGGCGCGGTGCGGCACCTGAAGGGCTCCGGCAGTCCGAAGGCCGGCGTGACGGGCTTCTGCATGGGCGGCGCGCTGACGGTGCTCTCGGCGGTCAACGTGCCGGAAGCCGACGCGTGCGTCATCTGGTACGGTTTCCCGCCGCTAGAGTACGTCGACGCGTCGAAGATCTCGGCGCCGCTCATGGGCCACTGGGCCGTCGAGGACGTGCCGTTCCCGATCTCGAAGGTGGACGAGCTCGAGACAAGGCTGCGCGGCGCGAACGTGAAGTTCGAGTTCCACCGCTACCAGGCGAAGCACGCGTTCGCCAACGAGACGGCGGATTCGAAGAACCTGCCGATCATCCAGTACGATCCCGCGGCGGCGGCGCTCGCGTGGCAGCGGACGATGGAGTTTTTCGGCCGCACCCTCGGGTAACGGGAACGCCCCCCGCCACCCGGCGCGCCGCCGGGAACCCTGCCCGCGGGGCGGCCGCGAGCCGCCGGCACATGGCCGGCAGGAATGCGTTCTCAGCTTGCCGCTGACCGCCTGCCGCCGGCTTCTCGCGCCGCGCCGTGGGACGCGAGCAGCCCCTGCACCGACTTCATGCGCTGCACCGAATCGCCCGCGATGTGGGTCCAGATGATCGCGTCGCGCACGAGCTTTTCCGCGCCCGCGCTGATTTCCCCGTTGCCGACGCAGCGGTGCACGGCAAGGTTCGCGTAGCACACCCGCTGGATCGCATCGGTCGCGAAGTTCATCAGGAAGTGCCCGTGCGGCGAGTGCCCGGCGGCGGACGCGTCGCTCTCCGCGGCGAGGCGCAGCACCCACGAGCGCAGTGCCTCGGTGTACATGTGCATCTCGGAGAGCTTGAGCTGCACCAGCTGGTGCTCGGCGAGCAGGCGCCCGCCGCGGCGCTCGCGCTTCGCGCACGCCATGCCCATCTCGACGGCCGCGTCGCACACGCCCACGGCGTTCGCGGAGTACTCCAGTTCGCCGAACTTCGCGTTCTTGCCGCCGCGCGCCTCGAGGCCACCGTTCACCTCGCCCAGCAGGCTCGATTGCGGCACGCGCGCGTTCTCGAAGAAAAGCTCCGCGTTCTGGTAGAAGCGCCAGCCCGCCTTGTTGGAGACGCTGCCGACGCGCACGCCGGGCGTGTCGATCGGCACCGCGAAGACGCTGGTGCCCCGCGCGAGCGGGGCGTCCGGATCGGTGCGCGCGTAGGCCATGAAGAGCTTGCCGACATTCGCGTGGGCGATGTAACACTTCTCGCCGTTCAGCACCCACTCGCCGTCGCGCCGCTCCGCGCGCAGTCGCAACCCCGAGCGCGGATCGCCGGCGGGCGGCAGCCGGTTGTCCGAGCCCGCGTTGGGCTCGGTGATGCCGCCGCCGAGGAGATAGGTGTCGTCGGCGAGAAAGGGCGCGAGCAGGCGCTCGCGCTGCTCGGGCGTCGCGCGGTCGCCGATCAGGTGGCACCATTTCCAGTTCTGGCTGAACGTCTTGGCGATCGCGCTGTCGCCGCGCGCGAGCTCCGCGATCACCACCACCTGCGTCACGAAGTCGATGCCGTGCCCGCCCCACTCGCGCGGCACGGCGGCCGTCCGGAACCCGAGCCGCGAGCCCCTGCGGATGATGTCCCAGTCGATCGTCTGCGCGGGTTCGGCGATCCGGTCGCGCGCGAGCGAGATCGGGCGGATCTCCTCCTGCGCGAATCGCCGCGCTTCCATCTGCCAGCCGCGCTGTTCCTCGTTGAGCGTGAAATCCATGCCGGGCCTTCCTCGACAGGTGAGGCGATACGGGTGACGAACAGGGAATGACATTCTACGGGACGCCGCTCCCGCCCGGGCGGGTGAGTCCGCATCGCGTTTGTACCTGGCCGCCGCCCGCGGTATGCTCGCGCCTGTCCCCTTCACGGACGGTGCATGAGCCAGTTCTTCGACCTCGCCGGACACGGAGCGGAACCCATCCGCTACGAAGTGCGCGCCAGCGCGCGGCGGCGCACGATGTCGATCGAGGTCCACCCCGATTCTCGCGTCGTCGTGCGGGTGCCCGCGCGCTGCCCCGGCGGCGAGGTCGCCGCGTGGGTGCAGTCCCGGGCGAGGTGGATCGAGCGCACGCTCGCGCGCTTGCGCCGCCGCGGCCCCGCCGCCGTGTCGCTGCGGTACGTGAACGGCGAGGCGCATCGCTACCTCGGCTGCGCGTATCCCCTGCGGATCGAGCGTGGCGAGCGTCCCGGCATCTCGCTCGCGGCGAACGAGATGGTGGTGCGGCTGCGCAACGGGGGCCCCGACCCCGGCGCGGTGTGCGCGCTCCTGCGCGCGTGGTATTTCGCGCGCGCGGCGGAGCTTTTCCCCGCGATCCTGCGCGAGCGCCACGCGGCGTTCTTCGCGCGGCGCGGCCATCCGCTGCCGGCGCTCTCCGTGAAGCTCCTGCGGCGGCGCTGGGGCAGCATGTCCGCGCGCGGGCGCATGAGCCTCAATGCGGATCTCATCCGGTCGCCCCGCGAGGGCATCGAGCTGGTCGTCGTGCACGAGCTGTGCCATCTCGAAGTGCCGTACCACGACGCGGCGTTCTACCGGCTCCTCGGGCAGGCGCTGCCGGACTGGAAGGAGAGGAAGCGGCTGCTGCTCGCCCCGGCTTGAGCGCGGCGGTGGTAGCGCCGTCACTTCAAGCTGAACCCCTGCCCCCGGATGTACTCGCCGAACTTCTCCCGCTCCGGCACCGCGCACTGGCGCGCCTTGTCCTCGGACCAGCCGTAAAGCGGCGCCTCGCCGTAGCGCTTCGTGTCCCGTTGCCGGCGGTAGGGCAGCACCCCGTGGCGGCGCCGGTCGTATTCGTCGATCAGTTCCGCGAGGCGCGACTCGTCGTGCCGATCGACGTGCACGGTCGCCTCCAGCGGCAGCCGCGGCGACATGCGGCCGGCCGCGGCGGGGTAACCGGCGCACAGCCCCGCAACCGGGAAGACGCCCTCCGGCAGCTCCAGCGCGCGGCTCGTCACGTCCGCGTGGTTGCGCACGTGGCTGATCGGGCAGGCGCCGAGGCCGACGGCTTCGGCCGCGCGGATGAAACTCATCATGACGAGCGCGGCGTCCACGGCAGCGTTCATGAAGTGATCGAGGTGCTCGTTGGCGAAGGGTTTGCCGCGCCACTCGCCGATCCTCCGGATGCGGCGGTTGTTGCCGCAGAAGACGAGAAAGACCGGCGCGTCCGTGATCCACGGCATGTCGGGAATCGTGTCCACGATCATCTTGCGGCGCACGGCGTCGACCACGTGGATCACTTCGGCCTGCTGGAGATCGGATTTCGAAGGAGCCGAGAAGGCGCAGGCGAAGAGGAGCTTCAGCAGCGCCGGGTCGACCGGGCGCCCGTCGAATCGGCGGTGGGACCGGTGTTCGAGACAGCGCCTGAGTTCGTCGAGCCCCGGCGTGGCGGGGTCAGGCGCCAATGCCGCCCCGAAACGTTCGGCCGATGCCGCTTCGATATGCTCGATGATGTCGCGCGACGCGCTCATGATTCCTCCCTTGACGCCCCGGGATGGTAACGCCTGCCGTTGACATCGCGAAGCGAATCAGCGGGTTAATGCGGCCCCGCCACGCTCCGCCGGCGGCCCCGGGAGCACCGCCGGCCCGCGCGTTCCGCCTTGCTCCGCCGAAAAAATCTGCGTAAAATCACGGCCTTTTCCGCATTCCCGGGCTTTTTTCAAGGGGTCCCATGGTCGTCATCCGGCTCGCACGCGGCGGCGCGAAGAAGCGCCCGTTTTTCAACATGGTCGTGGCGGATTCCCGGCGCGCGCGCGACGGTCGTTTCATCGAGCGCATCGGGTTCTACGATCCGAAGGCGCCCGAAGGTCGCGAGCGGCTGCGCATCGATCGAGAGCGCCTTGCGCACTGGCAGTCAAAAGGCGCGGTCCTTTCCGACACGGCGGCGCGCCTGGTCAAGCAGTTTGGCAAGCAGCCGCAACCGGCCAAGGCCGCCTGAAAAGCTCGTGTCGATGGGGCGCATCGTCGCCCCGTTCGGCGTCCAGGGCTGGGTCAAGGTCGAGCCGTACACCGAAACGGCGGCGGGCCTGCTGGCCTACCCGGTGTGGTGGATCGAAGACGGGGTCGCCTGGCACGAACAAGTGCTCGCCGGCGGCAGGACGCACGGGCGCGTGGTGCTCGCCCGGTTCGAGGGCTGCTCCGACCGGGACCGCGCGGCGGGATTTCGAGGCAGGCGGGTCGCGGTGCCACGCGACGAGCTGCCGCGGGCGAAGGAGAACGAGTACTACTGGGCTGATCTCGTCGGGCTCAGGGTGGTGAACGAGGCGGGGCTCGAGTTCGGGCGAGTCGCCCGGATCATGGAGACCGGCGCGAACGACGTGCTGGTGGTCGAAGGCGAGCGCGAGCGGCTGATTCCGTTCATCGCCAATGCCATCGCCGCCGTCGATGTCGAGACGGGGCTGCTGCGGGTGAACTGGGACGCCGACTATTAGCAGCGAGGCGTCGTTTGGCCACGGAATCACAGGGAAACACACGGAAATACGTGGAATCCAGGTTGCGCGGCAAGTCGCGATGAGTGTCGGCCAGGATGTTTCAGTTCGACGTGATCACGCTGTTCCCGCAAGTGTTCGAGGCGGTTACGGGGTGCGGAATCACCGGGCGGGCGCGGGAGCGGGGGCTCTACGGCCTCGCGCTGTGGAACCCGCGGGATTACGCGACGACGAACTACCGCAACGTGGACGACCGGCCCTACGGCGGTGGGCCGGGGATGGTGATGATGGCGGAGCCGCTGGAGAAGGCGATCGTGGCCGCGCGCGCGCGCCAGCGCGAGGCCGGGGTGGCGCGGCCGCACGTCGTGTGCCTCACGCCGCAGGGGCGGCGGCTCGATCACCCGCTGGTGATGGAACTCGCGGCGCGCGAGGGACTGGTGCTCGTGGCGGGTCGCTACGAGGGCGTGGACGAGCGGTTGATCCGGCGCCAGGTGGACACGGAAGTGTCGATCGGGGATTACGTGCTCTCGGGCGGAGAACTCGCGGCGATGGTGGTGATGGATTGCGTCGTGCGCCAGTTGCCGGGAGCGCTCGGTGCCGCGGAGTCGGCGAGCCAGGATTCGTTCGCGAGCGGGCTCCTCGACTGCCCTCACTACACCCGCCCGGAAGTGTACGAGGGCGAAGCGGTGCCGGCGGAGCTCATGTCGGGCAACCACGCCGGGATCGCCCGATGGCGGCTGAAGCAGGCGCTGGGGCGCACCTGGCTCAGGCGGCCTGACTTGCTGGAGAAGCGGGCGCTCTCGCAAAGCGAGCGGGAGTTGCTGGACGAATACAGGCGGGAACATCGGGGGAATTGACATGGATCTCATCAGGGAACTCGAAGCCGAGGAAATGAAGCGCCTCGGCAAGACCGTGCCGGACTTCGCGAGCGGCGACACGGTCGTCGTCAACGTGAACGTCGTCGAGGGCGATAGAAAGCGCGTGCAGGCCTACGAGGGCGTGGTGATCGCCAAGCGCAACCGCGGCCTCAATTCCTCGTTCGTGGTGCGCAAGATATCCTCGGGCGAGGGCGTCGAGCGGACGTTCCAGACTTATTCGCCCCTCATCGCCAGCATCGAGGTGAAGCGCCGCGGCGACATCCGGCGCGCGAAGCTCTATTACCTGCGCGAGCGCACGGGCAAGGCGGCGCGGATCCGCGAGAAACTGGCGAGCGGCGAGAGCACGGCCGCGGCGGCCGAGACGACCGAGTAAGCCGGCGCATCCCGCGCGCGAGGAAGGGCGGCCGGCGTGCCGCCCTTTCGTTTGGCGCGCCCGATTCGCCGCCCGGCGCGCGCGGAGCGCCGGGAGACGAGGGCACGTAGAATGGCGGGCATGCGTATCCTTCTTGCGCTCGCGCTCCTCGCGGTGACGGGCGCGGCGTGCGCGCTCGAGACGGCGCGCGCGCTCGCGCAAGGCGGCGCTCCCCGGCTCGCGCTCGCGCGCGTCGAAGCGCAACAGCCGCGCGGGCGCGACGCCCCGCGCTGGGCGGAATGGGAGGCGCTGCGCGCCGTGCTCCTCGCCGCGCTCGGGCGGCACGCGGATGCGCTGCAACGGGCCGAAGAGCTGCCGGCCGATACGCCCCGCCCCGCGCTGCGCGAAGCCCTGCTCGCCGCGTCCCGCGCCGCGGTGGCGCTCGGCGAGGGCACGGCCGCGCGGCGGCACGCCGCGCGCGTCATCTGGCAGCTGGAGCCCACCCGCGAGGATCTGCGCGCCGCGCGACGCCTTGTCATCGACGCCTACCTCGCAGGGCGGCAGGGCGACCCCGCGTTCCGCTCGATGCTGCGCTTCCAGCAGGATTACGCCCCTCTGGACAACGAAACGGCGACACGCTTCGTCGAGGGCCTGCTCGCGCTCGACATGGCGCGGCAGGCGGTCAACTGGCTCGCGAGCCTCGACGAGGCCAATCCCGCCAAGACCCTGCTGCGGCTGAAGACCGGCCTGATCGAGCCGGCTGCCGCCGTCGCTCAGGCCCGTGCCGCGCTGGCGAGGGGCGGGGCCGCCGGATACTGGCGCGTGATCGCGGAGGTGGCGCGGCGCGGGAAGGACGCGCTCGCGCTGGCGGAAGCACTCGAGCATCTCGTCAACGCGGAACCGGGCGAGCGCGCGGGCGGCGCCGCGGCATCCGCGAGCGCGCTGTGGGAGGCCTACTCGGCCGCCGCCACGAGCGTGGCGAGCCGCGAGAAGCTGCCGGCGGGCGACGACGCGGCCTGGGCGGACCACGCGGGGCGCCAGCTGGGTTCGCATCCGAACGTCGCGCGCGCGCTTTTCGCGCATCTGGCGGCGCACGGGCGCGAGAGCGCGGCGCGCCTGAACGCCCAGCTCCAGCTCGTCCATGCGCTCAAGGAGGCGCGCCTCCCGCGCACGGCGCTGCGTCTGGCCGAAGCGCTGCGTGCCGACGATGCGGCTCTCGACCCCCAGGCGCGCTACCTTCTGGGCGAGATGGCGGAAGCCATTCATGACCCCGCCGCCGCCGCCCGCTACTGGAAGGGCCTGGCGCCGCCGCCGGGCGTCGCGGCCCAGGACTGGCGCTCGCGGCTCGCCGCCGCCTACTGGCGCGCGGGCATGGGCGATGCAGCGCTGGGGGAGCTGAGGGCCTTGCTACAGGCCAAGCCGGCGCTATCCGCGGGAGTGCGCGAACGCTTGGTCCTGCTCGCGCGGGAAATGGTCGCCGGGGGGCGGCCGGAACTCGCCGACGAGATGCTGCGGGGACTGCTGCCGCACGCGAGCGCGGCGGAACAGCGGGAACTCCTGTACGCGCTGGGCCGCATCGCGGAACGCGAATCGCAGCCGCAGCTTGCGGCGGGTTACTTCCTGCGCGCCGCGCTGACCGGCGCGGGCGACGCCCCGGAGGCATTCGCGGCGCAGGCGCGGCTCGCCGCCGGACTCAGCCTGTCGCGGGCCGGCTTCCGCGAGGACGCGCGCGCGCAGTTTGAATGGGTCCTGCGGCACGCGAAGGACCCGGCGCGGATCGAGACGGCACGGCGCGAGCTGGGCCGCCTTTGACTTCCGGGCGTCGGCGCGCGGGCACGGCCGGCGGGACGCCCTTCCGGAGATCGCTTGAGTACTCGTGCCGCGTCGTATCGACGCAGCTCACGCGGTACTCGACCGGCGCGTCGTGGCAGGTGTAGGCGACGCGCCGGATGAGCAGCACCGGCTCGCCCGCGGAGAGCGCCAGTCCCGCAGCCTGCCGCGGCGAGGCGCGCGCGGCTGACAGGCGCTCGCTGATGCGCACGACGGCGCCGATTCCGAGCCTCGATGCGGCACGGGGGTCCGCCGCCACACTGCGGAAGGACAGGCGCTCGTGTACCGGCGGCTCGCGGCTGCCGCCCCTGCCGACGATGTGGAGGAAGTCGTAGTTGACTCATATTCTACGCGGCGGGTAGCATCCAGCGGGGAAATCGGGGAAGCAGGGCGATTTCTTTCCCGCCATTCACGCATCGCAAGTCGGGTCCGATCGTTCATTCGCAACGCGGCAGGAGTCGAGATGATTCACTTTCTGGTTCACGACAAGAAGGACACCGTCGGCGTCATCGTCGTCGAGGGCGTCAAGGCCGGCGATGAGCTCACCGGCTGGCTGATGGAGGACGACTCGACGATCGAGCTTAAGGCCGTGAACGACATTCCCATCGGCCACAAGCTCGCGACGAAGCCGATCGGCAAGGGCGACACGGTGATCAAGTACGGTTTCGACATCGGCCGTGCGATCGCCGGGATCAAGGTGGGCGAGCACGCCCACGTGCACAATATCAAGACCAAGAGATGGTGAAACGCGCCGGCGCGCATGTCGCCTGTCGGCGGAATGCGCCCGCGCATGTTTCACCATCAATCCGGGACCCTTTCAATCAGGACCAGTCATGATCAACGCGAAGAGCACCTTTCTGGGCTACCGGCGCGAGAACGGCCGCGTCGGCGTGCGTAACCACGTCATCATCCTTCCCGTGGACGACCTCTCCAACGCCGCGGCCGAGGCGGTGGCGCACAACGTCAAGGGGGCGCTCGTGATTCAGCACCCCTACGGCCGGCTCCAGTTCGGCGCCGACCTCGAACTTCACTTCCGCACGCTGATCGGCGCGGGCTCGAACCCGAACGTCGCCGCGGTCGTGGTGATCTGCATCGAGGAGGAGTGGGCGAAGAAGGTCGTCGAGGGTATCGCGAAGACCGGCAAGCCCGTCACCGGCTTCGGCATCGAGCTCCATGGCGATCACGACACGATCCTGCGCGCCTCCAGGGTGGCGAAGGAGTACGTGCAGTGGGCGTCCGAGCTCCGGCGGCTGGAATGCCCGATCAGCGACCTGTGGGTGTCCACCAAGTGCGGCGAGTCGGACACGACTTCGGGCTGCGGATCCAATCCCACGGTCGGCAGCGCGTTCGACAAGCTCGAGCCGCTCGGGGTCACGATGTGCTTCGGCGAGACGACCGAGATAACCGGCGGCGAGAACATCGTCGCGGACCGCTGCGCGAACGGCGAGGTGCGAGAGCGCTTCATGTACATGTTCAACCGCTACCAGGAGATCGTGGAGCGCCACAAGACGAACGATCTTTCCGATTCCCAGCCCACCAAGGGGAACATCGCCGGCGGTCTCACCACGATCGAGGAGAAAGCGCTCGGCAACATCCAGAAGATCGGGCGGAAGTGCAAGGTGGTGGGCGTGCTCGACAAGGCGGAGACGCCGGCCGGGCCGGGGCTCTGGTTCATGGACTCGTCGTCGGCGGCGGCCGAGATGGTGACGCTTTGCGCGGCCTCCGGCTACGTCGTGCACTTCTTCCCAACCGGCCAGGGCAACGTCATCGGCTATCCCATCCTGCCGGTGATCAAGCTCACGGCCAATCCGCGCACCGTGCGCACCATGTCCGAACACATCGACTACGACTGCTCGGGGCTCCTGCAGCGACAGAAGAATCTCGACCAGACCGGCGACGAACTCATCGAGGTAATGTTGAGGACCTGCAACGGCCGGCTGACCGCCGCGGAGGCGCTCGGTCACCGCGAGTTCGTGATGACGCGGCTCTACGAGTCGGCGTAACGAGTCGATTGGCTCCCACGCTTCGCGGCGCCGACATCCTCGCGCGCGCGCTCGCGCGGGCCGGGGTGCGGCATCTGTTTTCGCTGTCCGGCAACCACGTGATGCCGGTCTACGATGCCGCGCTCGAAGCCGGCCTCGCCATCGTGCACGTGCGCCACGAAGGCGCCGCGGTCCACATGGCCGACGCGTGGGGCAGGCTGACCGGCGAGCCCGGCGTCGCGCTCGTCACCGGCGGTCCCGGACATGCCAACGCGGCGGGCGCCCTCTACACCGCGCTCGCCGCGGAATCGCCGCTCGTGCTCCTGTCGGGGCACGCTCCGCTCGCCGAGTTGGGCCGCGGTTCTTTCCAGGAGATGGCGCAAGCGGAGCTCGCCGCGCCGGTGACGAAGCGCTCGTCGACCGCGGTGGAGCCCGCGGCACTCGGCGCCGAGGTAACGCGCGCGCTCGGTACGGCCCGCGCGGGCCGTCCCGGCCCGGTGCACCTGAGCCTTCCGCTCGATGTTCTGGAGGCGCGCGTCGAGGAGGATGCCGTGGTGCCCGCCGGTGTCGCGGCACCGGCGCCCCGCGCGCTGGCGGAGACGGACGCCGACGCCGTGCTGGCGGCGCTCGCGGCGGCACGGCGTCCGTTCGTGATCACCGGTCCGGTCATGGCGCACGCTCGAGGTCTCGAGGATTGCGCGCGGCTTGCAGCCGCCACCGGTGCGCCGCTCGTCTGCATGGAGAGCCCGCGCGGCGTGAACGACCCGTGCCTTGGCGCCTTCGCGGAAGTGCTGCGCGAGGCCGATCTCGTCGCCCTCATCGGGAAGCAACCGGATTTCACGCTGCGCTTCGCCGCGCCGCCGGCGGTGCATGCGGACTGCCGGTTCGTCGTGATCGATCCGGACCGGGCGGCGCTGGAGCGGGCGCTGAAGACGCTTAAGCCCGCGCATCGCGTCGTATTCTCGGGCATCGCGGACACGCGCGCCGCGGCGCGCGCGCTCGCCGCGCGCGCCCGCCCGCATGCCGCGCGCGACTGGGCGGAGGCGGCGCGCTCGGCCATCGAGTTTCGGCCGCCGCAGTGGGCAGGGCTCGCTTCGCGTCCCGGGGAGCCGCTTCATCCGGTGGAAGTGGGCCGGGCGGTGCAGCAGGTGCTCGACCGGGCGAGCGAGCCGCTGCTCATCTCGGACGGAGGCGAGTTCGGCCAGTGGGCGCAGGCCACCGTCACCGCGCCGGCCCGCGTCATCAATGGTCCGGCCGGGTCCATCGGTTCGGCGCTGCCCTTCGCGCTCGCCGCGCGCCTTGCCCGGCCGGCGGCGACCGTGGTGGCGATGCTGGGCGACGGCACGGCCGGCTTCCACCTCGCCGAATTCGACACCGCGGTGCGCGCCGGTCTGCCGTTCGTCGCGGTCGTAGGCAACGACGCCTGCTGGAATGCCGAGCACCAGATACAGTTGAAGGCGTACGGGCGCGGGCGCGCGCACGGTTGCGAACTCCTGCCGGCGCGCTACGATCAGGCAGCCGCGGCGCTCGGCGCGCATGGCGAGCACGTCAGTCGCGCCGCGGATCTGCCTGACGCGCTGGAGCGGGCGATCGCCTCCGGCCGGCCGGCTTGCGTGAATGTCACGATCGATCGCGTGCCGGCGCCGGTGGTGACTCGCGGTGCCGGGCAGCGTGGGGGAGTGGAACATTGAGAGTCGGCCGGACCCCGCCCCGTCGCTTCGCGACGCCCCTCCCGAAAGGCGGGGAAGGTGATCGCGCGTGAGCACCCTTCAGGTCAAGGTCTGGCGTGGCGGCGAGGACGGCGCGTTCCAGTCCTTCGAGGTCCCGCGGCTCGAGAGCCAAACCGTGCTCGACGTCGTGACCCACATCCAGCGCCGGATCGACCCCACGCTTGCCTATCGCTTCGCGTGCCGCGTCGGGATGTGCGGTTCGTGCGCGATGACGGTGAACGGCCGCGCGCGCTGGACCTGCCGCACCCACGTCTCACGCGTGGCGGAGGACGGGCGGCTCGAGATCGGCCCGCTCAACAATCTTCCCATCGTCCGTGATCTCGTCACCGACATGCGGGAGTTCTTCGACAAGTGGGCGCGCGCGCGCGGGCGCTTCGAGGGCGCGGCGAGCCGGCGGGAGGATTTCGCGTGCGTGTCGCCGCAGTCGCCGCAGCGGCGGCTCGCCGACGCCGGGATCGAGTGCATCGGCTGCGGGGTCTGTTACGGTTCGTGCGACGTCATCGGGTGGAATGCCGCGTATCTCGGCCCCGCCGCGCTGAACCGCGCGTGGACGCTGGTGAACGACGCGCGCGACACCGGCCACCGCGCGCGGCTCGCGGCGGTGGCGGGCGACGCCGGCTGCCACGCCTGCCACACGCACATGAGCTGCACCGAGCGGTGCCCAAAGCAGATTTCGCCCACGGCAGCCATCGCAGGACTGAAGCGTGCCACGGCACTCGCCGCGCTGCGCGGCGAACTGGAATCGTTTGCGACCGGGAACCGCGAGTGAGTGTCCGCACCGAGGTCCTGCTGTGGACGGCGCAGCGCGCGAGCGCGGCGGTGGCGGCGCTCTGCGTGCTGGTGCACCTCGTCACCATCATTTACGCCGTGCGAAACGGCCTCTCCGCCGCCGAGATCCTCGGGCGCACGCGCGCGAGCGCCGGCTGGGCGGCCTTCTACGCGCTCTTCATCGCCGCGGTGACCGTGCACGCCCCGATCGGCCTGAGGAACGTCGTCTCGGAGACGCTCGGCTGGCGCGGCCGCGGCCTGGATATCGCGATGACGGCGGTGGCGCTGGCGCTGGCGACGTGGGGTTACCGCGCCGTCTACGCCGTCTTCGCCGGCGGGTGACGAGAAGGCGCGACGAGGTAAAGGTGACGAGATAGGGGTGACGCGATGCTCGACAAGCGCTTTTCGTCACCTGTTCCCGTCACCATCATTCGTCACCCGTAATCGTCACTTTTCTGAATATGAGAAACGACCTCCGCGCCCGCAACCACCCCGGCTGGTGGGCGTTCGCCGTGCACCGGATCTCGGGTGTCGCGTTGACGCTCTTCCTGCCGGCGCATTTCTGGGCCCTGGGACAGGCGCTCGCCGGCGAGGAGCGGCTGGAGGGATTCCTGCGATGGTCCGACCAGCCGGCGGTCAAGCTCGCGGAGACGGTGCTCGTGGTGCTCCTCGCGGCGCACCTCGCGGGCGGGCTGCGGGTGCTCGCGCTGGAATTCCTGCCGTGGCGCGACTGGCAGAAGAGCCTCATCGCCGTGGCGGCGGGGGCGACCGTGGTGGCTGGGCTCGCGTTCCTGCTGAATCTATATTAGCCACGGAGACGCAGAGAGCGCGGAGAAGGGCGGTCAGGAGTACGCTTCGATTGTTGACCGGGTTTCTCCGCGGTCTCTGCGCCTCTGCGGCCAATTTCCGGGAAGACGACCGACATGAAGAAACGACCCAACTTCCTCGTGATCCTGGTCGACGATCTGCGCTTCGACGAGTTCGGCGCCGGCGGGCATCCGTACATGAAGACCCCGCACATCGATCGCATCGCGCGCGAGGGCGCGCTCTTCGAGCGGGCGTTCCACACGACCCCGATCTGCTCGCCGAACCGCGCCTCGATGCTGACGGGCCAGTACGCGTGCCGCCACGGCATCATCGACAACGTGGCGCGCGATGCCGCGAGTTACCGGCTGCCGAACTATCACCTCGAGTTGAAGCGCCTTGGCTACGAGACCGCCCACCTCGGCAAGTGGCACATGGGCAACAGCGGGAAGCCGCGTCCCGGTTACGAATACTGGGTCGCCTACGACGGGCACGGGCGGTTGAACGATCCGGTGCTGAACGAGCACGGCACCTACGTGCAACGCAAGGGCTACATCACCGACATCATGAACGCGATGGCGGTCGATTTCGTCAAGCGCAGGCACGCAAGACCGTGGTCGCTGTGGTTCGCGCACAAGGCGGTCCACCCCGACGCGGAGCAGGCTGCCGACGGCACGTTCCGGATGGACGGCTACGTCACGGCGGAGCGCCACAAGGCCCTCTACAGGGGGTGCGTCTTCCCGAAGAAGCCGAACATGCTGCCGCCGGCGGTGGTGGCGAAGCAGAAACCGGCATGGGCCGAGGCGATCGAGTTGAGAAAGCGCCCCGAGTCGCGCGAGATGCTCGATGCGATTCATTCCGGCAAGCAGGAGGAGATCCGGCTCCGCGCCGCCATGATGGCCGCGGTCGACGAAGGCGTGGGGATGCTCTTCGAGGCGCTCGAGCGCACCGGCCAGCTCGACGACACGTTCATCCTCTTTCTCGGCGACAACGGGTATTTTTTCGGCGAGCACTGCATCGGCCCGGAGCGCCGCTTCGCCTACGAGGAAGGCATCCGCGCGCCGTTCCTCGTACGCTACCCGCCGCGGGTCAGGGCGGGCTCGCGCGTGGACGGTCTCGTGCTGTGCCAGGACATCGCGCCCACGGTGCTCGAGCTGGCGGGGGGCAGGCCCGGCCGGCACATACAGGGACGCTCGCTCGCGCCGCTCCTGGCGGGGCGGCGCGCGGGCTGGCGCAAGTCGTTCCTGATCGAGTACTGGGCCGAGAATGCCTACCCGTGGCTCGTCAACATGACCTACAAGGCGGTGCGCACCGATCGCCACAAGTACATACACTGGGTGAACCGGGGCGCCGGCGGCGAGCTCGACGAGCTCTACGACCTGGAACGTGACCCGTACGAGATCACGAACGTGGTGCGGCGCCCGCGCTACCGCCCGGTGCGCGAGCGGCTCCACCGCGAGTTGCGCCGGCTCGCGGCCGACGCGCTGGGACTGTAGACTTGCCGGAAAAGCCGAACGACGCCTTGCGACACCACGAGGAGGAAACATGCGCATCATGAGATCGATCATTCTCGCGGCAGCGCTGCCCGTCGCTCTCGCGGGCGCGCCGGCGCAATCCCAGACCTATCCCGCCAAGCCGGTGCGCCTGATCGTGCCATTCGCGCCGGGAGGCGCGACGGACATCGTCGCGCGCATCGTCGCGCAGCGGCTGAACGAGCTGTGGGGGCAGACCGTCCTCGTGGACAACCGGGCCGGCGCGAGCGGCAATATCGGCGCCGAGCTCGCCGCCAAGGCGCCGCCCGACGGCTACACGCTGTTCGTGCCTTCGGGCTCGGTGATGACGGCGAACCAGCACATTTACAGGAAGATGGGTTTCGTCGCGGAAAGGGACTTCCTCGCCATCACCAACCTCGCGAGCGGCCCGCAGGTCGTCGCCGCGCACCCGAGCCTCCCGACGAGGGGCGTGAAGGAGCTGATCGCGCTTGCCCGGGCCAGGCCCGGCGCGATCACGTTCGGGTCGGCCGGCTTCGGCTCGCAGACACACCTTGCCGCGGAGAACTTCCTCTACACCGCGAAGATCGACGCGGTGCATGCTCCCTACAAGGGCGAGGGCCCGGCGCTCATCGATCTCGTGAGCGGGCAGATCCAGCTCCTCACGCCGAATCTCTCCGCCTCCATCGGGTTCATCAGGAATGGCCGCATCCGCGCCCTCGGCGTGACGAGCAGGGAACGCTCCACGCAACTGCCCGACGTTCCCGCGGTCGCGGAATCGCTACCCGGGTTCGTCAACCTCGGGTGGTTCGGACTGGTGGCCCCGGCGGGCACGCCGAAGGCGGTGATCGACAGGGTGCACGCAGACGTCGCCAAGGTGCTGCAGGGTTCCGACGTCAGGAAGCGGTTCGCGGAGCTCGGCATGGCGCCGGCCGCGAACTCGCCCGAGGAATTCGCGAGGGCGATGAAGGAGGAGTCCGCGCGGTGGGCGCGGGTCGTGCGCGAGCGCAAGCTGCAGCTTCAATAGGGCGTGACGAGAGGCAGGCGACGAATGAGGGTGACGAGGCGAGGGTGACCTGCCAGACCCGGCCCCGAAGTGCCTGTCGCTATCCGTCACCCGTATCTCGTCACCCGTAATCGTCACTCCTTCCAGCCACTGACGGCAATGGCGCATCCATGAAGGTCGATCTCCGGCAAGTCGAGGAAGCGGCGAAGGAGCTCTACATCCGCGCGCTCAAGATGCTTCCCCCCGACGTGAAGCAGGGCTTCGAGCGCCTCGACCGCGCGGAGACGAACGCCACGGGCAAGGCGGTGCTCGGCACCATGATCCGCAACATCCGGGTCGCGGAGGAGACGAACAATCTCCTCTGCCAGGATACGGGGATCCCGATCTACAACGTCGCGATCGGCGCCGGCGTCGAGGTCGACGGGCATCGCCTGAAGCAGGCCATCGTGAAGGGTTGCGAGCGCGCGACGAAGGAGCACCCGCTGCGCTCCTCCGTCGTGCACCCGGTGACGCGGGTGAACCAGCACACCTCCAGCGGGCGCTCGGTGCCGGTCATCAACATCGATTTCATCGAGACGCCGGACACGCTTTCGATCGAGATGATTCCGAAAGGGAGCGGCTCCGAGAACAACTCGTGGTTGAAGATGGCGGTTCCGGCCGACGGCGTGGATGCGATCAAGACCTTCGTCGTCGATTGCGTGCTGGATGCGGGCGGCAAGACCTGCCCTCCCACCATCGTCGGCGTGGGCGTGGGCGGCACGGCGGATCTCTGCGTGCACCTCTCCAAGGTCGCGGCGACGCGCGCGCTCGGCACGCGCTGCGAGGATCCCGAGGGCGCGAAGCTGGAGGAGGATCTCTCGCGCGTCGTGAACAGGCTGGGCGTCGGCGCGCAGGGGCTCGGCGGGGATTCGACTTCGTTCGAAGTCCACGTGGAGACCGCCGCGACGCACATCACCATGAACCCGGTGGCGGTCAACATGCAATGCCACTCGGCGCGGCGCGCGCGGGCGACCTTCACGCCCGCGGGTGTCGCCTACGGGTTTTGAGTCGAAAATTGCCGCAGAGGCGCGGAGACCGCGGAGGGAATCTAGTGTCATCCGGTTTCGAGATGATCAATAGCCGTTCTCTGCGGCCTCCGTGTCTCCGCGGCTGAGCGACGGCGAGCCATGGCGCATTACGACTTCGACACGCCGGTGACCGAGGACGAGGTCCGGCGGCTCCGCGTCAACGACACCGTGTCGCTGAACGGCACGCTCTTCGGCATCCGCGACGCGACGCAGATCCACATGTTCGACCGGGGGCGCAAGACCCGCTTCGATCTGCGCGGGCACGCGCTCATCCACACCGCGCCCAACGTGCGCTGGGTGGGCGAGACGAAGGCGCACCCGACGGGCTACGAGCCGGTCTGCATCGGCACCACCACGTCGGATCGCATGGAGCGCTTCACGCGCCCGCTCATGAGCGAGTACGGGGCGCGCATCATTATCGGCAAGGGCGGGCTGCGCGAAGGCTCGGCGGCCGCTTTCCGGGAGATGGGCGGCGTCTACCTCGCGGTCATCGGCGGCGCGGCGGCGCTGGAGACGACCTGGATCGAGCAGATCGAGGAAGTGGACCTCGACGATCTCAATCCCGAGTCGTTGTGGAAATTCCGGGTGAAGGGCTTCGGGCCGCTGCTCGTCTCCATGGACAGCCACGGCGGGAGCCTCTACACGGAAGTGAACGCGCAGGCGCGCGCGAAGCGCGCGGAAGTGCTGGCGGCGCTTGGCGTCAAGAACCGCTGAATGGAGCCGCGGATAAACGCAGAGAAACGCGGATAAGAACAGGGCGAACCGTCAAGACGCCATGTTTGCTACCGCTTGCGAGGAAATCGGCTTGAGGTACTTTCCGCCTGGCATGCCAGTCGTGGCCAAGGTCCCGCCACTTGGGCCACTTGCGTGTGGCACCGCGATGCCAGAGTGCCATCGGCGTCCATCGGCGTCCATCGGCGGCAACGAATGAGAAGACTCAAGACCGACATCCTCATCCTCGGCTCCGGCGGCGCCGGCCTGCCTGCACGTCTTCCGAGCGCTGCGCTTGGCGTGGGCAGATATGTGCGCCCGGCCTTGAGCCGGAGTATTATTCCTTCATGAAAGTAGTCACCGGCACCGTTGTGAATGGGGTCGTTAAAGTCGCGGATTCCGAGCTCATGGACGGAACCGAGGTCTTTGTGGTCACTCGGGAACATGACGATGATGCCTCGCTTTCTCCGGAAGAGCTCGCGGAGTTGGAGGCGGGGATAGCCGAGGCCGATCGGGGAGATACGATCCCGGGCGATGAGTTCCTGGCGCGGCTACGTCGCCATGGCTAGAAATGCCGCTCGAGCTTCATGTCTCGCGGCGCGCGGCGAGAAAGATTGAACGAGTCGTTGAGTGGTGGGCGCTCAACCGGCCAGCGGCGCCGGGCGCCGTCCGGCTCGATCTCGTAGCCGCCCTCAACCTCCTGCTGGTGCGGCCGGGCATCGGCGGCCGCGTTACACAAGCAAGCTCACCCGGTGTGCGACGATTCCATCTCGACCGCGTCCGATACTGGGTTTACTACCGAGTGCGAGGCAATCGGCTTGAAGTACTTTCTGTATGGCATGCGAGCCGTGGTCAAGGGCCGTCCATTTAGCGCGATCCGGTGCAGGATGATGAAGCTTGTTGTCCATCGGCGTGCATCGGCGTTCATCGGCGGCTTCGAATGAGAAGACTCAAGACCGACATCCTCGTCCTCGGCTCCGGCGGCGCCGGGCTCTTCGCCGCGCTGCACGCGCACCAGGCGAATCCGGCGCTCTCCATCACCGTCGCGGTGAAGGGGCTGCTCGGCAAGTGCGGCTGCACGCGCATGGTGCAGGGCGGCTACAACGTCGCGCTCGCCAAGGAGGACTCGGTCGAGCGCCATTTCATGGACACGATCGAGGGCGGCAAGTGGCTCCCCGACCAGGATCTCGCGTGGACGCTCGTGTCGGTGGCGATCGAGAGGATCCACGAGCTCGAGAACGAGCTCGGCTGCTTCTTCGACCGCAACCCCGACGGCACCATCCACCAGAAAGCGTTCGCCGGCCAGACCTTTGATCGCACGGTGCACAAGGGCGATTTGACCGGCATCGAGATCATCAACCGGCTCGCCGAGCAGGTGTGGGCGCGCGGCATCGGACGGCTGGAGGAGCACCGGGCGCTGGAGCTCGTCCGCTCGCGCGACGGAGAATCGATTTCCGGCGTGCTGATGGTGGATATCCGCACCGGGGAGTTCCTGTTCGTGCAGGCGCGGGCGGTGCTGCTCGCCACCGGCGGCGGGCCGACCATGTACAAGTACCACACGCCCTCCGGCGACAAGACCTGCGACGGCATGGCGATGGCGCTCCGGGCGGGCCTCACGTTGCGCGACATGGAGATGGTCCAGTTCCATCCCACGGGGCTCCTCGCCGGGCCGGGCACGCGCATGACCGGCACCGTGCTGGAAGAAGGCTTGCGCGGCTCGGGAGGATATCTCCTCAACGGCGCGCGCGAGCGCTTCATGGGTCGCTACGACCCGAAGGGCGAGCGCGCGACGCGCGACGTGGTCTCCCGCGGGATCTACGCCGAGATGCGGGAAGGGCGTGTCACGCCCAACGGCGGCGTCTACATCAGCATGGGGCACCTCGGGCCGGCGCGTGTCGCGAAGGAATTCAAGGGCATGGTCGAGCGCTGCGCCGACTGCGGCTTCGATCTCGCCGGCGGACTCGTGGAGGTCGTGCCGACCGCGCACTACATGATGGGCGGCGTCGTCTTCGCGGCCGACTGCACGAGCGAACTCGCGGGACTCTTCGTCGCGGGCGAGGATTCCGGCGGCGTGCACGGCGCGAACCGGCTGGGCGGGAACGGCGTCGCCAACTCGACCGTCTTCGGCGGCATCGCGGGCGAGACGATCCCGCGCTGGCTCGCGCAGGGGGCGGACTTTCACGAGCCGGACGAGGCGGTGATCGAGGAGGGGATCGCGGCGGCGCGCGCGCCGCTTGCGCGACCGGCCGGCGATCTCGAGGCGATCCGGGAGCGGCTCTACGACGTGATGTGGGACGACGTCGGCATCGTGCGCGACGCCGCCGGCCTCGCGCGGGCGGAGGGAGCGCTCGATGAGCTCGAAGCGCGCCTCGACGCGACCGGCACGTCGGGCCCGGGCACCGCCTTCAACCTCACCTGGCACGACTGGCTGAATCTCAAGAATCTCATCCTCGTTTCGAAATCGATCCGCTTCGCCGCCGCGGCGCGGGAGGATTCGCGCGGCGCGCACTTCCGCTCGGATTTCCCCGACGCGCGCGATCTTCCCAACTCGCGCTACACGTGCGTCACCTGGCGCGGCGGGCGCTTCGGCATGGACACGCGGCCGGTCCAGTTCACGCGCGTGAAGCCGGGCGAGACGCTGCTCGCGGAGAGCGCGCCGGCCTGAGGCTCGCTGCCCGTCCCGCGAGGCGCGACTCCGGCGCGCGCGGCGGCGGGCCGGGGGAGTCGTTACCGCCACGGAAGGAGAAAGGATGCCACGCGTTGCCCACGACAAGCTTGCAAGCCTCGTCACGCGCGCGCTGAAGAGGGCGGGAGCCTCGCCCGTCATGGCGCGGATGACCGCGCGGGCGCTCGTCGCGGCGGAGATGGAAGGCCTGTCGGGCCATGGGCTCTCGCGCACCGCGCTCTACTGCCAGCATCTGCGCGAAGGCCGCGCCGACGGAACCGCGAGGCCCGCTCTCGTGAGGAAGAAAGCCGCCGCGTGCCTCATCGATGCGCGCGGCGGGCTCGCGTTTCCCGCCGCCGCTCTTGCCGCGAAGGAGGCGGTGAAGCGCGCGAAGCGCTACGGTATCGCTTTCGCGGGCGTCACCAACAGTCATCATTTCGGCGCGGCGGCCTACCACCTCGAGCCGCTCGCGGCGGCCGGGCTGGTGGGGCTCGCGTTCACCAACTCGCCGGCGGCGATCAATGCCTGGGGAGGGAGCAAGGCCTTCTTTGGAACCAACCCCGTCGCGGCGATTTTCCCGCGCCGCGGCGCGGCTCCCGTCGTGGTTGACCTGTCGCTCACCGAGGTGGTGCGCGGGAAGATCATGCTCTACGCGAAGGAGGGACGGGCGATACCGCTCGGCTGGGCGGTGGACCGGGACGGCAATCCCACGACCGATCCGAAAGCGGCGTTGACCGGCAGCCTCGTGGCGATCGGCGGCGTGAAGGGCACGGCTCTCGCCCTGATGGTGGAGGGGCTTTGCGCGGTGCTGACGGGCGCTGCGCTCTCCTTCGAGAACGATTCGTACTTCGAGCCGGGCGGGAGACCACGGATCGGCCACGCGATCATGGCGATCGATCCGGACGCCGTCGCGGGCGCCGACGCGTACCACGGGCGTCTCGAAGCGATGATCTCGGCGATGCGCTCCGACCCGGGCGTGCGCCTGCCGGGCGCGCGACGGCAGCAGGCCGCGGCCGCCGCGCGTGCGGACGGCATCGAGGTGTCCGGCGCGCTCGACGCGGAGTTGAGGCAGCTCGCGCGCTTGTAGCTCGCGCTCGCGAAGTGGCGTCCGGACGCAGGATGCGTCCCGCGGGCGAACGCCCGGTTCCATATCGTGAGAGCGCAGCGATCTAGTAGAATCCACCAGATCACACCGAGGAGCCGGGACGACCATGTACGATCTCAATCTCACCGCCGAGCAGCTTGAATTCCGCGACACCGTGCGCGGGTTCGTCGAGGGCGAAGTCAAGCCCGCAGCCGTGCATCCCGACCGCCTGCAGCCGTTCGACAAGCCGTTGCTGAAGGACGCGCTCGACAAGGCGTCCCAGATGGGACTGCGCACGCTCATGCTGTCCGAGGATGCGGGCGGCGCCGGCGCCGACACGCTGACCGCCTGCATCGTCATGGAGGAGGTTGCGGCGGGCGATGTGGACGTGGCGGCCGTTCTCGCCCGGACCGCGACGCTGGGACAGATCGTCTTCGACCGCCTGATGACGCCCGCCCAGCGCGGCGCGTGGCTCGCGAAATTTACCGGCGACGACGGATTTCACCTCGCCGCCGCCGCGCGTGATCCCGCGGCCGCGATCGGCTGGAGCTATCACAGGCCCTTCGCGGAGGAGGCGGGGAACGAACCCGCAACTCTCCGGAAAGGCGGCGACTGGATCGTGAACGGGTCGGTCGCGATGGTGGCGAACGCGCCGGTCGCGAAGCTCTTCGCCGTGCAGGTGCGCACCGATCCGAAGAAAACCGGGAGTAACGGCCTCACCACGCTGCTCGTGCCGCGCGACGCGCCGGGGTTCACGGTGCACGAGCGCATCGGCCCGTTCGGGACGACGGCGGGCGGCGAGGCCGTGACGCGCTGGCACCACGGCACGGCCGCCCCGATTTCGTTCAAGGACTGCCGTATTCCGGCGGACGCGGTGCTGGGACGGGAGGGCGGCGGGGCACTTGCCGCGGGCGCCGACGGAGCGCGGGCCGAAACGGTGATGGCCGCGGTCAACCTTGGCATCGGGCGCGCGGCCTACGAGGCCGCCGTCGATTACGGGAAGATCCGCCGCCAGGGCGCGCGCAACATCATCGAGCACCAGGCGATCGGCACGAAGCTCGCTGACTGCGCGATCCGGCTCGAGCTCGCCCGCAACATGATCTGGAAGGCCGCCTGGTCGCTCGACCATCCCGAAGCGGTCTCCGGGCGCAGCGTGCCGGACCTGCCGCTGCACGTGATGGCGCGCGTCTTCACCGCGGAGGCGGTCAACGACGTGGCGCTGCTTTCCGCGGAGTGCTTCGGCGCGATGGGTGTCATGCGCGACATGCCGCTGCAGAAGTACGTGCACGACGCGATGGTGTGTCTCCATTCGGAGGAGACCGACGGCGCGGCGAAGCTCGCGGTGGCCGAGGCGATCGCCGGCTACCAGCGGCCGCGCGCCGCGTAGCCGGGAACAGGCGGCGGGATACGGGTAACGAGATAAGGGTAACGAGATAAGGGTGACGAGAGACCGGTGAAGCGGGGTTGTTCGTCACCCGCAATCGTGACCATCGTTCGTCGCCTTTCCTCGTCACCCTCCGAAGGAGAAACAATGGATTTTGCACTGAACGAAGAGCAGCGCCACTGGCAGGCGGAGGCGCGGAAGTTTGCGGAAGAGGAGCTGCGCCCGGCGTCGCTCAAGCACGACCAGATCGAGGGCGGATTCGAGCCGTGGGACTGGGACATCATCGAGAAGGGCTCGAGGCTGGGCTTCCGGACCCTCGCGGTACCCCGCGAGTGGGGCGGGCCGGGCACCGACTTCGTGACGCAGGCGGTGGTGATGGCCGAACTCGCGCGCGGCGACAGCGCGATGTCCAAGGCTTTCAGCCAGAACTGGAAATGGAGCCATCTCATCGCGGTGGCGTGCTCGGATGACCAGAAGGAGCGGTTCCTGAAGCCCTTCCTGGCCGACCATCGCTACGTGATGGGCCGCGGCATCACCGAGCCCAACGCCGGTTCCGACAACCGCATGCCGCCGGAGGACGACCCGAAGGCCGGCTACCGCGTGCGCGCGGTGCGCGAGGGCGACGAGTGGATATTGAACGGCGAGAAGTGCTTCATCGCCAACGGTAGCGTCGGCTCCCTCTTCTTCATCGACTGCCGGACCAATCCCGACGTGAACATCAAGGCCGGGGGCACGCTCTTCATGGTGCCGAAGACCACACCGGGCTTTCGCATCGGCAAGGTGTTCAACAAGCGCGGCTGGCGCTTCTACCAGAACGCGGAGCTCATTTTCGAGAACGCGCGCGTGCCGCACGCGAACGTCGTCGGCGAAGTGGGCACGGGCTCGGTCAAGGCCGGCCGGGGCGACGCGACCGGTGGCGACCTCTTCGGTGACCTGGAGCTCGCGGCGAACGCGGTGGGCGTGTGCGACGACGCCTGCGAGATGGCGATTGCCCACGCTCGCGCGCACAAGCGCGCCGGCAGATACCTGATGGAGCACCAGCTGGTGCAGCTCAAGCTGAACGAGATGTATGCGTTGACCGAGGCTCTGCGCTCGTACGTGATGCGGGTCGCCTGGCTGCACGACGCCGGCGAGCACTCCGCCAACGCGGGATTCGTCATGAACTACTCGACCGATGTCATCCAGCGCGTGACGCGGCTCAACATGGAGATCCACGGGCCCGAGGGCTGCATGATGAACGCCCGCGCGGAGAAGCTCGTGCGCGACGCGATGGTTTGGACGCACCTCGCCGGCGACACCGTGCAGCGGGTGAAGGTGCTGAAGCGCCTCAAGTAGCGGCGATGGCCGGAAGAACGGCGCGCGAGCGCCGGGCGAGGCTAGCTCGCGAGGCAGAGCGCGTGACGCGGGTCGAAGGAGACGAAAACCTTCTGGCCTGTGTCGAAATGCCGCTGGTGGGCGGCCTGTACGCAGAGCTCGCGGCACCCGAGCTTCACCCGGCATTCGAGATGGGTGCCGAGATAGACGGTATCGACGACCTCGCCCGCCATCGCATTGACGCCGCCGCAGCCGCGTGGCGGCTCGGAGCTTAACGCGAGGTCCTCGGGCCGCAGGCACAGGAACACGCGCGCGCCCGCGCTCGAATGCTCGCCGCCGCTCGCGTGCAGGCGCGCCGGCGGGCGCGGTTCGCCGAGCGGCACCTCGAGCTCGCAGGTCGCGCCGTTTCGCGCGACGAACTTCGCCTCGAGCAGGTTCGCCACGCCGATGAACTTCGCGACGAAGGCGTTCTCCGGCGCGGTGTAGATCGTCTGCGGGTCCGCGACCTGCTGGATCGTGCCCTCGTTCATCACCACGACGCGATCGCTCATCGCGAGCGCTTCGGCCTGGTCGTGCGTCACGTAGATCGAGGTGATCCCCACCTCGTGCTGGAGGCGGGTGAGTTCGAGGCGCATCTGCTCGCGCAGCTTGGCGTCGAGATTGGACAGCGGCTCGTCGAACAGGATCACGCGCGGGCGGTAGGCGATGGCGCGCGCGAGCGCGACGCGCTGGCGCTGGCCCCCGGAAAGCCGGGTCGCATAGCGCTGCGCCAGGCCCGCGAGGCCGACGAGATCCAGCGTCTTCATCGTCCGTTCCTTCAACTCGGCGCCGACGACGCGCCGCACGCGCAGGCCGTAGGCCACGTTGTCGAAGACCGTCATGTGCGGCCAGACCGCGTAGCTCTGGAACACCATGCCGATGTTGCGGTCCTCGGGATCGAGGTGGAGGCCGCGCGCGGGCGCGGCGACCGTCTCGCCGTCGATACGGATCTCCCCGCCGTCGGGGCGCTCGAGCCCCGCCACGCAGCGTAACGTCGTCGTCTTGCCGCAGCCCGAGGGGCCGAGCAGCGTCACGAACTCTCCCCGCGCGACCGACAGGCTCAAGCCGCGAACGGCGTGCTCGGCGCCGAAGCGCTTGTCGAGCCGCTCGATCGTGACGAAGCTCACGGCTTCACCGCCAGCGAGCGCTCGGGATCGAGCCGCAGGAACACGCGCTCGCCGCGCTGGAGCCGCGCGCGCGGATGCGCGAGCACTTTCCATTCGAAGCTGTTCCACCGCACGCGGCAGTCGACGCAGTTGCCGAGAAAAATCGCCTCGAGCACTTCTCCCGGAAGGTTCACGCCCTCGCCCCCTTCGCGCGACGCCCGCACGTCCTCCGGGCGCACCGACAGCACCGCGGGCGCGCCCTCCCGCACGTCCTCGCCGAGGCGGCACGGCAGGAGAACGCGCTCGTTGCCGTGGTTCACCTCGAACTCGCCGCGACCCGTCCCGGTGACCCGCGCCACGGTGCCCTCGAGGAGATTGGCGACGCCGATGAAGTTACTGACGTAGCGATTCACCGGGTGCGCGTAGATGTCGCGCGGCCCGCCGCGCTGCTGGATCCGGCCCTTGCTCATCACGATGATCTCGTCGCTCAGGACGAGGGCCTCGGCCTGGTCGTGCGTCACGTAAACGGCGGTGATCCCGACCTCGTGCTGGATCCGCTTCAATTCCACGCGCATCTGCTCGCGCAGCTTGAGATCAAGGTTGGAGAGCGGCTCGTCGAAGAGCAGCAGTCGCGGGCGCGCGACGATCGCGCGGGCGAGCGCCGCGCGCTGCTGCTGGCCGCCGGATAGCTGGGTGGCGAGCTTGCCGGCCATCCCGGCGAGCCCCACCAGCCGCAGCACCGCCTGCACTCGCTCGCCGATCTCGGCGCGCTCGAGCCTGCGTATTTCCAGCGGGTAAGCCACGTTCTGCGCCACGGTCATGTGCGGCCAGATGGCGTAGCTCTGGAACACCATGCCGATATCGCGCTTCTCCGGCGGCAGGAACGCCCCGGTCGCGGCCGAGGTGTAGATCGCGTCCCCGACGCGGATCTCGCCGGCGTCGATCCTGTGCAGTCCCGCGATCGACATGAGCGTCGTGGTCTTGCCGCAGCCCGACGGGCCGAGCAGCGTGAGGAACCCGCCGCGCGGGACGCCGAAACTCACGTCGTCAACGGCGTGGTCGCTGCCGAAGCGCTTCACGAGGCCACGCACTTCGAGGAACGGGGCGGCGGGGCTGTTTTCGGTCATCGTCATTGCTCGGGAGCGGCCCGCGGGATTCAGGCCGTCAACGCCTCGCGCCCGGCCACGCGGCGGAACACGATGACGCAGGCGAGCAGGATCACGGTCTGGGCGATCGAGAGCGCCGCGGTGAGCGGTTCGTTCTCGAAGTTCGACAGGTAATACACGCCGACGGAAAGCGTCTCCGTTCCGGTGGTATAGAGGATGATGGAGATGGACAGCTCGCGCAGGAAGATGATGAAAAGCAGCACCCATCCCGCGAAGATCCCGGGCTTGAGCAGCGGCAGCGTCACGCGCTTCAACGTGGTGAACCACGATGCCCCCGCCATGCGCGAGCTCTGGTCGAGCTCCTCGGAGACCGCCAGCATGACGGAGGCGATGTTGCGCTGGCCGTAGGGGAAGAAACGCGTGATGTAGCCGAGCAGCAGGATCCAGAGCGTGGCGTAGATCGGCGTCTTGATGTAGGTGATCAGCACGCCCATCGCCAGCACGATACCGGGAAAACCGATCGGCACGACGCACAGGAAATCGAGCACCCGGGAGCCGTAGCCCCTGGTGCGGTGAATCATGTAGCTCACCGGTATCGCCAGCGCGATCGCGATGCTCGCGCCCGCGAAGGCGAGGATCAGGCTGTTGCCGATGCCGTTGGTCGCCGACCTGATGTGGTCGTCCCGCCACCAGAAGAGCACGCGCTCGTAGTTGTGGAAGGTGATGTCCGCGGGAATGATCCTGCCCATCCATACCGGATGCAGGCTGACGATGAACAGCGCCACCAGCGGCACGATCACCCCGATCAGGATGAACGCGAGGTTGTAGCCGAGCGCCGCCCATTTCCACGCACCGAGGTCGATGACGTTGGGGCGGAAACCCTTGCCCGTGACCGTGACGAACTCGCGCGGCGCGATAACGCGCTGCTGCACCCAGACCAGCAGCGCCGTGATGCACCCGAGCACCATGCTGAGAGCGGCGCCGAGGTAGTAGTTCGCGTCGTCGCCCACCGCCTTGGAGAAGATCTGCGTGGTGAGCGTCTCCCAGCCGTAGGGCGTGCCGAGCTTGAAGGGCACGCCGAACTCCCCGGCGCTGCTCACAAAGACGATGATCGCGCCCGAGAGGATCGCCGGCAGCACCAGCGGCAGCGTCACCGTGAGCGTCGTGCGCAGCAGCCCGGCGCCGGTCGTGCGCGCGCCGTCCTCGAGCGCCGGATCCATCCGGCGCAGCGACCCGACCACGAAGAGGTACACCAGCGGGGTGAAGAAGATCGCGGTGACCCAGATGATGCCGTAGATGCCGTCGACGTCGAGCACGGCCCCCTGGACGCCGAGATAATCGCGTGCCCAGGTGTTGAGGAGCCCGATCTTGCGCGAGGCGAGATCGTGCCACGCGATGGCGCCGACGAACGGGCTCAGGAAAAACGGGATCAGGTTGAGCGGCTCCAGCTTCTCGCGCCACGGGCAGTTGGTGCGGGCGTTGATCCACGCGAGTGACACGCCGAATATCGTGGCGAGGAGCGTCGAACCGGTGCTGATCAGGAGCGTGTTGACGAGCGCGGCGCGAAGGATCCGGTCGTGCAGCATCGCCCGGTAGTTGTCGAGGCTCCAGTGGGAGCTGAATCCGAAGCCGTCGAGCACCCGGAAGCTGCTCACGATCATCGTGGCGAGCGGCAGCACCACGACCGCGGCGACGACGGCGCTCGCCACGAGCGTGGACACCGATTCCTGTGTAATCAGCGCCCGCCACCGGCTTGCGGCGGGCGCCGCCGCGAAGGTCCCGCGCGCGGCTTCGGCGTTCATGAGCGGGCCTTCCGGGCGGGCGCGTGCCCGCGCCGCGCGCTGCGGTGGCGCACGCCGGCGGTCCCGGGGATCATGAGGCCGCTGCGCCGGCGGCTACCTGAATCGCTTGAGCCACGCGTCCCGCACGTCCTTCACCCGGTCCTGGGCGCCGACCCAGTCCTTGAGACCCATCACCTTGAGCTTGCTCACGTCGAGGACGTACGGTTTGACCACGTCGGGGATCGCGTAATTCTTCAGGAAAGTCTGCATGGCCTCGCCCGCGATCATGATGTCGGTCCCCTCCTTGCTCAACAGGAACTCGATCAAGAGTTTCCCCGCGTTGGGGTGCGGCGCGCCTTTCAGCACGGCGGCCTGATTGCCCAGGAGAACCTGCCCTTCCTTGTAGGAGCCGAACTTGATGATCTTCGCGAGCTCCGGCTTCTTGAGGATGTTCTGGTACGCGCGCCCCGACAGGTTCCACATGTCGAGCGGGCGCTGGCATGAAATCACCATCTGCATCTTGGGCTCGGTACGGAACTCGACGATGGGATCGGTCGCCTTGAGCTTGTCCCAGAAGGCGTTCATGTCGAAGCCATGCTCCGTCAGCGAAATGACGGTGGTCGTGTAGGTGATGCTCTTGGTGATGTCGGAGGCGATCGTCTTGCCTTTCAGGCTCGACTGGACGACGTCGTCGTAGGAATCGACTCTGAAGTTCGCCATGCCGGGACAGGCGCTGTTCCATACCGGCTGGAAGGTGTAGGCGAACGGCGTCACGACGTACGGATATTCGAAGTACTGGCCGGACTTCCTGGCGAGCTCTTCGTGGTTCTTCCAGTAGCCGCTGTCGAGCCTCTCGAACGCGCCGTGCTTCACCGCCTCGTCGAAGAATGCCGGGGAGCTCACGGCGATCACGTCAACCGTGAATCGGCCGGCCCGGATTTCCTGCCGCACCTGGGAGACGACCTGGCCGGTGCCCTTGCGCAGATTGTTGAACCTGAATTCGGGGCCGAGCCCGTAGCGCTTGATGAATGCGGGCCCCAGATTGTTCGCTGTCAGGTCACTGAACTGCGGATTGATGATGGTGACCGCGCCCTCCTTCTTCGCGAGCGGAATCAGGGCCTTTTCCTGGGGTGTGAGATCCGCGGCCGCTGCCGCGGCCGTGGCGCAGAAGACGCATGTCGCGAGAGCGATGGCCATCGCCTGCGCGCGGGGCGCGCGAACTTGATCCATGATCCTCCTCCTGCCTGGTTGAACGGGAAAAACCCGCCCCGGGAAGCCCGCGCTTCCCGGCTCAACCCGGGCGCTCCGGTCAGTCGCCGGGCGCCTGTCGTATTTGGCGGACGAATTGTAATCTATGACCGTGGCCTTCCGCGGAGGTTCCAATTCCGGCATGGTGGCGATGCGGGAGAACCGCTGCACGATGCATCGCAGCACGAATCGCGACGAGCTTCGCGCCGTGCGGATCGTCGCGCCCGGACGCGGGCCGGACCAGACCGTGGGCGTGCGGTGTCGTCCCGCGCCACCGAGGAGGGCGGCGCGACCATCCGCCGACGCCTGACGTGCGCGCAACGAAGATCCGGTCGCGTGCGCCCCGGTCGAAGGGGTCAGCCGGTGGCGCGGCGCCGGCGGCGCTGGATCGCCATACCCGCGAATGCGGATGCGAGCAGGAATAGCACGCCCGGGGCAGGCAATTCCTCGTGCGGCGTGTTGAAAAGGGCGAGCCCCGCGAGAACATCGTTACCGCACGCGGGACCCCATTCGACTTCCAGCGAGGTGATGGCGCCGAAAAGGCCCGTCTCGAACGAGAGCTCGATGACGGAATGCTGCTGGGTCACCGCGTCCCGCGTGTAGACGTAGTCGGCGAGTCCCACGTGGGTGCCGCCGTGGAACTGTGCCGGCGTGGACGGCGGGATCGGGTCGAGTATCCACGTGGGGGCGAGCCAGATCGAGCCGGCGACCTGCGCGGCGGCGGTGGCCGCGTGGACCGTGGTGTAACCGCTCGCATTGAGCGTGTAGGTCGAGCCGGGGTCTCCCTCCGAGAGCACGCCACCCGGGCCACCGCCCGGTCCGCCACCGACCTCGATGCCGTAGGAGATGCCGTTGATCTCGAGGCGGATATCGCCCGGCCCGAAGCGCGGGAAGCCATTGTCGGGGCGCAGCCCGCTTACCATGGCGAGGTGGACGCGCGAGCCCTGAAGCGCGATGCCGAGAAACTCGAAATCGTAGTTCTGTCCGCCGTGATTCGGGCCCACGAACCCGCCGTCGCCGGCGGTGTCGCTCTGGTCCTCGGCCGCGTGGTAGAGCACCGGAATCGAGGGAGTGAGCTGGCTCGCGTTGCCGTCCGCGACCGTGATGCCCCAGTCGGCGAGACTGCCGTCCACGGCGAGGGGCGCCGCCGGCGCGTGTGCGCATGGCAGTATCGATGCGACGAGCGCCGCCCGCAACCAGCGCCCGGTGAGCGTGCGATTCATGAAGCGAGGTCCTTTGCCTGTATCATGTTTCGCTCTTCCCGCAATATCCGGGCCACCCCGACGCAGCGGCCGTAAGCAATGAATCGCACTTTCGCAAGCGGTATCGCGAGGATTGGCGGTGGATTGCGGGGACGGGGGCGTGAACAATGTCTCCGTTACGCCGCGGCCGCCGCAACGCGGACGGCCGTGGTCGTCGAAGCTTCGACGCCACGGGTGATGCGTTTGGGGCCCTGCCTGCCGGATCTCACCGCCGGTCGCGCCGCCGCAGGTCGCCGGCCCGGGGGAAGGCGGCTGCCGGCGACAGTGCCGAGTGGCGCACGAGAGGAATGACCCGGTGAGCGCCGCCCGCCGCCCGCCGTCACCGGTCGGCTCGGGCCTGGTGCGCGCTTTCCACCTGGAACGCCCCGGGCGGGCGATTGGGCTCGGGGCCGTCATGCTGACCGCGCTCGTCGCCGCATGCACGGTGGAGCCCGGGCATCCGGCATTACAGAGTGCCACCCTTCCGGAACCTGTCCCGGCCCATCGATTCGCGTTCCAGCGGGCCGGCGATGCCGGCTACAAGCTCTCGCCCGATGGACGCAAGCTCGCGTGGTTCGGCACGCACCTGTGGCGAACCGTGTTGAACGTGCGCGACGACGGTACCGGCGAGACGCGGCGCTACCGGGTGGGGGCGGCGCCACAATGGACTCCCGGCAGCCGCTTTCTCTTCTATTTCGCCGATGGCACGGGCGCCGAGAACTACCACCTCTACGTGATCGACACCGCGGACCCGCGCGGCGAGCCGGTCGACCTCACGCCCTGGCCGGGCGTCAGGGTCGGCCTGCAGCAGATCATCGCGGGCGAGCCGGCGAGTCTCCTCGTCCATCACAACCGGCGCGATCGCGCAGTGTTCGATCTCTACCGGATCGATCTCGAGTCGCGGCGGCAGGCCCTCGTCGCGCGCAACCCGGGCGATGCGACCTCGGCGATCACCTCGCCCGACGGCGGCTTCAAGGGATGGCGGCGTTCCGTCGCCGCGGAGCGGCGTGCGAAGGGGCCGCCGAAGCGGCTCGCCGAGCGCAAGGCGGGCCTGGTGAAGCAACCCGGAGAAACGTTTCGCATGCTCGGCACGAACGCGGAGCGCACGCTCGTGTACGCACTCTCGGACCGCGGGCGGGAGCGCCTCGCGCTCGTCGCGGCACACCCGACGCTCGGGTGGGAGCGGGTGCTGTTCGAGGATCCCGTCGCCGACGTGAGCTACGTCGGCATGAGCCGGGTGACGAACGCGCCGCTCATCGCGGACGCGCTCCCGGGGTATCCGCGCTCCGCGATACTGGACGACGCGTTGCGCAAGGACCTCGCCGGCATCATCCGGGAGCAGGACGGGCGGGCGCACGCGATCGAGATCCTGTCGACCGACGCACGCGAGCGCCGGCTCGTGGTCGCGGTCGGCTCCGACGTGCAGCGCCTCACCTACATGGTGGACCGCGATGCGGGCCGCCACGTGCGGCTCGCGCAACTGGTGCCCGACGATCTGGCGCGCGTGCTCTCGCCGATGCGGCCGGTCTCGATCGAAAGCCGCGACGGCCTGACGCTCCACGGTTACCTGACCCTGCCCGGGGGGGTCGAGCCGAGAGGCCTGCCGATGGTGCTCTACGTGCATGGCGGGCCGTGGCGGCGCACGAGCTGGGGTGATCCGTTCACCTCCGACGAGGCGGGCTACGCGCAGTTCCTCGCCAACCGCGGCTATGCGGTGCTGCAGATCGACTACCGCGGCTCGACCGGCTACGGGCGTTCGTTCACGAATGCCGGAATCGGCGAGTTCGGTGGCCGCATGCAGGACGATCTCCACGATGCCGTGCGCTGGGCGGTCGGGCGGGGAATCGCCGATCCCCGGCACGTCGCGATCATGGGCTGGAGCTACGGCGGCTATGCCGCGCTCATGGGCATGGCGCAGACGCCGGACGCGTTCGCCTGCGGCGTGTCGCTGGCGGGGCCGACCGATCTTGCTTCGATGATCGAGTCGTTTCCGGCCTACTGGGCCCTGGATCTCTCGCGCTGGCATGATTTCGTCGGCGATCCGGCCGTGCCCGAGGACC
Source organism: Burkholderiales bacterium (assembly GCA_020854035.1). Lineage (GTDB taxonomy): Bacteria > Pseudomonadota > Gammaproteobacteria > Burkholderiales > SG8-41 > SG8-41. The sequence continues at coordinate 24,446 of JADZGE010000046.1, read as the reverse complement.
GCGACGCGATGCGCGAGATCTCGCCGCTCAACCTGGCGGAGCGGATCGCGCGCCCCGTGCTGATCATTCATGGCGCGCATGATGTCCGCGTGCGCGTGGACCAGGCCGACCGCATGGTTGCCGCGCTGATGAAGGCGGGCAAGCCGGTCGAGTATCTGCGCATTCCCGACATGGGGCACAATCCCGGCTGGTGGGCGCACCGCCTGGCGGTATTGCGCCGGACCGAGACGTTCCTGCAGCGTTGCCTCGGGGGCCGTGCGGGTCGCTCCGACTGGTTCGACGCGGTGGCCTGGATCTGGACGAACTGGAGCCGGTGGCGCGAGGGCGGGGCACCGCCGGCGAGCGCAGGGCCGACGAAAGCGGAGACCGTGGAGTGATGCGCTACCGTCCGGAGCCGCGGCAGCGAGAGCGCCGGCCTTCAGCTTCAAGCCTCCGGCGGTGGCAATGAAAGGTCGGGGCCATGAAGGTGTCGAGCGCCGCGTATCGGGGAATGCCGGGAATGCTGCCCGGGAGCCGGCCATGAATCGCGCGGCACGGCTTGTCGCGCTGGCTTTCGGGTTGCTGATCGCGGCCGGACCGACCGGCGCGCGCAAGCCCGAGGGCTGGCCGTTCCTCGACTTCAACGAGGCGGTGCGGGCGGCGAAGGCGCAGGGGCGGCCGCTCTTCGTCTATTTCGGCTTCGAGAGCTGCCCGTACTGCCTCTACCTGAACCGGAACACGCTCGCCTCGCCGATGCTGCGCAAGCAGTACGCCGGCAACTATGTCCTCGGATACTTCGACACGCGCGGAAACCCCGACGAGGAGATGATGCTGCCGGACGGCAGGAAGATGACCCGCGCGCAGGCGATCGAGCACCTGAGCGCCTCGCCGGTGCCGGCATGGATGTTCGTGAGCCCGGAAGGAAAGATGGTGCTGCAGCGGCGCGGCGCGCGCGCGCGCGCCAGCGAATTCCTGCTCTACGATCTCTACGTGATGAGCGGCGCCTACAGGCAGGGTTCCTACGAGGATTTCCTCGCGAGGCGGGGGCTGCGCGACGAGCGCCCGGAGTGACGTCGAGTGCCGGTCAGGGGCTTCGACGCGATCGTCACCGCCGCGCCGGCTCGTACTGGACGAACCGCGGCTCCGCGCCGCCCGGGCGCGGGCGCCACGGCCTTTCGGCCGGCGGGAGATTCCCGGTGCTACCGGTGTTGCCGGGAATGATGCCGGGACTGTTCACGGTGCCAGCGATCGCGCCGGGCTGCAACCGAGCCTGTGCGAGCGGAACGGCCCGGCGGCGGAAGTGCCCGCCGGCGGTCCCGTAGGGGTAGTAGAAACCGCCGCAGTTCTCCTGAAAACAAGGTTCCGGTGGCTGCTGCGTCAATGCCGGCGCGACGCTCGGGCGCGGCGCGGGCTCCGGATCCATTGCCGGTTGCGGCGGACGACTCGCCCATGCTCGCGCAGCCTCGACGGCTCGCAGCACCGCTGGATCCTGCTCGAAGACGGACACGGCGGCTGAAACCTCCTTCACACCGCGCGCTTCCTTCGGGTCGTCGGGCTTGCGATCGGAATAGTGCGTGATGCCGTTGTCGTCCACCCACTTGAAGAGCTGCGCCGCCGCGGGCGTCGCCGCGAGAACGCAAACCACCAGCGCAGGCAGTGCGATCGAGCGAAAGGGATCCATCGGGAAGGGCCTCCGGAATCCAAGGGTAGTGGATAGCGACCGCCGCGTCTGTAAGCAATTGTTACCCCCGAATCCGCGGGCCGCGCGGATCTTCAAGCGCCTGAAGCAGGCGAGGGGAACAGGGTGTTGACTCCGGAGGGCTTCGCCGGTCGTCGGTTTCCGGGCGCCCGGCGAGGTACCCCGCGGTCAGGGATCCCGCGCGGCCACCGCGTCCCGGACACGCTCCTCCTGGCTGATGTGGACCGGCCCGCCGCCGCCCATCGCGCCGGTGTCGCGCGCGAGTTCGCGCATACGCCGCGCCGCCGCCACCATGTTGGCGAGCGCAACCTCCGTCTCCTCCCACCCGCGGGTCTTGAGGCCGCAGTCCGGATTCACCCACAGCCGTTCCACCGGAATCACCCGGGCGGCGCGCTCGATGAGCGAGAGCATTGTCCCGGCGTCGGGAACGCGCGGGGAGTGAATGTCGTAGATGCCGGGACCGATCTCGTTCGGATAGCTGAACGCGCCGAACGCGTCGATCAGCTCCATCGCCGAGCGCGAGGTCTCGATGGTGATGACATCGGCGTCGAGGGCGGCGATCGCGGGCAGGATGTCGTTGAACTCCGCGTAGCACATGTGCGAGTGGATCTGCGTGGCGTCGCCGACGCCGCTCGCGGCAACCCGGAACGCCCGCGCCGCCCATTCGAGGTAGCGCGCGCGGTCGCGGCGCCGCAGTGGCAGGCCTTCACGGAACGCCGGCTCGTCGATCTGTATGATGGCGATCCCGGCCTTCTCCAGGTCCAGGACTTCCTCGCGCAGCGCCAGGGCGATCTGCATCGCCGCCGTCTCGCGCGAGCCGTCGTCCCGCGCGAACGACCACTGCAGCATCGTGACCGGTCCGGTCAGCATGCCCTTGACCGGGTGCCGGGTGAGGGACTGGGCGTAGCGTGCCCACTCCACGGTCATCGGCTCGGGCCGATGGACATCGCCGTAGATCACGGGGGGTCTCACGCAGCGCGACCCGTAGCTCTGCACCCAGCCCTCGGTGGTGACGGCGAAACCCGCGAGCTGTCCCGCGAAGTATTCCACCATGTCGCCTCGTTCGGGCTCGCCGTGCACAAGGACGTCGAGCCCCAGAGCCTCCTGTTTCGCGATCGCGAACCGGATCTCGGCGCGCATGGCTTCCAGGTAATCGAGAAACCCGATGGCGCCGCGCCGGAAGGCGGCGCGTGCGTGGCGGATCCGCCCCGTCTGCGCAAACGACCCGATGGTCGTGGCCGGCAGGAGCGGCAGCCCGAGGCGCTCGCGCTGGCGGCGGCTGCGCGCGGGGTAGGCGGAGGCACGTCGAGCGTGCTCCCCGGTCAGCGCGGCGAGCCGGCTTGCCACGAACGCGGAGTGCGTGCGCGTGGAAGCGCGCCGCGTGTCCCGGGCACGGCGGGATGCCGCGAGCGCGGGCGCGATTGCCGCGTCCCCGAGCGCGAGTGCGCGCTTCAGCGCCGAGATCTCCTCGAGCTTCTGCGCGCCGAACGCGAGCCAGCCCGCGATCTCGAGATCGAGGTCGCGCTCCAGGCCGAGGTCCACGGGCACGTGCAGGAGCGAGCAACTCGCCGAGACCCACAGCCGCTCGCCCGCCCGCGCCTGCGCCCGGCGCAACGTCGCGAGCGCCGCGTCGAGATCGGTGCGCCAGACGTTGCGCCCGTCCACCACGCCGAGGGAGAGCACGCACTGCCCGGGGATACTCTCGATCAGCGTTTCGAGCTGTCCGGGCGCACGCACGAGATCGAGGTGCAGCCCGGAGATCGGCAGCGAAAGAAAGAGTTCGCGCCGCGCCGCGACCGATTCGAAGTAGGTCGCGAGCAGGATACGCGGGGCGGCCGGAGCGAGCGCGGTATAGACAGGGCGGAACGCGTCCACCCAGCGCTGTTCGAGGTCGAGCCCGAGTACCGGTTCGTCGAGTTGAACCCATTCGACACCCAGGTCCTTGAGGCGAGCGAGGAGTCGCCGGTAGGCGGGTACGAGGTGCTCGAGGAGAGCGAGCAGGTCGACGGCCGCGCCGCGAGCTTTCCCGAGGTGGAGCAGGGTGAGCGGTCCGACGAGCGCCGCCTTGACCGGGTGGCCGTCGGCGATCGCCTCGCGCGCTTCATCGATGAGCCACGAGACGCCCCCGTCGGCGCGCGTGTCCGCGCTCCATTCGGGCACGAGATAGTGGTAGTTGGTGTCGAACCACTTGGTCATCTCCATTGCCGGCTGGGCGTCGGTACCCCGCGCGAGCGAGAAATACTCGCGCAGGGTGAGGGCGCCCGCCCGGAAGCCGAAGCGCGCCGGCAGACAGCCGAGGTGTGCGATGAGCTGCAGCACGTGGTCGTACCAGGCGAAATCGCCCACGGTCACGTAGTCGAGCCCGGCCGCGCGCTGCAGCGCCCAGTGAGCGCGCCGCAGCTCACGGCCGGTGGCGACGAGTTCCGCGTCTCCTGCCTCGCCTCGCCAGTAACGTTCGAGCGCGAACTTCAGTTGGCGGCGCGCACCGATGCGCGAAAACCCCAGAATGTGTGCGACGGTCACGGGAATCCTGCCTTCATGCGTACCGGGAAAGCGCCAGCATGCTCCCGCCTCAAGTATGAATCAAATGATAAGTATGGAATGATTCATGAAACTAGTTCATAATGGGCGCCGTCCCGGCGCGAGCGCCGGCGCATCGCGATGATGGAGATCCGCCACCTGCGCACCCTGGTTGCGCTCGCCGAAGCCGGCAGCGTCTCGGCGGCCGCGCGCCGGGTGCATCTCACGCAGTCCGCCCTGTCCCACCAGTTGCGCGCGATCGAGGCGCGCTGCGGCGTGCCGGTCGTTCGCCGCAAGGGGCAGACGGTCGAGCTTACCGACGCGGGCGGGCGGCTGGTCGCGCTCGGACGTTCGGTCATGGCGGCGATCGCGGAGGCCGAGCGCGATCTCGCCCGCCTTGCCGGGAAGCCTTCCGGCGGGCTGCGCATCGCGCTCGAATGCCACACGTGCTTCGACTGGCTGATGCCCGTGATGGATGCGTTCCGCCGCAACTGGCCGGAGGTCGAACTCGATCTCGTCTCCGGGTTTCATCCCGACCCGTTCGGACTCCTCGCGGCCGATCGCGCGGACGTCGTGATCGGGTCGGCACCCGCGCGCCGCGGGGGCTTCGCGGTGCGCCCGCTCTTCCGGTTCGAGCTCATGGCCGTGCTCCCCGTCGACCACCCGCTCAGGGCGCGGCGGTTTCTCGAGGCGGAGGATTTCAGGGGTCAGACGCTCGTCACGTATCCGGTGCCGGAAAGCCGCATCGATCTCATCCGGCGCGTGCTGAAACCGGCGCGCGTGCGCCCGGAGCGCCGCACGGCGGAGCTGACGGTCGCCATCCTCCAGCTCGTGGCGAGCCGGCGCGGCCTTGCGGCGCTGCCGAGCTGGGGGATCAAGAGCTATACGGACCACGAGTACGTGATCGCCCGCCGGATCGGCAAGGGCGGCCTGTGGAGCGAGCTTTACGTCACGATGACACGCGAGATGGCGGGACGGTCGTACGCGGGGGATTTCGTGGAAACGGCCCGGGCGCGCTGTTTCGAAACACTGGAAGGGCTGGAGCCGATTGTTCGGGTTTCGTGACGGCGCGGCCTCGCGGCTCGCCCGGCGCATGCCCGCTCTCCATGATTCCGATCATCGCGTTCCCTGCTCAACTGCCGATTGTCGTTGTAAGCACTCACTCACAGTAATTTCTTTAATGATTTCAGCGAGTCGCAACGTTCCCGGCCCCGCGGCGTCGCGATCGGCATAGACGAGATAGAGCTCGGCGTAGCGCTCGCCACCGTCGCGCAGGGGGATCGGCTTCAAGGTCCCGGCCTCGAGTTCAGCACGGATCCGCTCCTCGGGCAGCAGCGCATAGCCGTAACCCAGCCGTGCGGCGATGATGGACGTTGACATGTGACTGACGGTCCAGCGCTGGGTGGCATCCAGCGAGGCTCGCGTCGCGCGGCTATGCCCCGTCTCGCGCACGACAAGCTGGCGGTGCACGCGAAGGTCATCGAGCGTCGCCGGGCGCCCCAGTTGGTGCAACGGGTGCTCGGGGCTCGCTGCGAGCAGGAGACGCAGACGCACCAGGGGATCACCCGAGAAGCCGGCCGGGATGGTGGCGGAGACCGCGATATCGGCTTCCCCGCGCAGGAGCGCCTCCTGGCTTCCGCCCAGCACGGATTCGAAAACTTCGATGCAGGTATGCGGTCCTTCAACAGCGAAGCGCGCGAGGCAATTCAGCATGAGCCACGACGGAAAGAGATGTTCCATCACGACGCGTATCTCGGCTTCCCAGCCGGCCGAAAGCGAGCGCGCCGCCTGTTCCAGTCCGCGCGCGTCGTCGAGCAGCGCGCGCGCGCGCCGGTAGAGGAACTGCCCCGTCGGGGTCAGCACGGCCCTGCGCCCCCGCACTTCGAAAGCCTTGACCCCCAGCACGGATTCGAGCTTCTGCACTGCATACGTGACCGATGACTGACTCTTGTGTAGCGCTTCCGCAGCCCGTGCATAACCACCTGAATCGACAACGGATATTCGAGAGCAATGACTTGAGGATTTCCCGCGCCGCAAGGCACGGGAATCCCGTGGAGATAGAGATGACCACACGCACGCTCACCCAGGTAATCGATTCCATTCCCACCTCCGACGGGGCCGGCGTGAAGCTGCGCCGCAGTCTCGGGCGCTCGCAGCACCTGCGGGTCGACCCGTTCCTGATGCTCGACGAGTTCTCCTCGGAGAACGCGGACGACTACATCGCGGGTTTCCCGAACCATCCGCACCGCGGCTTCGAGACGGTGACCTACATGCTCGACGGCCACATGCTGCACGAGGACCACATGGGCAATCGGGGGGACTTGAGGAGCGGCGACGTGCAATGGATGACGGCCGGCCGCGGCATCATCCATTCCGAGATGCCGCAGCAGGAGAGCGGGCGAATGCGCGGGTTCCAGCTCTGGATCAACCTGCCGGCGAAGGAAAAGATGAAACCCGCGAGCTACCGGGACATCCCGGCGGCGCGGATTCCGGTCCTCGATCTGCCGGGCGGCGGCCGCGTTCGGGCGATCGCGGGCACTGCCGAGGCGGAGGGACGCACGGCGGCGGGCCCGATTGAGGGTCTTGCGACCGATCCGCTCTATTTCGATGTCGAGTTGCCCGCAAGCGCAGCGTTCTCGCACCCCGTGAAGGCCGGGCATAACGCGTTTCTCTACCTCTACGAAGGCGGCGTGGAGGTCGGGCCGGATGGCGCGCGGCGCGCGCTGGGGCGCCACAGCGCCGGAGTGCTCTCCGACGGAGACCGCGTCGCGGTGGCGGCGGGGCCCGGGGGCGCGCGGTTCATCCTGCTCGCGGCGCGGCCGCTGCGCGAGCCCGTCGTGCAGTACGGCCCGTTCGTCATGAACACCCGCGAGGAAATCGAGCAGGCGATCCGCGACTACCAGAGCGGGACGCTCACTCGGGCGGCATAGTCGAAGTGAGGGAATTGCCGCGGAGACGCAGAGGCCGCGGAGAATTGCAGAACCGGGCAGGGCAGTGCGCCCTCTCTGTGTTCTCTGCGGCTCCGCGGCCAATCCGGGCTGCCTGGGAGCCGGTCCGCGACTGGCGGGCTGCTACCGCGTTCCGGGGCCTTCCGTCAGGACCTTCAGCCGGGCGAGGCCCCTTTCGAGGTCCGCTCCCAGCGCCTTTTCCGTGTCCGTGAACACACCGATCGCGCGTGCGAGGAAGCCGTAGCGCCCGTAGGCGCTCCACGTCACCTCGGTCTTCTCGCCCGCGGAGCGAAAGGTGAACTCCCAAGTGAGCATCGCTTCGAACGGCTTCGCGAATTCGACGGTGATGCGAACCAGCTCGTAGGGGCGGCTCTCGGCGATCGTCATGCGGCCTTCCCCCACCTTGTCGTTGCCGGCCCAGGTCATGACCATGCCGGTGCCCTCAGGGGGTCCCGCGAATCCGATGCTCGCCGCCGGGTCGAGGTCCACCCAGGGCGACCACGGTTCCCAGTTGCGGAAGTTATGAACGTTGTCGTAGGCCTGCGCGGCGCTCGCGGTGATCGTGGTGGCGCGCGTCACGCGAAAATCCCCGGGTTGGAGCGCGACGGTGGCGGAGAACGCCGCGGCGAGTCCCGCCAGGACCAGCAGGACTTTCTTCATCATGGCGCGCCTCCCGTTCCGCCGCCCGCGACCGGGCCGCGCGCCGATGCTACCAGTTGTGCAAGAATCGCGGGAGCGTGGCCGGCCCGGCCCGGAAAGGACGCTGGATGACTTACAAGTGCCTGCTCTACGACGTGCGCGAGCGGATCGCGACGCTCACGTTGAACCGCCCCGACCGTCTCAACGCTCTCGGCGACACGTTGCGCGACGATCTCTACGACGCGCTCACGAAAGCCGCCGCCGACCCTGGCGTCGGAGTGCTCGTCATCACCGGCGCGGGACGCGGATTCTGCTCGGGCGGGGACGTGAAGGCGATGAGCGCGCGCGGGCAGCCGGGCGCGGAATCGCCGCCGCCCTCCGAGCGGGCCTCGCCGATCCGTGATCGCACGGTGCTCGCCATGCGCGATTGCCCGAAACCGGTCATCGCGGCCGTGAACGGCGTGGCCGCGGGCGCCGGCATGAGCCTCGCGCTTGCCTGCGACATGCGGATCGCCTCGTCCGCGGCGAAGTTCTCGCAGGCGTTCGTGAAGCGCGGGCTCACGCCGGACTGGGGCGGATCGTGGTTCCTGCCGCGCACCGTGGGCGCGGCGAAGGCGGTCGAACTCATCCTGACAGGTGACACCATCGACGCGGCCGAAGCGCTGCGGCTGGGGATGGTGAACGCCGTGGTGGCGCCGGATGCGCTCACGGCGGAGACGCTGAAGCTCGCGCGCAAGATCGCGGACGGACCGCCGGTGGCGATCCAGCTCGCGAAACGCGCGATCTATCACAACCTGGACGTGGGGCTGCGCTCCGGGCTCGAGTACGAGACGTTCGTGCAAGGCATCGCGCGCGACACCGAAGACGCGAAGGAAGGCGTGCGGGCGTTCATGGAGAAGCGCGCGCCCGTGTTCAGGGGGCACTGAGACGGGCGTCATCCTTCCCGCGTCATCGTCCTTCGAAAACCTCGTGGTGAAAGCGCATCCGGCCTCGTGAGGCCCGCCGCATGCTCTCCTTCAAGGTGTCCGCGAGTCCTCCTGGGCCGCAGAACCGCCGCCCCGCCCGCTTTGCGCCACCCACCCCCGCGCCGAGGCTCACGGTCCTCGGCAGCCCGCCCTGCCGTGTGCCGTGTACCTGCAACCGGACGCCCGGAAGCGCGGCGCAAAGCGACGCGAGCCGCGGCACGAAGCTGTCCGCAGCGCGCTCACGCGTGCGGTAGCGCGGATTTCGCCGTTAATCCGGCGTTCAGGATCCCCGGGTTATAAGGCGGATGCGTGGAGCCCTTCCCCGAAGAGCGGCCGGATGAAGCCTCGCAGACGTGTTTTCGCCCTGCTCGCCACCGCGCTATTGCTGGCGAGCGGCGCCGGACCCGGTCGGGCGCGCGACGAGCGTGATCACGACCGCGCCCGGCGCGCGCTCGAGGCAGGCGAAATACTGCCGTTGCGAACGATACTGGAGCGAGTGGAACGCGACACGCCGGGGCAGGTCATGGAGGTCGAGCTGGAACGCAAGGACGGGCGCTGGATCTACGAGATCAAGATGCTGCGCGCGGGTGGTTCGCTGGTCAAGCTCAGGGTCGACGCCCGCGATGCCAGGCTGATCGAGCGCAGGGAGCGGCCCATCGACGATGGCCGCCGGCGCGGAGGTCGCCCCTGATGCGCGTACTGGTCGTGGAGGACGAGCCGACGCTGGCGGCACAACTGGCGGAAGGCCTGGGCGCGGAGGGATACGCCGTCGATCTCGCGCGCGACGGCGTTGATGCGCACTTTCAGGGCGACGACGAGAGCCGGCCCCACGATGCGGTGATCCTGGACCTCGGCCTGCCGCGGATGGACGGCATCACGGTACTGAAGAAATGGCGCGCCGCCGGGCGGAGGATGCCGGTGCTGATCCTCACGGCGCGGGACAACTGGCACGAGAAAGTGGCAGGCATCGACGCCGGCGCGGACGACTATCTGACCAAGCCCTTTCACATGGAGGAGCTGCTCGCCCGGTTGCGGGCGCTCATCCGGCGCACCGGCGGCCATTCCAGCGCGGAACTCGCGTGCGGGCCGGTGGTTCTGGACACCCGGAACAGCCGCGTCGTCGTGGATGGCCGCGCGCTGGCGCTCACCGGTCACGAATATCGCGTGCTCGACTACCTGATGCACCATCAGGGCGAGATCGTCTCGCGCAGTACCCTCATCCGGCATATCTACGCCCAGGATTTCGACCGCGACTCGAACACCGTCGAAGTGTTCATCGCCCGCTTGCGCAAGAAGTTGCCGCCCGGATTGATCGAAACCGAGCGCGGTCTCGGCTACCGCCTCGTCTGTCCGCGATGAGCCAGCCGGCGGCGGAGTTGCCCGTCGCCGCGCGCGGCTCCCTGCAGGTTCGCCTGCTGGCCGGGACGCTCGTCGGCATCGCCGCCCTGATCGTCGTTGCGGGCTGGGGACTGAGCGCGCTGTTCCGGGATCACGTCGCGACGCAGTTTCGCGCCGAGCTGAAGACTCATCTCGACCAGCTCGCCGCTCACCTGGTGCTCGATACGAGCGGCCGGCCATCGGTCGCGGCGCCACTCAGCGACCCGCGCCTGAGCAGGCCCTACTCCGGTCTGTACTGGCAGGTCGACCGCGTCGCCGCCCCCGAAGCGCCCGCGGCGCTCGGAGTGCTGCGCTCGCGCTCGCTGTGGGACAGCGTGCTCGAGGTCCCGGTCACCGCGCCCGCCGATGGCGAAGTTCACCCGCACAGCGTGGCCGGGCCGCAAGGCGTTGCACTGGGAGCGATCGAGCGTGTGGTGCGGTTCCACGATGCACCGGCATCGTCGAGCCGGACGTTCCGCCTGATTGTCGCGGCCGACGAGCGGCTGATGCTTGCGCCGATGGAGCGCTTCAGCGGCATGCTCTGGCTCGCGCTCGCCGTGCTGGGGCTGGGGCTGATGATCGTCGCAATCATCCAGGTGCTGGTCGGGCTGGCGCCTTTACGGCGGTTGCGCGTGGCGCTCGGCGCCGTCCGTGCCGGTACGGCGAAGCAACTGGCGGGCGACTTCCCGCTCGAGGTCGCGCCGCTCGTCGGGGAGTTCAATGCAGTTCTCGCGCAGAACGCCGACATCGTCGCGCGTGCCCGCACCCAGTCCGGCAACCTGGCCCACGCGTTGAAAACCCCCTTGAGCGTGCTCTCCAATGCCGTCGTCGGAAGGGAGGACGAACTCGCGCGACTGATTGCCGACCAGGTCGGAACGGTGAAGAGGCAGGTGGACTATCACCTGTCCCGCGCGCGTGCCGCCGCCGCCGCGCAGGTGCCCGGGGTGAGCACCCCGGTCCTGCCCGTTCTCGAGGGACTGGCGCGGGTGATGCGCCGGGTCCACGCGGAGCGGCGGCTCGAGCTTGTCGTCCGGCGGCCCGCGGCGCCGCCGGTTTTTCGCGGCGAGGCGCAGGATCTCCACGAAATGCTGGGTAATCTCCTGGACAATGCCTGCAAGTGGGCGGCGAGGCGCGTCGAGGTACAGGTTGCGCCGGTGCGGGAAACAGTCGTCATCACGCTTGACGATGACGGCAAGGGGATCGCGCCGGAACAACGCAACACCGTGCTTCGACGCGGCGCGAGGGCCGACGAGCAGGTCCCCGGTTCCGGGCTCGGACTGGCGATCGCGGACGACCTCGCGCGATCGTACGGCGGAGAAATCGAACTCGCGGATTCGCCGCTGGGCGGCTTGCGCGTGACGCTGACTCTGCCTGCTGCCGCGGGGCCCGTGCGCCGTTAAGTCGGATTGTCGCGGTCCGACCCGAAGAAACACTGCCCGCCAGTGAGGCCCGACGAAGCGGCAACACAAGCGTCGGGTTCGCGACATTTCTCACAGTCCCCGAAATCCCGCTATCAGGGAAATCAGGGACTTGGCGAGACCATCCGCCGTGGTACGGATCGTGCAGCGTCGGTGGAGGCGCAACCCGCGCGTTTCAAAAACAACCTCATGAGGGGGACACCCGATGACGAACCTCTTATCTGTCCGCAGTATGAAATGGTGTGCGGCCGCGCTGGCCGTGACCGCGGCGCACGCTAGCACCGCGGCGGTGCTCTATTCGAACGGCTTCGAGACCGACATCGCCGGCTGGAACGCCTTCGGCGTCTCGTTCCATCCGACGCGGGTCGCGTCGGGAACCAACGGCATTGCCTCCGCCGGCGGCTCCTATCATGCCGAGAGCAGCGCCGGCGGATCGGCGGGCAACTGGGGGGGCTACAATTACGGCGCGGGAAACGCCGTGCCGACCGCGTTCCAGGAATACTGGACCTCGATCGACATCTATCTCGATGTCGGCGCCGGCGCGGCGAACGACACGCGCTTCGACTTCAGCTCCGCCATCAACAACGCCGGCGGCACGCACCGGCGCGACTTCATTTTCAACGGCGGCTTCTACACGGACGGCACCGGCCCGGGCGCCAACACCCCTCGATTCGTGATCAGCGCCAGCAACAACAGCCAGCCGGGCAGCGCGTTCGCCAAGAATCCGGCCAGGAATCCGATCGCCATTTCAACGACCGGGTGGTACACGTTCGAGCATCATTTTTACGACAACGGCGGTGTGCTCGCTGTGGACATGAGCATTTTCGATGCCGCTGACGTGCTCGTGAACCAGTGGACGCTCAGCGATGCGAGCGATCTCGTTCCGGGCATCGGGGGCAATCGCTACGGCTGGTTCGATTACAACCAGTTCCCCGTGCTCGCGTTCGACAACACGGAACTGCGGGTCGCCGACGCGACCGTGCCGGAACCGGGCAGCCTTGCGCTGCTGTCGCTCGCCGGTCTGGGCTTCGCGGCGGTTCGGCGCCGCCGGCGCGAAAGCTGAAGGAGAGGGGTTCAGGCTCGGCCGCGCCCCGGCCGGGCCCGACCGGATGGCGGTCATTTCCCCGCGGCCGCCTCAGGGCTTGAGCGCGCGGTAGAGAAACGGCAGACTGACATCCATCCGGTAGTCGATATCGGAATGGTTGTCGTCGAACTCCTCGTAGGTGTGCGGTACGCCGGCCTCGGCGAGGCGCTTCGACAGGATGCGCGAGCCGTAGTGGATGTGGTACTGGTCGCGCCAGCCGCAGTCGATGTAGATCCCCCTGAGCGAGCGCAATTCCCCGCGAAAGCGCGTGACCAGCGCCACCGGATCGTGCGCGAGCCAGCGCTTCCAGCGTTCCTCGAGGAATTCGCCCGATTCGAGGTTGAAGGGCACGCGAAAGCCGAGCGGGGCGCGCGGGTCCGGGTCGTAGGTCGCGGCCATGCAGAGGTTCATGAGACAGTGGCCTTCCGCCGTCGAGAGCTTCTCCCTGCTCCATGCGTCTTCGAGGAAACGCCGGATGCGGCCATCGTCCAGGCCCTCGGCGAGCCCCTTGCGGCGCGCCTCCCGCAGGGCATCGTAGCGCCCGGCGCGGCGCCGCACCGCGCGGTGCTTGGCGAGCTCGGTGAGCGTATTCGGCCAGTCGCACCAGTAGACGAAATCGAAGTACGCATCCCCGGAGTGGCTGGCGACCGCGCCCCAGTACCTGGCGTATTTCATCGCGTGGATCATCGCGCCGTAACCGCCGGATGACTTGCCGAAGCAGCCGCGGTGCTCGCGGAAGGCGAGCGTGCGGAACTCCCGGTCCACGAACGGCACGATTTCCCGCGTGAGGTAGTCGGCGTAGCGCCCGATCGCGGTGGAATTCACGTACTGGTTGCCGCCGAGCGCGGTGTAGCAGTCCGGGAAGACCACGATCGCGGGCCCCATTTTCCGTTCGTGGACGAGACGGGCGGCGCGCTCCGGCACGTTGTCGCCGAACGGCTTCCAGTTCGCGTGCGAGAGGCCGGAGCCGGTGAATCCGACGAGATCGTAGAGCACCGGGAAACGGCGCCGTCCCGGCGCATCGTCGTACTGCGGCGGCAGCCACACGCCGAGCCTGCGCACGTGCGGGTCGCCGAGCGGGTTGTCCTTCAGGATTCTCGATACGTGTTCCAGCACGACCAATGTGCCGGCGGGGCCTTTGGGGCGTTTGAGGGTCATGAGCGGGAGCTACGACGGATGGAGGATGAAGGATGAGGGGTGCGCGGCGGGCGGGTGTCAGTGTATTGCGTGGACGACGCCGATTTCCGCCTCACGGTCAACACGGCGCTCGCCCGGCTCTACGCGAGCGGCGAGATTGCCGACGCGCACCCCTTAAGGGGCTACCTTCCGCTTCTGCCCCGTTTGCGACGCCTGCACGATGGCGTCGAGCAGGCGGTGGCGGCGCACGGCGTGGTCGAAGTCGGGCTCGACGGGCCCGCCCGCGCGGATCGACCTGGCGAAGTTGACCCACATCTGGCCCACGTCGTAGGCGCGGCCTACGCGCCGCACCGCCTCCGGCACCCACTTGAGCCGCTCCGGAACGGGCAGATCCTGGAGCGACTTGTCGTCCTTCTTCGCCCCCACGATGCGCCGGTTCGCTTCGTCCCCGGCTTCTCCGCCGCCGATCATCGCGAGCGTCCCGTCCTTGCCGTAGATCTCCAGCCGGTGGCCGCTGCCGTGAAAGGGCTGCACGCCGACGTAGGCGTTGACGACCGCGCCGTTTTCCAGCCGCCCGGCGATGAGGATGTTGTCGGGCGAGGTGACGTCCACGTAGCGCTTCGTGTCCGTCTCGAACCACCGGGGCACCTGCGTCGCCACGACGGCGGACACCTCGGTGATCTCGCCCGCGACCATGCAGAGCGCGTCGATCGCATGCCCGAACGTGATGGTGAGCGTGTTCGCGCCGAGAGTGACATCGCGCTGCCAGGTGCGGTCCGAGGTGCGCGCGAGCACCCCGCTGCCCATGAGCTGCATGTTCACCGACAGCACCTGCCCCACGTAGCCCTCCTTCACCAGCTCGCGCAGGTACAGGTACGCGGGCGAAGCGCGTCTCTGGAGACCGACCATCGTGCAAAGCTTCATCTTGCGGGCGAGCGCCGCAATCTCCTCGGCCTCCTTCGTGTTCGCGCCGAGCGGCCACTCGCAGTAGACGTGCTTGCCCGCCTCGAGAGCCGCCTTCGACAGCTCGTAGTGCGCCGGCACGCGCACGGCGACGAGCGCCGCCTCGACCTGCGGGTCGGCGCACAGGGCGCCGACCTCGCCGTACGCGTGGCGCACGCCGTACTTCTCCGCGGCCGCCCGGGCGGTGTCGGCGTGCGCGGTGCAGACCGCGTGGATCTCCGCTTCCGGTATCCCCTGGAGCGCGGGTACGTGCGCCCGCGGGCCCCAGCGCCCCCCCGCGCCGATCAGTCCCACCCGCAATGGGTTGCTCGCAGCCATGGGCCCGTCCCCCCCGTGAGATTGTCCGAAGCGGCGAATGTACTCTAAAGTTGAGGGGGAGCGCGCCGCTGCGTCACCAAGCGTCGCTCCCGAGCGGGAAGCGGCCCGCGGAAGGTGCCGGGCCCGTCCGGAGGAGGACGTGGTGCCGTGGCGCACATCGTGGACTATCGAACGGGAACGCGGAGGAGACCATGTGGAAGAATTGCGGGCCGGCGCTGCTCGCGTGCGTTGCCGCGATGCCGGCGTGGAGCCAGCCCGCATGGCAGCCGGAGAAGCAGGTCGA
Organism: Burkholderiales bacterium; assembly: GCA_020854035.1. GTDB lineage: Bacteria > Pseudomonadota > Gammaproteobacteria > Burkholderiales > SG8-41 > SG8-41. The sequence goes on along the minus strand of JADZGE010000046.1, from coordinate 9,116 downwards.
GATCATCGTTCCCACCTCGCCCGGCGGCGGCAACGACACCGTCGCGCGGCTCATGCAGAAGATGCTGCAGGACCGCAGGCTCGTGCCGGTGCCCGTGCTGGTCGTCAACAAGGCGGGCGGCAACCAGACGGTGTCCGTCGCCTACCATGCCCAGCATCGCGGCGACCCGCATTACCTGCTGTTCGCGACTTCGACGCTCTTCACGAACGAGATCCAGGGGCTGATGAAGCACAGCTATCGCGACCTCAGGCCGCTCGCGCTGGGGTTCGTCGACTACAGCGCGTTCATGGTCCCGGCGAACTCGCCTTTCAGGAATTTTCGCGAGATGCTGGATCGGCTGAAGGTGGACCCGGAGTCCGTGGCGATCAGCGTCGTCGCGCGCGGCGGAACCTCGCACGCGGTCGCGGCGATGGCCGCCAAGGCGGCCGGCGTGGATCCGAAGCGGCTGAAGCTCGTCGTGTACAAGACGAGCGCCGAGGCGACGACCGCGATGATGGGCGGGCACATACAGGCCGCCGTGTCCTCCGCCGCGGGCTCCACGCCGCCGGTGGCATCGGGCCAGCTGCGGATGCTGGCACTCGCCGCGCCCCAGCGCCGGCCCGGCGCGCTCGCCGACGTGCCGACGCTCGGCGAGGTGGGGCTCAATGCGCCGATACTGGAATCCTGGCGCTCTTTCTTCGGCACGCCCGACGTCACCGCCGCACAGGTCGCGTTCTGGGAGGAGGCGCTCGCGCGGGCGAAGGAGGGCGACGAGTGGAAGGCCTGGATGGAAAAGAACCGGGTGACCGCGCCGGATCTTCGCGGGGGCGCGCTACGGAAGTATCTCGACGGTCAGTTCGAGCACACGAAGAGCGTGCTTGTGGAGCTCGGGTTGGCGAAGTAGGGCACTTGGGACTGGAGACGGGAGAGTGGAGGAAGCGATGCCCGGGAACGACATGACGCTCGATGAAATCCGGAAGCTTGCCGGCGCGATCGGCATGACCCGGCTCGCGCCGGAACACCTCGATGAGTTGCTGCGCGCGACGCAGGCTGCGTACGCGCGGCGCGGCTCGCTGCCCGTCGCGACGCTCGCGCCCGCCGACGAGCCGGCGCACGTGCTGCGGCTTCCCGGCGGCGGCGCGCGATGACGGATCTCGCCTGGATGAGCGTCGCGGAGGCCGCCGGGCTGCTGCGCGCGAAGAAACTCTCGCCGGTCGAGTACGCGAAGGCGCTTATCGCGCGCATCGAGCGTCACGACGCGAAGTTCAGCGCGTTCCTTCGTTTCACTCCCGGAATCGCGCTCGAGGATGCGAAGCGCGCCGAGGCGGAAATCGCGCGCGGTGAGTGGCGCGGCCCGTTCCACGGCGTGCCCTACGGCCTGAAGGACATCGTGGACTACGCGGGGCTCCCGACGACGGCGCACTCGAAGATCCTGAAGGACAACGTCGCGTCCGCGGACGCGCCGGTCACGCGCACGCTCCGCGCCGCGGGCGGCGTGTTCATGGGCAAGCTCTCCACCCACGAGTTCGCGATCGGCGGTCCGTCCTTCGATCTCCCGTGGCCGCCGGCGCGCAATCCCTGGAACCGCGAGCATTTCTGCGGCGGCTCTTCGAGCGGCTCGGGGGCCGCCACCGCCGCCGGGTTCCTGCCCGCGGCGATCGGCACCGACACCGGCGGTTCGGTGCGCAATCCCGCCTCGATGTGCGGAATCACGGGCATGAAGGCCACCTACGGGGCGGTGAGCCGGAGGGGCGTCTTCCCGCTCGCGTTTTCGCTCGACCACGTGGGATCGATGACGCGCACGGTGCGCGACAACGCGATGATGCTCGATCTCATCGCCGGCCACGATCCGGCCGACCCGGGGAGCGCGAACCGCGCGACGGGTGGCTATACGGCGGATCTCGAACGGGGAGTGAAGGGCGTGCGGGTGGGCGTGATCCGGCATTTCTACGCGTCCGACGTGCGAGCCGACCCGGAGGTCGCGTCGGCGATCGAGGCGGCCGCGGCGAAGCTCGCCGAACTGGGCGCCGAAGTTCGCGAGGTGCGCACCGCGCCGCTCGCGGAGTACCTCGCCTGCAACCGCACGATATTGACGAGTGAAGCGTTCGCGATCCACGAGAACTGGATGCGCGAGCGGCCGGGCGACTACGGCGCGCTCGCGCGCGAGCGGATCATGGCGGGCGCGTTCGTGCGCGCGGCGGACTACGTCAACGCGACGCGGCTGCGACGCAAGCTCACGGACGCCTTCCACGGGCTCTTCACGGGCATCGATGTCGCCGTGACGGCAAGCTCGATGGACCCGCCGTGCCGCATCGACGACACGACGGCGATCGAGTCGACGTACGGCAGACAGGCCCGCGCGGTGTTCAACGTCACGGGCGGGCCGGCGCTCGCGGTGCCGGCCGGGTTCACCAAGAGCGGGCTCCCGCTCTCGATGCAGATCGTGGGAAAGCCGTGGAGCGAGGCGCTGGTGTACCGGGTCGCGCACGCGTACGAGCAGGCGACCGCGTGGGTCGAGCGCCACCCGCCGCTCGACTAGCCGCCCGCTCGATCCCTACTCGACCCGTATCCCTGCCTCGCGGGCGACCTTGGTCCAGATCGCGATCTGGGCGCGCAGCCACCGGCCGAACTCCTCCGGCGTGCTCATCGGATAGTCGTTGCCGGTTCGCGCGAGCTTTTCCCTCGCGTCGGGCGCGGTGATCGCGCGCGCGGACTCGGCGTGAATGCGGCGCACGAGCTCCGGGGGCGTCGCCGCGGGCGCGTAGTAGCCGTAGAAGAGCGGCGGCGCGTAGCCGGGCAGCCCGGATTCCGCGAAGGTGGGAGTGTCCGGCAGCTCGGAGTAGCGCCGCTCGCCGGTGACGGCGAAGGCGCGCAGCCTGCCGCCGCGCACGTGGGGCATCAGCGTGATGGTCGAGGAGAAAAGGAACCCGATCTCCCCGCCCATCAACGCCGCGGCCGCGGGCGCCGCGCCCTTGAACGGCACGTGGAGCCATCGGATCCCGGTCATCAGCTGGAACATTTCGCCGGAGAAATGCGGCCCGCTGCCCTGGCCGGACGAGCCGTAGGTGAGCTCTCCGGGCCGCGCGCGCGCGAAAGCGACGAGTTCCTTCAGGTTTCGCACGGGCACGGAGGGGTGGCCGACGAGGATGAACTTCACGCCCGCGACCTGCGAAATGAACGCGAAGTCCCGCAGCGGATCGTAGGGGAGCTTCTCGCGCAGCGCCGGGTTGATGCCGAACTCGGAAGCGGAGAGAAGCAACGTATGCCCGTCCGGCGCCGCGCGCGCCACCAGCTCCGCGCCGATGATGCCGCCCGCGCCCGGCCGGTTCTCGACCACGAAGGTGCCGCCCGTCTGCTCGGCGAGTTTTTGCGTCAACAGGCGGGCCACGGTATCGACTCCCCCGCCCGGGGTGTAGGGCACGATGATGCGCACGGCACGCGAGGGCCAGGTCTGCGCCGCGGCGGGCACGCCGGTAACGGCCGCGATTGCGGCCGCAATCAGCAGGCGGCAGGCAGGGAACTCGCGGACCGGGGGGCCGCTCGCACGCCGGCGGCGCGCCGTTTCTCGCAGGCGACTCATCATGCGTGGTCCTCCTCCATGATGCCGTCTCCGGGGTCTCCCCGGGGGCCCCGATTCCAGAAGTACGGCTGGCCGGGCGCGCGCTTCGCGAGCGCCTCGTCGTGCTCCGCGGCTTCGCGGAACACCTTCGAGTACATGCGGTAGTTGCGCGGTCGCTTGCCGGGCGGCGCCTCGGGGCTGTCGGCCTCGAAGTTCTGCGCCCGCCCGCGCATGTTGATCGCGAGGTCGAGCATCCACTGCTGGTTGTCGCGCCGCGTCCTCGATTTGCGGATCATTGCCTCCCCTTCGGTGAAGTCGATCCCGGCGCCGCGCCGCCGGCCCGGTCGCGGCCTATTCCAGGAGTTCGATCGTTCCGTTCGCCGTAACGGTGATCGTGGTGAACCCCGCCTCGAGCTCGGGCGCGGCCACTTCCGCCGCCGCGGCCCGCGCCACGCCGAAGCGCGGCGCGGGCGCGCCGCCGCCCCCGATCGCGAGATGCTGGAGCCGGTAGCCGCGGCCGCCGAGCGCCGCGCGCACGATCTCGGCGCGCTCCTTGAACGCCGCGATTGCTTCCGCGACCAGTTCGTTCTCGGCCGCGCGGCGCGTTCCGGGCGCGAGGGAAAAACGGATCCCGGAGAGCTGCAGTCCGGACTGGAGGGCGCCGAGGAGGCCGGCCGCCGCCTCGAAGTCGCGCGCTTCGAGCACGATCTCGCCGCGGCCGCGCCAGCCCTGAAGCTGGTTGCCCTTCGAGTAGACCGGGAAGGTCCGGTTCGTCCCCGAGCGAACGCGCGCGCCCTTCACCTCGCGTGCCGCGCGCAGCGCCTCGTTCACGCGCGTATTGACGGCATTGGCGACGCCCGCCGCCGTCGCGTCGTTCACTTCCACGTAGAGCGTGGCGGTGAGGAGATCGTTCGCGACCTCGCGCTGCGCTTGCGATTGCAGCGTGACCGTGTTGTAGCGCGGCTGCGCGGGCTCTGCGGCGAACGCGATGGCACCGGGAACGAAGAGCACTGCGAGAAGCATGTGCTGGAAGGGCTTCATGTTGTCCCGAATGCTCTCTGCGGGCTCTGCGTCTCCGCGGCCTGACCCTGGTCCTGACTCAATAAAGCACGCTGCCGAGCTTGCGCCGGTACTCGGAGACAAGGTCCGGCCGGTCGGTGGCCAGGCTGAAGATCGCGACCATCTGCTTGCGCGCTTCGCCGTCCCGCCAGCCCTTGTCGCGCGCGAGTATCTCCAGGAGCTCGTCCATTGCCTCGCGCCACGCCTTGCGGGCGGCGAGCGCGCCCGCGCGCGCGAGCCGCGCCTCGTGGTCGCCCGGCGCGGCGGCGACGCGCGCCGCAAGCTCGCTCTCGGCCCCGCCCACGCGCGCGAACGCGATCGCCTGCCTGAGCGCCGTCACCCTGGCGCTCCAGTCCGGGTCGTCGCCCACCGAATCGAGTTCCCTCGCGGCGTCATCGTGCCGCCCGGTCTCGATCAGCACCTCGGCAAGGTCGATCCTCGCGGGATCGTGCGCGGCGTCGAGCGCGAGCGCCTCGGCGAGCGTGGCGGCCGCGCCGGAGGCGTCGCCCGCGGCACGCTTGCCGGCGGCTTCGAGCCGCAGCAGTTCAGCGGGCGAGGGCGCGACGCCGTCGATGAAAGCGCGCACCTCGCTCTCGGGCAGCGCGCCCAGGAACTGATCGACCTGCTCCCCGCCGTGGAACGCGCGCACGTCCGGTATGGAGCGCACGTTGAGCCCCCGCGCGATGCCCGGGTTCTCGTCGGAATTCACCCTGGCAAGGCGGAAGCGCCCGGCGTACTCGGCGGCGAGCTTCTCCAGTACCGGCGCGAGCGCCCGGCACGGCGCGCACCACGGCGCCCAGATGTCCACGATGACCGGCACCGCTGCGGAGGCCTCCAGCACTTCCGCGCGGAACGTGGCATCGGTTACATCGAGAACGTGGGGAGTCAACACGGAGGATGGTGACTGCGGCCGGGCGCGACCTCGCTATCATGCGGCCCGGGCCGTCCGTTTTCAAGGCGTCTGGAACTTGCGCGCGAGGGCAAGTTAACATCCGCATCTTCCCCACCCGAGGATTGCCGCCATGAAGAGCATCGACATACACGCGCACATCGTCCCGGCTTCCCTGTGGCGGGCCATCGAGGCGGGCAGAGAGTGGCATGGTTTCCGCCACGAACCCGGTCACGGCCTGGGCACGCTGGTGGGGGGCGGCATGCGTACCGGCTTCACCTCGCCCAAGGTGCGCTATACCCTGGACGAGCGGCTGAAGGACATGGACGCGCAAGCCGTGGATATGCAGGTGCTCTCGATCCACACGCCGCTCGTTGGCTACCACCTGCCGGCGGACGAGGGGCTTGCGCTCGCGCGCGAGGTGAACGACGAGATCGCGGATGCCGCGCGCGCCCACCCCAGACGCCTTGCCGGGCTCGCGACGCTGCCGATGCAGGACGTCGGCGCGGCCATCGCCGAGCTGGAGCGCGCGATGAAGAAGCCCGCGATGAAGGGCGCTTCGCTCGACACGAACGTCAACGGCGAGCAGTGGGACGAGGCGAAGTTCCTGCCCTTCTTCCAGGCCGCGGAGAAAATGGGCGCGATGCTCTTCTTCCACCCGCAGCCGCAGAACAATTTCCTGATGCAGCGGATCGACCGCTACGGGCTCTTCAACAGCCTCGGCGTGATCCTCGAGGACGCCATCGTCACCGCGGTGCTGATCTGCGGCGGCGTGCTCGAGAAATGCCCGGACCTGCGTGCGTGCATCGCGCATGGCGGCGGCCCGGCCTGTTACGCGATGGGCCGTCTCGACCGGGGCTGGCACGGGCGCCCGGAGACGCGCGGCACCCCGAAGCCGCCGAGCGCCTACCAGAAGAGGCTCTATTACGACACCGTGGTCGGCAACGAGGAGGCGCTGCGCTTCCTGATCGACAGCGTGGGCATCGACCGCGTGGTGCTCGGCAGTGACTGGCCGTTCGTGCCGTGGAGCCCGTCGCCGGGCGGCTGGGTCGAGGGCCTCGCCTCGCTCACGCAGGAGGAGAAGGAGAAGATCCTCTACCGGAACCTGGAGGCGCTACTCGGGCTGTAGCCCCCGCGCGCGCGTCTCCCCGGTGATGATCGCTGCGTCCGGCCGGGGGCGAGAGCGAGCCCGTCAGGCGATCGGATACGCTCCGCCCGGGTCGGCTTCCCCCGGGCGGGACCGGGCGCCCGGTGCTACTTCCCTTCGCGCATCCCGCGCACGCGTTTTGCCGCGGGGCGTTCCCAGCAGCGCGCGAGCCACGCTTTCGCGCGCGGCCACCTGCCGAGGTCGATGAAGAGCCCGCGGTAGAGGGCGCTCGCCACGTTGAGGTCGGCCACCGAGAACGAGGAGCCCGCCAGCCACTCGGACTTGCCGAGGGCGGTTTCCAGCACGTCGAGCGCCGGCACGACCTCCTCCCACGACGCCTTCGCGATCTCGGGCTTGCGTTCCGCCTCCGGCAGGTCCTTCGTGTGGCGGCAGTAGTTGACGATCTGGCGGTCGAGGCGATCGGTCTCCCACAGGCTCCACTGAAGCACGAGCGCCTCGTTGCGCGGGTCCGCCGGCCAGAGCGGGCTCTTGTGCTTCTTCGCGAGGTAGCAGTTGATCGCCATCGACTCCGACAGGATGAAGCCGTCGTCGTCGATCACCGGCACGCGGGCGTTGGGGTTCAACCCGCGGAACTCCGGCGTGCGCGTCTCGGGCGAGCGCGGCAGCCAGTCCTTGTGATCGCAGGGGATGTCGAGTTCGCCGAGCAGCCACAGCACGCGCGAAGCGCGTGACTTGGCGGAGCCGTAGAGTCGCAGCATTGAATCCTCCCATGTGATGGAACGGGCGACGAATTGTCTCGCCGGCTGGTTCCGGAGGATGGAGTCTACCGCGAGTCGAAGGAGGACAGGGCGCCCCTTTCGACTACAATCGGCGGTGACCGCGCGGCCGCCACGCGGAGAAAGGTCCGAGCGATGAGTACCGCAGACTCCTCCGCCATGGACATCAACCGGGTGTTCCGGGGAGGCGCGCGCTCCGTCGAGTTCCTCGACCGGCTCAACGAGGCCTCGATCGTGATGCTGGCCGAGACGGCCATCGTGGCGCGGCCGGTCGCCGCGCGCATCGCGGCCGGGATCGCGAGCCTGATCGAACGCGAGCGGGTGTCGCCCCCGGCGCGCTCGGCCGACTACCTCGAGTACGAGCCGCTCCTCACCGCCATCGTCGGCCCCGACGCCTCGCGGCTTCATACCGGGCGCAGCCGGCAGGACATCGCCTCCGCGATCGCGCGGATGAATCTCCGCGACGGGCTGCTGCACGTGTGCGAGGCGGTGACGGCCGCGCGCGAGGCGCTTGCCGAGGTGGCGGCGCGCCACGTGGAGACCGTCATCCCGGCCTACACGCACGGCGTGCAGGCGCAGCCCACGACCTTCGCGCACTATCTCCTTGCGTTCGAGGCGGCGCTCGCGCGGCAGGGCGAGCGACTCGCCGGGGTGTACGCGCGCGTCAACCGCAATCCGCTCGGTGTGGCCGCGCTCGCGACGTCGAGCTTTCCGCTCGACCGCGTGCGCCTCGCCGCGCTCCTCGGATTCGACGGGCTGGTCGAGAACGCCTACGACGCGAACCACCTCGCCCCGGTGGACAGCGCGCTGGAAGTGGCCGGCGCGTACGCCGTCGGGGCGATACTGATGGGCCAGTTCGCGCAGGACATCCACGCCCAGTACGCCGAACCGGAGCCGTGGTTCACGATCGGCGCGGGCGAGCTGATGGGTGTTTCCAGCATCATGCCGCAGAAGCGCAACCCCGCGGCGCTGGAGCAATTGCGCGCGCAGGCGAGCATGGTGCTCGCCGAAACGCAGAGCGCGTTCGTGGTCTCGCACAACACCCGCACCGGGATGTTCGATTACCGCAGCTATGATCCCGTGCCGCACGGAAAGCCCTTGCAGGTCCTGAAACTTTTCCGTGAGGTGGTGGCGAACATCGCCGTCGACCGCGAGCGCGCGCTCGCCGAGGTGCGGGCCGATTATTCGACGACGACCGAGATCGCCGATGCGCTCGCGCAGAAGGCGGAAGTGCCGTTCCGGATCGGGCATCACTTCGCCTCGCGGCTGACCGACCTCGGCCGGGGCCGGCGGGTGAAGCTCCACGAAATTCCCTACGCCGACGCGCAGCGGCTCTACCGGGAGGAGACGGGCGTGGAACTGCCGCTGTCCGAGGCCGAGTTCGCGCGGGCGATCAGCCCCGAGCACATGGTGTTCGGCCGGCGGGGGCTCGGCGGACCGCAGCCCGCGGAGGTGAATCGCATGCTGGATGCGGCGCGCGCGGGCATCGCGGCCTCGCGCGCGTGGCACGCGGCGCGGACCGGCGCGTTGTCGGACGCGGAGGCGGCGCTCGACCGTGCGTTCGGCGCGCTCGCGCAGGCGGGAGCCTGAAGCGGACAGTACAAGCCTCCCCTCCCTTTGGGCTGGGCTTTACCCATAAGTATGACTGCTGGACACCGTAGGCGGAGCGCGCGCGATCGTGCTGATGACGATCTGATACATCGCAGTGAGATCGTCCAGGCGCTGCAAGCCGAGCCACAAGGTTTG
>JADZGE010000045.1 GCA_020854035.1 Burkholderiales bacterium | reverse complement strand
AGCGGAGGCCGCGCGCCGGAGCGAGGAGCAGGGGCCCCGGTTTCCGGGGATGCGACCGCGGAGGCGATCGGGCGGCCGATGCGAGGAGGCTGATTACGCATGACGGAGCGGAGGCCGCGCGCCGGTTCGCGCGTTCGTTGCGTCGCCGGGTTTCATGGGGCGGCCTGTGACATCCGGTGGGCGGGACAGGGTGGAAATCTAGCACGAAAATGCGGAGCCGATGACCCGGCCGTGCGCCCCGTCCGGCATCGCGCTACGGTGCGGCGGCGGGCGCCGAACAATCCCGCGCCTTGCATCGGATCGCGTCCATGAAATGCTGCGCGAACTCCATCGCTCCCGAGCCGAACGAATTGGCGAACGCCTCGTCGAACGGCACATCCCGCTGCAGGCTTTCGAGGAGCGCGCGGAATCCTTCCTCGCTCTGCCGCCGCAAACTCGCGAGCAGCATCATGCTCTGCCGGTAGAACATGCCGATGCCGATTCGCCAGTAGTCCGCGTACTTGCGGCGCGTCTCGTCATGACTCGCATCGGGCATGAAGTATTCACCCGCGGAGATCGAGCGGAGTGCCTCGTCCTCGCTGACGAGATCCGCGCCGCCGCTCGCGGCGACGAGGGAGGCGAGCCCCTCGTGAAACCAGACCGGGATGCGCATCGTGTAGTGCCCCAGTCGCTGCCCCAGGTGCAGGTGCGAGAGCTCGTGCACGAGTATCGGGTAGAGCCGGTGCGGTTCCCGCTCGAAGAGCCGTGGCGCGAGCAGCAGCTGGTTGTCGTAGATCACGGCGGCGGTGAAGCGCCCGGCGCCCGGCAGGCGCTCCGCGAAGCAGGCCGGTGTCGCGCAGACGTGGACGGTGACCGGTCCCGCGAACGGCAGGTAGTGTCCCGCCTCGACCTGCGCGATCGCGCCCGGGAGCAACTCCGCCACGCGCGCCGCCTGCGCTTGCGCGCCGTGTTCGTGGCGTACCCGGGTGTCGGCCGCATACGGTTCGAAACCGGAGAAGTCGGCCGACGGCGCGCGCGGCGGCTTGACGGCGCAACCCGCCGCGAACGCCGCGATGCAGGCGGTGAGGAGCAGGCGTACCATGGGCACTCCGGCGCAATTATAATCGGGCACGAAATGGGCGACGCCGCGAACCTGCCGTTGAAGGACGTCAAGGTGATCGAGCTCGGGCAGCTGATCGCCGGGCCGTTCTGCGCGCGCGTGCTCGCCGAGTTCGGGGCGGAAGTCGTGAAGATCGAGCCGCCCGGCGCCGGCGATCCACTGCGCAAGTGGAGAAAGCTCCACGACGGCACCTCGCTCTGGTGGTACGCGCAGGCGCGCAACAAGAAGTCGGTCACCCTCGATCTCAAGCACCCCGAGGCCCAGGAGATCGTGCGCCGCCTCGCCGCCGGCGCCGACATCGTCGTCGAGAACTTCCGGCCCGGCGCGATGGAGAAATGGGGGCTCGGCTGGGATGCGCTCTCGGCGGCGAATCCCGGCCTCATCATGGTGCGCCTGTCGGGATTCGGGCAGACCGGACCCTACCGTGACCGCCCCGGCTTCGGCGCGATCGGCGAATCGATGGGGGGACTGCGCTACGTCACCGGCCACCCCGACCGGGCGCCGGTGCGGGTGGGCGTGTCGATCGGCGACTCCATCGCGGCGCTGCACGGGGTTATCGGTGCGTTGATCGCGCTGCACCATCGCCGGGTGAACGGCGGGCGCGGCCAGTGCGTGGACGTGGCGCTCTACGAAGCCGTGTTCAACATGATGGAAAGCGTGCTCCCCGAGTACGGCATGTACGGCTACATCCGCGAGAGGAGCGGCGCCTCGCTCCCGGGCATCGTTCCGTCCAACACCTACGTCACCCGCGACGGCAAGTACGTCGTGATCGGCGCCAACGCCGATTCGATCTTCAAGCGCATGATGAACGCCATCGGGCGGCCGGATCTCGCGGCCGACCCGGCGCTCGCGCACAACGACGGGCGCGTGGCGCGCACGGCGGAGATCGAGCGGGTGATCGCGGAGTGGGTCGCCGCACGCGAACTCGACGAAGTGCTGGTGGTGCTGGAACGCGCGGAAGTGCCGAGCGGCAAGATCTACGATATCGCCGACATCGCGCGCGACGCGCACTATCGCGCGCGCGGGATGATCGGCGAGTACCGGCTGCCGGACGGGAAATCGGTCGCGCTGCCCGGCGTCGTGCCGAAAATGTCGGGCACCCCCGGCGGGACGCGGTGGATCGGCCCCGCGCTGGGAGAACATACCGCCGAGGTCCTCGACGCGCTCGGCTACGGGGAAGCGGCGCGGCGCGCGCTCAAGGAGCGCGGCGTCATCTGACGCGCCAAATTGCCAAGGCGCGGGCGCGCTGCTATCGTGCCCGCAGACGTGCTGGAGCGCGCATGATCATCCGGGACATACTGAAGCTGAAGGGCGGCTCGGTGGTGAGCATCGAGCCGGGGGGCTCCGTCGCCGACGCCGTGAGCGCGATGGTGAGGCGGGATATCGGTTCGCTCGTCGTTCTCGACGGCGGGCGACTCGCCGGCATGCTGACGTTCCGGGAGGTGCTGACGGCGCTCGATGCGCGCGGGGACGAGCTCGCCGGCCTGCGGGTGGCGGACATCATGCGCCCCGATCCGGTGTGCGGCGCGCCGGACGACTCGATCGAGAGCCTGCGCGAGCTCATGCATCGCGAGCACATCCGCTACCTGCCGGTGAAGGAGGGCGGGCGGCTCGTCGGCGTGATCTCGTTCCACGACGTCGCGAACGCGGTCATCCGCGAGACGAGCTTCCACAACCGGCTGCTGAAGACCTACATAAAGAACTGGCCGGAGGGGGAATCCGCGAAATAACCAGGCATTCCATGGGCGTGCCCCTGGTGGCGCTACCGGAGGGAAGCGGAGGTCGCGCCAGATCGTGGATTCCTCCCTGAAAGGGAAATGTCACCCGGTACATCTCTCTGATACATTAATCCCGATCCGCGACAATTCCAGCGCCCATGCCCGATCCCGCGGACGCCAGGGCGCCCGAAGTGTCATCGCTCGGCGAGATGCTCTGACGGCGGCCATTGATCCGAGGGAGCCGGAATGAGCGCATCACCATCTAGAGGAAAGCACCTCGCCGCGGGCGTCAGCCGCGGCGAGGTGCTTTCCTGGGCGATGTACGACTTCGCCAACTCCGGCTACACGACGGTGGTGATCACCGCCGTCTTCAACGCCTATTTCGTCGCCGCCGTCGCGGGCGGCGCGCCGTGGGCGACGTTCGCCTGGACCTGCGCGCTCGCCGTGTCGTACGCGCTGATTCTCGCCACGGCGCCCGTCGTGGGCGCCTATGCCGACGCGCACGCGGCGAAGAAGCGCCTGCTCCTCTTCACCACGATCGGGTGCGTGGCGTTCACCGCGGCGCTTGCGCTGGTGCGCCCCGGCGACATCTGGCTCGCGGTGATCCTCATCGTGCTCTCGAATTTCTTCTACGGCACCGGCGAGAACCTGATCGCCGCGTTCCTGCCGGAGCTCGCGCGCGGAGAAGCGCTCGGGCGCGTCTCGGGCTGGGGCTGGGCGATCGGCTACCTCGGAGGACTCATCGCGCTCGCCGCCTGTCTCGGCTGGGTGAACCACGCCCAGGCGCGGGGGGCGAGCGCGGCGCAGTTCGTGCCGGCCACGATGCTGATCACCGCGGGCATCTTCGCGGTGGCGAGCCTGCCGACTTTCCTCGTCCTGCGCGAGCGCGCCGTCGCGGCCGCGGTCGTGGAGCCGCTCGCGGCCGCGTTCGCGCGCGTGCGCGAGAGCGCGCGCGAGGCGGCGCGCTACCGGGACCTCCGGCGTTTTCTCGTGTGCGTCGTGTTCTACCAGGCCGGGATCCAGACCGTCGTGACGCTCGCCGCGGTGTACGCGCAGGAGGTCATGGGCTTTACCACGCGCGATACGCTGCTGCTCGTGCTGGTGGTGAACGTCGCGGCCGCCGCCGGCGCGTTCGCGTTCGGGCAGGTACAGGACCGGCTCGGCCACGTGCGCACCATCGCGGTGACCCTCGTGCTGTGGCTCGCCACGGTGGTGCTCGTGGCGGTGGTCCGGGGCCTCGTGTGGTTCTGGATCGCGGCGCATCTCGCCGGCATATGCCTCGGCTCGAGCCAGTCGGCGGGACGGGCGCTGGTCGGCTACCTGAGTCCCCCGGGACGCGTCGCGGAGTTCTTCGGGCTGTGGGGACTGGCGGTGAAGCTCTCGGCGATACTCGGCCCGGTCACCTATGGCGCCGTCACCTGGATGACGGCTGGCAATCACCGGCTCGCCATCCTGGTCGTCGGGCTTTTTTTCGTCGCCGGGCTGGCCATTCTGGGGCGACTCGACGTGAAGCGCGGCCGCGCCGCCGCGCTGGCGGGCGGGACCCGGGCCGGCTGACCCCTTGTCTGAATCGCCGGCTCACGCTTCCCGACCGGGGTGACGAATTCCTGTCGGCCAGTGACGAGAATCGGGATATTCATTCCGGATTTCAGTCATTTGCGCGTGGTATTTCAATGCCCACGCAGCTTTTTCTACGGTACAATCCTTGCATATCACGGGAGCCTCCGCGGCAGTTCATGCCGCTCACGACGAGGAGTGCTGACGGTGCTGGGCTGGTTAGGGGGGAGCAGGGTCGATCACCCCATGGCTGACGCGAAGCAGGCGCGCCGGATCGTGGCGGAACTGCCTGCCAGCGACCCGGCGAAGGCGCTGCAGGAGATCACCGACTGGCTCGATTCGATGAACCGGACCGAGGGCTTCAAGGCCGATCGCCGGTTCGAGAACCTCGATCTTCTCGACGGCGCGGCCAAGAACCATCAGCGCAAGCTCTCGCAGGACTACCTCAACACGCCGCGCCAGCAGAAGTTCCAGGAGCACAAGCTCTTCACCGCCGTGTCCGGTTTCTGGCGCGCGCTCGGCGACGGCTACGTGCTGTGCGTCGACCAGTACGAGGCGGGCGGAGGCGGCTCGACGGCCGTGCGCAAGAGCCTGCCCGTGATCGTCGCGCGGGCGCTGCGCGTGCTGACGCTCCAGCTCAAGTGGCTGCTGCTTCGCTACGGCCCGGTCGAGCCGCGCCTCTGGAAGGAGCTCGCGCGCCTCTACCAGATCGCCGAGCAGAAGGGCTTCGCCGCGGATCGCGTGGCCGTGTACCCGGGCCTGCACGGCGAGAGCACGATCCAGCAGGAATTCCTGAAATCCCTCATGCTGGCCGCCTCCTCGACCGACGGCCTGCCGCCGCTCAGGCAGCAGATCGCCGAACGCGCCGTGGCCCAGTTCGCGAGCGCGTTCCGGCTCTCGCGCACCGCCGAGGGCTGCACCAATTGCTTCGATCTCGCGGCGCCCCGGCCGCCGGTGCGCCTGTTCAAGGGCGCGGCGGCGAGCACCACGATGGTCTACTTCGGGGCCGGCGCCGCCCTCGGAGAGCTGCGGCAGCTCACCGCGCAGGTCGTCGAGACCGGCGCGATTCCGAAGGACATCAACCTGGGCGGCACCTACGAGAAGGAAACCGTCATCGGGACGCTCCGGCACCTCGAGCTCTACTGGTCGGACACGCCGCCCGCGCGCGGCTCCGAACGGCGCAAGACGACGGCGCGCATCACCGTCGTGCCGGGCCTGAACGAGATACTGGACGTGCTCGATCCCGCGGGCAGCGATGCCCTCGATTTCAGCGAGGAAAAGAACGCGGAGAGCTGGATCGTCGAGAACGTCTCGGACGGCGGCTACGGCGCCATCATTCCGGCCATGAAAACCGACTGGATCAAGGTCGGCGCGCTGATCGGGTTGCAGGCCGAGGGCAAGAGCTACTGGGGCGTCGGCATGATCCGGCGCATCACCCGCGACGAGCAGCAGCAGCGCCGCGTGGGCATCCAGCTCCTGTCGAAGACCGCCATCCCCATCAAGCTCGCCCGCGCGGGCACCGTCTCGGGATTCAACGCCGGGCGCGAACCCGGCGCGGCGATCCTCCTTTCCACGGCGCCCGACAACCGGGGCGAGGTCGGCGTCGTCATGCGCGAGGGCATCTTCAACGCGCGCGACAGTCTCGAGATGATGGTGCGCGACAAGTCCTACCTCCTCATGCCTTCCCGCATGGTGGAGGGCGGCGAGGACTTCGACTGGGCGAAGTTCAAGGTCATGCAGCGTTCGCCGTAGGCGCGGCTCACCGTCGCCGGGGCGCCCGCCACGTGCCTCCTTGACGTGGATCAAGGCGCGAGCGGGGCCGGACGCTAGAGTATTTTCCCGGCTGCCGCGCGGGGACCGCGATGCGCGCGGGCCGCTTTCCGGAGGAGCCCGACATGAGAATCTGGTGGCAGAGCAGCACGCCGATACACCGGCTGCACGATTACCGCAACACGCTGACCGCGCATCTCGAGAGCGTCAAGCGACCGGACACGACCGTCCACGTGAGCGGCGTGGACGACGGCTCCATGGACCTTCATTACAACGCCGTCGTGGCGGTGAACAGCTACGGGCCGGGCGGCGTGCTGAACAAGATCATCCAGGCGGCCGACCAGGGCTACGACGCGGTCGCGATCGGCTGCTTCCTCGACCCCGCGATGCAGGAGGCGCGCGAGCTCGCGCCGATCCCCGTGCTCGGCCTGGGGGAGACTTCCATGCTCGTCTCGTGCATGCTCGGGCAGAAGTTCTCGGGAATCGCCTTCCACGCGAAGCAGGCCCAGTACTACGATCGCAAGGCGTTCGAGTACGGGCTCGCGGCGCGCCACATCCCCTTCGGGCATCTCGGCATCGACTTCAACGAGGTCCAGACGGCGTTCACGAGTCCCGGGGAGATGACCGGCACGTTCGTGCGCGAGTCGCGCCGCCTCGCCGCGCAGGGAGCGGAAGTGGTGCTCGCGGCGTGCGCGACGGTGAACGCGATCATCCGGCGCGAGAACATCCGCGAGGTCGACGGCGCGCTCGTCATGGACTGCAACGCGGTGCTGCTGAAGCTCGCCGAGGCGATGGCGGAGCTTGCGCGCGACATCGGCCTCAAGGCGAGCCAGCGCCTGCTCTACCAGCGGCCGGACCGGCGCTCGGTCGGCGAGTGGATGCGGATCTACGGCTTTCGCGCCGCCGCGCAGCCGGCGCCCTGACGCGACCCGGTTGCCCGCGCGGGGGCGTGCCGCGCGGTGCGGTAAAGTCACGCCTGCGGCCGGCGCGGCCACCATACAGGAGGATATTTCGTGAAAGCCCTGCGAACGGCCCTGTTCGCGCCCGGCAGCAAGGAGCGCGTGATGGGCAAGGCGCTCGAGAGCGGCGCCGACGCGGTGATATTCGATCTCGAGGATTCGGTGCCGGTCTCCGCCAAGGCGCAAGCGCGCGATCTCGTCGCGAGCGCGATCGCGGGCGCGGCCACCACGGGTCCGGCCGTGTTCGTGCGCGCCAACGCGGCGGCGACGGGGTTGCTCGCCGACGATCTCGCCGCGGTCGTGCGGCCCGGTCTCGCCGCCGTCGTGATGTCGAAGGTCGAGACCGTCGCGGAAGTGCGCGAGTGCGCGGCCTCGATCGAGCGGCTCGAGGCCGCCGCGCGGATGCCCGAGGGATCCGTCGAGATCCTGCTGTCGATGGAAAGCGCCCTCGGCGTTCACCGCTGCTACGATCTCGTCACCGCGTCGCCGCGCGTGGCGAGCGTGTGCTTCGGCTCGGCGCGCGATGGCGACCTGCAGACCGATCTCGGGTGCGCGTGGTCGATCGAGGGCACGGAGCTGCAATACGCGCGATCGAGGGTGCTGCTGGAGACGCGGGCCGCGGGGCGGAAGTATCCGCTCGACGGCGTGTTCAGCGACCTCTCCGACGAGGCGGGCCTGATCGCCGACAGCCGGCTCTCGGCGCGGTTGGGCTACGTCGGGCGCACCGTGATCCACCCCAGACAGATCACGCCGGTGCGCCGCGCGTACGCGGTGCCCGAACAGGAAGTGATCTACTACCAGCGCGTCGTCACAGAGTTCGAGGCGGTGGAGCGGACCGGCGCGGCCGCCGCCATAACGGTGGACGGGAAGCTCGTCGATTACGCCATGTACCAGCGGGCGAAGAGCGTGCTGGCGCTCGCGACGCTCGACGCCTAGATGGATTTCTCCTTCACGGCCGATCAGGACGCGCTGCGCGCGCATCTGCAGGCGCTGCTCGGAGAGGTTTGCCCGCCGGGCTACGCCGAACGCTGCGACGGCGAGGCGCGCCCCCCGCGGGAGGCCTACGAGGCGCTCGCCCGGCACGGCTGGTTCGGGCTGATCGTCCCCCCGGAGTACGGCGGGACGGGCGGCTCCCCGATCGATCTCGCGATCCTGCTCGAGGAGACGGGGCGGCACTTCGAGGAGCTCGCCATGTGGGTGTTTCGCACGCTCACCTACGGCGGCTACGCCGTGCTCGCGCACGGCACGCACGAGCAGAAGGAGAGGCTGCTGCCGCGCGTCGCGCGCGGCGAGCTCTCCTTCTGCTTCGGGTTGACCGAGCCGCATTCCGGCTCCGACGCGGCGGCGCTCGCCACCCGGGCGACGCCCGCGGGCGACGGCTACGCGATCAACGGGCAGAAGGTTTTCACTTCCGGCATGGACCTGAGCGACTACTGCCTGCTCGTCACCCGCACCGCGAGCGGCACGAAAAAGCAGGAGGGGATCACCAACTTCCTGGTGGACACCCGGCTGCCGGGAATCGAAGTGCGCAGGATCGCGACGCTGGGCCAGCGCGCCATCGGCACGACGCAGGTCTTCTACAACGACGTGCGGGTGCCCGCCTCGGCCGTGCTGGGCGAGGTCGATCGCGGCTGGGAGGCAGTCGACGCCTACCTCTGGTACGAGCGGCTGTGCCTGTCCGCGGCGCGTACCGGTGCCGCGATGGCGGCCTTCGACTACGCGCTCGGCTACGCGAAGAATCGCAGGCAGTTCGGCCGCCCGATCGGGCAGTTCCAGGCGATCTCGCATAAGCTCGCCGACATGAAGGTGATGCTCGACATCGCGCGGATGCTGGTGTACCGGTTCGCGTGGCTGATGGCGCAGGGCAAGGCGACGCGGCACGATGCGGCGGTCGTGAAGCTTCACACCGGGGAGACCTACAAGGCGGTGTCCGACATCGGCCTGCAGATACTCGGCGGTTACGGCTACTGCATGGAGTACCCGATGCAGCGCTTCTTCCGCGATTCACGGCTCGCGACGATCGGCGGGGGCACCTCCGAGATCCAGCGCAACATCATCGCGCGCGGGCTGGGACTGTAGAGGACGGGATGCGGCGTTCAACGGCGGCCGATCGCGGGAGCCCGGCGGGGAAATGACGCATCCTCTCGCAGGCGTGCGGGTGCTGGAGCTCGGCCAGATCATCGCCGGCACCTACGGCTCGCAGGTGCTCTCCGACCTCGGCGCCGAGGTGATCAAGATCGAGGCGCCGGGGGGCGACCTCGGGCGGATCGCGTCGGTCGCGCCCTACCGCGGGGTGAGCACGCTCTTTCTCACGTTCAACCGCAACAAGAAGAGCATCGTCATCAACCTGAAGACGCCGGCCGGGCGCGCCCTCTTCCACGACCTCGTGAAGGTGTCCGACGTCGTGGTGGACAATTTCCGCGCCGGGGTGCTCGAGCGCCTGCAGGCGGACTACGCGACGCTCTCGGCGCTCAACCCGCGCATCATTCAGTGCTCGGTCACGGGCTTCGGGGTCGAGGGCGCCTACAAGGACTACCCGGCGCTCGACATCATCATCCAGGCGATCAGCGGGCACATGTCGTTCACCGGCGAGCCGGGCCGTCCGCCCTCGCGCGCCGGCGTGCCGCTCGCGGATCTTTCGGGCGGCATCTTCTCCTGCAAGGCGATCCTCGCCGCCCTCTACGAGCGCGAGCGCACCGGGCGGGGCCGCCGCGTCGAGGTCTCCATGTTCGACGGGATGCTGAATCTCCTCGCCTACATCGGCACGCTCTACCTCACCGCGGGGCAGCTTCCCGCGCCGCAGGGCTCGGCGCACGAATTCACCGTGCCGTGGCAGGCGTTCCGGGCGAGCGACGGCTACCTCGTCATCGCCACGCGGCAGGAGAACTTCTGGCACAAGCTGTGCACGGTGCTCGACGACCCCGCGCTCGCGGGCGACCCGCGCTTCGCGACCAACCCGAAGCGGCTCGAGAACCGCGCCGCGCTGGTGTCGCGGATGGAAGCGATCCTGCGCCGGCGCACCGTCGCCGAGTGGCTCGCGGCCCTGCGCGCCGCCGAGGTGCCGGCCGCCCCGGTGAACGACCTCGCGGCGGCGTTCGCCGAGCCGCCGGTCGCCGAGCGCGAGATGATCGTGGCCTACGAGCACCCGGAAGTGGGGCGAGTGCGGCTTCCGGGCAACCCGATCAAGATGGACGGCATGGGCGCCACCATTTCGAATCCGGCCCCGCTGCTCGGCGAGCACACGGACGCGGTGCTGGGGGATTTGCTGCGCCTGAGTGGCGAGCGCATCGCGGCCCTGCGCCGCGAGGGCGTGATCGGGGGCGGGTCGTGAAGGACAGCCACGGAAGCGCACGCGGCGGGAATGGCGTACCGGGGGGTAAAGCGATGAGAGGAATGTACTGGGAGGAGTGGGAGATCGACGCGGAATTCGTGAGCCCCGCCCGCACGGTCACCGAGGCGGACATCGTGGCGTTTGCGGGGCTTTCGGGGGATTACAACCCGCTCCACGTCAACGAGGAGTACTGCAGGAGCACGCAGTTCGGCGGCCGCATCGCGCACGGCCCGCTCGTCTACGCGATCGCCGCGGGGCTCCTTTTCCAGCTCCATCTCTACGACGACACGCTGATCGCGTTTCTCGGCTTCGACAGCCTCAAGTTCACCGCGCCGGTCAAGCCGGGCGACACGATACACGCCCGCATCAGGGTCCTCGAAAAGCGCGAGACCTCGCGCGCGGACCGCGGCGTGATGAAGCGGCGGCTCCAGGTCCTGAACCAGCGGGGGGAAGTGGTGCAGGAAGGGGTGCAGGCGTTCCTGCTGAAGCGCAAGCCGTCCGCCTGAGGCGGCGTCGCCCCGGAGAGCCGCGCCGCGAGGCGCGCGTTACGGCTGCAGGCGCGGGGGGGCGGGTGCCGGCACTCGAGTCAATCCGGCCGGCGACGGCGGCGCAGCGTCAGCGCCCCCGCGAAAGCCGCAAGCAGCAATGCCGCGGTGGCCGGCTCGGGCATGGGCTCGCCGATCGTGGTTCCGCCGGACTGGTTGCTCCCGATGATGTAGACGCGGTCGATCACGACGTCCCGGCGGGTGTGCCGCATCAGGCGATAACCGCCTTCAACCAGCGCGAGATGTCGCGGACTTCTTCGGCGCACACGGAGTGCTGCATCGGGTACTCGCGCCACTCGACCTGGTAGCCGAGTCCGGTCAGGGTGAGACGCGAAGTGTTGCCCATGAGGTAGGGCACGACCGGATCGTAGATCCCGTGGGCCATGAAGATGGGTGTCGCCTGGTTCGCGGGGGCGGCCTCCTGCGGCAGGACGGCCGCGAGCGGGAGATAGGTCGAGAGCGCCATGATTCCCGCGAGCGCCGCGGGATAGCGCAGCCCCGTCTGCAGCGCGATCGCTCCGCCCTGCGAGAACCCCGCGAGGACGATCTTCGCCGCGGGGATCCCGCGCCCGATCTCACGCTCGGCGAGCGCCGCGATCATCGCTTCCGAGTCGCGCACGCCGCGCTCATCGGCCTTGCGGGACTTCCCTTCGAGGTCGCCGAAGGAAACGTCGTACCACGCACGCATGACGAACCCGTTGTTGATCGTCACCGGGCGCATGGGGGCGTGGGGAAAGACGAAGCGCACGGCGGGAGCGCCGGCGAGATCGAGTTCACCCACGATCGGGACGAAGTCATTGCCGTCGGCGCCGAGCCCGTGCATCCAGATGACCGCGGCGGCGGGTTTCGGGCCGGTTTCGAGTTCGATGGTTTCGAGTTTCATCATCTTGTTCGTTCAGGACGGGCCGCGCGGACGCGGAGACGGGGAGAGGAGCAATGGCGATCCGGGAATCGGGCGGGAAGGTCGGCTGTGCCTGGCAACTGCCATGTCATTCCGGCGCGGGCTGAAACAGGATACGCTCCGCGCCGCTGCGTCTCCGCGGCTAACCGGCAGCTTTCGGCCGGATGGCGGATTTCGGGCGGAAAGCCTTCACGACGGCGTCGTTGGTCTCGATGTAGGGGCCGCCGATGAGATCGATGCAGTAGGGCACCGCGGCGAAGATCCCGCTCGTGATCACCGTGCCGTTCCCGTCCTTGAGACCTTCCAGCGTTTCCCTGATCGCCTTGGGCTGGCCGGGCAGGTTGAGGATGAGGCACCCGCCGCGGATCACCCCGACCTGCCGCGACAGGATCGCCGTCGGCACGAACCTGAGGCTCACCTGCCGCATCTGCTCGCCGAATCCCGGCATTTCCCGGTCCGCGACGGCGAGCGTCGCCTCCGGCGTCACGTCGCGCGGGGCGGGGCCCGTGCCGCCGGTCGTCAGCACGAGGTGGCAGCCTTCGCGGTCGACGAGTTCCTTCAGCGTCGCCTCGATCTGCGGCCGCTCGTCCGGTATCACGCGACTCACGGTGCGCCACGCGGGCGCGGCGAGCGCCTTGCCGAACCATTCCTCGAGCGCGGGAATGCCCTCGTCCCGGTACACCCCGCGGGAGGCGCGGTCACTCACGGACACGAGGCCGATCAGCAGTTCTTCGGCTGGCATGCGGCAAGTATAACGTGCATGTCCTCGCCGAACGAACCCGTGGCGGCCGATCGCGGGTCACCGCTCGCCGTCTTGCAGGAGCGCGTGCAGCGCCTGGAAGAGCCCGCGGCAGGCGCGCGGCGGCCGGTTCTCCTGCCGCTCCCGGCGCGCGTCGCGGACGAGCGCCGCCAGGTGCCGCGCGTCCGCCATCGGGTGCTCGCGCAGGAGCGCCGCGAGCGCGCTCTCGTCGCCGAGCAGGCGCTCGCGCCACAGCTCGGCCCGCTTGAATCGCGCGACCGTGGCGCGTTCCGGCGCGTTCCATGCCCCGATGCGCGCGCGGATCGGCTCCGCGTCCACCCTGCGCATGAGCTTGCCGACGTACTGCAGCTGCCGCCGGCGCGCTTCGAACCCCTTGATGCGCCGCGCCGCGAGCACCGCATCGCGGAGAAACTCGGGGAGATCGAGCTCGGCGAGCTGCTCCTCGCTCAACGCGACGAGCTCCGCGCCGAGCTCCTGCAGCGCGGCCATGTCCCGTTTGCGCCGCGTCTTGCTGATCGGTGTCGATTGTGTCATGGGGCGTCGCCGCGTGACGCGGCGCGGCTCCCCGCGTGCCGCCGCGGACGGCGCGTGCCGGTGTGCCGTGTCATCGAGCGGCGCTCCGGGCGCGGGTTCACTTGCTGCTATGATATCGCCTCCCGCAACCCGTCGGTTCCCCGCCCGGGGGCGTCGATGTCAGACACCCGCTTCTCCCACGACGACGAAAAGCTCCGCCAGATCGCGGCCGACGTGCTCGCGCACGCCGCGCGCCGGGGCGCGAGCGCCGCCGAGACCGAAGTGAGCGAGGCGTTCGGGCAGACCGTGACGGTGCGCCGGGGCGAAGTGGAGACGATCGAGCACAACCGTGACAAGGGCATCGGGGTCACGGTGTACATGGGCAGGCAGCGCGGCCACGCCGGCACCACGGACTTCACGCCGCGGGCGATACGGGACACGGTGGAAGCCGCGCTCTCGATCGCGCGCTTCACCGCGTCCGACGAGTGCGCGGGTCTCGCGGACGAGGACGCTCTCGCGCGCGAGATTCCCGACCTCGACCTGTGGCATCCCTGGGCGCTGCCGGTCGAGCGCGCGATCGAGCTTGCCCGGGCCTGCGAGGCCGCCGGATTCGACGCCGCGCCCGGCATTTCCAACTCGGAGGGCGCCACCGTGTCCACGCAGGAGGCGCGCTTCATCTACGCGAACTCGCTCGGCTTCATGGGGGGGTATCCCAGTTCGCGCCACAGCATCTGGTGCACGCTGATAGCGGGCGCGAACGACGAGATGCAGCGCGATGACTGGTTCGAAACGGGCCGCGATCCGGCGGAGCTTGCCGCCGCGGAGAGCGTCGGGCGGCTCGCCGGTTCCCGGGCGGCGCGGCGCGTCGGGGCGCGCAAGGTCCCGACCCGCCGGGCGCCGGTTCTGTTCGAGGCGCCGGTCGCCGAGAGCCTGATCGGTCATTTCGTGTCCGCCGTGAGCGGCGGGAGCCTGTACCGCAAGTCCTCGTTCCTGCTCGAGAGCGCGGGGCAGCAAGTGTTCGCGCCGATCGTTCAGCTCTCCGAGGCGCCGCACCTGCCGAAGGGGCTCGCCAGCACGGCGTTCGACGCCGAGGGCGTCGCGACCCGCGCGCGCGAGGTGGTGAAGGACGGCGTCGTGCAGGGCTATTTCCTCGGCGCCTACTCCGCGCGCAAGCTCGGGCTGAAGAGCACCGGCAACGCGGGCGGCAATCACAATCTCGTCCTGCGCGACACCGGCGCCGACTTCCCCGCGCTGCTGAGAGCGATGGGCACGGGATTGCTGGTCACCGAGATGATGGGCCAGGGCGTGAACGCCGTGACGGGCGATTATTCCCGCGGCGCGGCGGGATTCTGGGTGGAGGGCGGCGAAATCGCCTACCCGGTGCAGGAAATCACCATCGCCGGCAACCTTAAGGACGTTTTCCGCGCCGTCGCGGCCGTCGGCAGCGACGTGCTGTGCCGGGGCTCGCGCCGCTGCGGCTCGATACTGGTGGAACGGATGACCATCGCGGGAGAGTGATTTCGCGCCGGCGCCGCCCGCGGGCATCCGCACTTTATAATATCGTCCAATCGAACGCGCGACGGACACCGATGTACGCACTGAAAGACGACCTCGATCGGTTCGACCCGGAGCTTGCCGCGGCCATCGAATCCGAGTTCCGGCGGCAGGAATCGCACATCGAGCTGATCGCATCCGAGAACTACGCGAGCGCCCGCGTGCTGCGGGCGCAGGGGTCGGTCCTCACCAACAAGTACGCGGAAGGCTATCCGGGCAGGCGCTACTACGGCGGCTGCGAGCACGTGGACGCGGCCGAGCAGCTCGCGATCGACCGCGCGAAGAAGCTCTTTCACGCCGGCTACGCCAACGTGCAGCCGCACTCCGGCGCGCAGGCGAACGCGGCCGTGCTGTTCGCGACGCTGCACCCGGGCGACACCATACTCGGCATGAGCCTCGATTCCGGCGGGCACCTGACGCACGGCGCGCGCGTGAACGTGAGCGGGCGCTACTTCGACGCCGTGAGCTACGGGCTCGAGCCGGAGACGGGCGAAATCGACTACGCGGAGGTCGAGGAGCTCGCGCACGTCAGGAAGCCCAAGCTGATCATCGCGGGCGCGTCCGCCTACTCGCTCGCCATAGACTGGAAGCGCTTCAAGGCGATCGCGCAGAAATGCGGCGCGCTGCTGATGGCGGACATGGCGCACTACGCCGGTCTCGTCGCCGCCGGGCTCTACCCGAGCCCCGTCGGCGTGGCCGATTTCGTCACCAGCACCACGCACAAGACCCTGCGCGGCCCGCGCGGCGGTTTGATCCTCGCCAACGCGGAGCACGAGAAGGTGCTCAACTCCGCGCTCTTTCCCGGCACCCAGGGCGGGCCGCTCATGCACGTGATCGCCGCCAAGGCGGTGGCGTTCAAGGAAGCGATGGGCAGGGATTTCCGGGACTACCAGGAGCGCGTGCTGTCGAACGCCCGCATCCTGGCGCGGGTGCTGCAGGAGCGGGGCTACCGCATCGTGTCGGGCCGCACCGATTGCCACATGTTCCTCGTCGACCTGCGCGGCAGGCGGTTGACCGGCCGCGATGCCGAGACGGCGCTCGGCAGGGCGTGCATCACGGTCAACAAGAACGCGGTTCCGAACGATCCGCAGCGCCCGATGGTGACGAGCGGCGTGCGCATCGGCTCGCCCGCGATGACCACCCGCGGCTTCCGGGAGGTCGAGGCCGAGCAGCTCGGGCACCTCGTCGCGGACGTGCTCGACGCGCACGACGACGACCGGGCGATCGCGCGCGTGGGCGAAGAGGTGAAGAAGCTCTGCGAGCGGTTTCCGGTCTACCGGCAATGATCGGCGCGCCGATCCCATGAAGTGCCCGTTCTGCCAGTCGCCCGACACCCAGGTCATCGACTCCCGGGTGAGCGACGACGGCGATTCGATACGGCGCCGGCGCAAGTGCCCCGCCTGCAGCAAGCGCTTCACGACCTACGAGACGGTGGAGTTGCGCATGCCGCAGGTGGTGAAGCAGGACGGCAGCCGCGCGGAGTTCGACCTCGGCAAGCTGCGCACGGGATTCATGCGCGCCCTGCACAAGCGCCCCGTCGCCACCGAGCGGGTCGACGAGGCGATCGCCACCATCGCGCAGGACGTGCTGGCGCTCGGCGAGCGCGAGATCGACTCGCGGCGCATCGGGGAGATGGTGATGCGCGAGCTGCACCGGCTCGACGAAGTCGCCTATATCCGGTTCGCGTCGGTGTACCGCAGCTTCCAGGGTATCGACGACTTCCAGGACGCGATCAAGGAAGTGCGCGAGCCCGCGAGAAAGCAGTGATTCGGTGACCGGGCAATCGGGTGACCCGGTCGCTCGAACTCCCCGCGAGCCCGCGCGATCGCCGAATCCCCGAGCCACCGAGCCACCGGATCTCCCGGCCACAGGTGTACACCGCCGACGACCACCGCCACATGACGCGCGCGCTCGAGCTCGCGGCGCTCGGGCTTTGCACGAGCTCACCCAATCCGCGCGTCGGTTGCGTGGTCGTGCGCGATGGCGCGGTCGCGGGCGAGGGCTGGCACGAGCGCGCCGGGGCTCCCCACGCGGAGGTTGCGGCGCTCGGGGCCGCCGGGGACAGGGCGCGGGGGGCGACCGTCTACGTGACGCTGGAGCCGTGCGCGCACCACGGCCGCACTCCGCCGTGTGTCGACGCGCTGCTCGCCGCGCGCGTGGCGCGCGTGGTGGCGGCGATGCGGGATCCCGATCCGCGCTCCGGAGAGGGGCTCGCGATCCTCGCGGCGCGCGGTATCGATGCGGCATGCGGCCTGATGGAGGCAGAGGCACGGGAGCTCAACATCGGCTTCGTCGCCCGCCACCAGCGCGGGCGCCCGTGGACGCGCGTGAAGGTCGCCGCCAGCCTCGACGGCCGGACCGCGCTCGGAGACGGAAAGAGCCAGTGGATAACGGGCGAGGCCGCGCGGCGCGACGGCCACGGCTGGCGCGCTCGTTCGTGCGCGGTGCTGACCGGCGTCGGGACCGTACGCGCGGACGACCCACGGCTCACGGTGCGGGAGGTGGCGGCGCCGCGCCAGCCGCTGCGTGTCGTGGTGGACAGCGGGCTCTTGCTGCCGCCCTCGGCGCGGGTGCTGGAAGGCGGGGGCGTGCTCGTCGTGGCCGCGGGCGCGAACGAGGAGCGCGAGCGCGCGCTGAAGGCCCGCGGCGCGGAGGTGATCTTCCTGCCGGGCAGCGGGGGACGAGTCGATCTCGGCGCGCTGCTGCGGGAACTCGCCCGCCGCGAGGTGAACGAGGTACACGTCGAGGCGGGCCGCACGTTGAACGGCGCCCTCGTCCGGGACGGGCTCGCGGACGAACTTGTGCTCTACCTCGGCGCCGCGATCATGGGCGACGCGGCACGCGGGATGTTCGATCTGCCGGCGTTCTCGGATCTTGCCGGGATGCGGCGCGTCGCGATCCGGGACGTGCGCCTGATCGGCGCGGACGCGCGAGTGCTGGCGCGGTTCGTCTGATGGCGCCGGCGCCGCGCAAGCCGGAGTCAACCGGAGTTTCGATGGAGTTCACATGTTCTCGGGTATCGTCGCCGCCATTGGTACCGTGACCGGGGTCGCACCCGTTGCGTCCGGCATGCGCGTGCGCGTGGACGCGGGGGGGCTCGGGCTCGCGGACGTGGCCCGGGGGGACAGCATCGCCGTGAACGGCGTGTGCCTGACCGTGGTGGCGCTCGCCGGCAACACGTTCGAGGCCGATGTCTCGCCCGAGACGCTGCGAACGACCGCCGGCTACGCCGCCGCCGATCGCGTGAACCTCGAGAAAGCGCTGCGCCTCGCCGACCGGCTGGGTGGCCACTTCGTCTCGGGCCACGTCGATGGCGTGGGCACGGTGACCGGCGTCGAGAGCGCGGGCGTGAATCGTGTCCTCGCGTTCGCATTGCCGCCGGAGCTCGCGCGCTACGTCGCGCGCAAGGGCTCGATCACGGTGAACGGGGTGAGCCTCACGGTCAACACCGTGAGTGGCGCCGGGTTCGCGGTGAATCTCATCCCGCACACGCTCGCCGCCACCAACCTCGGGTGGCTTGCGCCGGGCGACCGCGTCAACCTGGAGGTCGACCTGCTGGCGCGTTATCTGGAACGGCTCGCCGCCGGTCAGTAACCCCCCTCGGCGGGCAGCATGGTCGCCGGGTTGACCTCGCGCAGGAGCTTGTCGATCACGCACGCGCGGCCGGCGCGCGTGAACATCATGCCGCCCTTCACGCCGATGTTCATCTTGAGGGTCACCCGGTCGCTGTAGATCTGCTCGGTGCAGCCCGTCGTCTTGATGTAGAAGCTGCCGCTGCCCGCCCGGTACAGGTCCTGGGACTCGCGGGTCACGATGACGTCCCTCGGCATCGCCGCATGGGCCGCCGCGCACAGCAGGAGCGCCGCGGGGACGGCGCACGCCCGGATTGTCGCTCTCATGATTCCTCCGCCGGCTTTGAAACTGCCCCATCAGGCTGTAGCATACGAAATTATCGGGAAGGCGGTCGGTAGCGGGAAATGAACACGAGGGCCGAAACGGCGGTAAGCCCGGTCGCCGATCTCATCGCGGAGATCGGCGCCGGCCGCATGGTGGTGCTCGTCGACGAGGAGGACCGGGAGAACGAGGGTGATCTCCTCATGGCGGCCGAGTTCGTGACGGCGGATTCGGTCAACTTCATGGCGCGCCACGGGCGGGGACTCGTCTGCCTCACGCTGACCGGGGAGGCGTGCCGCCGGTTGAATCTCCCCCTCATGGTGTCCAACAACCGCTCGCCCCTCGGCACGAACTTCACCGTCTCGATCGACGCCGCGGAGGGCGTGACGACCGGGATCTCCGCGGCGGACCGCGCCCGCACGGTCCAGGCGGCGATACGCGCCGATGCCCGCCCGGAGGACCTCGCGCAGCCGGGGCACATCTTTCCGCTGATGGCGCAGGACGGCGGGGTGCTGGCGCGGGCCGGGCACACCGAGGCCGGCTGCGATCTCGCGCGCCTCGCGGGGCTCACGCCCGCCGCCGTGATCTGCGAAGTCCTGAAGGACAACGGCGAGATGGCGCGCCTGCCCGACTTGGTCGAGTTCGCGGCGCGGCACCGGCTGAAGATCGGCACCATCACCGATCTCATCCAGTACCGCGGGCGCACGGAGTCGCTCGTCGAGCGGGTCGCCGAGCGCGAGATCGAAACCGCGCACGGCCGGCTGCGCCTGCACGTCTACTGCGACCGCATCGGCCAGGAGACGCATCTCGCGCTCGTGAAGGGCGAGCCCTCGCCGGAGCGCGAGGTGCTGGTCCGCGTGCACGAGCCGATCTCGCTGATCGACATGCTCGACGTGGCGAGCACCAGCCACTCGTGGAATTTCAACGAGGCCCTCGCGACGATCGCGGGCGCCGAATGCGGGATCGTGGTCCTGCTGCATCGCCAGGAATCGGCGCAGCAGCTGCTCGAGCGCGCGCGCCACGGCGCCGGCACCGGCCGCTCGGCGCCGGTGACCGCGCTGCGCAATTACGGCGTCGGCGCGCAGATCCTGCGGGATCTCCGGGTGAAGCGCATGCGGCTGATGGCCCAGCCGCGGCGCATGCCCAGCATGGCGGGCTTCGGGCTCGAGGTGACCGGCTATCTCCAGCCCCCGGAGCGGTGAGCACCGTTCACGGAGCCGCGGTGGCGCGAGAAAGAGGCATCGAGACGGTCGATCCCGTTCACGACGGGGCGGGCCTGCGCGTCGCGATCGTGATGAGCCGGTTCAACGCCGTGGTCGGGGAGGGGCTCCTGTCGAGCTGCACGGCGGCGCTCGCCGCGCACGGTGTGCGCGAGCCCGACATGCTGGTCGTGACGGTGCCGGGCGCGCTGGAGGTGCCCCTCGTCCTGCAGAAACTCGCGACGAGCGGCAGGTTCGACGCGCTCATCGCGCTCGGCGCCGTCATCCGCGGCGAAACCTATCATTTCGAGGTCGTCTCCAACGAGTCGGCCGCCGGGATCACCGCGGTCGCGCTCGATACCGGGGTGCCCGTGGCGAACGGCATACTCACCACCGGCGACGACGAGCAGGCGCTCGCGCGCATGGACGAGAAGGGGCGGGAGTGCGCGCTCGCGGCGATCGAGATGGCGAACCTGCTGAAGAAGCTGTGACGAGCAGAACCAGCCGCCGCCGCGCCCGCGAGTGCGCCCTGCAGGGTCTCTACCAGTGGCAGCTCTCCGGCGCCGACGCCGCCACCATCGCCGGCCAGCTCGCGGAGGCGAACGGCTTCGAGCAGGTCGACGGCGAGTATTTCCGGTGCCTGCTCGCGGGGGCGATCGCGTCGGCGGGCGCGCTGGAACGGGCGATCGCACCCTGCCTCGACCGGGAGTTCTCGCGCCTGAGCCCGGTCGAGCGCGGCGTATTGCTCCTCGCCGGCTACGAGCTCGCGAACCGGCCCGAGGTGCCCTACCGCGCCGTGATCAATGAAGCCGTGGAACTCGCCAGGACCTTCGGCGGCGAGGGCGGCTACAAGTACGTGAACGGCGTGCTCGACAAGCTCGCGTCGAGGCTGCGCGAAGCGGAAGTCACCGGGACGCGCGGCGGCGGGCGCTCGGCCGGGTGACGTTCACCGGACCCGCGCGCCCGATCCCGCGCCGGTCGATCGATCATCATCGCAATCACGCGGCCCAGGCCATGCCCTCCGGAGTGCAGAAGCGGATCATCCTGTTCTACCTCGGCGGCGTCATCAACGCCTTTCTCGGCGCCTACGTCCTCGTCGAGGGTGTCACCTTCCTCGAACGCGGCACCGCGACGTGGCTCATCGTTTTCTTCTGCGCGTTCGCCGTGGTCGATTTCTGGTTCGCGCACGCGCTGAAGAAGCGCTGGCACGAGGAGGCGGCGCGACAGGCCGCCGCCGGCGCGGAAAAGCAGCCCTAGTCGCGGCGGCGGGGCAAAGTCCCGAGGCGCTCGGACCCGCCCGCTCGCGATGCTGTTCAATTCGTACCCGTTTCTCCTCGCCTTCCTGCCGCTCACGCTGGCGGGCTACTTCCTGATCGCCCGGGCGGGGCCCGCGTGGGCCGCCGGGTGGCTCGCCGCGGCGTCGCTCGTCTTCTACGGCTGGTGGAACCCGGTCTACGTGCTGCTGCTCGTCGCGTCGGTGGCGTTCAACTTCGCGGTGGGAGTCGAAATCGTGCGCGCGGCGGGCAGCGCGCGCGCGCGGCTGCTGCTCGCGGGTGGCGTCGCCGCGGATCTCGCGCTCCTCGGCTACTTCAAGTACGCGGATTTCTTCGTCGCCAACGCGAACGAGCTGGGCGCCGGGCTGCCGCGGCCGGAGATCGTGCTGCCGCTCGGCATCTCGTTTTTCACCTTCACGCAGATCGCGTTTCTCGCCGACGCCTGGCAGGGCCGGGCCGCCGAGTACCGCTTCACGCACTACTGCCTGTTTGTCACCTATTTTCCCCACTTGATCGCCGGGCCGGTGCTGCACCACCGGGAGATGATGCCGCAGTTCGCGCGGCCGGAAGTCTACCGGCCGCACTGGGAGAATTTCGCCGTCGGGCTCACGATTCTCTTCATCGGTCTGTTCAAGAAGACGGTGATCGCCGACGGCATCGCCGCCTACGTGCGGCCGGTGTTCGAGGCGCCCGGCCGGGGAGTCGCGCTCGGGGCGCTCGACGCGTGGGGCGGCGCGCTCGCCTACACGTTCCAGCTCTACTTCGATTTCTCGGGTTACTCGGACATGGCGATCGGGCTCTCGCGCCTGTTCGGCGTCACCCTGCCGCTCAACTTCGCCTCGCCGTACCAGGCCGCCTCGATCATCGACTTCTGGCGCCGGTGGCACATGACGCTCTCGCGCTTCCTGCGCGATTACCTCTATTTCCCGCTGGGAGGCAACCGCCGCGGCCCGGCCCGGCGCTACGTAAACCTGATGGCGACGATGCTGCTCGGCGGGCTGTGGCACGGCGCGAGCTGGACCTTCGTCGCGTGGGGCGGGCTGCACGGGCTCTACCTGCTGGTGAACCATGCCTGGCGCGGGCTCGCCGCGCGCCTCGGCTGGCGGGGGAAGGGCGGACGGGCGGGCCGGGCGTGCGCGGTGCTCCTCACCTTCGCGGCGACGGTGCTCGCCTGGGTGTTTTTCCGCGCCGACACGGTGGGCGACGCCTGGGCGATCGTGCGGGCGATGGCCGGCGCGAACGGGGTGACGCTGCCCTACCGCTGGCTCGACAGGCTGGGAGCGGCCGGCGCCTGGCTCGCGGGGCACGGCGTGCGCTTCGAGAACACGGCGACCTTCGGCGGGGGCACCCAGATGAACTGGATCGTCGCGTGCGCGCTCATCGTGTTTCTCGCGCCCGGCACCCAGGAGATCATGCGTGCGTTTCGCCCGGCGCTCGGCGTGGAGCCCGACGGCACGGCGCGCTGGTGGCGCTGGCGCCCGGCGCCGGCGTGGCTCGCGGCGATCACCGCCGCGGGGGCTCTCGCGGTGCTCTCGCTCACCTCGGTCTCCGAGTTCATCTACTTCAATTTCTGATGACGCCGCGCCGCTACACCCGCGGACTGCTCCTCGCCCTCGCGCTCGTGCTCGCGGCGACGGCGGCATTCAACGCGCTGGTCGACCCGTTCTGGTACTTCGGCGCGCCGGAATATCCGGGATTCAACGCGGCGAAACCCCGCTTCGCGCGGCTCGAGCGCGCCGTCAAACCGCAACTCCTCGCGCGCGAGCGGCCGCAGGCGATCATCCTCGGCAGCTCGCTCGCGGAGATCGGCTTCGACGCCACGCACCCCGCGCTTACCGCCGGTGGCCGGCTGACGGCTTACAACTACGCGTTCGCGGGGGCCGGCTGGGAGCTCGTGCAGTGCCAGTTCGCGCAAGCGCTCGCGGCGACCAGCGTGCAGCGGGCCGTGATCGGCATTCATCCCGGCGCCCTGCCGGCGGCGCGCGATTGCGCCGCGTGGCGCGCCGAGGTGGCGGACTTCTCCCCCGTGAAGCTCCTCTTCTCGCTGCAGGTGCTCGGTCACTCCCTGCGGACGGTGCTGGAGCAGGGCAACGCGCGCTCGAGCCACACGCGGGAGGGGCGCTACCTCTACGCCCGCGGGGTGGCGGGCGTGGAAGCGCGCTTCCGGGAGTTCCTCGAGCGGCGCGCCCGCGCCGATCCGCGCTGCACGGCCGCGCGCGTGCCGCGGGTGCCGCCGCCCGCGCGCGTGCTCGCCCCCGGGGCGATCGCGCCCGCCCGGGGACTGGATCTCGCGGGGCTGCGCGAAGTGATCCGCGCTGCCCGCGCGCGCGAGGTCGAACTGCGGCTCGTCGCGTATCCGCAGCACGCGCTTTTCCTCGAACTCGACCTTCTCTGCGGCTACACGGCCTCGCGCTGGGCCGCGCTCGCGGCAATTGCCGCGGTGGTGGCGGAGGAGGCGCCGCGCGGCGGAGTCGAGTTGTGGGACTTCTACGCCTACAACGACACGACGGGCGAGCCGGTCGCGGGCGCCGACCCCGTGAACTGGCAGGACCCCGAGCATTTCAACCACGAGGTGGGCGCGGCCATGCTGGCCGAGATGTTCTCCGGCGGGGCGGCGGGGCGGCTCGGGCGCAGGATCGACCCGGGCAGCGTGGCCGGCGCGTACCAGGCCTTCCTCGAGGGGCGCGAGCGCTTCCTCGCGGCGCGGCCGCGCTTCTACGACGAGTTGCGCGCGGTGCTGCCTTCGGCACGTTAGAATTTCACTCGGGCATCGCGCCCGCCGCGTCCATCGCCCGCATGCTTTCCGAGTTCGAGCTGATCCGGCGCTTCTTCACGCACCGCGCGGCCGGCGCGGTGCTGGGCGTCGGCGACGACGCCGCGCTCGTCAGGGTGCGGCGCGGCATGACGCTCGCCGTCTCGGCGGACATGCTGGTGTGCGGCCGGCACTTCGCCGCCGGCGCGGATCCCGAGTCGCTGGGACACAAGGCGCTCGCGGTAAACCTCTCCGACATGGCGGCGATGGGCGCGAAGCCGCGCTGGGTCACGCTCGCGCTCGCGCTGCCGCGCGCGGACCCGCGCTGGCTCGCGGCGTTCGCGCGCGGTTTCATGCGGCTCGCGCGCCGCCACCGGGTCGACCTCGTCGGCGGCGACACCACGCGGGGCCCGCTCAACGTGTGCGTGCAGATCCTGGGCGAGGCGCCGGGGAACTCGGCGCTGCGCCGCGACGGCGCGCGCGTCGGCGACGACGTCTGGGTCTCGGGCGTGCTGGGCGATGCCGCCCTCGCGCTCGCCCACGAGCGCGGGGCGCTCGAACTCACGGCGCGCGAGCGCGCGCGCGCGCGCCGGCGCCTCGACCGGCCCGAGCCGCGCGTGGCGCTCGGCATCGCGTTGCGGGGCATCGCCCGCAGCGCCATCGACGTTTCCGACGGGCTCATCGCCGATCTCGGTCATGTCTGCGAGCGCTCCGGGGTCGCGGCGGAAGTCGCGCTCGCGCGGGTGCCGTGCTCGCCGGCGCTGGCGCGCCGCCTGCCGCGGCCGGCGGCGCTCGCGGCGCTTCTCGCGGGCGGCGACGATTACGAACTGTGCTTCACCGCGGGCCGCGCGAAGCGCGCGGCGCTCGAGCGCCCCGCGCTCCTCGCGGGAGTGCCGCTCGCGCGCGTCGGCCGCATCACGTCGTTCCGGCGCGGCCCGCACCGGGTGCGCGTGCTCGGCGCGGACGGCGACCCGATCGCGCACGTGCTGTGCGGGTACGAGCACTTCTCGTGACGCTCGCGCGGAAGGGGCCGCGCCCGGCGCGCGGGCGGTGGCGGGAATGGGGGCTCGCCGCCCTGACGCTCGCGCCGCTCGCGCTCGTCGTCGCTCTCGCCCCGATTCCGCAGGACCCGCGCTACCACCTCCTGGCCGACACCAGGACGATCTTCGGCGTGCCGAATTTCGCCAACGTCCTCTCCAACCTTCCCTTCCTGCTCGTCGGCCTCGCGGGGCTGCTGCATTGCCTGAGCGGGGAGGCGAGCGGCGCGGTGCGATCCTGGCTCGTGTACTTTGCCGGGGTGACGCTCGTTTTCTTCGGCTCCGCCTGGTATCACCTGTCGCCGGAGGACAGCACCCTCGCGTGGGACCGGTTGCCGATCACGATCGCCTTCATGGGCCTGCTCGTCGCGCTCGCCGCCGAGCATACCCGTGCGAGCGTGGAGCGGGCACTCCTCGCGCCGGCGGTCGCGCTCGGCGCGGCGAGCGTCGGCTGGTGGGCGTGGACCGGCGATCTGCGCTTCTACGTCTGGGTGCAGGCGGCGCCGCTCGCGGCGATCGTGTATTTCCTCGCCGCCTGCCCCGCGCGCTACTCGCGTCGCGCGTACCTCGTCTGGGGGCTCTGCGCGTACGCGGCCGCGAAAGCGGCGGAGTTTCACGACGCGCGGATCCACGCGCTCACCGCGAACGTCGTGAGCGGACACACGCTGAAGCATCTTGCGGCCGCGCTCGCCGCCTGCTTCGTCTACCTGATGCTGCGCGGGCGCAGGGTACTTCCCGACGTGGCGCCGCAATCCCCGTGAGCGCCGGCGAGCGACCGCTCGGAATGGCGCGCCGCCCGTCGTGGCGTTTCCTGCTGCGCCACCCGGCCCACTTCATCGCCTTCGGCGGCGGCATCGGGTTCGCACCGGTCGCTCCGGGCACCTTCGGTACGCTCGCCGCGGTGCCGCTCTACTGGTTCGCCGCGCCCGCCCTGGGTCCGTACGGATATCTCGCGATGGTTGCCGCCCTGTTCGTCCTCGGTATCTGGGCGTGCGAGGTCACCGGCCGCGCGCTGGGTGTCTCCGACCACGGCGGCATGGTCTGGGACGAGGTCGTCGCTTTCCTGCTGGTGCTCTTCTTCGCGCCCACGACGCCGTCCTGGCAGGCGGCGGCGTTTCTCGCCTTCCGCGTGTTTGATATCCTCAAGCCGCCCCCGATCCGTCGTTGCGAGCGGCTCTTCCGCAACGGCTTCGGCGTCATGCTGGACGACGTGGTGGCCGCGTTTCACACGCTGGTGGTGCTGGCGGTGGCGAGGGCGCTTCTCGGGTGACGAGGCGACAAGACGACGAGACCTGGAGGTGACGAGGTGAGCACGTGGTCTTCCATGCCGCGGCGGCGCGGGCGAGAGGGCTTGCCGCCACCGCGCCGGTTGGTCGCGCCGGTGTCCGTTCCCGGGTGACGCGATGCCGGATCCCGGGTTCCACCGGCTCGCCGAAGCGGTCGGCGCCGCGCTCAAGGCGCGCGGTCTCATGCTCGCCACGGCGGAATCGTGCACCGGCGGCTGGATCGCCGAGGTCGTCACGATGGTGGCCGGCAGTTCGGAGTGGTTCGAACGCGGCTTCGTCACCTACACCGACGTTTCCAAGCGGGAGATGCTGGGCGTGCGCGAGGCGACGCTCGCGGCCTGCGGGGCCGTGGCCGAGCCGGTGGTGGTGGAAATGGCGGAGGGCGCCCTCGCGCGGAGCCGCGCGCAGGTCGCGGTGGCGGTGAGCGGCGTCGCCGGTCCCGGCGGCGGCACCCCCGAAAAGCCCGTCGGCACCGTGTGCATCGCGTGGGCCTCGCGCGATGGCGCGCCGCGCGCCGAAACCTTCCGCTTTCCCGGGGACCGCGAGGCGGTGCGGCGGCAATCGGTGGAACGAGCGCTCGACGGCGTGCTGGAGCTGCTGGGAGCGGGCGCGGCGCGCGCGCGGGCGCCCGGCCCGGCCGAAACCGACGCGGGCTACGCCGACCGCGTGCGCTGCCTGCATGATGCGCTCGGTGTCCCGGCGGATTTCTTCGCGGGGCGCAACCTCCCGCTTCAGCCCGAGGCGCAGGATCTCGAGATCGTCGAAACGGGGGTGAACGGGCGGGAGTACCTGCTGGCGCCCGCGGCGGCGGCGGCGTGGCGGCGGATGCGCGATGCTGCCGCGGCGGACGGGGTGACGCTCACCATCGCCTCCGCGTTTCGCAGCGTCGGGCGGCAGGCCGAGATCGTGCGCGAGAAGCTCGCGGCCGGGATCGGGCTCGACGCGATCTTCGCCGCGAGCGCCCCGCCCGGCTACAGCGAGCACCACACGGGCCGGGCGGTCGACGTATCGACGCCGGGCGCGCGCGCCTTCGAGGCCGATTTCGAGGACACTCCCGCGTTCCGCTGGCTCCAGGCGAACGCCGGGCGCTTCGGCTTCGTGCTCTCGTACCCTCCCGGCAACGCCTGCGGCTACGACTACGAGCCGTGGCACTGGTGCCACCACCCGTCATGAGCACCATCCGCGCGGCGATCGAGGCCGACGCGCCGGGGATTTGCGCCATCTACAAGGGCTACGTGCTCGACACGACGGTCACCTTCGAGAACGCGACCGTCGGGGCCGCGGAGATGGCCGGGCGCGTGCGCGAGGTGACGGCGGGCTACCCCTGGCTGGTCGCTTGTTCCGAGCGCGGCATACTCGGCTACGCCTACGCCACCCGCTGGCGCTCGCGGGGCGCGTACGACAGGACCGTGGAGAGCACCATCTACCTGCGCGCGGACGCGATCGGCTCGGGCACGGCGCTCCCGCTCTACGGCGCCCTGCTGGCGGCGCTGCGCGAGCGCTCGTTCCACGCGGTCGTGGGCTGCATCGCGCTGCCGAACCCCGCCAGCGTCGCCTTTCACGAAAAGTGCGGGTTCCGCAAGGTCGCGCATTTCGCCGAGGTCGGGCGCAAGTTCGGGCGCTGGGTGGACGTGGGGTTCTGGGAGCTCCTGCTCGATCCAGCCGATCGTCCCGGGAGTTAGCGGCCGGTCGCGAGCCGCCAGCCGCCGGAGGCGAGTTCATGGTCGGCGGCAGGAGGCACGCGGCGCCCGAGGACCGACGCCCTGGCGCCGGCGGCTCGCCGCTAGAACGATGGTCCTAGCGTGCCGCGTCAACGCGCCGCGTGCGCGCCGCGTTTGCGGACTTGTGGCGACGGGGGGTGGTTTAGAATACGGCACGCGAACCGACGAGGATCCCGCACATGGAAGAGAACAAGGCGAAGGCGCTCGCCGCCGCGCTGTCCCAGATCGAGAAGCAGTTCGGCAAGGGCTCGATCATGCGGCTCGGCGAGTCCGATGTGTCCCGCGACATCCAGGTCGTGCCGACGGGTTCGCTGGGTCTCGACATCGCCCTCGGCGTCGGGGGGCTGCCGCGCGGGCGCGTGGTGGAGATCTACGGGCCGGAGTCCTCCGGCAAGACGACGCTCACCCTGTCGGTGATCGCGCAGATGCAGAAGCTGGGGGGCACCGCGGCTTTCATCGACGCGGAGCACGCGCTCGATCCGCAGTATGCCGCCAAGCTGGGCGTGAAGCTGGACGAGCTCTTGATCTCCCAGCCGGACAACGGCGAGCAGGCCCTGGAGATCGCGGACATGCTGGTGCGATCGAGCTCGGTCGACGTGGTGGTGGTCGACTCGGTGGCCGCGCTCGTGCCGAAGGCCGAGATCGAGGGCGAGATGGGCGAGCCGCAGATGGGCCTGCAGGCGCGCCTGATGTCGCAGGCGCTGAGGAAGCTCACCGCCAACATCAAGCGTTCCAACACGCTCGTCATCTTCATCAACCAGATCCGCATGAAGATCGGCGTGATGTTCGGCAACCCCGAAACGACCACCGGCGGCAACGCGCTCAAGTTCTACTCGTCGGTCCGGATCGACATCCGGCGCATCGGTTCGATCAAGAAGGGCGACGAGGTGATCGGTTCGGAGACGCGCGCGAAGGTGGTGAAGAACAAGGTCGCGCCCCCGTTCCGCCAGGCGGAGTTCGACATCCTGTACGGCGAGGGGATCTCGCGCGAAGGCGAGATCGTCGAGCTGGGCGTCGCGCACCAAATCGTCGAGAAGACCGGCGCCTGGTACACCTACGGCCGGGACCGCATCGGCCAGGGCAAGGACAACGCGCGCGACTACCTGAAGGAACATCCCGATACCGCCGCCGAGATCGAGGCGAAGATTCGCGCCGCGCTCGGCGTGGGCGGCGGCGCGCCGGTCGCGGAGGCCGGGAAGGAGGCCGCCGGCGAGCCGGTGCGTGCCGACGGACGGCGGGCGGCGCGCTAGCGAGAAGGCGTGGGGGCGAGGGCGGAAGGCGGAGGAATGAAGGTGGCAGCGCGGCTGGCGCGCACCGGGCACCGCGCCCGCCTACGTCGTTTCATCCTTCCTGCCCCGCGGTGATGCCACCGGGACTGCGCGCGCGGGCACTCACGCTCCTCGCGCGGCGCGAGCATACCCGGCACGAACTCGCGCGCAAGCTCGCCGCGGCCGGCGACGAGCCCGCGGCCGTCGAAGCCGTGCTCGACGAGTTCGCGGCGCGGGGGTGGTTGTCCGAGGCGCGTGTCACGGAACAGCTGATACACGGCCGCCGCTCCCGCTTCGGGGCGCGCCGGATCGAGCGCGAGCTTAGCGAGCGCGGCGTCTCCCGCGAGACCGTTGCGGCGGTGCTGCCGGCGTTGCGCGAGACCGAACTCGACCGCGCGCGCGCGATATGGCGCCGCCGGTTCGGGCGACCGCCCGCGAACGCGAGGGAACGGGCGCGCCAGATGCGGTTCCTTCAGGGTCGCGGCTTCGAGCCCGACGTCATCCGGAAGGTCGTTGGCGGCGACGGTGAGTGAGGGGCGGCGAAATGCCTTCCACCGGGGTTTCGCCGGCGATCGGGCTCGAAGTGGCCGAGACGAAGTCTTTGCGCTACATTCCGCGTGGTGCCCGTCACCGGCGCGACCCGCCGCGCCGCCGGGTTTCTCCCGCCAACGACACGCGACCCGTTCGTCATGAAGAGCAGCGAAATTCGCGACAGGTTCCTCGATTTCTTCCGCGGCAAGGGCCACACGGTCGTCGCCTCGAGCCCGCTCGTGCCCGGCAACGATCCCACGCTGCTTTTCACCAATTCGGGCATGGTCCAGTTCAAGGATGTCTTCCTCGGCCAGGACCGCCGGCCCTATGTCCGGGCTGCCACCGCCCAGCGCTGCGTGCGCGCGGGGGGCAAGCACAACGATCTCGAAAACGTGGGCTACACCGCGCGCCATCACACGTTCTTCGAGATGCTGGGCAACTTCAGTTTCGGCGACTACTTCAAGCGCGACGCGATCCGCTACGCGTGGGAACTGCTGACGCGCGTCTACGGGCTGCCCGCGGACCGGATGTGGACCACCGTCTACCACGAGGACGACGAGGCCTACGGGATCTGGACGAAGGAAATCGGCGTGCCGAGCGAACGGTGCGTGCGCATCGGCGACAAGCCCGGCGCGGGACGCTACCAGAGCGACAATTTCTGGCAGATGGCCGATACCGGGCCGTGCGGCCCGTGCACCGAGATCTTCTGGGACCACGGGCCGGGCATCCCCGGGGGCCCGCCCGGATCGCCCGACGCGGACGCCGACCGCTACGTCGAGATCTGGAACCTCGTATTCATGCAGTTCAACCGCGACGACCGGGGCGTCATGCACCCGCTGCCGAAACCCTCGGTCGACACGGGCATGGGGCTGGAGCGCATCGCCGCCGTGCTGCAGGGCGTGCACGACAACTACCAGATCGACCTCTTCCAGGAGCTCATCCGGGCGGCGGCGCGGGAGACCGGCACGAAGGAACTCTCCAGCAATTCCCTGCGCGTCATCGCCGATCACATCCGCGCGACCGCGTTCCTGATCGTGGACGGCGTCATCCCGTCGAACGAGGGCCGCGGCTACGTCCTGCGGCGCATCGTGCGCCGGGCGATCCGCCACGGCTACAAGCTCGGGCGCACGAGTGCCTTCTTCCACAACATCGTCGACGATCTCGCGCAGGCGATGGGCTCGGCCTACCCCGAACTCGCTGCGGGGAGGGACCGCGTGCGGCAGGTGCTGCTGCAGGAGGAGGAACGCTTCGCCGAGACCCTCGAGCACGGGATGAGGGTGCTGGAAGGCGCGTTGACGCGCGAAGACCGCATGCTCGACGGGGAAACGGTGTTCCAGCTCTACGATACGTACGGCTTTCCGGTCGATCTCACCGCCGACATCGCGCGCGAGCGCGGCGTGCGGGTCGACTACGCCGGCTTCGAATCCGCGATGGAGCGCCAGCGCGCGCGCGCGCGCGCCGCCTCCCGCTTCGGCCAGGCGGCGAGCGTGGAGTACAGCGGCGCGGCGACGGAATTCCACGGCTACGACACGCTCGCCCTGGAAGCGCGCGTGGTCGCCCTCTACGACGCGGGGGGCGCGCCGGCGCAGGAGCTCGCCGCGGGCGGCCGGGGCATCGTCGTGCTCGATCGCACGCCGTTCTACGCCGAGTCCGGCGGACAGGTGGGTGACAGCGGCGAGCTCGCGGGCGCTTCGGGGACCTTCGTCGTCGAGGACACGCAGAAGATCCAGGCGGCCGTGTTCGGCCACAAGGGGCGGCTGACGACCGGCCGCCTGCGCGCGGGCGAGCGCGTCATGGCGGGCGTCGACGCCGAGCGGCGCGCGCGCACCATGCGCAACCACTCGGCGACGCACCTCATGCACAAGGCGCTGCGCGAAGTGCTCGGTTCCCACGTGCAGCAGAAGGGCTCGCTCGTGGACCCCGAGCGCACGCGTTTCGACTTCTCGCACAACGAGCCGGTGACCGCCGACGAGATCCGGCGCATCGAGGAGGTCGTGAACGCGGAGATCCTGCGCAACGAAGCGACCAGCGCGCGGATCATGAAGTTCGACGAGGCCGCCCGGGCCGGCGCGCTCGCGTTCTTCGGCGACAAGTACGGCGAGGAAGTGCGCGTGCTCGACATCGGCTCGTCGCGGGAGCTTTGCGGCGGAACGCACGTCAAGCGCACCGGCGACATCGGGTTTTTCAAGGTGACAGCCGAAGGCGGGGTCGCCGCCGGAACGCGGCGCATCGAGGCGACCACGGGCTGCGGCGCGCTCGCGTGGATTCAGTCGCAGGAAGCACACCTCGCCGAGGCGGCGGCTGCGCTCAAGGCGCCGCCGCAGGAGGTTGCCGCGAGGATCGCGCAGGTGATGGAGAACATGCGCGCGCTGGAAAAGGAGATCGGGCGCCTGAAATCGCGGCTCGCCTCGTCGCGGGGCGAGGATCTCGCCGGGCAGGCGCGGGAGGTGAAAGGCGTCAAGGTGCTCGCCGCGGCGATCGAGGGCGCGGATGCGAAGGCGTTGCGCGAGATGCTCGACATGCTGAAGGACAGGCTGAAGTCCGCGGCGATCGTTCTCGCGGCGGCGGAGGGCGAGAAGGTGTCGCTCATCGCCGGGGTGACACCGGATCTCACGGGCCGGCTGAAGGCGGGCGAACTCGTGAACCACGTCGCGCGGCAAGTGGGCGGCAAGGGCGGGGGGAGGCAGGACATGGCGCAGGCCGGGGGGACGCGGCCCGGAGAGCTCCCGCGCGCGCTGGAATCCGTGCGCTCGTGGGTCGAGGAGCGGCTCTGACGCTCGGTAAGCCGCGCGCGGCGGCGCAGCGCGCCCGCGGCGAAGCCCCGCGGCGCGCGATCAGGCGCCGCTTTCGGCGATGCTGTTGGCCCAGCGAAGCGCGTCGCGGTGGGCCCGGTTCAGGTCGGCGGGGGAGACCCCGGGCAGGGCGGCGACCACCCGCGCGACACCCGCCGCGTCGCCCGCCTCGACGCGCTCGCACAACGCGAGCAGCGTCCCCAGAACGCCGCGCCGCCGCAGGAGGGCGTCGCCGACTTCCCCGGGTACCGGAAGCGACGCGACGATCTCGGCAAGCGGTCGCCTGAGAAGCGCATCGAGCAGCGACAGGATTCCCGTCAGGAAGGCGAACTCGGCGCCGCGGGCATCCATGACGCGCGGGGCGATGAGTTCCATCATCCGTCCGCGCGTGGCGGCGAGCTGCATCAGGGGCGAAGGCAGGCTGTTTCCGGCGTCGCCGGCGTAGAGCAGGATCTGCACCCAGCGCTGAAGCTGCCTGCGCCCGAGCAGCATGACCGCGGCGCCGACGCTGGCGGCGCGCCGGCGCA
The DNA here is from genome assembly GCA_020854035.1 of Burkholderiales bacterium. Taxonomy (GTDB): domain Bacteria; phylum Pseudomonadota; class Gammaproteobacteria; order Burkholderiales; family SG8-41; genus SG8-41. Next base: position 2,363 of record JADZGE010000045.1, on the reverse strand, counting down.
GGCCGCTCGCGGCCGAGTTCGCGAGCCGCAGCACGTTCACCGACAGCGCCGGGTCGCGCTTGAGCGTTTCCTCGATGGCGGACTGCTCGGCTTCGGTCAGTACCAGCCCGAGCAGATCGAGGAGGGTTGCCTCGGAGGGCGCGAGCTTCTTGCCCGAAATGACCTCGGGACGAGCGAAGTAGTAGCCCTGGAAATAGCTGAATCCGAGCGCCAGGCACTGCTGCGCTTCCTCGCGCGTGTCGACCTTCTCCGCGAGCAGCGCAGCGCCGCTCGCGCGGAAATGCCGGGCGAGCCCCGGCAGCTCCCCGCGCCGCACCTGCTTCAGGTCGATCTTGACGTAATCCACGTACGGCAGCAGCGGTTCGTAGGCCGCGTCGGCGCTCGCGACGTCGTCGAGCGCGAGGCTGAAACCGGCCGCGCGCAGTTGCTCGAGCCGGGCCGTGACGGCGGGGCTCGGCCGCACCGTCTCCAGCACTTCCAGCACCACCTTGTCCTTCGGCAAGAGGCCGATCATGTCGCTCATGAGCATCGCCTCGGACAGGTTGATGAAGCCGCGGTAGCGGCCCAGGGCGGAATCGACGCCGAGCTCGTGGAAGGCGTTGGAAATGACCATCGCGGTCGCCTGCGTGTCGTCGTCGAAGACGGCGGCGTTGCGCGTTCCCGAGCGAAACAGCAGCTCGAAGGCGTAAAGCTCATGACGGCGGTCGAGGATGGGCTGGCGCCCGAGGTACAGGTCACGGCGGCCCGCCAGCGTGGGCGGATCCTGAAGGGCGGTCGTCATGTGGCGCGGGCTTGCGGTGTCCCCGCTACTACGGCAGGATGCGCGGGAAATTGAGCCGGCGTGTTCCGGGCGCTCAGAACGGCAGCGCGGCGCCCGGCTTGACGGCGAGGATGGCCCGGCGGAAGTCTTCCTGGATGCGCTTCAGCGCGCCGTCGGTGTCCGCTTCGAAGCGCAGCACGACGACCGGCGTGGTATTCGAGGGCCGGGCGAGGCCGAACCCGTCGGCGTACTCCACCCGCACCCCGTCGATCGTCACGATTTCGCGGGCGCCCTCGAACTTCGCGGTGCGCTTGAGATCCTCGACCAGCGCGTAATTCTCGCCCTCGGCGAGCTTTACGTGCAGTTCCGGGGTGCTGACGGCATCGGGGAGCCCTTCCAGCACGGCGCCGGGGTCCTTTTCGCGCGACAGGATTTCGAGCAGGCGCGCGCCCGCGTAGAGCGCATCGTCGAACCCGTACCAGCGCTCCCTGAAGAAGGTGTGCCCGCTCATTTCACCCGCCAGCGCGGCGCCGGTTTCCTTGAGCTTGCGCTTGATGAGGGAGTGGCCGGTCTTCCACAGGATCGGCACCCCGCCGCGCTCCCTGATCCACGGGATCAGGTGCCGCGTGGACTTGATGTCGAAGATGATGCCCGCGCCCGGCTGGCGTTCGAGCACGTCGGCCGCGAAGAGCATCAACTGCCGGTCGGGAAAGATGATCTTGCCGCTGTTCGTGACCACGCCGAGGCGGTCGCCGTCGCCGTCGAAGGCGAAGCCGAGCTCACCCCTGCCTTCACGCAGGGCCCGGATGAGGTCGGTCAGGTTCTCGGGGTGCGAGGGATCCGGGTGGTGATTGGGGAAATTGCCGTCCACCTCGCAAAAGAGTTCGTTCACTTCGCAACCCAGCGCGCGATAAAGCGCCGGGGCGACGCCGCCCGGCACCCCGTTGCCGCAGTCGACGACGAGCTTCATCGGCCGCGCGAGCCGAACGTCGCCCGTGATGCGCTCGAGGTACGCGCGCGAGACGTCGGCGCGCGAGAACGCGCCCGCGCCGCTCGCGAGGTCGTTCTCCTCGACGCGGCGGCGCAAGTCCGCGATCTGCTCGCCGGAGAGCGTCTCGCCCTCGACGACGACCTTCAGCCCGTTGTACTCGGGCGGATTGTGGCTCCCGGTGACCGAGACGCACGATCCGGTGTCGAGATGGTGCGCCGCGAAGTAGACGATCGGGGTCGGAACGCGACCGACCTCGATCACGTCGATGCCCGCCGCCTGCACGCCCCTCGCGAGCGCGGCGGCGAGTGACGGTCCCGAGAGCCGGCCGTCGTAGCCGACGGCGAGCTTCGCCCCGCCGCGGGCGCGCGCTTCCGAGCCGATGGCGCGCCCGATCGGTTCGACGATTTCGGCAGTGAGCGTCTTGCCCACGATGCCGCGGATGTCGTAGGCCTTGAAGATTTCCCGGGGAAGTTTCATGCGCGGATTCAGTAGTGTCCGACACATTTGAGGCCGATCGATCGTAACTCTAGCGCGAGCACGGGTTTTTATGACTTTTCGGGGTGTTAACGACTTGAATTGCGAACCCCGCTTCGGGCAGCCTGCCGGGATTTT
>JADZGE010000044.1 GCA_020854035.1 Burkholderiales bacterium | reverse complement strand
GTGGTAGGCGCACACTTAGACTAACAGGAGAAGGCCGAACCTGGTGCGGCTGGAGAGAGGAGTAACGGCAGCCCGCGCCGCGGGCCGTGTTAGGCTAATCTACCGGCGTGGAAATTCAGGCTAGGACCTTTTCCCGGCCGGAGCGGACGTGACGCGGTTCGCGCCGGGCGCGCCCGCGCAGGTTCTGGCCAACCCGGCGGGCAGTTGGCACAATGAGCGGCAGGCACGGCCCCGTGTCGCGCCGCCGGCGGACGCCGGCGGCACCCGGCGGGGATCAAATCTCGGGAGGACGGTCATGTTCGTGACCCCGCTCTTCAAACTGATGTCCGACAAGCAGGCCTCGGATCTCTTCTTTACCGCGGGCGCGCCGATCCAGATCAAGATCAACGGCGTGGTGATGCCGATCAACAGCCAGGTCCTCGACCCGGACGCGGTGAGGAAGATCTGCTACGAGCTGATGACCGAGGCGCAGATCGCGGAATTCGAGTCAAGGCACGAGATGAACTTCGCGCGGCGCGGCTACAGCGACGAGCACGGCGCGCTCGGCAATTTCCGCATCAATATCTTCCGCCAGCGCACTACCGTGGCGATGGTGATCCGCTTCGTGAAGCCGGACGTGCCCGGGTTCGAAACGCTGGGGCTGCCGCCGATCCTGAAGGAAGTCATCATGGAGAAGCTGGGGTTGATCCTCGTGGTGGGATCGACCGGTTCGGGCAAGTCGACGACGATGGCCTCGATGATCGACTACCGCAACGGCCTTCGCAGCGGCCACATCCTGACGGTGGAAGACCCGATCGAATTCGCCTTCCGACACAAGAAATCCATCGTCAACCAGCGCGAAGTCCGGGTCGACACGCTTTCCTACCAGGACGCGCTGATCAGCGCCATGCGCGAGGCGCCGGACCTCATCATGATCGGCGAGATCCGCGACCGCCCGACGCTGGAGAGCGCGCTGCTCTTCGCGCAGACCGGGCACCTGTGCATGTCGACGCTGCACGCCAACAACAGCTACAACGCGCTGAACCGCATCATCAACTTCTTCCCCCGCGACCTGCGCGACGCGCTGCTCGCCGACATGTCGATTTCGCTGCGGGCGGTGATCTCGCAGCGCCTGATCCGGACGGTGGACGGGCGGCGGGTGCCCGCCGTGGAAGTGCTGTTGAACACCAAGCACATCCAGGACCTCATCAAGGCGGGCGACATCAGCCAGATCAAGGACGCCATGGAACAAAGCCTCGCGCCGGGCTCGCAGACCTTCGAGCAGGCGCTGTTCCAGCACATTCTGAACGGCAAGGTCACGGTCGACGAGGCCATGGCGAACTCCGATTCGCCGACCAATCTCCACTGGCTGATCAACAACGCGCCCAAGGAGGCAGCCGGCGACGCGCAGGGCGCCGGGCGGGAGGCGCCCGCGACGATCGCGCCGGGGCGCCCGCCCGACGATCTCTCCAGCATCAAGCTGAACCTCGACGCGCTGGGCTAGCGTTGCCGCCGCGGCGGTGCAGCGCCCCCGGGCGCGGCGCGCGGCGACGCGCCGCCGGGACCCCGGCAACGGTCGCGGACAGTATTGCCCGGTGCGCCGCGCGCCTTGCGCGCGCGCGGCTTGCCTACGGACATGGCACGGCGAGCGCCGCCGACGAAGCCGCGGTCCTCGCCGGTCACGCCCTCGGCGTCAGGCCAGAGCGCCTGCCGGCGCTCGCCGGCAGGCGGCCCACGCGGGCGCAAGCCGCCGCCCTCGAGCGCCTCGTCGAGCGCCGGATCGCCGAGCGTAAACCCGCCGCGTACCTCGTGCGCGAGGCGTGGCTTGCCGGGGTCCGCTTCTACGTCGACGAGCGCGTGATCGTGCCGCGCTCGCACATCGCATTCCTCCTGCGCGAGCGGCTCGCGCCGTGGCTGCGGGATCCCCGCCGGGTGCGCAGCGCGCTCGACCTCTGCACCGGCTCGGGCTGTCTCGCCGTGCTGCTCGCGCGGGCACTCCGCCGTGCCCGCATCGACGCCGCGGACATTTCCCCGGATGCGCTCGCGGTCGCGCGGATGAACGTCGCGCGCCACCGGCTCACGGGCCGCATCCGCACCGTGCGCTCGGATCTTTTCGCCGGGCTCCGCGGCCGGCGCTACGACCTGATCGTGTGCAACCCGCCCTACGTGACCGCTGGGGCGATGCGGCGGCTCCCGGCGGAGTACCGGCACGAGCCACGCCTCGCCCTGGCGGGCGGACGCGATGGCCTGGCTTGCGTGCGCCGCGTCGTTGCCTCGGCACGGCGACACCTCAACGCGGGGGGCGTGATCGTCGTGGAGGTCGGCGCCGGCAGGCGGCGAGTGGAGCGTGCGTTTCCTCGATCGGCGTTCCTGTGGCCGGAGTGCAACGGCGGCGCCGCCGTCTTCATCGCGACGCGTGAGGATCTGCCGGGCTGAGGTGTTGCAATGAACCGCCGGAGCGCCGTCACCGGGCGTGGCGGTCGGGATGGCGGGGCGGCCGCCCTGGGTCGAACCCGGCCGCGGCGAGCAGCTGCCGCACTTCGCCCGCAGACAACTCGACGTAATGCCCGCGGGTCAATCGCGGGGGCAGGCGGACGGGCCCGAAGCGCGTTCGCATCAGGCGGCTCACCGTCAGCCCGAGCGACTCGAACGCGCGGCGCACGACGCGGTTGCGTCCCTCGTGCAGCACCACGCGGTACCAGCGGTTGGCGCCCTCTCCGCCCTGCTCCTCGATTTCCCGAAAGCGCACTTCACCGTCCTCGAGGCGGATACCGCGGGCAAGGCGATCGGCGTCCGCGGGCGAAACGCGGCCCCGGATCCGAACCGCGTACTCGCGCGTGAGTCCGTAGCGCGGGTGCATCATGCGGTTCGCCAGCTCGCCTTCGGTCGTGAGCAGCAGCAAACCCCCCGTGTTGAAATCGAGCCGGCCCACCGCGACCCATTTCGCGCCCGTCACCGCCGGGAGCCGATCGAAGACCGTCGGCCGACCCCCGGGATCCTCGCGGCTCACGATCTCGCCTTCGGGCTTGTGGTAGATCAACACACGCGGCAGGGCGGCGGCGAGCGGCCTGAGCGGCCGGCCATCGATGTGGATCGACTCCCCACCGGTCACCCGGGTCCCAACCTGCGCCCTCGATCCGTCCACGGTCACGCGGCCGGCAGCAATCCACTCCTCGATCTCCCGCCGTGATCCAAGACCTTGACGAGCAAGCAATTTCTGAAGTTTCTCGGACGCTCCGGCGCGGGGGCGTCGCGCGGTGCCGGAGTGCGGTCGCACTGGGGTTTTCGACATTTCCGGAACTATATTAAATCTGATTGTGAGATAATATCGATATCATCATGATATATAATGAATATCGACGATATCCCTTTGGTAGAATTACCACACCGCAGCGCGACACGGCCGGAACATCGATAGGTTGCGCGGCAACGCCCGGGAGATGGCAGGGCCATGAAACCCGGCAAGTTGCTACTAGCGGTGCCGCTAGTCACAGCCCTCACCGGGTCGCGGAGAACCGGGGAACGTTCCGTCGGTGCGATTACGGCCCGCTCGCGGCGCAATCTACGAGACCTCGCGCCGTTCCATCAACGCCTGCGCGAGGGTCCCGCTGTCCACGTGCTCCAGCTCGCCGCCGACGGGCAGCCCGCGCGCGATCCGCGATACCTTGAGCCCGCGCTCGCGCAGCAGCTCTCCGACGTAGTGGGCGGTCGCCTCCCCTTCCACCGTGAAATTGGTGGCGAGGATCGCCTCGCGCACCGTGCCGTCGGTGGCGCGCTTCAGCAGCCGGTCGAGATGGATCTCCTTCGGGCCCACGCCGTCGAGCGGCGAGAGCGCCCCCATCAGCACGAAGTACAGTCCCGGGTAGCAGCGCGCCTGCTCGATCATGAGGAGGTCCCCCGGGGACTCGACGACGCAGAGCAGCGCCGCGTCGCGCCGGGGAGAACGGCAGAGCTCGCAGACCGCCTCCTCGGCGAAGCTGTTGCAGCGCTCGCAGTGCCGTATCCTCTCGAGTGCCCGGGTGAGCGCCGCGCCGAGGCGCGCCGCCCCCGGCTGGTCACGCTGCAACAGGTGATAGGCCATGCGCTGCGCCGAACGCGGGCCGACGCCGGGCAGGCAGCGCAACGCCGCGATGAGTTCGTCGAGGGATGAAGGACTCTTCATCTCCGGGCATCAAAACGGCAGTTTCAACCCTGGCGGAAGCGGCATTCCCGCCGTCACCGCGGCCATCTTCTGCTGCACCGTGGCTTCGACCTGGCGCACCGCATCGTTCACCGCGAGCGTGACGAGGTCCTCCAGCATCTCCCGGTCCTCGCCCATGAGCTCCGGCGCGATCGAGACCCGCCGCACTTCGTGCTTGCAGGTCATCGCGACCTTCACCTTGCCGGTGCCCGCCTGGCCCTCGACCTGGAGCTCCCCCAGCTCGGCCTGCAGCCGCTTCATGTTCTCCTGCATCACCTGGGCCTGTTTCATCAGGCCGCCGAGCCCGCCTTTCATCGTCTCTCTCCCCTGTGCCCATTTCACGCATCACCCTTGACGCCGGATTCGCGCGGCCTGATCGAGGACTCGACCACCCGCGCGTCGAAGTTCTCGACCAGTTCACGCACGAACGGATCCTGCTCGATCGCGGCGATCGCCTGCACCTGCTTCTCACCGCGTTCCCGGTCGGCCACGGCGGCGGGTGCCGACGCGGCCTGCTCGCTCACCGCAATGGCGAGACGCACCGGGCCGCCGAAGTGTTCATCGAGCGCCGCCTTCAGGCGCTCCTGGTACTGCTTCTCGAGCAGGTGCTGGTGCGCCCGGGCGATCTTGAGTTCGACCCGGCCGGGCTCGCTCGCGACAAGCTCGCAGTGCTCGGCGAGATTGCGCGCCATGCCCTTCACCCTGAGGCGGGCGAGGAGCGCCGCCCAGTCGGCCGGCGCCGCGCGCTCCGCCGCCGGGTCGCCCGCCTCCCGCGCGCCCGGCGCCTCCGGAGCAGGCGTTCCCCCGGCGCGCCGCGCGGGCGCCGCGACGGGACGCTGCGGCGGCGGCTCGCCCCCGGGCGAAAAGGCGAGCATGCGAATGAGCGTCATGGTGAACCCGGCGAGTTCGTCCGGCGCGCAGGCGAGCTCGCTGCGGCCCTGAATGGCGATCTCGTAGTAGAGCTGGACGTCCTCGGGCGCGAGCCGCTGCGCCAGCGCACGCAGCGCCTCGCGTTCGGGATCGTCCGCGCCGACACTCTCCGGCGCGAGTTGCGCCACGGCGATCCGCTGCAGGAGCGTCGCGATCTCCTGCAGCCCCGCGTCGAAGGAGGCGCCGGCGCCGGCCATCCTGTCGGCCTCGGCAACGAGCGCGGGGCCGTCGCCGGCGGCGAGCGCCGTGAGGATCGCGAACAGGCTCTCCCGGCGCACGGTGCCGAGCATCGCGCGCACCCCGCCCTCGGTGACGGTGCCCCCGCCGTGCGCGATCGCCTGGTCGAGGAGCGAGAGCGCGTCGCGGAGACTGCCCTGCGCCGCCCGGCCGAGCACGGCAAGCGCGGCGCTCTCGTGGCCGATACCTTCGGCGTCGAGCACGTGGCGCAACCGCTCGCCGATCTCACGGGGCGGTATCTGTTTCAGGTTGAACTGCAGGCAGCGCGAGAGCACCGTCACCGGTACCCGCTGCGGATCGGTCGTCGCGAGCACGAATTTCACGTGATCGGGCGGCTCTTCGAGCGTCTTCAGCATCGCGTTGAACGCGTTGCGGGAGAGCATATGCACTTCGTCGATGATGTAGACCTTGTAACGCCCCGCGGTCGGCGCGTAGAGCGCGTTCTCGAGCAGCTCGCGCATGTTGTCGACCTGCGTGTGGGATGCGGCGTCGAGCTCGATGAGGTCCACGAACCGGCCGCCGTCGATCTCGGCGCACGCCGCGCAGCGCCCGCACGGTTCCGCGGTTACCCCGGTTTCGCAGTTCAAGGCCTTGGCGAGGATCCGCGCGAGCGTCGTCTTGCCGACGCCGCGCGTGCCGGTAAAGAGGTAGGCGTGGTGCAGCCGCCCGCCGGAGAGCGCGTTCGCGAGAGCCCGCACCACGTGCTCCTGGCCGACCAGCTCGGCGAAGGTCCTGGGGCGCCACTTGCGGGCAAGAACTTGAGTCACGGCGAGCGAGTCGCTAGAAGTGATACTGCAGCCTGACCTGGTGGAATTCGATGCCGTTGTTCGGCTGCTTGATGCTCGCGTTGGAGAGGTGCTGAAAGCGGTAGGAGAGGTCGAAAGCGGCCTTGGCGCCGAAGCGGTAGCCGAAGCCGACGTGGTCGCCGAACTGGAATTTCGTGCTGAAGCGCCGGCTCCCGAGCGAGGTGCGCGAGAGGAGATGAATGCCGATGCCGAACTCGGCGTACGGGCCGGCGAGACCGTTTTGCTGGAGCCGGAATACCGGGGTGAGGCCCACCTCCGCGATCTCGTCGTTCTGGCCCGGCGCCGCGTCGTGCGTCCAGTAGCCCAGCCCGAGGTTCCAGTAGCCGCCGACGTGCCACTCGGCGCCCTGCAGCCAGCGGTTCTTCCAGTCCCATTGCGCGGCGACCCGGCCCATGTCCGTGCCATCGCCGTTTCCGCCTTCAAGGGCGATCCCGTCCACTGCCAGAGCCGGGACGCCGGTCGCCGCCAAGAGCGCGGCCAGGATCAGGAACTCGATGCGTTGGATCATTCTCGTTCCGCGATGAAAAAGGAAACGGCCGCTTCGAGCGGCCGCTGGCCCTGTATGGGGTGGCGAGCCCTGCCCCCGGCACTTGCAGAGAATAGCTGTGGCTGCTTCCTTCCGGACCTGACCAGGTTCACTACCATGCAATGCGGGGAGGCCCGCCGTGTGATGGCAACCGCGCCACCGCGTCCATTATGCCCGGCTCCCCGCTGCGTTACCAGCGGTGTGTGGCGGCTTTACAACGGCTTTCTTTCGCCTTAGTGTTTCCCTTGCCGCAACGGGAGGGATCAATGGCCGCCACGACGATCGAGTCGGTACTGCAGGAGAACCGGATATTCACGCCAGCCGAGGCATTCGTCAGGCAGGCCAATGTCTCCGGCATGGACGCCTACCGGCGCCTCTGCGCCGAAGCGGAGAAGGATTTCCCCGGATTCTGGGGGCGCCTAGCGCGCGAGCACGTGTTGTGGAAGAAGCCCTTCACGCAGGTCCTGGACGAGTCGAAGGCGCCGTTCTTCAGGTGGTTCGCGGACGGGGAGTTGAACGCGTCCTACAACTGCCTCGACCGGCATCTCGAAACCCAGCCGGAGAAGACCGCGATCATCTTCGAGGCCGACGACGGGAAGGTGACCCGGATCACCTACCGCGAGCTCCATCGCCGCGTCTGCATGTTCGCGAACGGCCTGAAAGCGCGCGGTGTCAAGCGTGGCGAGCGCGTGGTGATCTACATGCCGATGTCGATCGAGGCCGTGGTCGCGATGCAGGCGTGCGCCCGTATCGGCGCCATCCACTCGGTCGTGTTCGGCGGGTTCTCGGCGAAGAGCCTGCAGGAGCGCATCATCGACGCGGGCGCCATCGCGGTGCTGACCGCCGACGGGCAGTTCCGCGGCGGGCGCGAAATCCCGCTGAAGGCCGCGGTCGACGAGGCGATCGCCATGGGCGGCTGCGAGTCGATCGCGACCGTGGTGGTCTACCGGCGCAGCGGCAGCCCCGTCGCGTGGCAGGCGGGGCGCGATGTCTGGATGCACGATCTCATGGCCGGACAGCCGGAGACCTGCGAGCCGGAATGGGTGGGAGCCGAGCACCCGCTGTTCATCCTCTACACCTCGGGTTCGACCGGCAAGCCGAAGGGCGTACAGCATTCCACCGGCGGCTACCTCCTCTGGATGATACTCACCATGAAGTGGGTGTTCGACCACAAGCCCGGTGACATCTTCTGGTGCACGGCGGACGTGGGCTGGGTGACGGGGCACTCCTACGTGTGCTACGGCCCGCTCGCGTGCGGCGCGACCGAGGTCATCTTCGAAGGGGTGCCGGTCTATCCGGACGCGGGGCGTTTCTGGAAGATGATCCAGGACCACAAGGTGACGGTGTTCTACACCGCTCCGACGGCCATACGTTCGCTCATCAAGGCGGGGGGCGAACTGCCGAAGCACTACGATCTCTCCTCGCTGCGCATCCTCGGCACCGTCGGCGAGCCCATCAATCCGGAGGCCTGGATGTGGTATCACGAGACAGTCGGCCGCGGGCGCTGCCCGATCGTCGACACGTGGTGGCAAACCGAGACCGGCGGGCTCATGATCTCGCCGCTTCCCGGGGCGACCCCGACCAAGCCGGGATCGGCGACTTTCCCTCTGCCCGGGATCTTCGCGGACATCGTCGACGAGACCGGCCACCCGGTCGGCAAGGGCAAGGGCGGCATGCTCGTCATCACGCGGCCATGGCCCGCGATGCTGCGCACGATCTGGGGCGACCCGGAGCGCTTCCGCAAGACCTACTACCCCGCCGACTTCCAGGGCAAGTACTACCTGGCGGGTGACGGCGCTTCCTACGACGAGGACGGCTACATCCGCATCATCGGGCGCATCGACGACGTCCTCAACGTCTCGGGCCATCGCCTGGGTACGATGGAGATCGAGTCGGCGCTGGTCGCGAACCCCATCGTCGCCGAGGCCGCCGTGGTGGGCCGCCCCGATGATCTCACCGGCGAGGCGATCTGTGCCTTCGTCGTGCTGAAGCAGGCGCGCCCCGGCACCGAGGACGCGGCCCGCATCGTGAAGGACCTGCAGGACTGGGTCGGCAGGGAGATCGGGCCGATCGCGAAGCCCCGCGACATCCGCTTCGGCGAGAACCTGCCCAAGACGCGCTCGGGCAAGATCATGCGACGGCTGCTCCGGTCGATCGCGAGGGACGAGGAGATCAGGCAGGACGTCTCCACGCTGGAGAACCCGGCGATCTTGCAGCAGTTGAGCGAAAAGGCGCGCTAGCGGCCGGCCGGCTCGGACGAGGCGTCGAGGAGTCGGCATGATGCGGCCCGGCATCAAGGGGCCGCGCCTCGTGGCCATCTTTCTCCTCGGCGCGCTCCTCTTCAATTTTCCCGTACTGACGCTGTTCGACCGGCCCGTCGTGATCCTCGGCGTGCCGCTCCTCTACGCCTATGTCTTCGCCGCGTGGGCCCTCCTGATCGGCCTCATGGCGCTCGTGCTGGAGCGGCGCGGTGACTGATCCCGGCACGGGCGCCGGCGCCTCGGAGGGGTGACGGCGCCGCCCCGCGCAGCATGCTGACCGCGCCCCTCATCGTCCTCGCCTCCTTCGCCTACGTGGGGCTCCTCTTCGCGATCGCCTATTACGGCGACAAGCGCGCGGACGAAGGCCGCAGCATCATCGCCAACCCCTGGATCTACGCGCTCTCGCTGGCGGTCTATTGCACTTCCTGGACCTTCTACGGCAGCGTCGGGCGCGCGGCCACCACCGGCATCGGCTTCCTGCCGATCTACCTCGGCCCGACGCTCATGGCGGCGCTGTGGTGGTACGTCATGGTGAAGGTGGTGCGCGTGAGCAAGGCGAACCGCATCACCTCCATCGCGGACTTCATCGCCTCGCGCTACGGCAAGAGCCAGGCCCTCGGCGGGCTCGTCACCGTCATCGCCGTGATCGGCATCATTCCCTACATCTCGCTCCAGTTGAAGGCGATCTCGAACACGTTTTCGATCGTCCTGCAGTATCCCGAGGTCGTGATGCCCGGCAAGCAAGGCAAGCCGCTTTTCCTCGGCGACAACACGTTCTACATCGCGATGCTGCTCGCCGCGTTCACCATACTCTTCGGCACGCGCCATCTCGACGCCACCGAGCGGCACGAGGGGCTCGTCGCCGCGATCGCGTTCGAATCCGTGGTGAAACTCCTCGCCTTCGTCGCCGTGGGTCTCTTCGTCACCTACTCGATGTACGGCGGCTTCGCGGACATCTTCACCCGCGCGCGCGAGATCGCCCAGTTCAACCCGCTGACGACGCTCGGCGTCATGGGCGGCAACTACGCCTCGTGGGCCTCGCTCATGGTGCTCTCGATGGCCGCCGTCATGTTCCTGCCGCGGCAGTTCCAGGTGACGGTCGTGGAGAACGTGGACGAGCGCCACCTCGACAAGGCGATCTGGCTCTTTCCCCTCTATCTCATCGCGATCAACGTGTTCGTGCTGCCCATCACGCTGGGCGGGCTGCTGCACTTTGCCGGCGCCGGCGTGGACGCCGACACGTTCGTGCTGACGCTGCCGATCTCCGAACGGGTGCCGTGGCTCGCGCTCTTCGCGTTCATCGGCGGGCTCTCGGCGGCGACCGGCATGGTGATCGTGGAGACCATCGCGCTCTCCACGATGGTCTGCAACGAGCTCGTCATGCCGCTCCTCATCCGCATGAACTGGATGGGCATCCGGCTGCGTCCCGACCTCTCGGGGCTGCTCCTCGGCATCCGGCGCGGCGCGATCGTGCTCATACTGGTGCTGGGCTACCTCTACTTCTACCTCGCCGGCGAAGCCTACGCGCTCGTCTCCATCGGTCTCATCTCGTTCGCGGCCGTGGCCCAGTTCGCGCCCGCCATCATCGGCGGCCTCTACTGGAAGGGCGGCACGCGCGCCGGTGCGTTCTGCGGGCTTGCCGCCGGGTTCGGGGTCTGGGTCTACACGCTGCTCCTGCCCTCCTTCGCCAAGTCCGGCTGGCTCCCGATCACGTTCCTCTTCGAGGGGAGCCTCGGCGTCGACCAACTCAAGCCGCAGGAGCTCTTCGGCCTGCGCGACTTCGACGACATCACGCACTGCCTGTTCTGGAGCATGCTCGCCAATATCGGCTGCTACGTGGCGCTCTCCCTCTTCCATCGCCCGAGCGCGGCCGAGCACAGCCAGGCGTCGCTGTTCGTCGACGCCCCGCCCGCGGCGGGAGCCGGCCCGCGGTTCTGGCGCGGCCGCGCCTCGGTGAACGACCTGAAGCGCCTGCTCGGCCGTTTTCTGGGGCCCGAGCGCGCCGAGGAGGCATTCGCGTCCCACGCCCGCGGCCGGGGCGCCCGCGCCGACGAAGCGTTGAGCGCCGACGCGGAGCTCGTGCACCATGCCGAGTCGCTGCTCGCCGGCGCCATCGGCAGCGCCTCCGCCCGCGTGATGGTCGCCTCGGTGGTGCAGGAGGAGCCGCTCGGCATCGACGAAGTGATCAACGTGATCGACGAAGCCTCGCAGTTGCGGGCCTACAGCCGCCAGCTCGAGCAGAAGTCGCGCGAACTGGAGGCCGCGACCGCCGAGCTGCGCTCGGCGAACCGCCGCCTCCAGGAACTCGACCGGTTGAAGGACGACTTCATCTCGACCGTGACGCACGAGCTGCGGACGCCGCTCACCTCGATCCGCGCCTTCTCGGAGATACTGAACGACAACCCGGCGCTCGACGAAGCCCAGCGCGCGAAGTTCCTCGGCATCATCATCAAGGAGTCCGAGCGCCTGACGCGGCTCATCAACCAGGTGCTGGATCTCGCGAAGATCGAGTCGGGCAACGCCGAGTGGCATCCGGGCGAAGTCGACATGCGCGAGGTCGTCGAGGATTCACTGTCCGCCGTGAGCCAGGTCTTCCGCGAGCGCGGCATCGCGCCTGAGGTCGACCTGTCCCGCGACCTGCCCCCGGTCGTCGCCGACCGCGACCGCCTGATGCAGGTGATGCTGAACCTCCTCTCGAACGCCGCGAAGTTCTGCGAGCGCCCCGATCCCCGCGTGAGCGTCGCCCTCACGCGCCGTGACGACCACCTGCGCGTGGATGTCGCCGACAACGGCATCGGCATCGACGCGGCCGACCAGGAGATCGTCTTCGAGAAGTTCCGCCAGGCGGGCGATACCCTCACGCGCAAACTGAGGGGGAGCGGGCTGGGACTCGCCATTTCGCGCGAGATCATCCACCACTTCGGCGGCCGCATGTGGGTGACAAGCCGCAGCGGCGAGGGTTCGACGTTCTCGTTCACGCTGCCGCTGCCCGCCGCGGCGCGCGCCGTCCGGGGTGCCGCGCCCGTCCCGGGCGCACGGTAGACACGCCCGTGGCAAGACGCATACTCATCGCCGAGGACGAGCCCAGCATCGTGGTTTCCCTGGAATTTCTGCTGCGCGGCGCGGGGCACGAGGTGCGCGTGGCGCGCGACGGCGAAGAGGCGCTGCGCCTCGTCGCGAGCGAGGCGCCGGATCTCGTGGTGCTCGACGTCATGCTGCCCGCCGTGAGCGGGTTCGAAGTGTGCCGCCGCATCCGCGAAGGCGCCGCGGGCAAGGCAATCCGGGTGCTGATGCTCACCGCCCGCGGGCGCGGCCCGGAAATGGAGAAGGGAATGGCGGCGGGGGCCGACGCCTACATGACCAAGCCCTTCGCGACGCGGGACCTCGTGCGCGCCGTCGCGGACCTCCTGGGAGAGGAAACACGGTGAGCGGCGAGCGGTTTACCCTGCTTGCCGCTTGCGGCTCGCGAGCGCCGGGCCTCAGTGATTCACGTAATCGAGCAGGTAACCGCGGGCGTACTGCGTCTTCACGGTAACCCCCGCGCCGTCGAGCTTCCTGCGCAGGCGGTGCACGTAGACCTCGATCGCGTTTTGCGTGACGCCCTTGTCGTAGCTGTAGAGCTGCTCGACGAGCCGCGCCTTGCTCACCACGCGCCCGAAACGCTGCACCAGCACTTCGAGCACGCCGAGTTCATGCGTGGAGAGCGCGAGCGCCTTGCCGTTCACGCTGACCAGGCGCTCCACCGTGTCGAAACTCAGGCCGCCGTAGCAGATGACCGGCGGGGAGCCACCGGCGCTGCGGCGCAGCAAGGCCCGCACCCGCGCCTGCAGCTCGTTCAGGCTGAACGGCTTGACGAGATAGTCGTCCGCGCCGAGGTCGAGTCCCAGGACCTTCTCCTCGGGCTTCTCGCGCCCCGACAGGATGAGGACGGGGAGCGCCGTGTTGCGCCTGCGCAGGCGCCGCAGCACCTCGAAGCCGTCGAGCTTGGGCAGGCCGAGGTCTAGGATCAGCAGCCCGAAGACATCGTCCTTGAGGGCTTCGTCGGCCGCCGTGCCGTTGCCGACCCAGTCGACCGCGTAGCCGGCATGGGCCAGCGCGAACTGCAGGGCTTCGGCAAGCGCCGCGTCGTCCTCGGTGATGAGTATTCGCACGCACCTCCCGCGTTCGCGCCGGCCCCGGGCCCGCGGTCACGCAGCATTCCGGGTCCGGCGTTCAGGATTTTGTAAGTATTTTCCAATAGCATGGCCGAGGGCAAGCAATAAGTCACGATTGCCGTACCAAGGAGGGGAGCATGTCCGAACTGACACCCGAACGGCGGCAGGAATACTGGCGCAGGACTTCGCGCCTCATGTGGACCATCATGGCGCTGTGGTTCTTCTTCAGCTTCGTCGTGCATCTCTTCGCGGTACAGCTCAACAGGGTCGAGTTTCTCAACTTCCCGCTCGGCTTCTACATGGCCGCGCAGGGGTCGCTCATCGCGTTCGTCGTGCTGTGCTTCTGGAACGCCCACGCGCAGAACAAGATCGACAAAGAGTTCGGCGTGGACGAGGACTGATCGGAGGAGACGACCATGGCGGCCCAAACCAGCAAGAGCTTTGTCGACAATCTCGCCAAGATCTACGGCGTCTACGCCGGCGGCTTCATCGGCTTCGTCATCATCCTGGCGATACTGGAGCAGATGGGCGTATCGAACCGGGTGATCGGCTACTGCTTCGTGTTCCTGACGATCGGGGTCTACGCCTACATCGGGATCATCTCCCGGACGGTGGAGATTTCCGAGTACTACGTCGCCGGACGCGTCGTGCCGCCGTTCTTCAACGGCATGGCGACCGGCGCCGACTGGATGAGCGCCGCTTCGTTCATCTCGATGGCGGGCGGTCTCTACCTCGCGGGTTACGGGGGTCTCGGCTACGTGCTCGGGTGGACGGGCGGCTACGTGCTGGTCGGCGTGCTGCTCGCGCCGTACCTGCGCAAGTTCGGCCAGTTCACGGTGCCGGACTTCCTCGGGGTGCGCTACGAGGGCAACACCGCGCGTCTCTGCGGGGTCGTCGTGCTCTTCTGCGCCTCCTTCACCTACATCGTGTCGCAGTGCTTCGGCATCGGCATCATCACCTCGCGCTTCCTCGACATCCCCTTCGAGATCGCGGTGTTCGTCGGGTTGATCGGCATACTGGTGTGCTCGATGCTGGGCGGGATGCGCGCCGTCACGTGGACGCAGGTGGCGCAGTACATCATCCTGATCATCGCCTACCTCCTGCCGGTGGTCTGGCTCTCCACCAAGCTCTACGGCAACCCGATCCCCGAGCTCGCCTACGGGCAGGTGCTCGATCACATCGCCGACTTCGAGAAGAAGCTCGGCATCGCGAAGCCGCACGTCGCGCCCTTCGTGGACGCCAAGGGCCAGTTCAGCTGGACCGAGTTCCACAACTTCTGGGCGCTGGTGCTCTGCCTCATGGTCGGCACGGCGTCGCTGCCGCACATCCTGATGCGCTACTTCACGACGCCGAACGTGCGCGACGCGCGCCAGTCGGTGGGCTGGAGCATCTTCTTCATCTTTCTCCTCTACTTCACGGCGCCGGCCTACGCCGCGTTCGCGAAGCTCGAGGTCTATACCAACGTGATCGGCCAGCAGATCTCCGCGCTGCCGGCGTGGGTGCAGAACTGGTCGCAGGTCGGGGGGCTGCTCACGATCAAGGACGCCAACAACGACGGCATCGTGCAGCTCGCCGAGTTCGTCATCAACCAGGACATCATCGTCCTCTCGATGCCGGAGATCGCCGGGCTGCCGTACGTGATCTCGGGGCTCGTCGCCGCGGGCGGCCTCGCCGCGGCGCTGTCCACCGCGGATGGCCTCCTCCTCGCGATCGCCAACGCGCTCTCCCACGACGTCTACTACAAGATGATCGACCCGAAGGCCTCCACCGTGCGCCGGCTCGTCGTCGCCCGCGTGCTCCTCGTCGGCGTCGCGATCATCGCGGCGGCGGTGGCCGGGACGCGGCCCGCGGGAATCATCCAGATGGTGGCGTGGGCGTTCTCGCTCGCCGCCGCGGGTCTATTCGTGCCGCTGGTGCTCGGCGTCTGGTGGAAGCGCACGACCTCGGCGGGCGCCATCGCCGGCATGGTCTGCGGTTTCGGCGTGTGCCTCTACTACCTCATCGGCACGCGCTACTTCGACATGCCCCTGTGGTTCGGCATCCGCAACATCTCGAGCGCGCTCTTCGGGCTCCCGGTGTCGTTCATCGTCACCGTCGTCGTGAGCCTGATGACGAGGGAGCCGTCGAAGGAGATGCAGGCCTTCATCGACTCGGTGCGCGTGCCCCGGGGTGAACTCGCCTGGTTGAAGGGCGCGCAGCACGACTGACCGCGGCGCGCGGCCATCCCGGGAGAGGCCCGCTCGCGGCGGGCCTTTCCTTTTCTCCATATTTGAATCGTCATGCATACCACTCCCGCTCGACTGCTCGCCGGCGCCTGCGCGCTCGGTATCGCCCTCGCCGGCTGCGCCAGGGGCAAGGACAACAAGCTCGCCTACGACGTCTGCCTGGAGGCCGCAAGGAAGGAGGCGAAATACGCGAAGGCGTCGTTTGCCACACAGGAGAAGTCGAATATCCAGGCTTCGACCGGCGACGCCGATATACGCGTCAACATCCCCTACGAGCTCGACGGCAAGAAGGGCCTCTACCAGTGCATCGCCGCCAAGCAGCGGGACGGCACCTACAAGGTCACTTTCTAGCCAGGATCCGCTCCACCCGCCGCCAGCGCTTCGACCAGCGCCGCGCCGCCAAGGCGCCGCCGCATCTCCTGGTTGAGGGCGATCATCCGGAAGCGCACCGCGCCGTACACCACTTCCTCGTCCAGCTCGCGCATGCTGGAATGGATCGGCAGCGTCTCGAAGAGGCGCCGCGCGGAATGGTCCGCGATGTCGGCCGCCCCGCGGGGCGTGGTGGCACACGCATTGCGCAAGCGTGGGCCGAACGCGTCAACAACGTCGCCCCAGCCCTGCGGCCGGTACACCGGAGCCGGGATGGCCGCCAGTATGCCCGCGTGCAGCCCGAGCAAGGCGTCCGCGAGCCGGGCGCGCCGCTCGGGCGGGGCGTGGGGCCGCAGGTGCCCTTCCACCAGGATGCACAAGTCCCCGAGCACCGCCGCGAAGCCCTCCCAGCGGCAGATCTCCAGGGCATTGAGGAACGTATCCTCGGTGAACAGCGCATAGCTCGCGAGCCCGGTCTTGCCACGGCAATAGTCGATCGCGCACTTCTGGGCGATGAAGAGCGCGCGCTCCTCGACGTAGGTCGCGAGTCCGGCGGGTGTTTCGATCAGCGCGGGACCGAAGCGGGACCTGACGCGCCGCCAGAAGCGCGCCGCCGGGCCGGCCGGGTGTAATATCGCGGGCATGCAAGGCGCGTGGTGGCCGTACTGGTATTTCCATCTACCCAATTACGTGTTCGCCGTCCTGTTCTGGACGCTGATCGGCCGTTTCCTCTTCTCGTTGTTCCTGCCGTCCGATTCCCCGAATTATATCTTCCGCTGGTTCAGGCGGCTGACCGACTGGCTGCTGCGGCCGGTCGCGTACATCACGCCGTCCATCATTCCACCGCCCGCGCTCGCGCCCATCGCCGCCTTCTGGATCGCGATCGCACGCGTGGTGTTCTTCATCGCGCTCCACGCCGCCGGCCTCACCCCGCGCGTGGCGGGGCAGTGAGGGACCGCGCATGCTCGACCGCCGGACCCTGCTGCTCCTGATCGTCGGCCTCGCGATCGTGAACGGCATCTTCTCGCCCTATCTCCGGATCGCCCTCCCGGTGAGCGCCGCGCTCATGCCGGAACTCTTTCCGCGCACCGCGGAATGGGTGCTGTTCTGGGGATCGATCCTGCTCTCTAGCGCGACCCTGCTCGTGAGCGGCGTGCCGGCGGCGCTCTACGAGCGCCTCGTGGACCGGGATGCGACGGGCATGGCATCGATGTGGATCTGGTTCGCGGGCGCGACCCTGCTGAGCCTCCCCGCCGTGCAGCGTCTTCTCTAGCGCGTCTGATAGAATCGCGCTGCCGGAGAGGTGGATGAGTGGTTTAAGTCGCACGCCTGGAAAGCGTGTGTACGGTGAAAGCCGTACCGCGGGTTCGAATCCCGCCCTCTCCGCCAGTCAGGTCACGTAAGGCCCTGAAGCGGCGCTCTATCCTCCGGGGGACTTGTCCGGTACCCCTGCCCCTGCCCATGCTTCGGCGCTGCGCCAAGGGGTGACGATTGCTGGTGACGATTACTGGTGACGAAAGATGGTGACAGGTAACCCACCCTCGTCACCCCCATCTCGTCACCCTATCCCGTCACCTCTCGGCGATTGCGCATGCCCGCTGTCGTGGATAGGATGAAATCGTTCCCCGTTCGGTTCGGACACCGATGAACAGCGATCCCGCCGGTCATCTGAAGATCGTCGACTCCATCGATGTCTGCGTGCTCGTGGATAACGTCGTTGATCCGCTATCCAGCCTGCCGAAGGATGTCACCGGACAGATGGCCGCGCTCATGCGCAAAGGCCTGCTCGTATCTTCGGGTCACGCGAGTTGCTGCGCCAATCACGGCTTGAGTCTCGTCATCACAGCCCGCGTCGGCACGGATATCCGGATACTGCTTTTCGATACCGGCCCCGAAGCGTACACGCTCGCCCGCAATGGCGATCGCCTCGGGATCCCGTTCGGCGAGGTCGGCGCGCTCGTGCTGTCACATGGACATTTCGATCATGGCGGCGGCCTCGCCGAGGCGATTCGGCTGGTCGTTTCGCGAAACGGCGGTAACCCTGTCGCCTGCCACGTGAACGACGAGATGTTCGTCACGCGAGCCGTGCGGCTCTCCCGCGACCGTTACCTGCCGTTCGAGGATATCCTTCGGCCCGGGGAGCTCGCGAGGCTGGGAGCCCGAATGGTGAGCAGCCCCCGATCGCGGCTGGTGGTGGATGACCTCTTCTACCTCAGCGGAGAAATTCCACGCGCAACGCCCTACGAGAAGGGGCTGGTTTCGCAGGTGAAATGGGCGAACGGCACCTGGGAACCCGATCCTCTCGTTCTGGACGAGCGCTACGTGGCCGCGCATGTGAGAGGCAGGGGCATCGTCGTGTTCAGCGCCTGCTCCCACGCCGGCGTGATCAACGTCCTGAACGACGCTCGCGCGACCTTTCGCGATGCCCCGGTGTACGCGATCATCGGTGGATTCCACCTGGCCGGGAATGACGTCGAGCCGGCGATCCCGGGCACGGTCGAGGACATGCGGCAATTCGCCCTCAAGCGCATCGTTCCCGCGCACTGTACCGGGTGGCGCGCGGTCCGGGCCCTCGCCAGGGCATTCGGCGAGGAGGTGGTCGTTCCCGCGGCGGTTGGCCGGATCTTCCGCTTCTGAGAGACTACCGCGTGACAACGGATCCGCCGGGGAGCCGCCTGCCCCCGGTGACTCGAACGTGCCCTCGGCCGGAGGACTCCAGGAATGCCGCCCGACCCCGTGACCATGCACGGCGTGCCGATGAAGGTGACGACCGCCCGGAGAACGACGACCCCGGCGCACGAGCTCACCACGTTCCAGACACCATCCGGGAAGCTGTTCGTGGTTTATCACATGGGCGTGCCGGCCATGGACGCCGATGCCTGGCGGCTCACGGTGGGAGGGCTGGTCGATGAGCCGCTCGCACTGACGCTGAAGCAGTTGCGTGACCTGCCGAGGGTCGATGTGCGCGCTTTCCACGAGTGCGCGGGGAATCCCCTCAAGCCCGCGCTGCCGGTGCGGCGAATCGGTAACGTAGTGTGGAGTGGCGTTCGATTGGGGCACGTGCTCGGGATGGCGGGCGTCCGGTCGGAGGCGAAGTACGTGTGGGCGCGCGGCGCGGATAGCGGAATCTATGCGCGCACCGGCACACACTGCGACTCCTATCTCAAGGATCTGCCGCTCGAGAAGGCGCTCCGTGACGAAGTGCTGCTGGCAACGGAGTTGAACGGTGAACCGCTCGACGAGGAACATGGCGCGCCCGTGCGCCTGGTGGTTCCCGGTTACTACGGGACGAACTCGGTCAAGTGGCTCGCCGCGATCGAGCTCGAGCAAACGCGCGCCGCGGGCTTTTACACGACCCGGCTCTACAACGATCGCACCGTCGAGCAGGGCATCGAACGCGTGCGGCCCGTGTGGGCCGTCGCGCCGCACTCCGTTATCGTATCCCCCGCGCCGGGACAGGTGCTTGCGTTGAAATCACAGCGGATCTGGGGCTGGGCATGGGGCGCGAATGAAATACGCGGAGTCGAAATCAGCGCCGATCACGGCACAAGCTGGGGCGCCGCCACCGTCGAGCGGCGCGAAGACTACTGCTGGCAACGCTTCGAATACGGGTGGATGCCGCCCGCGGCCGGGCGCCACGAGCTGGCGTGCCGCGCCACGGACGTCGCGGGCGTGACGCAGCCCGCTCGCGGCGCGCGGAACGAAACGTTCCACGTCAAGGTTCGCGTCGAAGGCTCGTGAGCTGACCGCTCGCCGGCGCCCGCGCGCGGATCGCACGGGGCGGCGATGCCGCGCCGCTCACTCCGCCTTCACCCCCGCTGCCGCGGCGATCTTCCTGTATTTCTCGATTTCCGTGGTCTGAAGCCGGCGCAGTTCCTCCGGCGTACTGCTTGCCGCCTCGCAGCCGTACTCGACCATGCGCCGCCTGAAATCCGCCGACTGGACGATCTTCACCACTTCGCGGTTGAGCTTGTCGACGATTTCCCTGGGCGTCTTCGCCGGAGCCCACAGTGCCATCCAGATGCCCATGTCGAAACCCGGCAGGCCGGATTCCGTCATCGTCGGCACGTCTGGCAGGGCCACGGCCCGGCGCAGCGAGGTCACGGCGAGTGCGCGCAGCTTCCCGCTCTTGATGTCGGGCGTCGCGGACAGGAGCGCGACGAAGCCCGCCGGCACCTGGCCGCCCAGGAGATCCGTCCTCGCCGGACCGCCACCCTTGTACGGCACGTGCACGATCTCGATGCGGGCCATGCTTTTCAGGAGTTCGCCGGCGAAATGGTGCGGCGTCCCGATACCCACCGAAGCGTAGCTCAAGGCATCCGGTTTGCCGCGCGCGAGCGCGATCAGATCCTGGACGGAGCGCACCGGCAGCGAAGGGTGCACGAGCAGCACGAGCGGGCAGACGGCGACTTCCGTAATGGCATCGAAATCCCTCACCACGTCGTAAGGCATCTTCCTGTGGACCACGGTGTTCATCGACACCTCCTGCGAAGCGCTCAGCAGCAGTGTGTATCCATCCGGCGCGGCCTTCGCGACGACATCGGCGCCGATCATGCCGCTCGCCCCCGCCCGGTTGTCGATGATCACCGATTTTCCCAGCGCTTCGTTCATCTTCTGACCGAGGGGGCGCGCGGTGGCGTCGATCGCGCCGCCCACCGCCCACGGGACGATCAACCGAATCGGCCTCGTCGGGTAATCCTGCGCTCCCGCGATGATCGGATACTGCGTCATCGCCACCATCAGCAATAGCGCTCCCGCACACCCCGTACGCCGGAAATTTCTCGTCATGATGGGCATTCTCCTCCAGCAACCGGTTACCGGTTCAACTCCGGATCTCGCTCAATTCCCGCAGATCGCCGGCGCGTGTGCGCAGCTCGCGGAGGAGCACTTTCCCGCTCGGGTTGCGCGGAACGGCGTCGATCGTCGTCCAGCGCCGCGGCCGCTTGTGCGTGGCGAGCCGGCCTTCCGCGTAGCGCGCGAGCGCGCGCAGGTCGCATTCGCCGCGAGGCACGACGAACGCAGCGATGATCTGCCCCCATACCGGGTCCGGCACCCCGACAACGGCGCAGTCGGCGACCTCCGGCGCTTCGGCGAGCACCTGTTCGATCTCGAGAGGGTACACGTTTTCGCCGCCGGTGATGATGAGATCGTCGACGCGCCCGACGAGATAATAGTAGCCGTCCGCGTCGCGTTGAACGAGATCGCCCGTGTGCAGCCACCCGCTCCTGAGCTTCGCTGCCGTCTTGTCCGGCGCGCGGTAGTACTCGGTCATCATCTTGTCGCCCCGCGAGACGAGCTCCCCGATGTCCGGCTCGCTGTCGGCCGCCGCGTAACCGCTGCCCGGAGCGACGATTCGCGTTTCCATCCCCATGAGATTGCGGCCGATGCAATTGAGAGCGCCCATGCGATGCATTTCCGCCGGCGGGAGTAGGGTGATGAGGCTGGAGGCCTCGGTCTGGCCGTAGACGTTCCACAGGCCCGGCGTCAGGCGCTCGCGTATCCACGCGACGTTGTCCGCGCGCGCGGGCGCGCCCGTGATGTAGGCGCTGCGCAGCCGCCCCGGCGCCGCCCCCGCCGGGATCCTCCCATGGGCCGCCCACAGCTCGAAATGCGTGGGCGCGCCGAGCACCGTCGTTATCCCTTCGCGCTCGATCCACGAAGCGACGGTTTCCGGTTCGTAGCGGCGCACGAGCACATTCGCCCCTCCCGCCATGACGAGCGGCAGCGCGATCACGTGATATGCCGCCACGTGGTAGAGCGGGGCGATGTGGAGCGTGCGATCACCCGCCGCGAGACCCAGCTCGGCGAGCATCAGCGCTGAATTCAGGTACTGTGCCTGATGGCTCAGCACCACGCCCTTCGGCCGGCCGGTCGTGCCGGAGGTGTACATGATGAGGCTCGCCGCCCCGGAATCGATCATGGGCTCCGCGGGTTCGCCGTCGGATCCGGCGAGCAGGTCCCCGTACGCGGTCGCATCGACGCAGCCCGCGCCATCGCACGCGATCCAGGCGATGTCCTTTTCACGCATGAGCGCCGTTTCCGCGAGCGCGGGCGCGGTATGCGCTTCAAAACACCACGCTTTCGGCAGGCAGTCCGCGCCGATCACGTCCAGTTCCGCCGGTGTCAGGCGATAGTTGAGGGGAACCGCGAGCGCGCCGATCTTCTGCGTCGCGAACATCACGGTGAGAAACTCGATCCGGTTCGTGAGCGAGCACGCGACTCGGTCCCCGACGCCGATCCCGAGGTCGAGCAGCCCGTGGGCGACACGATTCACCTCGGCGTTCCATTGCCGGTAGGTCCACCGGCGCCCCTCATCGACGATCGCCTCCGCGAGCGGCGCCCGCCGCGCGGATTCCCTCAGGAGGGTGCCGAGAAGCATGTATCCGCCGCCCGCCTAGCGCGCGACGAGCTCGTACGACGGCACCTTCGAGATCAGTATCTTCGCCTCGCCCACGGCCACGACCGTTCCATGCTGGTTGCGCGTCGTCATGCGCTGGTGCACGATCCCGCCCTTGTCCGCGTATTTCCGGCTGACGCGCTTGCCCAGTATCTCGATTTCGACCTCGAGCGTGTCGTTCAGCTTGACCGCGGCGGGAAACCTGAAATCGAGTTCGAGCAGCGCCATGCCGGTGCCGAACGCGAGCATCGCGAATGCCGTGAAGGTGAGCGACGCGGTGAGCGTGCCCGGCGCGATGCGCTCGCCGTGTATCGTCTTTTTCGCGACCTCGACGTCGACGTGCAGCGGATTGAGGTCCCCGGTCAGACAGCAGAAATTGTTGACGTAGCCCTCGGTCACCGTCGGCAGGCGGAACACGAACTTCTCGCCCACCGTGAATTCATCGTACGTGCGTCCCTTGCCCCACATCGTTCCCACCATGATCGATGCACCTCCCGTTATCCCGCACTCAGCATCCGGCGCGCGGTGTAACGCCCGCCGCCGCTTTCACGGTGCTCACCTCTCCGCGATCGATCTCGAATACCGTGTCGAGCAGATCGCGAACATGCGCAAGGCTCGATTCAGCCAGAATCGCCGCCATGCCGGCGCTCTTCAACCCTGCGATCACTTCCATCAGACGCCGCGCGAGTACCGGCGCCACGCCCTCGAACGGCTCGTCGAGGAGCAAGAACCGCGTGCCGCACATCAGGGCGCGCGCCATAGCCACGAGCTTCTGCTGTCCGCCAGAGAGCTGCAGGGCCTTGCGGGACCCGAGCTCTCGCACTTCGGGCATCATCGCGTAGACGCGCTCCAGCCTTGCATCGCCATCCTGCACGCGGGCGGCCCATCCCGGCAGCCGCATGTTCTCCTCCACCGTGAGTTCAGGCACGAGTCTCCTGTCCTCTGGCATGTATCCGATACCGAGTCCGGCACGGCAATGTGGCGCCATCGCATGCAGCGGGCAGCCGCCGAATGCGATCGTACCGCCCTTGATCTTCAGTGCGCCAATGATGCTGCGCATCAGCGTGGTCTTCCCGGCGCCATTGCGTCCGATCAATCCCGCGAATTGCCCCGAGCCGACGCTGAGATTGACCTTCCGCAGGATGCTCACCGAGCCGATCGCGACATCCACGTTTTCAATGCGCAGCATGCGCCGGCCTGTCACCGATGATGAGTCTGCGCACGTCGGCATCGGCCAGCACCGTCACCGGCACGCCGTCGGCGATGATGCGGCCTTCGCAGAACGCGAGGATGCGCTGCGCGTAGCGCTCCACGATGTCCATATCATGCTCTACGAATATTGTGGTGACGCCGTTTGCGCGCGCCACATTCATCACCATCTCCATGATGTCGAATTTTTCGTCTCTGGACACCCCGCTGGTGGGTTCGTCGAGCAGCAGGATCGTAGGCTTCATCGCGATCGCCATCGCAACGTCGAGGAGCTTGCGCAGGCCTTCCGGCAATGCGCTCGCGCGATGCTCGGAATACGGCACGAGACCCAGCGCATCAAGGCGATCGCCGACGCCTTCCGCCACGTCGCCCGCCGCCGGCCCGGTGCCGCGCTTGCGCAGGCGCTCCGCCGAGACGCTCTCCGCAACCAACAGATTCTCGCGCACAGTCAGCCCTTCGAAAAGTTGCGGGATCTGGAACGAGCGGCATACGCCCAGGTCCGTAATCCGGCGCGGCGACAATCGCGTAATGTCGCGATCGGCATACCGTATGGTGCCGGTGTCCGGCTTGAGATACCCCGTCACCATGTTGATGAACGTCGTCTTTCCGGCCCCGTTGCCGCCGATCAGGCCTACGGCGCTGCCGTGCTCAATCGATACGCTGATGTCGTTGGCCGGGGTCACGGCGCCAAAGCGCTTGTGCAGGTTCTCCGCCCGGAGTATCGCGTTCATCGCGTACGCTCCAGGCGGAACATCGTCCATAACCCGCCGGGCAGGAACAGTATGATCAGCAGCATGGCGATGCCCAGAATCACCTGCCAGAGATTCGGGAAGTACTGCGCGGCAAAGGAGCGGATCGTCTCGAACACCATGGAACCGAGGAAAGGCGCCATCACGCTCCCCGTACCGGAGAGCACGGTGACGAATACGAACTCTCCGGATGCGGACCAGTAGGCGGCATCCGGATCGATGTGGCCGATCGCGAGCGCGGCCAGTCCACCACCCGCCCCGGCGAGGATGCTGGAGAGCAGGTAGTTGATGTAGACCGTCCGGCGCACCGACGCGCCAAGATATTCCACGCGCAGTTCGTTGTCGCGCACCGCCATCGACAGCCTCCCCAGGTGGCTGGCGAGGTAACGATGCACGCCCCATGCGGCGAGAAACGCGAAAGCCGAGGCCAGCGCGAAAAACACGTAAAGCTGCGTCGATTCCCCGATCTGAATGCCGAAGATCGTATGCACCGCCACCTTGAAGCCGTCAGTGCTGCCGAGTGCGGCCGTGTTTACCAAGAGGCCGTAGAGCACCATCGAAAACGCGAGCGTCAGCATGGCGAAGAAAATGTGTCGATAACGGGCCATCAGCAATCCAAGCACCGCCGCGACTGCCGCGGTCACGACGACAGAGGCGAGTATCATCAGCGCCACGTCTGCCACGCCGAACACCGATCCAAGCATGGCCGCCGCATAGGCTCCGAGCCCGTAATACAAGCCCTGGCCAAAGGATACGAGACCCGTTCGCATCAGCAGCATCAGCCCCAGCACTACCAGCCCCTTCGCCAGCGCCACTGTGAGCAGGAAGATCGACCATTGAGGCAGAAACGGCATCGCGGCGAGCAGAACGCCGAGCACGAAGAGCAGCGTTCCGAATGTGTGTTTTTCGCTTTTCGCCCGCATGTCCGACCCGCTGATCAACGCGCTGGCGCCGGAGCCGATCTTCATATCTTGCGCGCCTCCGCGGTGCTGAACATGCCCTTCGGTTTGATGAGCAGCACGAGCGCCATCACCACGTATATGCTGAAGAGCTCCACCTGTGGCGCATAGTGCACCGCGCCCGAACGCACCAACCCCACGATCAGCGCGCCGAGCGCCGCACCGGGCAGGCTGCCGAGACCGCCGATCACCACCACGGCAAACGCAAGTACGATCACCTCCGCGCCCATACCTGGCTGCACGGAAGTGGTGGGTGCGGTGAGTGCACCGCCGGTCGCAGCAAGGATCGCACCTGCGGTGAAGGTCATCAGGTAGACTCGGCCCACGTTGATCCCGAGTGCTGCGCTCATTTCGCGATCGTAGATCACGGCCTTCAGGATCTTCCCCCAGTGGGTGCGTTGCAGCGCCCACGCGAGGACGGCGCCCACGACCACCGCCATCCCGATCACGAGGAGCGTGTAGACCGGGTAAGTCAGGTCGCCTATCGAGAAATTACCAAGCAGATTGTATGGAGCGGAGGCATATAACGCATTGACACCCCAGATCAGCTTGATCGCGTCCTCGAGAATCAAAAACAGCGCGTAGGTAACGAGGACAAGGACGATCTCGTCACGGCCGTACATGACGCGCAGCACGCCGCGTTCGATGAGCGGGCCCGCGATCACGCCGACCAGGACAGCGGCGAGAAGGAGCATCAGATAACTGCCGTAGGGTCCATGCCCGCCGTTCATCCACATGCCGACGAGCGACGCTGCCGCATACGCGCCCAGGGCATAGAGACTGCCATGCGCGAAGTTGAGGATGTGCATGACGCCGTAGATAAGGCTGAGCCCAACGGCGATCATGAAGAGCCACGACGCATAAATCACGCCGTCAACCACCACGGCAACCAGATCCGCCACCTCCGGTTCCTCAACGCGGATCGCGAAATATACCGCTCGGCAGGTCGGTCAAAACTTGGCCCGGGGTTTGAACCCCGCCTTGATCCAGTCCTCGCTTCTCACGCCGTCGGGCGGCGTGACTTGATCCGCCGAATCAGTAGTGTCCGACACATTTGAGGCCGATCGATCGTAACTCTAGCGCGAGCACGGGTTTTTATGACTTTTCGGGGTGTTAACGACTTGAATTGCGAACCCCGCTTCGGGCAGCCTGCCGGGATTTT
>JADZGE010000043.1 GCA_020854035.1 Burkholderiales bacterium | reverse complement strand
GTCGGGAACTTGACCGCAGGCGATCGAGGCAACGCGCCGAGGGGCGGAGCAGGGGCCCCGCTTGCGGGGATGCGACCCCCGGTGGCGCGCACCGTATGAGCATGAGATGGCGTCGGGAACTTGACCGAGCACATAACTGGAATTCGATACCATGCCCAAGCACTTGAAACCGACGCTCGACCGGCGTCAAGTGGTCTCCGACATCCTGAGTGAGCGCGGCGATGCGCTCGTCGTGCCCGGGCTCGGCGCGCCGACCTGGGACACCGCGGCCGCCGGCGACGCGGCGCTCGATTTCGCGAACTGGGGCGGCATGGGCGGCGCGGCCATGATCGGGCTCGGCCTCGCCCTCGCGCAGCCACGCCGGCGGGTACTGGTGATAACCGGCGACGGCGACCTGCTGATGGGACTCGGCTCGCTCGCAACGATCGCGGTGCAGCAGCCGCGCAACATGGCGGTTATCGTGCTGGACAACGAGGCCTACGGCGAGACCGGCATGCAGGCGACGCATACGCGGTTCGGCGTCGATCTCCCCGCCATGGCGAAGGGCGCGGGATTCCGCTCGGCCGGCACGATCTACGACGCCGTCCGGCTGGAGAGGTGGATTCCCCGTTTCTATCGGCAGCCTGGCCCGATTTTCGCGTCGGTGAAGGTTGCCTCCGCGCGCCTGGAAATGGTCCTGCCCCGCCTGCGCGACGGCGTGGCGATCAAGAACCGTTTCCGGGAGGCGTTGCTGGGCAGCAAGGCCCACGAATGACGGGCGAGTGAGGTGATCATGGACACCCCGGCCGGCACCCTGGCCCGGTACAAGATGTTCATCGGCGGCGAGTGGGTCGATGGTACTTCGGGCGAGACCTTCCCGAGCGACAACCCCTACACCGGAAAACCGTGGGCCCTGATACCCCGGGGCAACGCGCAGGACGCCGAGCGCGCGGTGCGCGCGGCGCACAAGGCCTACACGGGCGGCGAGTGGCCGAAGCTCAACGCCACGAAGCGCGGCGCGCTGCTGCGAAAGCTCGCGGATCTGATCGGCGACCAGGCGCGCTCGCTCGCCGAGATCGAGGTGCGCGACAACGGGAAGCTCATCGCCGAGATGAGCGTGCAGACCGCCTACATGGCGCAGTGGTACTACTATTACGGCGGGCTCGCGGACAAGATCGAGGGCGCGGTAATCCCCACCGACAAGCCCGACATGCTGAACTACACGCGCCACGAGCCGCTCGGGGTCGTCGCGGCGATCACGCCGTGGAATTCTCCGCTGCTGCTCACCGCGTGGAAGCTCGCCCCCGCGCTCGCCGCGGGCAACACGGTGGTGCTGAAGCCTTCCGAGTACACTTCCGCGTCGGTGCTCGAGTTCATGAAGCTCGTCGAGGCGGCGGGCTTTCCTCCGGGCGTCGTCAACGTCGTCACCGGCTTCGGTCCCGAAGTCGGCATGCCGCTCGTCGAGCACCCGCTGGTCGCGAAGGTGGCCTTCACCGGTTCCGATCGCACGGGCACGCTCATCTACCAGAGCGCGGCGAAGGGCCTGAAGCGCGTCACGATGGAACTCGGCGGCAAATCGCCCAACATCGTGTTCGACGACGCGCACATGGAGAACGCCGTGAAGGGCGTCATCTCCGGCATCTTCGCGGCGACCGGCCAGACCTGCATCGCCGGATCGCGGCTGCTGGTGCAGGAGAGCGTCCACGACGAATTCGTCGAAAAGCTCGTCGCGCTGGGGAAGACGGCGCGCATGGGCAACCCCATGAGCATGGAGACGCAGGTCGGACCGGTCACCAATCCGCCGCAGTACCGGAAGATCCTCGATTACATCGACATCGCGAAAGGCGAAGGAGCGAAGCCCGTACTGGGCGGCGGCAAGGCCTCGCGCCCGGAATGCGGCGACGGGTGGTTCGTGGAGCCGACGATCTTCACCGGCGTGAAGAACTCGATGCGCATCGCGCAGGAGGAAGTGTTCGGCCCGGTGCTGTCCGTGATCCCGTTCCGGGACGAAGACGAGGCCGTCGCCATCGGCAACGACGTGGTCTACGGGCTCGCGGCGGGCGTCTGGACGCAGAGCATGCGCCGCGCGCTCGCCATGTCGGAGCGGCTGCAGGCTGGAACGGTGTGGGTCAATACCTACCGCGCGGTGTCCTACCTCTCGCCCTTCGGCGGCTACAAGAGAAGCGGGCTCGGCCGCGAAAGCGGCCAGGACATGATCCGCGAGTACCTGCAGACGAAGAGCATCTGGATTTCAACCGCCACCGAGATCCCGAACCCCTTCATCCTGCGCTGAACGATCCACGCCGCCGCGGGATGCGGCCCGCGGGCGGTCGTTGGCGCGAGCGCCCCGGTTATCGCAGGACGCGACCTCCCTGTCTCCGGCCGGCGGACCATGGCCTCTCCCGTGGGGTTGCAACCGGCCCTGCCGGGCGGTACGCTAGACACGCCCGAGCGGCGGCGGCCGCGGCAATCCGAGGAGACTTGAATGGATCAAGTCGAAAACAAGGCCGGTCCGGCCACCCGGCCGAGCCCCGTGCGCGTGAAGAAGCTGGGCCACATCGTGCTGCAGGTGCGGGACATCGAGCGCTCGGTCAAGTTCTACACCGAAGTGCTCAACTTCCGGGTATCGGACCGCCAGGACACGGGCGGGACCTTTCTCACCGGCATCGGCGACCACCATACGATCGGCCTCTTTCCCTCGGACGGACCGAACGCGGAGCAGCCCTCCCACGGTGCGGTGAGACTGCACCACTTCGCGCTGCAGGTCGACAACATGGACGAACTGTTCGCCATCCGCGAGTGGCTGAAGGAGCGCGGGATACCGATCGAGTTCGAAGGGCGCCGGCGGCTGGGCGGGCACACCAGCGTCGAGTTCCCCGACCCCGACGGCTACCTGGTGGAACTCTTCTGCGACATGGACCAGCTTGAGCCGGGACAGCGCTCACGCCCGATGGCCCCCGGGCCGCAGTTGAAGTCGCTGGAAGCCTCGCGCGCGAATCCCAAGCCGCCGACCTGGTGATCGACGGCGCGCGAGCGGCGGCATGCGGTCGTTACTCTGTCGCGGCTGCGGCGCGCTGTAGATTGGTGGTTTCCGATTCCGGGAGCGGGAATCCCAGAACTCAGCCGCTTCTTCGGAATCATCATCGCGATGTACTACAACGACCATGCCCCGCCGCATTTTCATGCCAAGTACGGCGCCGACCAGGCATCTGTCCGGATAGATGACGGTACAATACTCGATGGCAGCCTGGGCACTCGGACTCTGCGGCTCGTCGAGGAGTGGCGTTCCCTCCATCAGACGGAGTTGATGGAGGACTGGAGTCGCGCACAGGCCAGTCAACCCTTGAACAGGATAGAACCGCTGGAGTGAATGATGATTCCGAAAGTGGTCGAGGTAAGACCTCTCGAACAGTACAGGCTGTGGGTCCGATTTGCAGATGGGGTCTGCGGAACCGTTGACCTGAGCGAGCATTTGTGGGGGCCAATGTTCGAACCGCTGAGGGAGGAGGCGCTTTTTTGCAGAGTATCGGTCCACCCGGAACTTGAAACGGTGACGTGGCCGAACGGGGCGGACCTCGCACCGGAGTTCCTCTACCGCACCGCTCGCGAAGAGCACGTGATCCCGGAGACACCAGCGAACTGAACCCATCTTGCGCATTCAGCACGAATGACCAACCGGGAGCGGATCGAAAGGCTGTACCACAACCTGGTCAAGACAAGGTTTGCATTTCTTGGCAACGGTGAGCATTATCTGTCGGACATCTACTCAGGCGTCAGGCGGCGCTTCCCTGCACTTTGCAATAGCTGACTCGAAGTCGCTGCCATCGCCAGCACAACTTCAGCAACGCTGGCGCGAGGCCATGCACTCTCAGCGCG
Organism: Burkholderiales bacterium; assembly: GCA_020854035.1. Classification (GTDB taxonomy): domain Bacteria; phylum Pseudomonadota; class Gammaproteobacteria; order Burkholderiales; family SG8-41; genus SG8-41. The sequence goes on along the minus strand of JADZGE010000043.1, from coordinate 47,499 downwards.
GCGCGGGATTTGGAGGGTCCGAAGACAACAGGCGGGTCGAGCGCAGTGCAATTCGCGTCGTGGTGAGCGATTATGATTCGCGTGGATGGACCGTTCACGACGTTTCGGCGAGCAGGTCGCGGCGACGGAGGCCTACTACCGCCAGCAGGGCATGCTGGGCCCCGTCCTGCCGCGTGCCATCGACCACGGCGAAGCGCTGGCGCTCGATCTCTCGGCGATCGTCCCGAACGTCGCGGGACCGAAGCGCCCGCGGGACCGCATTCCTCTCGCCGAACTCGCCCCGCGCTTCCGGGAAATCCTGGCAAAACCCGTGGCGGAGGGGAGTTATGCGAAGGCGACAGGAAAAAGGCGGATGGTGGAAGGCGAGCGCGAGGGAGCACAGGATGGCGCCATCGTCATCGCCGCCATTACCTCCTGCCCCGACACCTCCAATCCCGGCGTGATGCTCGCCGCCGGCCTGCGCGAGTTCCGGGATGCCCGCGCGCTCGCGCTCCTCGGCGTGTCGGTCACGATCGATCAAATGAGCCCGATCGGCGATATCAGGCCGGATTCTCCTGCCGGCCGCCACCTGCACGCGCTGGGCGTTGCCCCGGCCGACTTCAACAACATCGGACAAGATTGTGCGCAATAAGACATGGCGCAATCGAGGAGGATGGAGATGAACATCAGGACGTCATACGCGTTTGCTGCGCTCGCATGCTGGGCGTTCGTGCTCGCGCACGAGGCCGGAGCGCAGGCGGGGAAAGCCGGCGCGGCCGAAACGTGGCCCGTGCGCCCGATCCGGCTGATCGTCCCCTTCCCGCCCGGTGGCGCGACCGACGCCAACGCGAGGGTGGTCGCGCGAGGGGTGGAGAGCCTGCTCGGGCAGTCGGTGGTGGTGGACAACCGCGGCGGGGCGAATGCCATTATCGGCTCCGAAATGCTGGCGAGAGCCACGCCGGACGGCTACACGCTCATGCACATCTCGGTCGCCTTTGCCATCAATCCCGGCACCCACCTGAAGTTGCCGTTCGATACGCGCCGGGATTTCACGCCGATCACCAACCCGTTGGTGGGACAGGGGGCGCTGCTCGCCTGCCATCCGTCGCTGCCGGTGAAATCGGTCACCGACCTCATCGCGCTCGCGAAGAAGCACAAGCTCTCGTTCAGTTCGCCCGGCGTCGGCAACGTGCTGCATCTCATCGCCACCGGGTTCATGTCGAAGGCCGGGATCGCGATGCTGCACGTGCCGTACAAGGGGGCGGGGCCCGCGCTGACCGCGTTGATCGGCGGCGAAGTGCAGGCGATGGTCGTGCCGGTGGTCATCGCGATGCCGCACCTCAAGGCCGGCCGGGTGCGGCCGCTCGGCTACAGCGGCGCGAAACGGCTGCCGGCGCTGCCGGACGTTCCGACCATCGGCGAGTCGGCACTGCCCGGGTTCGCGATGGACACGGGCTGGCACGCCTGGTTCGGGCCCGCGAAGCTGCCCCCTCATGTCGTGAAGCGCGTTTACGCCGCGGTGGCGGAAGCGGTGAAGGCACCCGCGCTCCGCGACCTTCTCGCGGCGGGCGGCTACCAGCCGGTGGCAGACCCGCCGGCCGTCTTCCAGAAGAACTTCCTGGACGACCTCAAGCACTGGGGGGAACTCGCTCGCCTGGCCGGCATCGAGCCCCAATAGGCTACCGCCGGCCGCCCCGGCGACAACCTCGAACCGGCGAGCGTAACGGCGCCCGTTCCCCTATTGCTTGCCGTCGAGGCGTATGCCGGCCTTCTGGACGACGCCGGACCATCGCTTGATTTCGTCGTTGATGTACACGGCGAATTCGCGCGGATCGCGGTAATCGACGTCCATCGCGTTCTTCGCGAAATGCGACCTCACTTCGTCGGAGGTGACGATGGCCTTCACCTCCTGCGCGAGCCTCGCCTGTATCGCAGCGGGCATGCCCGCCGGCCCCATGATCCCGCGCCATCCGGTCGTGTAGTAGCCGGGTACCCCCGACTCCGCCACGGTCGGAACGTCGGGGAGGACGGGGTTGCGCTTGTCTCCACTCGAGCCCAGGGCCTTGATCCGGCCCGATTTCATGTGCGGCACCGCCGCCTGGATCGTGATGCTGGAAAGGTGGATCTGCCCGGCGAGGAGATCGATCGTCGCCGCGCCGGCGCCCTTGTAGTGCGCCATGGTGACGTCGATGCCGGCCATGACCCTGAAGAGCTCCAGCGACATGTGCCCGCTGCTGCCGGCCCCGGCCGTGCCCGCGATGAGCTGCCCGGGTTTCTGCTTCGCCAGCGCGATGAACTCCCGCACCGTGCCGGCCGCCACGCTGGACGGCACGACGAGCACGCTGTCCCCTTTCACGAGCGAGGCGATCAGCGCGAACGACTTCACCGGATCGTATTCGAGCGGCTGCAGCACCGGCTGTATCGTGTGCGCGGTATCGCAGACGAGCAGCGTGTAGCCGTCGGGCGTCGCCTTCGCCGCCATCGCCGTGCCGATGATCGCGCCCGCGCCGCCGCGGTTATCCACCACGACCGAGCGGCCGAGCCGCTCGGAGAGCCGCGGCGCGATCACGCGCGCCACCATGTCGGTGCCGCCGCCGGGCGCGAACGGCACGATGATCCGTATCGGCCGCGACGGGTAGGCATCCGCCGCCGTGGCTCCCCCGGGCAGCGCGAAAACGGCCAGCATGGCGACGATCGATCCGCTTGTGCGTAGCATTCGACCCCTCCTTGTCATCGTTGAAATTCCGTCCTCCGGCAACGCCGCCACCGCGCCCGCGGCACGATCACTCGAGCCGGAACCCGGTCGCCTTCACGACCTTCGTCCACTTCGCGATCTCGGCCGAGACCAGCCGCGCGAAATCCTCGCGCGCCGGGTCGGCCGGCTCGAAGCCCTGAACGGCAAGCTGCTCCTGCACGTCCGGCAGCGCCAGCACCTTCAGCACCGTCTCGCGGAACCGCTGCACGACCGGCCTCGGGGTCGCCGCCGGCATGAAGAAGCCGGAGAACACGTTCACTTCGTAGCCCGGGAAGCCCGCTTCGGCCACCGTCGGCACGGCGGGCAGCGCACCCGTGCGCCGGGCGCTCGTGACCGCGATCGCCTTGACTCTGCCCGCCTTCACGAGCGGCACGGCGGGCGGCATCGTCACGACCGCAAGGTCGGTCTGGCCGGACGCCGCCGCGATCAGCGCGGGAGCGGCGCCGGCGTAGGGTACGTGCAGGAGATCGGTTTTCGCGAGCATCCCGAACAGGTACGCCGCGCCGAGATGCGGCATCGAGCCCTGACCGGGCGTGCCGAAACTCGCCTTCCGCGCGCGCGAGAGCGCGATCAGGTCCGCGAGCGTCGCAACCGGCAACCCGGGTCGCGCGACGATGATGGTCGGCTGCCACGCGGCGTTGATCACGGGAACGAGGTCCCGCTCGATGTCGTAGCCCGCGCCGGGATTGACGATCTGGTTCACCACCATGGTGCTCGAGTTGATGAGCACGCTGTGCCCGTCGGGTGTCGCGCGCGCGGCGAGCCGCGTGCCGAGCACGCTCGCCGCGCCCGGGCGGTTCTCCACCACGACCGGTTGCCCCCAGATTCCGGAGAGCCGCTGGCCGAGGAGCCGCGCCGCCACGTCCACGCCGCCGCCGGGCGGGAAGCCCACGATGATGCGAACCGGTTCGCCGGCCACGCCGTCTCCCGCGCCGCCGCGCCCCCGGCCGCCGCGAGCGCGACGCACAGCAGCAAGCCGGAGCGCGTCCACGTTTCACGCATCTTCATGCTCTCGCCCCCCGCGCCGCCGCCAGGATGAGGTCCGCGCCCTTCTCGGCGGCCGCGATCGTCGGGATATTCGTATTGGACGACGGGATCGTCGGGAATATCGACGAATCGACGACTCGCAGCGCATCCAGCCCGCGCACCTTCAACGCGGGGTCGACGACCGCCTGTGGATCGACGCCCATGCGGCAGGTGCCCACCATGTGCCAGCAGGTCTGGACCGTTTCGCGCATGTAATCGACGAGCGACGCGTCGTCCCGCGCCCCGGGGCCGGGACGCGTCTCGCGAACGACCAGCGGCCTGAGCGCGGGCATCTCCGCCAGCCGCCGCGCGAAGCGCATGCCCCCGACGAAGAGCCGCGCGTCCGCCTCGTGCGAGAGATAGCGCGGATCCATCGCGGCCTGAACGAGCGGATCGAGCGAGCGGATGTGCAGGCTGCCGACCGAGCGCGGCTGGAGGATCTTCAGGTTCAGCGTAAAACCCGGATGCGGGTCGAGGCCATCGCGCGGCGTGCGGGCGTAGCGGTCCTTGCCGGACAGGAGCTGGAACAGCATGGCGAGATCCGGCCGGCGCGCCTCGCCGTCGCTGCGCCACACGACCTGCGCCGTCGCCGAGGAGATCGCGAGCAGGCCTTTGCCCCGGGTGAGCCAGCGCAGGCCTTCCTTCATCCTCAGCCACGGGCTGCGCAGGACATCGTTGATCGTGGTCGGCCGCGCGCACTCGAAGGCAAGCCGCACGCTCGGATGGTCGCGCAGGTTCTCGCCCACGCCCGGCAGGTTGTGCCGCACGACCACCCCCTGCCGGCGCAGCACCTCGCCGTTGCCGACGCCCGAGAGCTCCAGCAGGTGCGGCGAGGCAAGCGGCCCCGCGGAAAGCACCACTTCGCCGCGCGCCCGGACCCGGACCTCGGCCGTGCCGAGCCGCACCGTGACGCCCGTCGCCCGCCGGCCGTCGAGCTCGACGCGCGTCACGGGCGCGTTCGCGAGCACGGTCAGGTTTGCGCGCGATTCGACCGGCCGCAGGTACTCGGCGGCCGCGCTGCTGCGCCAGCCCTCGCGCGTCGAATACTGCAGGTAGTACGCGCCTTCGTAGCCGCCGTCGTTGTAGTCCTTCAACTGCGTGTGGCCGGCCTCGCGGCACGCCGCGACGAAAGCGTCGGACAGGGGATCGAAGCCCTCGAGGTTCGTGCAGCGGATGGGCCCGCCCCTGCCACGCACGGCCCTGTCGCCCTCCGGGTAGTCCTCGAGCCGCCGGAAGTACGGCAAGAGGTCGGAGTACCCCCAGCCCTCGCAGCCCTGATCGCGCCAGCCGTCGTATTCGCGCGGGTCCCCGCGCACGAAGACGTTGCCGTTTATGGAACCGGAGCCGCCGATGACGCGCCCGCGCACCCAGCGCTGCGGCTGGTTGTCGAGATGGGCCTGCGGTTCGGTGAGGTACTGCCAGGTGTACCGGTCGTCGTTAAGGACCCGGGCCACCAGGAGGGGGATCCGCAGGTTGAGACTGTCGCCGCGGCGCCCGGCCTCGATCAACAGCACCGTGTGCCGCCCGCCCGCGGAGAGGCGGTTCGCGAGCACGCAACCGGCCGGGCCGGCACCCGCCACGATGAAGTCGAACTCGGCGTTCCCGGGCAGCGATGTCACGTACATCGGACGTTGCCTTTCCCGCTGTCGCGCCGCGCGGCGGCGCGGCGCGGTGCATGCACCCGCATTATGAACGGCGGCTGCGCTCCTGCACACACTCCGCCTCCGGGTCCCGCCGGCGAGCCTCAAGCGGAACGGGAACAGCGGGCGGATCGGCATTCCGCCGGCCCCCGGCCCGCGGCGCATGCATCCGGTAGCATACGACAGCATGGAGCGCCTCACCGTAGTCGATTCGCACACCGCGGGGGAGCCGACCCGCGTCATCCTGACCGGCGGTCCCGATCTCGGCCGCGGCCCCCTGGCAGGACGCCGCGAGCGCTTCCAGCGCGATTTCAACCACTATCGCCGCGCGACCGTCACGGAGCCACGCGGGTCGGACGCGGTGGTCGGCGCCCTTCTCACCGAGCCCGAGGACCCGGCGTGCGCCGCGGGCGTCATCTTCTTCAACAACGCCGGCTGCATCGGCATGTGCGGTCACGGCACGATCGGGCTCGTGGCAACGCTCGCGCACCTTGGCCGCGTGACACCCGGCGAGCACCGCATCGAAACCCCGGTCGGCGTCGTGCGCGCGACACTGCACGAGGACGGGGAGGTGTCGGTCGTCAACGTCGCGAGCTGGCGCGCCCGCGCGAGACACGTCGTGGAGGTGCCGGGCCACGGCCCGCTCGGCGGGGATGTCGCGTGGGGCGGGAACTGGTTCTTCCTCGTCGCGGCGCACGGCCAGAGCCTCGCCGCGGCTAGCGCCGGCGCGCTCACGGAGTTCTGCCTGCGGGTGCGCCGCGCCGTGAACGAGCAGGGTTGTCCGGGCGTGGACCATGTCGAGCTTTTCGGCCCGCCCACGCTCCCGCGGGCCCACTCGCGCAACTTCGTGCTGTGCCCCGGGGGCGCCTACGACCGCTCCCCCTGCGGCACGGGAACGAGCGCGAAGCTCGCCTGCCTGGCGGCCGACGGCACGCTCGCGGAGGGTGCTCCGTGGGTGCAGGAGAGCATCATCGGCTCGACCTTCACTGCCTCCTACCGGTGGCTCGACCGCGCCGCCGGGAGAATCGAGCCCGCCATACGGGGATCGGCTTACGTCACCGCCGAATCGACGCTGATCCTCGACGAGCGCGATCCTTATCGCTGGGGAATCGCTTGCGCGGGCACGTAGCCCTCTGCCTTGCCGAGCGGGGCTAGTTGCCTTTCGCGCCGGAGAACTTGATCAGCTTCGCGTTCTGCGCCACCTCGTGGCGGATGAACGCGGCGAACTCCCCGGGCGAGTTGGCCGCGGGAGTGAGGCCCTGTCGCACGAGTGCCTGTTGCACTTCCGGTACGCCGAGCACTTTCGAGACGACGCCGTTCAGGCGCGCGACGATGTCCCGCGGCACCCCGGCGGGGGCGAGCATGCCGTACCAGCCGGAGCGGTCGTACCCGGGGACCCCCGCTTCGTCCATCGTGGGCACTTCGGGCAGCAGCGCGGCACGCTTCGTCGTCGTGACCGCGAGGCCCCTCAGCTTGCCCGCGCTGAGGAAGGGCAGCGCGCCCGTTAGCCCCGGGAAACCCATGTCGATGTGCCCGGAGCCGATTGCCCGCGCATTGTCGGCCGAGCTCTTGAAGGGGATGTGCACGGTGTCGAGCTTCGCCATCTGGTTCAGGAGCTCCGCGGCGAGGTGCGAGGAGGTACCGATGCCCGCGGAACCGTAGCTCAACCTGCTCGGATGCGCGCGGGCGATGGCGAGGAGTTCCTTCAGGCTCTTCGCGGGAACCGACGGGTGGACCACCAGCAAGAGCGGGCCGGTCGCGAGCAGCGTCACCGGCGTGAAGCTGCGCTCGATGTCGTACGGCAGATTGGAGCGCAGGGCGGGCTGGATCGTGTCCGCGCCGGTGACGATGAGCAGGGTGTAGCCGTCCGCCGGCGAGGCCGCGACGCGTTCCGCCGCGAGCGTGCCGGCGGCGCCCGCGCGGTTCTCGACGATGACCGGCTGATCGAGCTGCTCCGAGAGTCTTTGCGCGACCACGCGCGCCGTCACGTCGGTCGGCCCGCCCGGCGTGTAACCGACGATCATGCGGATCGGCTTGGCGGGATAGACCGTTTGCGCGTGCGCGACCGGCGTGCCGGCCGCCGCAAGGGCCAACGCCAACGACATCACGGGGATCGGATTCTCATGCATGGCGATTCCTCCTCGTTCCTCGACGTGCCCCGCGTCGAGGCGGGCCACGCGTTCCAATCGATGCGGGCTCAGGACAGGACGAGGGGGTCCTTCACCTCCGCGCGCAGCGCTTCGAGCGCGGCTCCGACCACGCGCCGGCGCACTTCCTTCTCTTCGTCGAGCGGCAGCCGCGGATCTCCGGTCGGATGCGTGACGCCGCGCCCGGCGACGATGCGGTTCGCGCCCACGCTTTCGGCGAGCGAGGTGATCGTGGCGATATAGGCCGTCGGGATACCGGCCCGGTCGAGTTCCTTCGCGATCGTTGCGCCGCAACGAGTGCAGGTCCCTCACGTCGCCGTGAGGATCACCCCGTCGACCCCGGACGCCGCGAGATCGCGCGCGATCTCCTGACCGAAGCGCCGCGCTGCCGGCACGCTCTGCGCGCTGCCGACGGTCACGTAATAGTGTTCGAAAAGCTTCCCGATCACGCCCTGCCGCTCGAGCTCGCGCATCACGTCGACCGGAACCACGCGATCGGGATCCTCGTTCGCCGCGGTGGTGTCATAGCCGCCGTGGATCGACTCGAACGCGCGCGGCGCGAGATCGTCGACCCCGGCGAGATCGTGCTTGACCCATTTCGTCGCGTAACTCGATTCCAGCCTGCCGGGGTTTCCCCTGGGCACGATGCCGCCCGTGCTGACCAGCGCGATCGTCGCGCCGGCCAGGTCCCGGATCGGCGGCGGCGCCGGCACGCGATCGTACACCGGTATCGGCCATTCGGTCTCGAACGGCCGGTCGTTCAGGCGCCTCACGAGCACGTCCACCGCTCGTTCCGCGCCCGTTCGCGACGCGTACTCCATGTACCGCAGCCCGCGCGGCACGTAGCCTTCCTCGCCCGGCGGCCCGATGCGTTCGCCGCGCGCGAGCTTGACGCCGAGCGCGGCCATGCGCTCGAGCGCCGCCGCCATGCCCGCCACGCTGTTGCCGGTCTCGACGACATAGAGCCGCCCGCGGTAGAGCTCGACGCCCGGATTGCCCGGATACATCCCCGCGACGCTCGCCACGCCGAGCTGTCCCTCGACCGACGTGCACACGCGCCCGCACGCCATTCCATAGCGGCCCGCGTTGAAGGCGGGGCCCGCCACGACGAGATCGGGGCGTTCCTCGCGCACGTAATCGAGGATGCGCTCGATCGCCGCGTCGCCGTTCTCGCTCAGGTGATCGTCGCCGCAGTAGACGGTGGCCGCCACCTCGCCGCGCTCGCCGAGCAGGCGGTTCAGCAATACGCCCGGCCCGACGGCGCCGCGCTTCACGCCCGGCGCCTCGTGCGCCATGGCCTCCGCGCCCACGCCCGCGAAGAACTGGTTGAGGTAATGGACGACCCGGAGCCTCGTCATGGGTCAGTACTCCTTCGTGGTGAGCCGGCCGTGGCCGCTCGCCGCGGCGCACGCGTAAAGATGGCGATAAGTGATCTCGCGCTCCGCTTCGGGGGCGCCGGGGAACGGGAACATCTCCGTGCCGCCGATCACCCGCTCGACCGCCGGCAGCTGCAAACCCTGGCCGATGCGCCCGGTGCTGATGACGGCCACCGCCTCGGGCACGAAGTACACGACGCCGGGTCCTTCGGCCGAATCCATGCCCTCGGGCAGCATCTGCACGACCTTGATGCCCGCGCGCTCGCACTTCTGGCAGATGTACATGAACTCTACGCACGAGTGACCGCTGCCCCAGTAGCTCGAGCAGGCGCCTTGCGCGCCGAGCTGCTGCGCGATCTTGACCGCCTGATCGGCGATCATGTGCTTCTGGATGACGTCGTTCGCGCCGCGCGGATACGCGATCACGCCGGCGAAATTGACGTCGACCCCGTGGCGGGCATGAAGCTCCCTGACGACGGCGTGGTTCTGAAGCAGGAACGTCGGGTACTTGTGATACGAGTTCACGTTGCTCAACGTGCTGACGAGCGCGCCGTCGAGCACTTCGTTCGGGTGCAGCAGAAGCGGAAAGGTGCCGTGTCCTTTCTCGACGTTCTCCCCGTACGCGTGCATGCCGCCGACCTGGAAGAAGTACACGACCTTCGGCAGCGCCGGATCGGTGACGGATGAATCGAAAACCTCGACGCTGTCGGGCTCCATGCTCGCGGTGAGCCTCGCCAGGTTCACCGCGAGCTTCAGCTCCGCGACGCGCACGGCGCGGTGATAGCGCTGCGAGAGCTCCGAGCCCACCATCAGGTTGTGCGCGACCGCGTCCTCGCCCGCCGCGTCGAGGTACTGCGCGCCCGGAGTGAATTCCAGTACGAGGTTGACCGTTGCTCCGAATGGAGTCGCGCGCGCCGCGGGCCCGGACATCTCGACGATCGATTCCCGCCAGTACGTCGGTTCCCCGGCGACCGCGCCCCCCGCGCACAGAATCGCCATGCCCCGCAGCCGATGGGTGCGCCCGCTCCCCACGGTCTTCAGCGGTCCGGCGAACGCCGGGAAACTGCTGCCGTCTCCCGTCTTGAACCGCGGCTCGGCCGCGTCGATCACGTGGATCAGGCGCACGCTCTCGCCCGGCCGGACGATCTCGACGGCGACGTCCGCGAAATCGCCGCTCTCGAGCACGAGCGCTCGCAATGCCTCCCGATCGACGTAAAGGATCCCGTCCGCGAGACGCGTGCTCGCAGAAAAGCGGATGTCCCGCACGTCGTATGACGCGAGCTCCAGGCGCATCGCTCCTTCCTCGCTCTCCAGGGCCACTGCGGCGTGATACCGCGCCGCCGGGTGACCCCGCGCACGCGCGCAACGTCAACCGCCCGACGCTTCGGCGAACCCGTCCTCGACCAATCGCGCTACGTCCGGAAAATTCGCGCGCCGCATCTTCGCGATTTGATGCGCGTGAGGGGCGATTGTCAAGCCTCGTGCATGTCGAGCCGGGCGGGCGGCGAGTTGCCGGCGCCGTTCCTTCGCCTCCTGCTCGCCTGCGGCACCTCCGGTGAATTTCACGCCGCGCGCGACACCGGAATCGGCGAACGCCGGGAGCGACCCGCGCTACCCGATCGCGCCCTTGCCGCGGAGCGCCGTGATTTCCGCTTCGGCGTAACCCAGGGACCGGAGCACTTCATCGGTGTGCTCTCCGGGGCCCGGCGGCGCGCTGCGCGCGTGCGGGAGAAAAGCCGCCGCGAAAAGCGGCCCGGCGAGCGCAACCTCCTTCCCGTCCCCGACCCGCACCTTGTCGAGCACGCGCGCCGGAACGAGGGTCTCGTCGCTCAGGTACTCGGCGATGTCATTCACCGGCGCGCACGGGATACCCTCCGCGTCGAGCGCGTCGAGCACGTCACGGCGCGTCCTTTGCGCCACCGCCCCGCCCACGATGTCGTTCACCGCATCGCGCCCGGCAATGCGCTCGGAGAGCGCCGGGTAGGGGAGCTCTCCCGCATCGCCCTCGATTCCGAGCACCTTGCAGAGCCGCGCCCACAGCCGATCGTTGCCGGCCGCGATCAGCACCGCGCCGTCCGCGCACCGGAAGCTGCGATACGGCGCCAGCACCTCGTGCCCGCTGCCGTAGCGCCGGGGCAGCACGCCGGCCATGGTGTAGCCGGCAATCTGGTAGTTGAGCAGGTTCGTCGCCGTTCGCAGGAGCGCCGGCTCGACGTACTCCCCCTTCCCGGTCCGGTCGCGCTCGCGGAGCGCCGCCAGGATCGCGATCACCGACGCCATCCCGGTGCCGAGGTCGACGACGCTCACGCCGCAGCGCACCGGCTCGCCGTCGCTCTCGCCCGTGACGCTCATGATGCCGGAGTGCGCCTGCATCGAGGCCTCGTAGCCGGGCCTCGCCGCCCCCGCCGTTGCGGCCGGGAAGGCGCGTATCGCGCAGTAGATCAACTTCGGGTTGAGCCCGCTCAACGCGTCGCGGCCGAGCCCGAGCCGCTCCAGCGTGCCCGGCCGGAAATTCTCCAGGAGCACGTCCGCCGTCGCCACGAGTCTGCGGAAGACCTCCGCGCCCTCCGCGCTGGCAAGGTCGATCGTGACGCCGCGCTTGCTGTGGTTGACCGCGGCGAACGGCGCCGAGACGCCGTCCACGCGCGGCGCCCAGGAGCGCACCTCGTCGCCCCTGGCGGGATACTCCACGCGCACGACATCGGCGCCGAGATCGGCGAGCAACGACCCGCAGAACGGCCCCGCGAGAACTCGCGAGAGATCGAGAACGCGCACGCCCCGCAAAGGGCCGGCCCCCGTCCCTGGCGTCGGCATGGCGCGCCTACTCCCCGGTGAATTGCGGCGGCCGCCGCTCCGAAAAAGCGGCGAGCCCCTCGGCGTAGTCCTTCGAAGAAAGTACCTGCTTCAGGCACTCCCGCTCGCGCTTCACCGCCTCGCGCTCCGGCATCTCGAGCCCCTCGTACACCAACCGCTTGATCCGGCGTACGCCGAACGGCGAGCGCGAAGCGATCACCGTGGCGAGCGAGCGTGCCCGCGCATCAAGCTCCTCGAGGGGGAGCGCCGCGTTGACGAGCCCGATCGCGGCGGCCCGCGTCCCCGTGATCGGCTCTCCGGTCATCATGAGTTCCAGCGCCAGCGCGCGGCCGATCACGCGCGGCAGGCGCTGCGTGCCGCCCGCGCCGGGGATGGCGCCGACGCGGACTTCCGTCAGCCCGATCGTGGCCCCGGATGCGATGACGCGCAGGTCGCAGGCGAGTGCGATCTCGCAGCCTCCGCCCAGCGCGGCGCCGTTCACCACCGCAATCGTCGGTATCGGCGCGCTCGCGAGGCCGTCCACGAACGCGTTGATCGCGGCATTGTGCGCCGCGCGCTCGATCGCGTTCATGCCGAGCCGCTCCTTCAGATCGGCCCCCGCGCAGAACGCCTTGCCCGTCCCGCGCACGAGCAGCACGCGCGCCCCGGCGGCAACCACGCTCTCGAGCGCCGCCGCGAGCCGCCCGCTCATCTCGTGCCCGAGCGCGTTCATTCGCTCGGGGCGGTTCAGGCGGATCTGGATCACGCCTTCGGACACGGCCTCGATCAACACGTCCTCGCTCATGCCAGCAGCCTCATCAAGTCATCGATGTCGCTCGCCCGCTCGAGCCGGGTCACGGCGTCCACGACCCGCAGCGCCCTCTCGCGCGGCAACGGCTTCCCGGCAGCCGCGGCGCAATCGAGGAACTTGCCCACCCGCTGCTCCGGCGTCATCGGGTTGTCGGGATGCCCCAGCGCCACCTCGCAGCGCGCCGTGTAGCGCCCGCCGGCCTTCGTCGCGATCTCCACCACGCCGGGCTCGAACGTATGGCCGTTCAGCGTCGCGTCGTAGCGCCAGCGCACCTTCGGCATCGCATTGGCGATCACGTCGTCGGCGAGCCCGGCATGATGGTAGAGCGAGAGCGGTATGGCGCCGTGACGGATCGCGGCCGCGACCGCGAAGAGCATGTTGCCCGCGAGATCGATATGGTTGGCCGGTGAGCCGCCGGCCGCCAGGGGACGGCAGCGATCGCGGTTCACCTGCCCCACGCCGAGGAGTACCCCGGCGATCTCCTCGAAGGAGAGCCCGTGCTCAGCGGTCAGCCCGAGGACGGCCGTCAACGTCGTGTGAAGGTGCCGTATGCAAGGCCAGGGCTTGAGCGAAATCCGTTCCGTCTCGTAGCGCGTCCCGAGTCCTTCCGTGAGCTCACTGCGCTCGTAGTCGCCCCGGAAGTAGGCCCGGTAGAAGCCGTAGGGTCCGTCGAACACTTCCCCGTCGCCGCGCAGGCCGCTTAACGCGAGTTCCGCCGCGAGCACCCCGTTGCGATAGGCAAGGCCGTCGCGCATCGAACGCACGCTCGAGCCCTTGTGATGCAGGCTCGCCCAGGTGCCGCCCGCCTGCGGCAGCGCGAGACCCAGCGCGTTGAGATGCTGCGCGGGCGTTGCGCCCATGATCCTGGCCGCTGCCGCGGTCGCGCCGAAGAGACCGATCAAGGGCGCACGGAACCACGGGTGGTCCCACATGCGCCCGCGCGTGGCGAGCCCGATGCGGCTCGAGAGATCGTTCGACAGGGCCACCGCCGTGATGACCGCCTTGCCGGAAACGCCGCCGGTCTCTTCGGCGACCGCGAGCGCGGGCATCAGGCTCGCCGACGACGGGTGCATCACCGCGCGATCGTGAGTGTCGTCGTAGTCGAACTGGTGTATCGCCGCCCCGTTGGCGAGCACGGCGCTCGCCGCGGGAACCCGGACGCCGCCGGAACCGATCACGGTGCTCGCGGGCTGCCCGCCCCATTTCGCCACCAGTTTCCGGATCGCCACCACGTCCTCGCACGCCGTGCCGGCGAGCACGCAGCCGAGCGTATCGAGCACGGAAGCCTTGACCGCCTCGACCACGCTCGCCGGCAGGTCCTCGAAGCGGGTACGTGCCAAGTGCTCCGCGATCGCCACGGACGAGTCCGGCTCCCGCGCCCCTTCCGCGTCGCCCGCCGCCGCGGCTTCGCGGATGTCATGCAATCCCGCTCCGCTCATCCTCACCCCTCCTCGCTCCCGGCCCGCCGGATCGTGCGCGCCGGGCACCTCGCCGCCGCCAGGGCGGCCCTGGACGGCACCATCGCGGCGAGAGCCGCCGCCATGCGTCTCACCGGAGATCCCGTTGCCTATTCCACCTTCACGCCGGAACGCTTCACGACACCCGCCCACTTCACGACTTCGCTCTTCACGAAGGCGGCGAACTCCCCGGGGTCGGCCTGCATCGGGAAGGCGCCGATCTCGGTGAGCGAGTGGGTCAGTTCCTTCACCGCTTGCGCGATCTGCGCGTTCAGGCGCAGGACGATGTCCCCGGGCGTGCCGGAAGGCGCGAGCACGCCGTTCCAGACGCTCGCCTCGTAGCCCCTGATTCCCGCCTCCTGCATCGTCGGCAACGCCGGAAAACCGGGCAGGCGTTGCCGTGTCGTGACGGCGAGCGGGCGCAGCCTCCCCGCTTTCGCGTTGCCTTCCACCAGCGTCGCGTTGAACACGAACAGCACCTGCACGTGCCCCCCGAGGAAATCGTTCATCGCCGGGCCCGCCCCCTTGTACGGCACGTGCGCGATGTCGATACCGGCCATGGACTTGAAGAGCTCGGTTGCGAGGTGGGTCGCGCTGCCGCTGCCGGCGGAGCCGTAGCTCACCTCCCCCGGCCGCGCCCTGGCGAGCGCGATCAGCTCCTGCACCGTCTTCACCGGCAGCGAGGGGTGCACCGCGAGCACGCTCGGGATGTCCACCACCGGCGCGACCGGCGCGAAATCGGCGGCGAGATCGTACGGCAGCCGGGGATAGAGGCTCACGTTCACCGTCATGGTGCTGGTCATGTAGAGCAGCGTGTAACCGTCCGCCGGGGAGCGGGCGACGAGCTGCCCCGCGATATTCGACGCGGCGCCGGCGCGGTTCTCGACGACGAAGCTCCGGCCGAGGCTGTCGGCGAGCCTCCGCGCGAGCAGGCGAGCCACGACGTCGGTGCTGCCCCCCGGCGCGAAGCCCACGACCATGCGCACCGGTTTCGCCGGGTACGCCTGGGACATGGCGCAGGGCGCGGCCACGGCGAATGCGAGGCATGCCGCCAGTCCCGGCGCGAGACAATTCATCGCTTCCATCCCCCGCGCTGCCGTCCTTCCCCGGTTTCCCTCAGATGACGCCTTCCGCCTTGTAGGCCGCCAGCTCTTTCCTCGAATGGCCCAGCCATTTCCCGAAGACGGCCTCGTTGCTCGCGCCGAGCGGCACGCTCGGTTCGATCGGCCGGCGCCGGGTGCCCTCGAAAACGAGCGGTGAATGAGGCAGCGCCACGCGGCCCAGCTCGGGATGTTCGATCCATTGCAGGCTGCCGCGCGCGTGCATGTTCTCGTCGTGCATGACTTCGACGAGATCGCGCACCGGCGCGCAGGGCACCTTCGCTTCCAGCATGCGGCGAGCCACCTCGTTCTTCGCGAGCGTCTTCGTCCACCCCTCGATCAACTCGTCCACGGCGGCGAAATGGGCGACGCGGCTCGCGCGGGTGTGAAAACGCGGGTCTGCCTTGAGGTCGGGGCGCCCGATCACGTCGAGTACCGAGCGGAAGTGGTGATCGCCCGGGCAATTGAGCACCACGTAGCCGTCTGTCGTCGCATACGCGTTGTACGGCGCGATGCCGAGGCCCCCGTGCCGGTTGCCGGTTCGCGCCGGAGCGGCGGCGCCGCGCGCGTGCACCATGCCGTAGTTGGACGCGAGCGAAGCGTAGGTCGCGTCCTGCATGGAGACTTCGACAACTCGCCCCCGGCCGGTACGCTCGCGCTCGTAGAGCGCTGTCACGACCGCGGCATAAAGGTGTATGCCCGCCATGAAATCGCAGAGCGCCGCGCCGGACTTGACTGGCGGCGCATCCGGATGGCCCGTCGAGTTGATGACGCCGCTCATCGCCTGCATGACGAGATCCATGGCGGGATAGTCGCGGTAGGGCCCCGTCTTGCCGTAGCCCGAGCTCGACCCGTAGACAAGACGCGGGTTCACCTTCTGGAGAGCGGCCGCGCCGAGCCCGAGCCGCTCCATGACGCCGGGGGCGAAATTCTCGACCAGGATGTCGGCCCGGGCCACCATCTCCCGCAGCAACTCGCGGCCGCGCTATGCCTTGAGATTGAGCGTGACCGCCTGCTTGCTGGAATTAAGCATCGCGAACGGCAGGGCGGCTCCGCCCATGTCGCCACGCGAGCGCAGGTGCTCTCCCTGCAGCGGCTCGACCTTGATGACCCTGGCGCCGGCCATCGCCATGAGGAAAGTCGCGTACGGGCCGTTGTAGACGTGCGAAAGATCGATGACGGTCACGCCGGCGAGCGGGTAGCCCGCCCCGCGCCGGGCGCGGGGCGATTTCGCGGGACGCTTCCTCATGCCGGCTCCGGTTGCAGGTTCACGAGGATAGCCCGGCGGCGCGCTCCAGCACGCGCCGCGCGCCGCGCAGGTGCGGGCGGTCGAGCATCCTGCCGTCGATCGCGGCGACCCCGGTGCCGGCAGCCGCGTCGAACGCGGCGACCACGCGCTCCGCCCACTCGATATCCGCGGCGGATGGCGTGAACGCGGCGTTGATCGGCGCGGCCTGGTCCGGGTGTATCGCCGCCTTCGCGGAAAACCCGTCGCGCAACCCCTCTTCCGCCTCCCTCCGCACGCCGTCGATGTCGCGAAAATCGGTGAATACCGCGTCGATCGCGATGACCGATGCGGCGGCGGCGCCCAGGAGGCAGAGCGAGCGCGCGAGCCGGAACGGAGAGGTATAAAGGCCGTCCGCGCCGCGGTTGCGGATCGCGCCGATATCCGCCGCGAGATCTTCCCCGCCCCACATCAGCCCGCAAAGCCGCGGCAACGGCGGCTCGGCGTAGCTTCCCAAGCCGAACAGGGAAGACGCGCTCTCGGTCGCGATCGGCAGGATGCGCGTGCGGCCCGGCGGGATGCCCGCCTCCGCCTCGAGTCGGGCGAGCGGCTCAGCGAGCGACCGGACGTCTTCGCCGCCGCGGCATTTCGGCAGCACGACGCCGTACGGGCCCGCGGGCACGACGGCCGCGAGATCGGAGAGTGTTTCCCCGGTATCGAGCGCGTTCACGCGCACGAAGAGCCGCCTGGCGTGCCGGGCCGAGGCGATGGTCCTGGCGCAGGCGAGGCGCGCCGCGGCCTTGCGGGCCGGCGCCACGGCGTCCTCGAGATCGAGAATCAGGGCGTCGGCCGCGCAAGCGAGGCCCCTCGCGATCTTGCGCTCGTCGTCACCGGGGACGAAGAGGAGGGAGCGCATCGATCCGCCTAGAACGTGCCGAGTTCGAGCAGGCCGCCGGGCCCGAGGTCCGCGAGTATCATCTTGCCCACCAGTTCCTTCAGCGTCTCGGTCGTGCCGCCGCCGAGCGACCCGTAGCGCGCGCCGCGGTAGAAGCGCGAGACCGGGAACTCGTCGGTAAAGCCGTAGCCGCCGTGCACCTGGATCGCCTCGCTCGTCACGCGCAGCGACATTTCGTTCGCGGTGATCTTCGCGATCGCGGCCATGTGAGGATCCGGGAAGGGATTCGCGCTCGCGCACGCGCGGTAGAGAAGCGAGCGGCTCGCCTCGATGTCGCGGTACATCTCGGCGAGCTTGTGACGCATCGCCTGGAACTCGCCGATCGAGCGGCCGAAGGCGGCGCGCTCGCGCGCGTATTTCACCGACTCCTCGAACGCGCCTTCCGCCAGGCCGAGCGAGATGCTGGGGTTGAGGCAGCGCTGCGTGTTGAACGCGTTGAGGAGCTTGCGGAAACCGTCCTCCCGGATGATGAGATTCTCGAGCGGCAGCTCGCAGTTGCTGAACTGGATTTCAGCCAGGTTCTCGCCGCCCATCGTGTGATAGCGCGCCGTGCAGGTGAAACCCGGGGTGCCGCGTTCGATCAGCACGCAGCCGATGCCCTCCCGGCCCGGCTGCCTGTTGACCCGGCTGAACACCACGAACGCCTGCGCCTCGTCGACGCGGCTGATGAGCGTCTTCACGCCGTTCAGAACGAGCTTGTCGCCCACGAGGTCGGCGTTGGTGCGGTAGTTCGCGACGTCGGTGCCCGCGTGCGGCTCGGTCATGCACACCGCGAGGATGACTTCCCCCGTGCACACGCCGGGCAGGAGCCGCTCCTTGATGTGGCCCGGCGCGTAGACGTCGAGGATCCTGCACTGCACGCCGACCTCGCCCATCACCGCCATGGCGGTCACGTAGCAGCCCTTCGCGATCTCCTCCAGCACGAGAGCGGTGTCGAGCACCGGGAGCCCGAGGCCGCCGTACTCCCGCGGCACCGCCATGCCGAGCACGCCGATCCGGGCAAGATCCCGGATGTTGTCCCACGGGAAGGTGCCGTCCATGTACTTGAGCGCGTTGGGCCTGAACTTCTCCTGCGTGATCTCGCGCACCGCGCGCACCATGCCGCGCTGCTCTTCACTCAAGCGGAAATCCATGTCTCCCCCGTGACGTCACGCGATCGAGCGTCCGGGCCGCGCGAGCACGCTGGTCGCGTGATTCAGCAGATGCTGGTAGCGGTTCCTGACGAGGTTCTCGAGACCGGTCACGTGCTCTTCCATCGCGGCCGAGGCGGCGTCGCCGTCGCGCCCGCGGCAGGCGTCGAGGATGTGCCGATGCGCCCCGACCACGTGCGCCTGGTTGCCGACGGAGTAGCGGATGCCGTGATGCTCTCCGGTCGCGAGGATGCTGATCGTGTGCCAGAACACCTCGAGCACCTGGTTGCCGCCCGCCCGCGCGATGACGCCGTGGAACACCCGGTTCTCCTCCAGGAACGCCTCCTGGTCGCGCTGCGCATCGAGCGCCTTCATGCGCTCGATCGACGCCTCGAGCGCGGCGAAATCCGCCTCGCTGCCGTTCAGCGCGGCTTCGTACGCGAGCGCCGGCTCGATGACCTCGCGCGCCTTCAACACCGTGATGAACGGCACTTCGTGCATGCGAAGAAACACGGAGAGGCCGTGCGCGAGGAGGTCGGCGCTGGGCTTCCCGACGATGATGCCGCCGCCGGGCCCCGGCCTCACGTCGAGCACGCCCTGCGATTCCAGGATGCGCAGGCTCTCGCGCAGGGTGGGCCGGCTGACGCTGAACTGCGACCGGAGTTCGGCCTCGGTCGCGAAGCTGCTGCCGGGCTTGAGCCTGGCGGCGACGATGCGGTCGAGCAGCAGGTGCGCGACGTGCTGGGCCTTGCTGCGATAGGCGCCGGCCGCGGCTTTCATCTCATGCGCCTCCGCCGCAGGCGCCCCGCCCGATCGCGACGCCGGATCCGGCTCCCTTCGTCGCGGCTCCCGGCGGCACTCACGCGGCTTTCCGGACGGATTTCGCGAGGTCGTCGCGGAAATCGGGGTGCGCGACCGCGCGCAGGCGCTCGGCGCGCTCGCCGAAGGAGCGCCCGCGCAGATCCGCCACGCCGTGCTCCGTGACCACGAGATCGGCGTCGGCGCGCGGGGTCGTGATGGGCCGGCCTTCGAGCGACGCGACGATTCGCGACCGCCTGCCGTCGGCCGTCGTGGAGGGCAGCGCGATGATGGCGCGCCCGCCGGGCGAAGCGAACGCGCCGCGCACGAAGTCCGGCTGCCCGCCGATCGCGCCGAGGTAGCGGTTCCCCGCGACTTCGGAGTTCACGTTGCCGGTCAGGTCCACCTCGATTCCCGAGTTGATCGCGTAGAGGTTGCGCACGCGCGCGAGCACCTGCTGACTGTGCGTGTATTCGGCCGAGCGCATCTCGATCGCATCGTTGCCGTCGGCGAAATCCATCAGGCGGCGACTGCCGAAAAGCCCGCCGGTGACGATGCGCCCCGCGTCGATTCCCTTGCGCGCGTTGGTCACCGTGCCCCGCTCGACGAGCTCGACGATGACGTCGGAGATGACGCCGCTATGCACGCCCAGCTCGCGGTGCCCCGCGAGCGCACGGCAGACCGCGACCGGCAGGCCGCCGACGCCGACCTGGATCGTCGCGCCGTCGGGAACGAGCGCCGCGACGTTCGCCGCGACGCGCCGGTCGATCTCGCCGGCCGCCGCGTCCGGCAGCAGGATCTCGCCGCCATCGCACTCGAGCAGCACGTCGATGTCTGCCGCGGCGACGAGCGCATCGTGCGACGTGACCGGCAGGCGCTCGTCGACCTCCGCGATGACCGAGCGCGCGGCGGCGACGAAGGCGGGGACGAAATCCGCCATCACCCCGACCGTGAAGAAACCCGGCCTGGGGTGCGGCCTCGCGCGAAGCAGCACCACGTCGACCCGAATCGCCCCCGAGCGCACGAGCCCCGGCACCGCCGAGACGCAGGCCGGGACGATATCGGCCAGACCGGCCGCGGTGAGCTCTCGCGTGCTCCCGGCGCCGTTAAGAGCACGCATGCGAAAGCGCTCGGCGTGCTCGGGCCTGAGCGTCGCGCTCGCCAGCATGCCCACGAAGAGTTCGAGTGGCGGCAGTTCGTGCCGCTGCTCGACGAGACGGCGGGTGAGGCCCAGCGGCTCGCCCGTGCCCTGGGGCCAGGTCACGACATCGCCCGCGCGGACGTGCCGCGAGTAATCGAATGCGCTGCTGCGGCCCGCGCGGACGGTCATGGGGGCATGCTACGGCGCCGGGCCGCTCGTGTCAAATGATTTAAATGATTTGACAAACGAAGCCGCCTAGGCCTAGACTGCGCCATCCACTGCGGACGCCCCCCGGAGAAGGAGAGCATGACGCCGATCCGATTCGCGTTCACCGCGGGCGCAGCGCTCTACGCCGCGGTCGTGTCCACCGGTCCCGCCCCGGCCCAGGCGGTCGATGCATCACGGTACCCTTCCCGCCCGATCCGCCTCGTCATTCCCTTTCCGCCCGGCGGCAGCAACGACATCCTCGGGCGTTTCATCGCCCAGAAGATGACCGAGCGCCTCGGCCAGCAGGCGCTCGCCGACAACCGCCCGGGCGCCGACGGCATCATCGGCACCGATCTTGTCGCGCGCTCCGCCCCGGACGGCCTGACGCTGCTCATCGTATCCACCTCGTACACGATGAATCCCGCCATCCACAAGCTGCCCTACGACCCGATCCGGTCGTTCGCACCGGTGTCGATGATCGCGAGCGGGCCCAACGTGATCGCCGTCAACCCGAGCCTGCCCGTCACCAGCATCAAGGGGCTGATCGCGCTCGCCAAGTCCCGCCCGAACCAGGTGCGCTACGCATCGTCCGGCATCGGCGGCTTCAACCATTTCGGCGGCGAGCTCTTCAACAGCATGACGGGCGTGAAGATGGCTCACATCCCGTACAAGGGCGGCGGCCCCGCGATGCTCGACGTCGTGACCGGCCAGGTCGAAGTCTCGTTCGGCACGCTGATACAGACACTGCCCCATATTCGCTCCGGCCGATTGAAACCCCTCGGCGTCGGGTCGCTCAAGCGCTCGCCGACCGTCCCGGATGTCCCGACCATTTCCGAAGCCGGCGTGCCGGGCTACGACGGCACGATCTGGTGGGGCATCCTCTCCCCCGCCGGCGTGCCGGAGGGCATCATCACGAAACTGAACTCGACGCTCGCCGAAATCCTGCGCGAACCCGAGATGGCGAAGCGGCTGGCGGCCGAAGCCGCCGAGCCCATCATCGAGACACCCGCGGCCTTCGGCAAGGTGATCGCGAACGACATCGTGAAGTGGGCGCGCATCGCGAAACAGGCCGGCATGCGCGTCGAGTAGCCTCCCGGGCAGAGTAGCCTGCCGCGACCCGTGGAATTGACGCATGGGCACTGAGCCGTCCGCGCAAAAGGTCACCGAACCCGCGCTCGATGCCTTCATTGCATACGCCGGGCAGGCACGGTGGACGACGCTGCCCGCCGCGACGCAGTCGAGCGTCCGGCGCGAGCTCCTCGACTACATCGGTGCGGCGGTCGCGGGACGCGCCGCCATGGGCATGCCGGCCTGGCTCAAGGTGCTGGTGGACTGCGGCGGGCGGCCCGATGCGCGCGTACTGGGCGGCCCGCGCGTACCGGCCCCGGTGGCGGCGCTGTGCAACGGCTACTTTGGCCACGTCATGGAGTTCGATGACACCCACGACGAGGCCGTGCTCCACGCCGGCTCCGCCGCCATTCCCGCGGCGTTCGCCGCGGCAGGCCTGCGCGGCGGCGTCACGGGGCGCGAATTCTGCGAAGCGGTGCTGCACGGCATCGAACTCACCTGCCGCCTGGGCGTCGCGACCCGGCTCGATCTCGTCGAAGGCGGCTGGATCCACACCGCGCTTCTGGGCCACTTCGGCGCGGCTCTCGCCGCGGCATGGTTGATCGATCGCCGCCCGGAAGTCGTGCGCAACGCGCTCGGCATCGTCTACTGCCTCGCGAGCGGCAACCATCAATCCACGCGCGAGGGCGCGCCGACGAAGCACGTGCAGCCGGGCTTCGCGGCATCGAACGCGGTCACCGCCGCCCTCATGGCGAGCGGCGGGTTGCAGGGCGTCAGGCAGCCGCTCACGGGAGAGGACGGGCTCTCCCGCGTCTACCTGCGCGGCCGCCTCGACGCGCAGCGTGTGGTGCGGGATCTCGGCGCGCGCCACGAAATCGAGCGCCTGTCGTTCAAACCCTACCCCACCTGCCGGTTCACGCATCCAGCCATCGGCGCGGCCCTGGAGCTGCGCTCGCGGCTCGGTGCCAACACCGGCTCGATCGAGAGGGTGGAGCTGGTCGTCGGCCCGCAGGCCCACGACGTCGTCGGCCGCGACCTCCCGCAGCGGCGCTCGCCGGTGACACGCGTCGCGGCGCAGTTCAGCAACTACTGGTCGGTCGCGGTCGCGCTGGCGCGCGGCGAGGTCACGCCGCGCCAGCTCGACACCGAGATACCTCCTTCGCCCGAGGTCGCCGCGCTCATCGCGAAGATCACCTGCCGCGCCGACGACGCCGCGGCGTGCGACATCGGCGGCTGCCGGCTGCGTGCCCACGGCCCGTTCGGCGTGCGGGAAGTGGCCCAGGCCAATGCCATGGGCCACCCTGACTTCCCGCTGAGCGAAGGAGATCTGCTCGGCAAGTTCCGCGGCAACCTTCGCACCGCGCGCGCGCCCGAAGCCGACGCCGAGCGTCTGGCCGAGGAGATCATGGGCATCGACGGGCTGGAGGACGTCGTGCCGCTGTGGGACCGGCTCGCCGGGATATCGGCCTGACGGCGCATCACCCTGCCGCCGTTCTTGCGCCACGGTGCCGCGCCGCGCCGATCGCGGTGGCAAGCGCCCCGGGAACGAATGGCGCGGTCATTCGATCGTCACCCCCGCCGCGCGGATCAGCTTGCCGTACTTCTCGTAGTCCGCCTTCAGGCGCGCGTTGAATTCCTCGATCGAGGCGAGCGCGGGCTCGAGCGCCTGGCTCGCCAGGTTCTTCTCGATCTCGGGCCGCTTCAGCACCTTGTCGATTTCCGCGTGCAGGCGCTCGATGATCGCGCGCGGCGTGCCCGCCGCCGCGAACACACCGATCCACGGGCTCATCTCGTAGCCGGGAACCGTGGCGGCGATCGGCGGGACATCCGGCAGGGCGGCAAGCGCCCGGGTGGAGTTCACTCCGAGCGCGCGCAGCCGCCCCGCCCGGATGTGCGCGAGCACGGTGGAAACGGTGGCAAGCGAAGCCTGCGCCTCTCCCGCCACGAGCGCCGTTACCTGGGGCGTCCCGCCCTTGTAGGGCACGTGCACCAGCTTCAGGCCCGTCATGGAGATGAACAGCGCCATCGACAGGTGCGGCGCGCTGCCGTTCCCGGAGGACGAGTAGAAGATCTCGCCCGGGCGCTTGCGCGCGAGCGCGATGAAGTCCTTGACCGATTTCACCGGGAGCGACGGGTGCACGGTGAGCGCACCGGGCTGGGTGACGAGGATCGCCACGCCGGTGAAGTCCTTCAGCGTGTCGTAGGGCAGCTTCCGGTAGATGTGCGCGTTACCCACGTGGGTGGTGGAGTGCACCATCAGCGTGTAACCGTCGGCCGGCGCCTTCGCCACGACGTCCGCGCCGATGGATCCGGCCGCGCCCGGCCGGTTGTCGACGACGAATTGCTGCCCGAGCGCCTCCGAGACTTTCTGCAGGACGACACGCCCGACCACGTCGTTCGATCCGCCCGGAGGCCAGGGGATCACGACACGCACGGGCTTGACCGGGTACGACTGGGCCGGCACGGTGCGTGGGAGAAACAGGAGCGCAAGATAAGCGGCAGCGATGGCAGCGGAAGCCTTCATGGGGGACTCGCGACGACGCGGCGGGCGCGGATCGCCTCGCCCACCCCATTATCAGGGGAAACGCCGATGCACTTCAATCCGCGGCCGGCGTATCCACCATCCGGCCGCGCCTGGCGTCGCGCGTCAATCGATTCGTGCGCCGGAAATCCTCACCACCTTCTCGTACTTGTCGTAGTCCGACTTCATGCGCGCGGCGAACTCCGCGGGCGTGAGATGAAAGGGATCGAGCGTCTGCGCGCTCAGTCGGGAGGCGACCCCGGGGTCCGACAGCGCGCGCTTCAGTTCGGCATTGAGCCGGTCGATGACGGGCTTCGGCACCCCCTTGGGCGCGAAGCAGCCCACCCACGCGGTGAACTCGTAGCCGGGGACGAACTCGCCGATGGTCGGAACGTCCGGGAACTGCGCCGCGCGCTTCGCCGAGCTCACCCCGAGCGGCCGCACCCGCCCGTTCTTGATGTGGCTCGACAGCGAGCCGATCGTGGCAAGCATGGCCTGCGTCTCTCCCGCCACGAGCGCGGTGCCGGCCGGGCCGCCGCCCTTGTACGGGACGTGGATCATGTCGAGATGCATCATCGATGCGAGCAACGCCATCGAGAGGTGCACGTAGCT
The DNA here is from genome assembly GCA_020854035.1 of Burkholderiales bacterium. GTDB lineage: Bacteria > Pseudomonadota > Gammaproteobacteria > Burkholderiales > SG8-41 > SG8-41. Next base: position 22,758 of record JADZGE010000043.1, on the reverse strand, counting down.
GCCGTTGCCGGCGGAGGCATAGACGATCTCGCCGGGACGCTTGCGCGCCAGGGCCACGAATTGCGCGCCGGTGTGCACCGGGAGCGAGGGGTGCACGACCAGCATGCCGACCTGCACCGCGAGCGGCGTAATGCCGATGAAGTCGTTCAGCACGTCGTACGGCAACTTCTTGTAGAGGTGCGCGTTGGCGACGTGGGTGGTGGACTGCACCATGATCGTATAGCCGTCGGGCGGACTGTTGGCCACGACTTCCGATCCGATGGTGCCGGCCGCCCCGCCGCGGTTCTCGATCACGAACTGCTGGCCGATGTTTTCCGACATTTTCTGGAAAACGATGCGCCCGACCACGTCGTTCGAGCCGCCCGGCGGAAACACGATCACGACCCGGACCGGCTTGACCGGGTAGGCCTGGGCAATGGCCGCAAGCGGGAAACCCGATGCCGCGAGAACGAGCGGCAGAACGCAGCCGAGCAGCCTCTTCATATCTCTCCTCCTTCGTTGTATGTTTTGTCCGGCGGGGCGCATCCGCAACGTGGACGCGTCCGGCCTCGACCGCATTCCACCACATACTGGACTGCGCTGTCGAGCCGTTTCTGCGGCCGCTCCGCCGGCCGGAACGAGGGGAATTTCATGGCATTGCCGCTCGAAGGCGTCCGCGTGCTCGACCTGAGCAACATCATGGCGGGGCCGTACTGCACGATGGTGCTGGGCGACATGGGCGCCGAGGTCGTGAAGATCGAGACGTTCCCGGAGGGCGACGGCTCGCGCCGGTTCGACCCCAAGGTGAACGGCGAGAGCTACTGTTTCGCGGTGCTCAACCGCAACAAGAAAAGCCTCGCGCTCGACATGAAGGACCCGCGCGGCAGGAACATCGTCCTTGAGCTTGCCGCGAAGGCGGACGTCATCACCGAGAACTTCCGGCCCGGTGTCACGCGCAAGCTCGGCATCGACTACGCGACGGTTTCGAAGACCAACCCCGGCGTCATCTACGCCTCGATGTCGGGGTTCGGCCAGAGCGGCCCCTACGGCGCCAGGGGCGGCTTCGATATCGTCGCGCAGGGCATGTCCGGCATCATGATGATGACCGGCTACCCCGGCGGCCGTCCGGCCAAGGTCGGCATCGCGATGAACGACATCTCGAGCGGCGTCACCGCGCTCTACGGCATCCTCGGCGCCTTCATCGGCAAGCTGAGGACCGGCAACGGACAGTACCTCGAGACCTCGCTCCTCGAGGCGGCGCTCGCCTGGACGCACTGGGAGTCGGGCGCCTATTTCGGCGGCGGCGAGATCCCGGCCGCGACCGGCACGCGCCACCGGCGCTCCGCGCCGTACCAGGCCTACAGGACGCAGGACGGCTACGTCACCGTCGGCGCGAACAACAGGAAGCTGTGGGAGAGCTTCTGCAACATCACCTGCAACAGGCCCGAATGGCTCACCGACCCGCGCTTCGTCGATCTTGCCTCGCGCCTGAAGCACGTCGACGAGCTCGAACGGGAGATCGAGAAGGTGTTCGCCACCGCGCCCACGGCGCACTGGGTGGCGAAACTCGACGAGGCGCGGGTGCCGGGCGGGCCGGTCTACGCCTACGACGAGATCCTCGCCGATCCGCACATCAAGGCGCGCGACATGGTGGTCGAGTACGACCACCCCGTCATCGGCCGCATGAAGTCGATCGGCCTGCCGATCAAGTCGAGCGGCGAACTCACCGCCATCCGCCGCCCCGCGCCGTGGCTCGGCCAGCATACCGCCGAAGTACTCGGGGCAATCGGCTACGGGGCGCGCGACATCGACACGCTCTTCGCCGACGGCGTGGTCTACGACCGCCGCCGCGTGGCGGCGCGGAGCGAAACCTGAAATGTGCCGCGCCCTCGCCTACCTCGGCCAGCCGGTGCTGCTCGACAATCTCCTCTACCGGCCCGACAGCGCGCTGGTGAAGCAGTCGTACATGCCCAAGATGCTCGACATGCTCAATCTGGCGGGGTTCGGGCTGAAGGCGTGGGACCGGCATTCCAGCGATCCGGAGAAGCCCTACTCCTACGCGTCGACCACGCTCCCCGTGTTCGACCGCAACCTCAAGGCGCTCGCCGAGAAGATCCGCCCGAGCTGCGTGCTCGCGCACGTGCGTGGCGTCGCCTACTCGACCGACGTGGAGATCTCGCTCCAGAACGTCCACCCTTTCCAGTTTCCCGGCGCGCGGCTCGCGCTCGCGCATAACGGCGACCTCGCGGACTTCGCGCGGATGAAGCCGCTGCTCGCCCGCGCCATCGCCCCGGCGATCGGGAACGCCATACGCGGCACGACCGACAGCGAGTGGATCTACGCTCTCATCCTCTCGGAGCTCGGCGACGCCGGCGCCGCCGCCGGGGCCGACGAGCTGGTGCGGGCGGTCGACCGCGCGCTCAAGACCATCAGGCGGGCCCGCGCCGGCCTCGGCATCGCGACTTCCTCCTCGGTGAATCTCTTCATGACGACCGGCGAGAGCCTCGCGGCGGTGCGCTACTGCTTCGACTTCGGCTGCTACCGGACCGAGGATCCCGCAAGGGTGCACGAGGCGAACCTCGCCTTCCTGAGCCTGTGGTACACCTCCGGGAGCGAGTACGGCAGCCACGACGGCGAGTGGCGCATGACCGGCGGCGCCGATGCCGCCGATTCGATCATGATCGCCTCCGAGCCGTTGACCCGCGACACCACGACCTGGCTCGAAGTGCCGGAGTATTCCATGATCTGCGCCGACACCCGCGGCGGGCGCCCGAGCGTCGCGGTCCATTACCTCGACTGATCGACGCCGCCCGCTCCACGAATCCGCGCGGGATGAACGGCATGGTCCCAACCGAATGGCTCCGGCGGCTGCGCACCCCGGCCGCGGCACGCTGGCAGCCGATGCTCGCCGGCATCGCGCTCGCCGCGGGGTGCGCGCTCGCGGCCGTCCTCGCCCGCGAATCCACGCTGCTCTCCATGGTCCTCACGCTCGCCGCGCTCTGCGCCTGGCTCGCGGGCGCCTGCGCGATGCTCGGCTTTCTGCGATGGTTGCATGCCGACGCCCTGCGGCAGGCCGAGCGTGATCGCGACGCGGTGAGGCGGCGCGACGGCGGCCGCGGCGCGCCGCGGAAGTAAACGGACGGCGCCCGGCTCAGGAGACGCGGCAGTCCTGGGTACGCAGGGCCCGCTCGAGCGCGGAGAGTTCCGCTTCGCGCTCCCGGGCGCCGCGGATCCGTGCCTGGCTCACGAGGCGCGTCAGCTGGTTGTTGGTGCGCGCGAGCGCCTGCAGGAGTTCCTGGTTCACCGCGTCCTGAAAGCGTCCGGCCAGCCGATCGCCGCCCGCGTACAGGCGCTCGAAGCCGGTCCGGTCGAACACGAGCAGCGCCGTGGTCTCGCGAGCCACCGCGCTCATGCTGTGCGGTGCCTCCTCCATCAGGGCGACGAGGCCGCACAGGCGCCCGGGACCCAGGATCCCGAGCCTGTGACGGTGTTCGCCCCGCGCGTGGTCGATCTCGACCGCGCCGCGCACGACGACGTACCATTCCCCGGACGGGCTGCCTTGTTCGAAAAGCGGCTCGCCGCGGGAGAAATCAAGCCGCCGCCCGAGCCGCGCGAACTCGTCGAGATCCGGGCCGCTCATGCGATGAAAGAGCGGCAACGACGGCAGAAAAGCCCGGTAGTCGAACGCGGGCGCGGGCGCACCCGTGCCCGTGACGGCCTCCCGCGAAAAAGCCGGCGCCTCCCCCCCGGGCGCGCCGGCGGAGAGAACGCGCGCGTTCAACTCGCGCAGCCGGGCGCAAAGCGCGCGCGCGATGCGGCGCTGGATCTCGAACGCCGCGCGATTGCGCTGGGCGAGCAGCATGCGGAAGGTCTCGCGCTCGAGCGCGTAGCTCGATACCGGCGAGCGCGCGATCACGGTGGCAACCCGCGCGGCCCCTTCGATCAGCGCCATCTCCCCCAGCACGCTGCCCGGCCCCAGCGTCGCGACCGCCGCCTCGCCGCCTCCCGGCAGCGCCGTCACGACCTCGGCGGTTCCGGATTCCAGTATGTAGGCGCTATCCGCCGGCTGCCCCTGGCGCACGAGGCACGCGCCCGGCTCGAAGCTCACGGGCTGGAACTGGCTCGCGAACGCGGCGAGTTCATCCGCGTCGAGCCCGGCGAAAAGGGGGACGTCGAGGATGAAGCGTGCCGGTGACATCGGGGCGGGCCGGTCGGAAGCGGCTAGTCCGGGCCCTCGATGATCACGCGGTCGACGGTGCAGGTGTAGCGGTTCTGCCTGCGCACCACGGTCAGGCTGCCGTTGATCTTGCCGTCCATGCCGCAGTAACGCATGCGGTCGATGTCGCGAAAGATGAAACGATAGCCGCCCTTCTCGTTGTCGATCAGGAAGGCGCCGGTATCGTCAACCAGCGTGACGACGGTGACGCTGCCGTTGTCTTCCCACTTGCTGAAGGCGTCATCGCGCTTCACGTCCATCGAGCACGTGCGCGGCTTCGTCTTGCCATAGTAGGCGAAGTTCTGGATTCGGCCGCCCACCGCCTCGATGGCGATGCGCGCCTGCTGGTCCTCGGTGCCGACCATGCAGTCGATGCGCTCCAACTTCGGCGGCGGTGCCTTGCGGGCCACCCTGGTCTTCTTCTCGGCCGCGACCGCGCTCGCCCCGCCCGCGACGACGGCGACGCATGCCACGAGCGCCACCGCCAGCAATCCGGCGCCGGCGCGGCGATCGCCCGGGCAGTGGCATTCCGGCATGGTCATCTCATGTCCGTACGTTTACTATTCCGGTAACGCGAGCGGGAGGAGGTACGCCCTGCCTGCTCCAGAATAACAGATTTGCAGCGCTCACCGGAGAATGCCATGCCCGATCAAACGCCACGCGTAACACTCGCCCTGCTCCTCGCCTGCGGCGCACTCGCCCCCGGCGCCGCGGGCGCGCAGGCCTACCCGACCAAGCCGATCCGGATCATCGTGCCGTTCCCGGCGGGCGGCGGCGTGGATTACATCGGCCGGATCATGGCGAAGGGACTGTCGGCACGGATGGGACAGCAGGTGATCGTGGACAACCGCCCGGGAGCCAACGCGATCCTGGGGCTGGAGAACCTGAAGTCCTCCGCGCCGGACGGTTACACGATCGCGGCCGCTTCCGCCGGCCCGCTTGCAGTCAATCCATTCACCTACGCCAAGCTGCCGCACGACACGGTGAAGGATTTCACCTACATCGCCCGCATGGTCGAGTTCCCGCTGCTGCTCGTCACCCACCCCTCGCTGCCGGTGAAGAACGTGAAGGAACTGATCGCGCTCGCCCGGGCGCGGCCAAACGAGATCTCCTATTCCTCGCCGGGCGTCGGCAATACCGGGCACCTCGCGGCCGCGCTGTTCGACTCCCTGGCGAAAATCAAGACCGTGCACGTACCCTACAAGGGCACGGCGCCGGCCGTCGTGGCCGCGCTTTCCGGAGAGACCCAGCTCACCTGGAGCAGCATCCCGACGATCCTGCCGCACGTGCGCGCGGGGCGAGCCAGGGCGCTCGGGGTGGGCAATGCGAAGCGGCTTGTCTCGCTGCCCGATTTTCCGACGGTCGCCGAGGCGGGCGTACCCGGATACGAGTGCGTGGCGTGGGGCGGCATGATCGGGCCGGCGAACATACCGAGGGACATCGTCGCGCGCCTCAACAAGGAAATCCTTGCCGTGCTGGCCCAGAAGGACGTGATCGACCGGATGCTCGCGGATGGCACCGTGCCCGCCCCCACCAGCGCCGAGGAGTTCCTCGCCTACGAGAAGGCGGAGTTGAAGAAGTGGGGCGAAGTCGTGAAGCTCGCGGGCATCAAGCCGGAGTAAGCCGGGGAAGCGCAGGCGTGATGACGAAAATCCTGTGCTTCATCGCGGCAGTCGCGTTCGGCGCAGTGGCGAGCGCCGCCGGACTGCCCTACGCGGTGCAGCCGCTCGCCAAGGCGAAGGCGCTCGCGAAATCCGACGGCAGGCACCTGCTGATCTTCTACACGAGTACCTGCTGAAGCGGCTGCCGGTACATGACCGGCACACTCTCCGGCGGAGAGCTGCGCAAGCTGTATTGACCACGCAATGAACGAGGCTCGCTTTACCGCGCCCGCATTTGCCGCCTGCCTCGCAGTACTCGCGCTCGCGCCTCTGCGGGTGCCCGCGCAGGAAGCCGCGTGGCGCCCGGAGAAGTCCGTGGAACTCATCGTACCCACGGCGCCAGGCAGCAACAACGACGCCATGGTGCGCCTGGTGCAGCGCGTCCTGCAGGAGCGCAGGCTCGTGACCGCGCCCGTCTTGACCGTCAACAAGCCGGGCGGCAACCAGTACCTCGCGGTCGTGTACTTGACGCAGCACGACGCCGACCCGCACTACGTGCTGATGACGAACCCCTCGATCATCACGAACGAACTGAACGGCCTGGCGAAACAGCCCTACGCGCGGATGACGCCGCTCGCGCTGATGGTGGTCGAGAGTAACGCCTTCACTGTGCGCGCGGACTCGCCGATGAAGGACATGCGCGATCTCATGGCCCGGCTCAAGGCCGACCCGGAGTCGGTTACCTTCGCCATGCCGTCCCGCGGCGGCGTGCCCCATCTCGCGCTCGCCGCCGCGGTCAGGGCCGCGGGGCTCGACCCGAAGAAGTTGAAGATCGTGGTGTTCAAGGCGAGCGCGGAGTCGATCACCGGCCTGCTCGGCGGGCACATCGACGTGATGGTCTCCTCGCTTGCCTCCGTGATGGGCATCAAGCAGGCGGGCAAGGGGCGCGTGCTCGCGATAGCGGCGCGGCAGCGGCGCCCGGGCGCCGCCGCGGACGTTCCGACCCTGCGCGAGCAGGGGCTCGCGACCGACGGCGTGGCGGCGTGGCGCGGCCTCTCCGGTCCTCCCGGCCTCACCGTGCCGCAGGTCGCCTTCTGGGACGCCACGCTCGAGAAGGTCTTCTCGTCCGAGGAATGGAAGAGCTACCTCGCGAAGAACGAGCTGCCGCCGCAGTACCGCAAGAGCGGGGAGTTCGCGGCCTACCTCAAGGGCGAGTACGAAACCATCAAGGCCCTGCTGAGCGATCTCGGCTTGACGAAGTAACACGCATCGGCCGCAGGCGCGCCGCGCCGGGGGAAAACACCGCCGCGGGACGACCCGGAACGCCCGTCGAGATCGACCGCAGGCGCGAAGCCCGCGGCTTCACGACCGGTCAATCGAGCGTGATGGCCGCCTGCCTGCCAAGGCGCGCGATCCGCTCGCGCTCCGCCCTCATGAAGGCGGCAAAGTCGGCGGGCGACTCCGGGTGCGGAGTCGCGCCGTTCTTCGTCATCGCGGCTCGCGCATCGGGCGCGTTCAGCGCGGCGACGGTGGCCTCGTGCACCCGCCGCGCGACGGCCGCCGGCGTGCCCGCCGGGACCGCGATCCCCCACCACTGCACGATCTCGTAGCCGGGCACCGCTTCCGCCACCGGCGGCAGTTCCGGCAGCAGCGGATCGCGCCGGGCCGAGGTGGTGGCGATGACCCTGGCGCGTCCCGCGCGGGCGTGCGGCATCGCGACGAGCGGGGACGTGAAAAAGAACTGCAGCTGGCCGCCGATGAGGTCGGCGATGGCCGGGGCCGCCCCCTTGTACGGCACGTGCACGGTGACGACGCCGGCGAGCACGTTGAACATTGCGCCAGCGAGATGCGCCGGGGAGCCGTTTCCCGCCGATCCGAAGTTCAACTGGCCGGGCTTCGCACGCGCGAGCCTGACGAGGTCCGCGACGCCCGCGACGCCGAGCGCGTTGTTGACCGCCAGGACGTTCGCGACCCAGGCGATGCGTGAAATCGGGATGAAGTCCTTCTCCACGTCGTACGGAAGACTCCGGCTCAACGCCGGCAGCGACGCGAACGCGGTCGAGGTGGCGAGCAGCAGCGTGTAGCCGTCCGGCGCGGCGCGGCGCGCCAGCTCGACGCCGATGACACCGCTCGCTCCCGAGCGGTTGTCGACCACGACCTGTTGCTTCAACTCCACGGCGAGCTTCTGTCCGACCACGCGGGCGAGGATGTCGGGGGAACCGCCCGGCGGGGATGGCACGAGAAACCGGATCGGCCGGACCGGATACGGTTCGCCGCCGGCGGCGCCGGGCAGCGCGCCGAGGGCAAGCAGGAGGGCGCCGGCCGCCAGACGATGACTTCTCACGTGGATTGCCGCGCCGGCCGGGACAGCGAGTGTGCGCGCCGCGGCTAGACCGCGGCCGCGATCGCGTCACCCATCTCCGTCGTGCCTGCCGTCCCGCCGAGGTCGGCGGTGAGATGCCGCGCCTCCGCGATGACCCGGTCGACGGCTGCGTCGATCGATTTTGCCGCCACCGTCGCCCTGGGTTCGCCGCGCGTGCGTCCCAGCCACTCGAAGAGCATCCGCCCGGACATGATGAGCGCATAGGGGTTGGCGATGTTCTTCCCCGCGATGTCCGGCGCCGAGCCGTGGGTCGCCTGCGCCATCGCCTGCCGCTCGCCGATGCAGAGACCAGGCGCGAGCCCCAGCCCCCCGACGAGCCCCGCGCCCTGGTCGGTCAGGATGTCGCCGAACTGGTTGGTCGTCACCACCACGTCGTAGCGCCACGGGTCCATCATCACCTTCATGGCGAAACCGTCGACCAGCACTTCGTCGAACGCCACGTCCGGGAACGCCTTCGCCACTTTCCGGCACTCCTCCGCGAACATGCCGCAGGCGAGGCGGTACACCGGCTCCTTGTGCACCGAGGTCACCTTCTTCATCCGGCGGGTGCGGGCGATCTCGAACGCGGCCCGCGCGACGCGGTTCGACCCGTTGCGCGTGATGACGCGAGCCGCGATGGTGATCTCGTCGTTCGGACGGAACTCGCCCGCCCCCGCGACGACGGTGTCGGAGGACTGCATGCCCTCGGTCACTTCGCGCAGAAACACGATGTCCACGTCCTTCTGCAGCGATTTCACGTTCGGGTAGGAGCGGACCGGCTTCACGCTCGCGAACAGCTCGAAGCGCTTCCTCACCGGCGGCATGATCCAGGTCGGGTCGTTCCGCGGGTAGGAACCATGCCCGATCGGCCCGAAGAGCCACCCGTCGAGCTTCTCCAGCGCCGCGATGGTCGGCTGCGGAAAGGTATGCCCGTACGCCTCGTGGCCCCTGCGTCCGATCGGCAGCTCGCTCCACTCGATCGCGAGGCCGGTCTTCCCGGCCGCCGCCTTCATGACCTTGACGGCCTCGGGCACGACCTCGGGCCCGATGTCGTCACCCAGCAGTATTCCGATCTTCAGCACCTTGCCGCCCCCGCCGCGCGCCGCCATGGAACCTTCGCTGCCGTCACGCCGGCCGGCGTGACGCGACGCGATCAGGATAACACGAGGGCGGCGGCGACGGCGTCGCCCATTTCCGTCGTGCTCGCGCGCCCCCCGAGATCGACCGTCAGGTGCTTCGCCTCCGCGATCACGCGTTCCATCGCCGCATCGATCAACTGCGCGGCTTGCGTCGCCTTCGGCTCGCCGCGCTTGCGCCCGAGCCACTCGAAGAGCATCTTGCCCGACATGATCATGGCGTACGGATTGGCGATGTTTCTCCCCGCGATGTCCGGGGCGGAGCCGTGCGTCGCCTGGGCCATTGCCTGCCGCTCGCCCACCACCAGCCCGGGCGCGAGCCCGAGGCCGCCGACGAGCCCCGCGCCCTCGTCGGTCACGATGTCGCCGAACTGGTTGGTGGTGACCACCACGTCGTACTGCTGCGGGCGCATGACGAGCTTCAGCGCGAAGCCGTCGATCAGCACCTCGTTGAACTCCACGTCCGGGTATTCCGCCGCGACTTTCCGGCACTCGCGCGCGAACATGCCGCACACCAGCCGGTACACCGGCTCCTTGTGGAGCGCCGTCACCATCCTGCGCCGGCGGGTACGCGCGATCTCGAAGGCCTCGCGCGCGACCCGGTTCGCCCCCTTGCGCGTGACGACGCGCATGCCGATCGCGATGTCCTCGTTCGGCTGGAATTCCCCGCTGCCGGCCAGAACGACGCTGCCGGACATCATCCCTTCCGTCGTCTCCCTCAGGAACACGATATCGACATCCTTATGGACGGAGGGGATGTTGGGATAGGACCTGACCGGCTTCACGTTGGCGAAGAGCTCATAGCGCTTGCGTATCGGCGGCATCACCCACGTCGGGTCGTTACGCGGGTAGGCGTTGTGCCCGATCGGCCCGCACACCCACCCGTCGGTCGCCTCCAGCGCCTTCGCCGTGACATCCGGGAGCGTCTTTCCGTGCAGCTCGTGCCCGCGCTTGCCGACGGGCAGTTCCCGCCACTCCACCGCGAGCGATGTTCTCGCCGCCGCGGCCTTCATGACCTTCACGCACTCGGGCACCACTTCCAGCCCGATATCGTCGCCCAGCAGGATTCCTATCTTCAGTGCCATCCCGTTCTCCGCATCGCACGCGCCCTCGAGCGCCGCAGTCCCGGCGACCGCGGGCCGCCCGATCCCGGCGGGCGACCGGCCGGACTCCTGGAGGGCCCGCGCCGGAAGAGCCGCCAGTCGGGGAACACGCCGGAATCTGAATATACCAGCACGCCACGCACGCATCGCGCGCCGGGATTTCCCGCCCGAGGTCCGCGACGTACTCGCGCGGGCGCTCGTGCCTCGCACGAGCTTCGCGCGTGAGCTCGCCCGCCGAGTTCAATCGCTGCGCGGAGGTTCACAGCCGGAAGAGCCGCCGGGCGCTGCCAGCGAGGATCCGCTCGTGTTCCTGCCGGGTGAGTCCCGGAATCTTCTCCACGATCGCGGCCGGGCGCCCCTGCCGCAGTTCGGGCACGCAATCGCTGCCCACGAGAACGCGGTCCGCGCCCGCGAGATCGATCAGAAAACGCAGGACCCGCGGCTCATGCGAGCCGGTGTCATAGTAGAAGCGGCGGAGGTAGGTGGAGGGCTGGTGCTTCAACTGACGCAGCTCGCGGTGGGACTCCCTCGCACGGTTGAGCCGGCCGGCGAGCCACGGGAAGGCCCCGCCCGCCTGCGGCAGGAGCACCCGCAGCGCCGGGAAGGCGTCGAGCACGCCGCCCAGCACCAGCGAGGCGGCGGCAAGACCCGTCTCGTAGGGCAGGCCGCAGACGTCCGCGACGAAATGCCGGCTCATCCGCTCGGGCGAAAGCGGCTGGCGAGGATGCAGCACGACCGGCAGGCTGAGCGTCTCGCAGCCCGCGAATACCGGCCAGAAGAACTCCTCGTCGAGGTTGCGACCGTTCACGTGCGTGCCGAGGCAGACCGCGCGCATGCCCGGCAGCCGCGCCGCCCGGCGAAGTTCCCGTGCCGCGAGTTCCGGGGCCTGCAGCGGCAGCTCGATCGCCCCGATGAACCGGTCCGGCCGCGCGAGATGCAGCGCCGAGCACGCATCGTTCCACGCTCTCGCCAGCTTCAGACCCGGTTCGGGCGCGGCGGCGCTGGCGGCCGGATGAGCGAGCACGAGCAGGCACGCATCGACCCGCCGCCGCTTCATGAGCGCAAGCAGCGCATCCGCCCCGGTGGCGTCCGGCGGCGTCCCTGCCCCCGCCTCCGAGGCGGGCGCTGTCGCGCCGGCGGCGAGCCGGTCCGGCCGCGTACCGGGGCTCGCGCCGGTCTGATCGAGCAGCGCGCGACACTCGCGCGGCCACCAGTGGACGTGCGTGTCGATTACCCCGGGCCCATGGCGGGATCTCGCGCGCGCCATCGGCTACAGCGTCACGGACCTGCGCGCGCGCCCGGGCCGGGGACGCGCGCGCTCATCCGGCCCTCACCGCCGCGGCGGCCCCGCTGCCGGCGACCCTGCCGAACACCGTCCCCGACACGAGCCCCGTGCCCGCGGGATAGTTGAAGTAGAAGATGCCGCCGACCATCTCGCCCGCGGCGTAGAGCCCGGGAATCGGGTCGTAGCCGAGATCGAGCACCTGCCCGGTCTCGTGGCTGATGCGCACGCCCCCGAACGTGAAGGTGATGCCGCAGGTGACGCCGTAGGCCTCGTAGGGCGGCGTGTCGAGCCGGTTCGCCCAGTTCGACTTGGGCGGATCGATGCCGACCGTGGAGCGGCCGTCGCGCGCGGCGTGGTTGAACGGCACCTCGGCGCGCACCGCGGCGTTGTATTCCCGAACGGTCTTCAGGAACGCCGCGCCGTCGACGCCCTCGAGCTTCGCGGCGAGCTCCTCCAGCGTGTCCGCGGTGAAGCGCGTGACGTTCCTGCCGCCGTACTCCTGCTTGAGGAGCGGCTTCACCTTGGCGTCGAACACCTGGTAGGCGAACTGCCCCGGCTGGCGCAGCACCTCGGCGCCGTACTTGGCGTAGGTGTAGTTGTAGAAGTCCGCGCCTTCGTCCACGAAGCGCCTGCCCTCGGCGTTCACCATGATGGAGAGCGGGTAGCTGTGCCGGTACGGTTCGTGCGAACGCTCCACGATGCCGAACTCGGGCGCGTGGCGCTCCCACGACACGGCGTGGCGGCCCGACCAGTTGCCGTAGGGGCATGCCCCGATTTCGAGCGCCATCTTCAGCCCCTCGCCGAGGTTGTGCCGGGTGCCGCGCACCTTCGCTAGCTCCCAGCCCGGCCCGAGGTAGCGCGTGCGCCATTCCGGGTTGGCCTCGAACCCGCCGCAGGCGAGCACCACGGCCTTCGCGCCGAACTGCACCGGCTTGCCCTTCCTCTTGGCGCGCACGCCGAGCACGCGCTCGCCGTCGTAGATCAGCGAGATCGCGCGCGTCTCGTAGAAGATGGCGACGCCCTTCTTCTCCGCCGTCCGGGTGAGATCGGCGACCAGGCCCGCTCCGCCGCCGTTCACGGTCAGCGGGAAGCGGCCGAAGAATTTCCTCTTGCCGTTGACGATCGCCGACTGCGCGCCGTAGTTCGGCACGAAGCTCGCGCCCTGGCCGCGCAGCCACACCATCCCCTCGTGGCTCTTCGTGATGAGCGTCTCGGAGAGGTTGGGATCCGTGCGGTACGCGGTCACGCGGTAGAGATCCTCGTAGAATTCCTCGACCGTGTTGCTGTCCCAGTCGGTGTTCTTCGCCTCGTCCTCCGGGATGTCCGTTATCTTCTGCAGGTCCTCGGCCGAGGAATAGGCGAAGCGCATGACGCCGCCCGCGAAGCGGCTGTTGCCGCCGGATTCCTCCACGGGCGCCGCTTCCAGCATCGCGACCGTCACGCCCGCGTCGCGCGCCGAAAGCGCGGCGCACAGCGCCGCGTTGCCCTTGCCCACCACCACCACGTCGTACTGTTGTTGCACGGTTTTCCTTCCTGGTTGCCGTCGAACGGGATTGAATCCGAGCGGGGCGCGCTCACGAGCACGCACCGGCCACGAGCGCGGGCTCCCGCGCCGCGGCGGCGGAGCCCCCGGATGCTTCCATGAGGCGCGTCAGCGCGCGCACCGAGGCGGAATCCTCCAGCGACTCGATGTGGCGGTACACCGCGGCGATCGCCTGCGGCGCCAGCACGCGCGCCGCGCAATCCTCGAACTTCGCCTTGATGTGCCCGGGTGCGATCGGGTTCGCCGAGGTGCGGCCAAGCGGGCGGTCGACCTTCTCGGTGAGCCGGCGCCCGTCGGCGAGCGTGACCGTCACCTCGGCGTCGAAGGGATCGTCCTCGTCGTGGAGCTTGCCCGTGTAGGCAGTCGCGCTCACCCGCCGCAGCACCGCCTGCACGGTGGGGTCGCGCCACGCCTCGCCTTCGAAGTGCTCGAGAACGACCCTGCCTTCGAGCAACGCTCGCGAGACGCAGTACTGCACGCTGAACTTCGCCGCGAGCGGGCTCTCCGGGTTCGGCCGGTCGGTGTGCGCCAGCGCGCGCTCGTGCGTGCGGGACTCGACCCGCGCGAGCGCCGCGGGCTCGAACGGCCCGTGACGGCGCACGAGGTTCAGCGCCGCCTGGATCGCCGAGTGCGTGCTGTAGCAGCACGGGTAGAGCTTGTAGCTCGCCCCGGGCGCCACGATCTCCCACTCGCCCCAGCCCGCGAGCGCCCGCGACGGGTCGTACGGGTCGGCGCCGCCGAAGACCCGGAAGAATCCCTGTTTGTGCTCGAAGGCCGCGGGATTCGCCGTGAATCCCTTCTCCGCGAGCAGCGCCGCCATGAGACCGCCCCGCGCGCACTGGCCGGCGTGGAGCGGTTTCGTCATGGTGCCGAAGTTCGATTTCGTGCCCGCGGCGAGCGAGGTCGCGAGCGCGAGGGCCGTTTCCGTCCGCGCGACGTCGAGACCGAGGAGCCGCGCCGCGCCCGCGGCGACGGCGAATACGCCGAGCGTCGCGGTCGGATGCCATCCCTTCACCGAGTGGCGGGGATTCACGCAACGCCCGATCGCCGCTCCGACCTCGTAGCCCGCGGCGTGCGCGAGCAGCAGGTCGCGCCCGGCGAGCCCCCGGGCCTCGGCCGCGGCGAGCAGCGCCGGTACCATCACCGCGGAAACGTGACCGCCCATGCTCCTCGCGGTGTTGTCGTAGTCGAGCACGTGCGCGGCGGTGCCGTTTATGAGCGCGGCATCGAGCGCCGCGGCGCGGCGCGCGCCGCCGAGGACCAGGCAGGGTCCCGCGGCCGCTGGCGCGCCGAGCACCGCTTCCACGATGCGTGGCGCGTCTTCCGACGCGCCGGCTAACGCCACGCCCAGCGTGTCGAGCACGGCGACCTTGCTCCACTGATGCGCTTGCGGGGGAAAGCTCTCGTAGGCGAGCGCGCAAACGCGCTCCGCAAGCTCTCGTGCGAGTCCCATGTGCGTATCCTCCATGAGGCGCCGAGTGCGCCCGTGGCGGCCGGACCCGCCGCCTCCCGGGATGATACGTGATTCGACCGCGGCCTCGCACCCCGGCGGCGAGCGGTCCAGCTGTTGGAACCGCGGGCACGCGCCGCGCGCATTGGCGGTGGCGGCGCCCGTTTGCTATGCTGTGCTCATCCGCGCCCATCTGCACCGGAGGCCCGCCATGAAATACCGCAAGAACGAAGCCAAGGAATACGCGAAGAAGCTCCTGCACGGCGTGTGGACCGCGCTGCCCACCGCATTCACCCCGGAGGACAGGCTCGACGAAGCGGGCAACGCCGCCAATCTCGAACATTGCATCTCGAAGCTCGAACTCGCGGGGCACTACTGCATCGGCAACGTCGGCGAGTTCTGGGCGATGACGAACGAGGAGCGCAAGCGCGTGATGGACCTGAACGTCGCCACGGCGAAGGGCCGCATCCCGCTCATCGCCGGCTGCCACCACCAGAATCCGTACGAAGCGGTCGAACTCGCGCGCCACGCGCAGTCGATCGGCATCGATTTCGTCATCATTCTCACCCCCTACATCGCGGCGCGCAGCGATGACGCGGTGTTCGACTATTTCCGGTTCGTCTGCGAGCGCGTGGATATCGGGGTGATCCTGTTCAACACGGAGCAGACCTACCCGATCTCGACGAAACTCGCGAAGCGGCTCGCGACCCTGCCCAACGTTTGCGGCTTCAAGCAGGGCGTATCGAAGCCCCAGCCGACCACGGCGCTGCGCGACGCGGTGGGTGCCGAGATCGAGGTGAGCGTCGCCGACGAAGCGCCGTTCGTCTACAGCGTCGGCGTCTGCGGCGACCGGTGGCTCCTCAACTACTGCCCGCACCTCTTCCAGGTGCCGGGCTACACCCCGGTCAACGACTACTACAAGGCGGCCGTCGCCGGCGACATGAACCGGGCGATCGAGCTCGCGAAAAGCCTCAATCCGCTGCGCTCGGTGCTGGCGAAGTGGGTGCCGGGCTACGGTGGCGCGGGCCGCATGGCGATCGCCGAGCAGAAGTACTGGATGGAGCTGCTCGGCATGGTGGGCGGCCCGGTGCGCGTGCCGTGCGCCGAGATGACGGCAGACGCGAAGAAGGAGATGCGCGCCGATCTGGAAGCAACCGGCCTGATCGCGAAGGCGAAGGCCGGGACGGGCAAAGGCGAGCGCCGCGCGGCGTAGGAGTTGAATGAAGCCGCCGATGGACGCCGATCGAGACTGCGCCGTCAGGGCCCGGAGAACGGAGTCAGGAACGGCGACACCACGACCCCCGGCTCCCAGGGGCGTTCCGGTCGTACCGGGACGCCCTTCTCATTCGTGGCCGCGCTTCCTGCAATTCCGCGGCCGATTCGCGGTGGAGCTCATCGGCGTTCACCGGCGATCGTCGGCCGCGGATTTCGGACGGCTCGCGCCGGAACCGATGCCCGCGCAACCTCTCCCGCGTCCTCGAGACGGCCGATGTCCCAGCACAGCCGCGCGAGCGCGCCGGCCTGCGGCCGGGCGAGAATGCCCTCGACCTGTCCGCGGAACTTCGCCTCGAGATCGGCATCGCTCATCGGTTTGCCGAGGCTGCCCACGGCATGTTCGACGAACCGTTCCAGCGTTCGCCCGTCGCGAAGTTGCATCCTGATCCGGACCTGGTCCTCGTGTATGCCGGGCTCGACCGCGGCGCTGACGCGCTCGCGCAGCGCGATGACTTCCGGGTCGCGCACGAGCGCGTCGCCGTACTGCGCCTCGCCCGCGGCGCCGTGGATGACGGCCACGGCGGTGGAGTGATAGACGCTGAACTTGCCCTCCAGCCCGGTCCGCGGCGCCTTCCTGCCGGTCAGCTCCAGCGCGAGGGGATGGACGCCGAGCGCGATCGACTCGACATCCGCCGGCTTCAGCCCGTGCTCGTTTCGCAACTGGATACAGCCGTCGATCGCGGGGTGCTCGACGATGCCGCAGGCGTAGGGCTTGTAGGTGTTGAGCGAAATCTCCCACGTCTCGCCGAGCCGCGCGGTGATCTCGCCCGGCTTGAACGCGGTGGAGAGCACGTGCGCGAAGCCACGCGGGGCCTCGATTCCCCGGTTCGAACTGGTGAAATCCCGCGCCGCGAGGAGCGCGGCGAGCATCCCGTTTCGGGCCGCGAAGCCAGGATGCATGGGCTTCGCCATCGTGCCGAACATCTCGCGCAGGCCCGAGGACTGCGTCGCCGCGATGCCGAGCGCCCACACCATCTGCTGCTCGGAGAGCCCCAGCAGGCGCCCCGCCGCCGCCGCCGCCCCGAACACGCCGGCCGTTGCCGTGATGTGCCAGCCCGTGTCGTAGTGCTCCGGGTAGACGGCATTGCCGATGCGGCACTCGGCCTCCACGCCGAGCACGAACGCGTGCAGGAACGCGTCGCCCCTCACGGGCATCTTCTCCGCGAGCGCCAGGATGGCGGAGGCGACCGGGCCGCTCGGATGGATGACGGTCTTGAGATGCGTGTCGTCGAAGTCGAAAACGTGCGAGCTCGCGCCGTTCACGAGCGCCGCGAGCATCGCGTCGAGGCGCTCGCCGCGCCCGAGCACGGTGGCGTGCCCCGGCCCGGAAAATTCGGCGAGCGCGGCGAGCGCGCGCTCCACCGTCTCGTGCCGGCACGCACCCACGGCACAGCCCATCCAGTTGAGGAACGAGCGCGCGGCCTCGTGCCGGACGCTCTCCGGCAGCTCGCGCCGATCATGCCCGACGATGAAGCGAGCCAGTGCCCGGGTGACTTCCATGGGGGTCTCCGCAAGGAGCGTGTGGAAACGCGCGAACGGCCCGCCGCCGCGTCGCCGTGCGCGCCGCGAGTTCGATTCTACCCCCGTTTCCGCCGGCCTTTCCTCCGCCGCCGGTTAAGGCTAGTCTCCCGTTGACAACAACGGAGCGCGACAGGAGGAGAACTTGAACACAGTCGGTGGAAACTCCGGGCACGGACGGCGCCATGCCCGGCTCGCCGCGCTGGCCGCGGCCGGTGCGACAAGCGCCGTAATTTCGTCCGGCGCTCCCGCGCAGGACTGGAAACCCACGAGGCCGGTCGAACTCATCGCCACCAATGCCCCGGGCGGCGGCTCCGACCGGATACTGCGGATCTTCGTGAAGATTCTGGGCAACCACGTACCCACGCCGGTGAATGTCGTCAACCGGCCTGGCGGCGGCGGCGCGGTCGCGTACAACTACGCGAACCAGCATCCCGGCGACGGCCACTACCTCGTCATGGGCTCGCGCTCGCTGCTCACCAACAACATCGCGGGCCACGGGCCGAGCTACCTCACGCTCACCCCGGCCGTGCACCTATTCACCGAGTTCATCTCGGTGAACGTCAAGCCGGTTTCACCGATCCGCACCGGCAGGGATTTGATTGCGTTCATGAAGCGGGATCCGTCCGCGGTGTCGTACGGCATTGCCACGAGCCTCGGCGGACCGAACCATCAGGGCGCCGCCGCGGCGCTGAAGGCGGCGGGGTTCGACATCAGGAAAATGAAGAACGTCATATTCCCCTCCGGCGGCGCCGCCAGCACGGCGCTCCTCGGCGGGCATATCGACGTCGTGCCGCTCTCCGTCGCCTTCGGCGCCCAGCTCGTGCGCAACAAACAGGTGCGCATGATCGCGGTGACCTCCCCGCGGCGCCTGGGCGGGGTGCTCGCGGACGTGCCCACGTGGAAAGAGCAGGGCGCCAACGCGGAAGTCTCGCAGTGGCGCATCTTCGTGGGCCCGCGCGACATGACGCCGGCACAGCTCTCCTACTGGGAGCAGACGCTGCGCAAGGCGACCGAGGCACCGGAATGGAAGAAGGAACTCGCGGAGAACTACTGGCGGCACCTCATCATGGGCCACTCGGACACGATGAAATTCCTGGAGCGGGACAACGCGGACGCGAAGGCGTTCCTGATGGAGATCGGGCTGGCGAGGTAACGGCGGCCGGTTCACGGCCCGGCGGCCGCCGGGCCGCGCGCCGCAACGCGTTCCCGTGCGCCTCGCCGCGCGCGCCCGGTCAGCAACGCTGCAGCAGGTGTCGCAACTCGCCGACGTTCGTCACCGCGTCGAGCGCGAGCATCCGCTCGACGAGCCGCTCCGTCCTGCCGGAGCCGAACACGGGTTCGATCAGATCGCGCGCTTTCGCGGCGACCTCCTCGGTCGTCATGGGATTGCCGGGACTGCCACGCACCGTTTCGTTGCGCTCCGTTTCGAGCGCGCCGTCGGTGAAGGCGATCTCGACCTCGGCGACGCGGCGCGGCAGCAGCCGCTCGAGGCGCTCGTCGGCGATCACGCGGACCTTCGCCCTCTGGCGAACCACGTCCGGGTCGTTCATGCGCGCGTCGTCGTGCGCAGCCTGGAACCCGAGCGCGCCCTCGAGCAGCATGACGGCGATCAGGTACTGCATCGAGAGGTTCGCCATCGCGCTGTCGTCGATCTTGTCCGCGGCGCTGGTCGCCACGCGCACGGTGACCGCGCGGACTTCGTCCGCCGCGAACGGCCGGCGCTGACGGATCAGCCGGAGCGCTTCCAGCGCAGACTGTATCGGGCCGCCCGTGCTCCATTTCTTGATGATCGTGTTGCGCACCTCGAACTCCTCGCCCAGCCGATCGACCAGCATCGCCGGGTTCACCGCGGGGGCGTAGGACCGGAGGAGGTTGCCCGGCCCCGAGAATACGTCGTCCACGCCGGTCCAGCCCGCCTCGACCAGCATCGCCGCCGTCACCCCGTTGCGCGCTCCCATGCCGCCGAACAGGAACGATTTCTCGACGTGCTCGGTGTCCTGGCGCCATGCGCCGATGCCGGCGCCGGCCTGCTGCGCCGCGTAGTCGATGAGCGTGCGCATCCGCCGCGCGTCGAGGCCGGCGATGGCGCCGCACGCCGCGGCGGCGCCGAACGTGCCGACGACGTTGTGCGTCTCGCTCAGGATCCCGCCCCTCGCGACGAGCTTGAACGCACGCAGCCCGACGTCGTAGCCGAGCGCGACCGCGCGGACGAAGCGCGCGCCGTCGATCCCGAGGCGCTCGCCCATGGCGAGCGCCGCCGGCACCACCGCGCAGCCGGGATGCGCTCCGCCGGTGCTGTAGTTGTCGTCGGTTTCATCGGCGTTGGCGAGAACGCCGTTCACCATCGCCGCCTCGATCGGGCCGATCACCATGTCGGAGGCAACGACGGTTGCGACCGGGGCGCCGCCGTAGGCTCTCGCGAATGCAAGCGCGTGCCGGCCTGGCGTGAGCGCGGCCCCCGACACCATCGCCGCCACGGTATCCAGTATGTGGTGTTTGGTCTCGCGCACGACCTCGGGCGGGAGCGCGCGGCGCGCCGCCGCGCCCATGTATTCGCTCAGGGTGACCAGCACCGGGTGCAACGCCCTGCCCGCGGCGCCCGGGGTGCGCACCGCCCCGCCGCCCATGCCGTCGTTCATCGTCCCTCCTTCGCGCTCGCGCACCCTTTCGGCCACCGCGCTACTGTACCTCATCGCGTCGCGCCCGCCGGTATAATCCATGCGTCCCGCCGGGTCCGCGGCCCGTTCACAAACCGGAGGCTCCCATGGATCGCGAAGTTGCCGCTCGTCCCCGCAAGCGCATGGCCGGCGTTGCCGCCCTCACGGCGGCATTGCTGGCGGGCGCCCTGCACGCCCAGTCCTTTCCCTCGAGGCCGATCGAGTTCAACGTCCACACCAGCCCCGGCGGCGGGACCGATCTCTTCGCGCGCACCGTGACGGAGATACTCATCAAGGAAAAAGCGTTCACCCAGCCCATCATCGTGTCGAACCGGCCGGGCGGCAGCGGTGCGATCGCCTTCAATCACGTCAAGTCGCGGCGCGGCGACCCGCACGTCGTGCTGACCATGGCCACCGGCTCGTTCCTCACCGCCACCGTGCGCAAGGAACTCGACCTCGGGCTCGAGCACTTCACCCCGCTCGCTTCGTTCGCCGTCGATCCGCAGGTGATCGCGGTCGGCGCCGAGTCGAAGTTCAGGACCGCGAGGGACCTGATCGACATCGGGCGCAAGGAACCCAACTCCGTGATCGCCAGCATCACCTCCGCGACCGGCACCGCGCGGCTGTTCCTGTACGTCCTCGAGAAGGAGACGGGAGCGAAGTTCCGCTTCGTCTCGTTCAAGAGCGGCAGCGAGGCGACCACCGCGGTCGCCGGCGGGCACACGCAGTTCACGCCGGAGAATCTGAGCGAGATGCTGGGGCTCGTCGAGGGAAAGAAGCTCCGTGTCCTCGCGGTGACCGGTGAGAAGCGCCTGCCCGCCGTGCCCGATGCGCCGACGCTGAAGGAACTCGGCTACAACATCGTGATCGGTACCGGGCGCGGCTTCGTCATGCCCGCCGGCGTCCCGAAGGAGGCCCTCGCCGCGATGGAAGCGGCCCTGAAGCGCGCCTACGACAGCGCGGCGTGGAAGGATTTCGCCAAGCGGAACAATTTCGAGGATAACTACCTCGGCGCCGCGGACTGGGGCAAATCCCTCGCGCGGCAACAGGCTTTGATGGTGGAGTTTCTCGCGCACATCAGCACGCCACAGAAGCCGTGACCGGATCGTCCCTCACCGGGTACGTCGCCCGCTTCGTCACCGGCCTGCGGCCGTCCCGGATTCCGGCCGAAGTCGACCGCCTCGGCAAGCGCTCGATACTCGACGGTATCGGACTCGCGCTGGCGGGCAACGCGGCGCGCTCCGGGCGCATCGTGCGCGGCTACCTCAAGTCGCTCGGGGTGCCGACCGACAGGGGGGCGACCGTGATCGGCACGGCGCTCAAGGCGCCGGCACGCTTCGCCGCGTTCGCGAACGGCGTCGCGATCCACGCGGACGACTACGACGATACCCAGCTCGCGGTCGCGAAGGATCGCGTCTACGGGCTGCTCACCCACCCCACCGCGCCGGCGCTGCCGCCGGTACTCGCGATCGGTGAAACCGCGAATCGCTCGGGGCGCGACGTGCTGACCGCTTATCAGGCGGCCGTCGAGGTCGAGACCAAGGTCTGCGAAGCGATCGACCCGCGGCACTACGATCACGGCTTTCATTCCACGGCGACGATGGGCACCTTCGCGGCGGCGGCCGGAGCCGCGCGCCTGATGGGGCTCGACGTGGACGCGACCCGTCGCGCGCTCGGCATCGCCGCGAGCCAGTCAGCGGGCCTACGCGAGAACTTCGGCACCATGACCAAGCCCTTCCACGCCGGCCGTTCCGCCGAAAGCGGCATCGTGGCGGCGGAGTTCGCGAAGCGCGGCTGGACGGCGACGCCCGTCGTGCTCGAGGCAGCGCGCGGCTTCTTCAGGGCCGCGGGCGGCGGCTACGACCCCGCGGCGATCGAGGGCAGGCTCGGCAACCCGTGGACTTTCCAGTTTCCGGGCGTATCGATCAAGCCTCACCCCTCCGGCTCGCTCACGCATCCCGGCATGAGTCTGATGCTCGACCTCATCCGGACGCACGACATCCGGCCGCGCTCCGTCCTCAGGGTGCGCGTCGGCACCAACCGGCACATGCCGAACGCGTTGATCCACCATCGGCCCGCGAACGAACTCCAGGCCAAGTTCAGCATGGAGTTCTGCATGGCGATTCTCCTTCTCGAACGCAAGGCCGGGCTCGCGCAGTTCACCGACGCGGTGCTCCGGCGCCCCGACGTGCGCCGGATGATCGAGCGCATCGAGTTCGGCGTGCATCCCGAGGCCGAGGCCGCCGGCTACGAGAAGATGACCACCATCATCGACATCGAGCTTGACGACGGCAGGACCGTGGGCGGCCGCGCCGACTTCGGGAAGGGCAGCCCGTCCCATCCGATGAGCGATGCGGAGCTTGCCGCCAAGTTCCTCGAGTGCGCCGCCCGGGGCCGGCTGCCGAAGCCGAACGCCGTCGCGATCGTGGACATGGTGATGAACCTCGAGAAAGTGAAGCGCATCCAGGAATTGACCCGCCTGCTCGCCGCCGGCCGCGCCCGCCGCTAGCCTCGATTTCCACGCGACCGAGTTCACCTAACACGTAATCGGTTTTCGGTCGTTTCTAAGCGCTCATGCGCAGCGTGTGATTGTGCCACCAAGGCACCTTGGTCGGGGAGTCCAGAAGTCC